>DATMNZ010000025.1:0-12256 GCA_035568495.1 Saccharimonadales bacterium (SeqCode) | reverse complement strand
TATATTTATATTATACAAGACAAGAGATCCTTGTCAAGCTAAAAAATCCAATACGAAAATGCCCCCTCCTGGAGCCAGTCGAGAAAAACTTCAGAATCAATGGATTGGATCGCGTTCAGAGGTCAAGTTGCGGAATCGCTGAATTGGCCGCGAATTACGCGAATGAACGCGAATCAAAAACGCGACGCTGGTTATCGTTAACCGGAAAAACAGCGGATGAACGCAGATGGATTTCACGGTTTATCTTGCCCCTTCATTGAACCGTTTGAATCAGTCCGATCCGCGTTCATCCGCGGTAGTTTCTTGTTTGCTGCTAAGCCGCGTTGAGGGAATTCAGTTCCTTATGCTCCCCCGCTCTTGGCCTTGTCGAAGTCTGAGAACTTTTTGCCCTGTTCCGCCAGTTGCTTGAGCAGGGGCGCGGGCTCCCACAGTTCGCCGTGTTGTTTGTGGAACTCGTTGATCCGCTCCAGCACTTTGGGCAGGCCGACGGTATCGGCGTACCACATCGGTCCGCCCCGGTGATTGGGGAAGCCGTAGCCGGTGAGGTAGATGATGTCGATATCCACGGCGCGTAGCGCGAAGCCTTCTTCGAGGATCCTTGCACCTTCATTCACCAGGATGTAGATGCAGCGATCGATGATTTCCTGGTCTGAAATCTGGCGTTGGGGTATCTTGGCCTCGGCTGACCATTTGCGCACCAAGGCGGTGACCTCAGGATCGACGATGGCCTTGCGTTCCGCGTCGTACTTGTACCATCCGGCGCCGGTTTTCTGGCCATAGCGGTCCATCTCGCACAGTTTGTCTTCCGCCAGGGGCTGGCGCACACCCGGCTTTTCCGTATGGCGGAATTCCTTGCGGATACGCCAGCCCACATCCAGGCCGGCCAGATCGCCGGTAGCCATGGGGCCCATGGCCATGCCGTAGCCATAGAGCGCTTTGTCGACGGCTTCCACGGTCGAGCCTTCTTCCACCAGGAACTGGGCTTCGCGGCGGTAGGGGCCGAACATGCGGTTACCGACAAATCCCCGGCAGTTGCCCACCAGCACGCCGATCTTGCCCAGCTTCTTTGAAAGCGCCATGCAGGTGGCAATGACATCCTTGCCGCTGGCCTTGCCCCGGACGATTTCAAGCAGGCGCATCACGTTTGCCGGCGAGAAGAAATGGGTGCCGATCACCGATTGCGGACGCTTGGTGGCCGAGGCAATCTCGTCGATGTTCAGCGTGGAGGTATTGCTGGCCAGAATCGCGCCCGGTTTGCAGATGCGGTCCAGCTCCGCGAAGATCTCTTTCTTCAACGCCATGCCTTCGAAGACCGCTTCCACCACCATGTCCACGCCGGCGAAGTCGTTGTAGCTCAACGTGGGCCGGATGAGTTTCAGGCGCTCATCCATGAACTGCTGGGTGAAGCGTCCGCGCTTGACGGAGTTGGCGTAGTTCTTGGTGATGGTCGCCAGTCCGCGATCGAGCGCCGTCTGGTCAGACTCTTTGAGCAGCACGGGAATTCCAGCATTGGCGAAGACCATGGCAATGCCGCCGCCCATAGTGCCGGCGCCCACCACCGCGGCGCTGGCCACCGGGATCAAGGGTGTTTCCTTGGGTACGTCCGGCACCTTGGCCACTTCACGTTCTCCGAAGAAGACGTGAATCATGGCCTTCGACTGGTCGGAGAACAGGCACTTCAGAAACAGCTTCTGCTCTTCCTGGCTGCCGTCTTCAAACGACATTTTGGTGGCGGCTTCCACGGCGTCAATGGCCGCCAGCGGCGCAATGAGGCCGCGCTGCTTCTTTTGAGCATTTTCACGGGCCGCGGCGAACAGGGGGGCGTTTTCAGCCGGCGTACCCAGCTTGTCTTTGCGTTCGCGGGTCTTGAGCGCAGGCTTGCCGGCGATCTCGCGGGCGAAAGCCAGCGCGCCTTTCAGAAGGTCGCCTTCGATAATGCGGTCCACGATGCCCAGGGCCAGGGCGGCTTTGGCCTTGATCGGGTTGCCGTCCGCGCACATTTCCAGGGCCTTGGCGACTCCGGCGAGGCGGGGCAGGCGCTGTGTGCCGGCCGCTCCTGGGATGATGCCCAGCTTCACTTCCGGCTGGCCCACCTGCGCGTCTGGCGAGGCGACACGGTAGTGCCCGGCCATGGCCAGCTCCAGGCCGCCACCGAAGGCGGTGCCGTGGATGGCCATCACCACCGGCTTGCTGCAATCTTCAATGCTCACCAGCAGCGGCAGGAAGGCCGATGTGCCTCGCTGGGTGACGCCTGAGGTCATCTTGCCGAACTCTTTGATGTCGGCGCCGGCTATGAATGTCCTGCCGCCCCCGATCAGTACTACGGCCTTTACGCTTGCGTCTTTGTCAATTTGCGCGATGGCCGTGGCAATGCCTTCCGGCACGCCCGGGCTGAGCGCGTTAACGGGCGGATTGTTAATGGTGATGATCGCAACATCGTTGTCTTTGCTGAGTAGGACCAGATCGCTCATGGATGCGTTTCTCTCTCTTTTTGTGTTTTTAATTGCCAGATGCTGTTCGCGGACGGATTTCCCGGGCCACGTGTGCGGCAGACAAGATTGCCAGGCCGGAAGGACCGCTGAAGCTGATTCTTTTCGACTGTAGCAATATACTGCCAGCTACCATTGAACACAACGCCGGGCAGGCCGATATCCGGCGGAGGGGCCGATGGAACGATCTCATACGGGGGAAATCATGCGAGCAGTGCAATGCAAAGAACTGGGTGGTCCTGAAAAACTGATGGTGGAAGACCTGCCTTCACCGCCGATGCGGGAAGGGGCGGTACGCGTAGCCATTCATGCCGCTGGATTGAACTTTGCCGATTTGCTGTTGATTGCCGGTCAATACCAGACCAAGCCGGCCATGCCCTTTACGCCAGGCTCTGAAGCCGCGGGCGTAATCACCGAGGTTGGCCCTGGCGTGCGCCATCACAAAGTTGGCGACCGGGTCATGATGATCATGGAAGGCGGCGGCTATGCGGAAGAAGCCGTGATCGGCGCCGAGCGCGCTCTGCCCATTCCCGCGCACATGGATTTCGTGACTGCCGCCGGCTTTCCCATCGCCTACGGCACCTCGCACGGCGCATTGGAATGGCGGGCGCGGTTGCAGCCCGGTGAATGGCTGCTGGTCACCGGGGCCGCGGGCGGCGTGGGCCTGACGGCCGTGGAAATTGGCAAAGCCATGGGCGCGCACGTGATCGCGGCCGCCAGCAGCGCGGAGAAGCTGGTGGTGGCGCAGCAGCACGGCGCAGACCACCTGATTGATTATTCCAAGGAAGACGTCCGCGAACGGGTCAAGGCCATTACCGGGGGCCGCGGTGTGGACGTGGTTTATGATCCGGTGGGCGGAGATATCTTTGACGCCGGTCTGCGCTGCCTCGCCTGGGAAGGCCGCATCATCATCATCGGCTTTGCCGCCGGACGCATCCCGCAGGTCCCCGCCAATCTCGCCCTGGTCAAAAACATCGACGTGATCGGCTTCTATTGGGGGTCGTACCAGTCGCGCAAACCGCAACTGCTGCAGAAATCCCTGGTGCAACTGATCGAGTGGTTCAGCCAGGGCAAGCTCAAGCCCCATGTCTCCCACCGCTTCGATCTCAAAGAAGCGAGTCAGGCCCTGGAGATGCTACAGCAGCGGAAATCGACGGGTAAGGTGGTGCTGACGACTGGCAGGTAACGTAGCTGCAACCAAAAGCAAGGCGCACCACGGAGGCACGGAGAAAACGAGAAGAAGGTACTTGGTACTTGGTATTTGGAATTGCCGCTCAATTTTTTGCGGACTTCCGGCTTTCCAGCAACCGAATACCAAGTACCAAATACCAAATACCGAGTACCAATACCAAGCACCAAATTCGCGTTCATTCGCGTAAATTCGCGGCTAGGTTTTTCTGTGGCGCAATTTACTTCCGGGGATGGCTTTTCTTCTCCAGGGCCGCGCGCACGGCTTCCAGGTCCTTGCGCCGCTTGGGATCGACCTGTGGAAACGACAGCTTCAGGTCCTGCAGGGTCTCGATGACGGCGGCGCACACCACGGCGTGGGTGACATATTTGTGGTCGGCAGGCACCACGTACCAGGGTGCGGCGGGCGTGGCGGTGTGGCATATCAGGTCGTTGTAGGCGCTCATGTAGCTCTCCCAGTGCTGGCGCTCCTGCACGTCGCTATCGGAAAACTTCCAATTCTTTTCCGGTTCTTCCAGACGTTTCAGGAACCTCTGTTGCTGCGCTTCCTTGGAGACATGCAGAAAGAACTTACGCACCACCACGCCGTTGTGCGAGAGATAGCGTTCAAAGGCATGGATGTCTTCGAACCGTTCCTTCCATATTCCCTTGGTGACCAGCCCCAGCGGCAGGTGTTGCTTGGCCAGTAACTCCTGGTGTACGCGCACCACCAGCACTTCTTCATAGTAAGAGCGGTTGAAGATCCCAATCCTTCCGCGTTCAGGTAGTGCTCGGGCGGCGCGCCACATGTAGTCATGGTTGAGCTCTTCGGAAGACGGCTGCTTGAAGCTCACCACCTGGCAGCCCTGGGGATTGATACCCGACATTACATGCTTAATCACGCCGTCTTTGCCGGCCGCGTCCATGGCCTGGAAGATCAATAGGACCGCCCATTGGTCCTGGGCATAGAGTTTTTCCTGCAGATCGTTCAGCACAGCGATGCTCTGCTGCAGGAATTCCTCGGCCTGCTCTTTGGAGTGCAGCCCGGCCGTATCCGCGGGATCGAAGTCTTTCAGGCGAAAAGATTTGCCATGGCTGACGCGGAATTTCTCCGCCAGCCGGAAGACGTGTTTGCTGATCTTCATGTACGACATTTAATCACAGTGCGATGGGGCCGTAACCAAAACAATTCCACCGCAAAGGACGCCAAGGGCGCAAAGGAAAAACGAAAGCTTGGACCGCAGACAGCGCCGGGGCGCAGAGAAAGCGCAACAAGAGCAATGATGTCATCCCCAAGCCCGTTAGGAGCGCGCGCTTTCTTCAGCGCGCGAGTAGAGCTTGCCCTGAGCTTGCCGAAGGGGCTGAGGGACCTTGTGGTTCTTGCGGGTCACGTGGAATTTAGCGGTGAGCGGCCTCCGAAAATCATCGCGCACCGCGAAGATTCTGAATATTAGTAATACTGAGAAACATGAATAACCAAGGCCCGCCGAAGCGGGCCTTGGGGTTGGAAGGATTACGTGAAACCTGATGCGAGATCGTATTTCCGATCACCCGATCACCAGATCTGCGAAGGTTACTGAATCTCCCAGTCGCTGTACTAATTGCTTTCTTCGCGGGTCCCGATCATCGTGTAGGTTGAGCCGTTGACAAACACCAGCCCGCGCACTAGGACGGTCGCGCCGGCCGAGGGAGTTGCTTTCTCCTGGGCCCCGTTGGGGATGATGACAGTCACGGAGGTTGCGCCGCTCAGCTTGCCGAACGCCGACGTGGGATCGATGTTGAGCGTGAAGCTGGAGGCGGTCGGGACAGGCGAGGCCGCTATCTGGCCGACAATGCCCTGCTCGCGAAGTTTCAGCTTGGTGGCCACCAGCGGAGACCCGGCGGTGGTGGCATCGGCCTCGATGCGCTGGCCTTTGCCGATGTGACTGGCATCGAAGGCCGGCGTGATCAGGCTGAGCTTGTCGGCACGCACACTGAACACCGTCGAGCTGTTGACGGTGATGTCCACGGTGGTGGCGGTGTTGGCCGACGCGCTGATCTGGCGGGCAATGGTCAACGCGGTGGCCGGTGTGCCGGTCACGGCGCTGATGATGCCTTCGACTTCATCTCCTGATTGCGTGCCTTCTCTCTCCACCTTGGTGGCGAGCTTGCTCCCATCGGACCTGGTGACGCCATCGACTTCCACGATGTCTCCGGCCTTCAGGTCAGAGAGCTGGGCAATGCCGTCGCTGAACCGGGTGGTGCTGTCGGTGACAAAGGTGATGGTCGCCTGCGCGGTCTGAAGGGTGAAGTTCGGCGCGGCGATCGCGGTGACGCTGCCGTGGACATCTTCGATTTCACCGCTGTCGTCGTCTTCTTTGCCGGTGGCGTTCACGGTGGAAGTGGTGACGTTGAATTTCGGATTGACCGTGGCCGAGGTGATCACTGGATTGCCATTGAGCGTGACCGAAGCGGCCAGATCCAGATCAAAGTTGATCTGCGAATTGCTGGTGCTGCTGACCGTTATCGATGGACTGAACGTCACCGTGATCGTGGTGCTCGAAAGCGTGGCCGGCACGGTGGTGGGCGTCGTGCCGTTGACGACCACCACTTGAGGGTTGCTGACTGTAAGCGTCGCGCCGGAGTAAGTCCCGGCGGGAATATTGACCAGGGCCAGCGGTTCGAAGGTGCCCGCCTGGTGGACAAATTCAACCTCCGCCGGTTGCGACAACAGATTGCCGGTAGTGGGTGTGGGCGACGTGCCGGTCAGCGTAATCGCGCTGACGGTCAATTCAAATCTGAGGATCGCGGGGTTGACCGCGTCACCAGTAAACAAGGACGCATTTGCCGGCCCTGCATTGGTGTTATTGGCGGCGGTGTTCCCGCCACCGCAGCCCGCCAGAATCAGGACAAACGCAAAAAATGTAAAAACAGCGATCTTCTTCATGAAAGATCCTCCCGGTATTACCCGACTTGATATTGTGCAGAGACTGACAAAGCGGCGTAATTTGGATCATAGAATCTTGCATATGTTTTGTGTAGGCGTTGCCATGACTCCCATGGACATGTCCCAACCGGCGGTACATGAGAACGATCAGGTCTAAGGGACTACGCCCGAAGGTCATGCCCGGTTTGACAATCCCCGACGCAGCAGTTTTACTTTCCATGCGCCTTAAAACAGGCGGAAATTTCAGGAGGCAGGATGCGCAGCTATCTATGGTCTGTGTTTCTGGGTATGGCCGTTTTAATGCAGGCCGGCAACAGCATGGCCCAGGACGTAGCTTCTTTCGAGAAGCGCACAACCGTCAAGGTCCTCAAGAATGGGCTTACCGTCATCGTGTGTCAGAGACCGGAAGCCCCGGTATTCTCTTTCTACACTCTGGTCGACGCCGGTGCGGCCCAGGACCCGCAAGGGCAGTCAGGCATGGCCCACATGTTCGAGCACATGGCATTCAAAGGCACCGACCGGATCGGCACCACGGACTATGCCAAGGAGAAGATCGCGCTCGAAAAGGTGGAGAAAGCCTATGCGGCCTACGATCACGAAGACCGCCGTGAGACCGGCCGCGATCCGGCCAAGGCCGACAGGCTGAAAGCCGAATTTGATAAGGCGGTTGCGGATGCCGGCCAATATGTGATCCAGAACCGTTTTGGCGAATTGATTGAGCGGGAAGGCGGCGCTGGCCTGAACGCCAATACCTCGATGGATAGCACCAATTATTTCTACTCGCTGCCGGCCAACCGCCTGGAATTGTGGGCCTATCTGGAATCGGCGCGCTTCCTGCATCCGGTGCTGCGGGAGTTCTACAAGGAACGAGACGTGGTGCATGAGGAGCGGCGTCTGCGGACCGACAGCAATCCGATCGGACGTATGGTGGAGCAGTTTTTTGCCGCGGCCTATGTTGCCCATCCCTACCAGCGGTCAGGTGTCGGCTGGCCTTCCGAACTCGATCATCTGACCGCCACCGAAGCGGAGCGGTTCTTCCACAAATATTATGTGCCTTCCAATACGGTCGTGGCGCTGGTGGGCGATCTGCAGCCGGGAGCGGCGTTGGCTGTGGTGGAAAGATACTTTGGCAGGATTCCGGCTTCACCTAGGCCGGAACCCATGACCACCGTAGAACCCGAGCAGTTTGTGGAGCACACTATCACCCTGCGTGACAAATCGCAGCCCATTTACCTCGAAGGCTATCATCGGCCCGGCTATCGCGATCCCGACGATGCTGTCTATGAGGTGATTTCAGATATTCTTTCCCAGGGCCGCACGTCACGCCTGTACCGCAGCCTCGTGAGAGACAAGAAAATCGCGGCCGCTGCCGTGGGCTTCTCCGGATTGCCGGGGCAGAAATATCCCGGCCTGTTCACCTTCTTCGCAGTTCCGGTGCCAGGGCATACGACGCAGGAGCTGGCGGCCGGCTTTCATGCGGAGATTGATCGTCTAAAGAACGAGGAAGTGGGCGACGATGAGCTGCAGACGGTAAAGACCCGCGCCAAGGCCGACCTGATCCGGCGGCTGGCCGACAACGAGGGGCTCGCGCAGCAGCTCGCCGATTACCAGACCCGTTATGGCGACTGGCGCGAGATATTCCGCAGCGTAGACAAGATCGATAAGGTCAGCAAGGCGGATGTGAAGCGCATCGCCAACAAGACTTTTGTCGAAACCAACCGCACCGTGGCACTGGTGGAAAACATACCCGCCGCGCCCAAGCCGGCGCCCGCGGCAGATGGGCCGCAGAAGGAGACGCATCAATGAACCGGCGATTCCGATATTCCTATTCCAAAGTGATGATGGCGGCCTTCCTGGCTGCGGCCACCTTGGCTTCAGCGCAGAAGGCTGCTCCAGCCAAGGCGGCCCCCGCTGCGAAACAGAAAAACGACCTGGCCACAGCCGACCTGGCGGCCATCAAGCGCCCTCCGCTGCCGCCTTTCCATCCGCAGATTCCCAAACGCATCCAACTGGCCAACGGCATGATCATCTTCCTGCAGGAAGACCACGAATTGCCGCTCATCGATGCGTCGGCATCGCTGCGGGGCGGTTCGAAGACCGAGGCCGCGGACAAAGTGGGCATGATATCGATTCTGGGCACATCGTGGCGCACAGGTGGCACGAAGACCCGCACCGGCGACCAACTGGATGACCTATTGGAAGCGCGCGCCGCCCGGGTTGAATCCGGAAGCGATCAGGAATCGGTAACGGTATCGCTTTCCTGTCTCAAGGGCGATTTCGATTTTGTCTTTGAAGTGTTCAATGACATTCTGAAAAACCCGGAGTTTCGTCAGGAAAAGATCGATCTGGCCAAAGACGGCATCAGGACGGGCATTGCCCGGCGCAACGATAACTTAGGGCAGATCGCCGGACGGGAAGCCACCAGAATAGGCTATGGGCCACAGAGTCCTTATGCGCGGGTGGCTGAGTATGCGACCGTCAAAGCCGTTACCCGGCAGGACCTTCTGGATTGGCATGCCAGCCATGCGCATCCCAACAATATCCTGTTCGGCATTACCGGAGACTTTGATTCCGCCGATATGGAAGCCAAGCTGCGCAAGGCGTTCGACGGCTGGGCCAAGGGACCCGACGTCAAGGTTGCTCAGATTGACGTGCCTGCGCCTCAAACGGGCGTCTATTTCGTGGAAAAAAGCGATGTAAATCAGAGTGAGATACGCATGGTGGCGCCGGGTATTCGCCGTGACAATCCCGACTATTATGCCGTGGAAGTGCTGAACCAGATTTTCGGAGGCAGCTTCGGGTCGCGTCTGTTTTCCAGCCTGCGCACCCGCGAGGGCCTGGCGTATTCGGTGGGTGGCGGAACAGGTGCGCTGCTCGGCCATCCCGGCCTCACACGGATTTCCATGGGCACCAAGAGCGGCAGCACGGCGCGGGCTATCGAAGGGCTCTACCGGGAAATTGAAGCCATGAAGACCCGCCCGGCGACCACGGATGAACTGCAGAAAGCCAAAGATTCAATCCTGAATTCATTCATCTTCGAATACGATTCGAAGGACAAAGTGATGCAGGCACGGCTTTCGTATGAATTCCACGGATATCCTCCCGACTTCCTGGAGCAATACCGGAAGGGCATCGAAGCGGTGACGGCTGCGGATGTCGATCGCGTCGCGCACAAATACCTCGATAAGAGCAAATTCGCGCTGCTGGTGGTGGGCAAGGCGGCCGACTTTGACAAGCCACTGAGCACTTTCGGGCCGGTCACCAACGTTGACATCACGATTCCGACCGGCGAAGCCGGTGCTGCCGGCGTGGCCCGAGCCTCGAACCCTGAAGGCAAGGCGATTCTGGCCCGCGTAGTGGAAGGCGCGGGTGGGGCGGAAAAGGTGAAAGGCATCAAGTCGATGCGCCGCAAGTCCACGATTTCCGTCCAGGGAAACGTGATCGAATCGGAACTGACGGACGTAGTGCCTGACAAAATCCATGCCCATTTCAAACTTCCCATGGGTGAGGCGAGCATGGTGATTGCATCGCAGGAAGGCTTCCTGGAATTCGGCGGCAACGTGAATCCGCTGCCCGAGCGCCAGCGTGACGATCTGCTCGGCGAGATGTCCCGCGAGTTCTGGCTGGTGGCCCAGCATGAGGATGATCCGCAATACATCTTCAGCGCCCAGGGCAGTGAGAAAGTGGGCGATGTGCAAGCGGCGATACTCGACGTGACCACCGGGAAGTCGCAGGTGCGCTGGTTTGTGGACCCCAAGTCCGGACACATTCTGCGCGCTCAATTCCAGGCCAACACGCCCACCGGGCCGGCCACGCAGGTCCTAGATTACTCCGAATGGAAGACGGCAGACGGGATTACTGTGCCTTTCCACGCGGAAATGACGGCCAACGGCAATCCCGGCGGGTCAATCACGGTCAACAGCTATGAGTTTAATCCGGTGCTGGACTCCAAACTGTTCGATAAGCCCGAGAAGAAATGATTTCACCAGAAAGAGAAAGAGACAGAGACGATGTCATCCCGAAGGCCGTCAGGAGCGCGCGAGTAGGCCTGAGGGACCTTGCGGTTGGTTGCGGGGAACGTTGAACTTCACGGTTTGAATTCTAGCTGTGCTGGCGAATTCCTCAAGCGGCACGGCCATGTCCGCACCTCTTTACGCTGGGGCGCGAACCGGAACCACAATCAACTCCGAAGAAGCCTTACATACAGTCTCGCCCTTCTCGTTGAAGATTTCGGCTTCACAGAACAGGATGGTCTTTCCCGCCCTGATACAGACGCCTTCAGCCCTGAATATTCCCGTGGGCACAGGTTTGAGGTATGACACCCGCAAGTTGATCGTGGTGGCGTAAGCCTGCGGATAGACCTTCGATATGGCCGCCACGGCGCAGGCGGAATCGGCGATGGATGCCAGAACGCCACCGTGGAGTATCCCGTTCTGCAGCAGGCCCTCGCGGACTTCGGCTTCGAAAACCGCCCGCCCTGGGGCCACTTCTTTGAGTTCCATGCCCAGAGTCTGCCAGTAGGGAACGCGGGACGACATGAACGCATGCAGCAGGTTGAGATCGGTATTCTGAGGCATCTCCGCAAAATACAGGAAACGGAGCCAAAAGCAAAACCTTACAGGCGGATCGACGGAGCGAGGGTGCTTGACCGTATTGGGACCATTGGCTGTTGTCGCTCCGGTGACCGGTCTTCGATTAACCTAAAAACGGCAGTTGGGGCGGCGCACCGGGTCGATGATTCGTTTCGATGCGAATTTAAGGTTGTTATCGGCGTTCATCAGCGGAAATCAGCGGCCAAAAGGGGGTAAGCTTGGTGCGAAAGGGGGGACTCGAACCCCCACGCCTTGCGGCGCCAGATCCTAAGTCTGGTGCGTCTGCCAATTCCGCCACTCTCGCAGGTCGTATTCCATTATAGCGATTGCGGCGAGCCACACCCAGATTACTCGCCGGTCTTTGATTTGATCGACAAGGGATGCGTAAGCTCCAGCGGAGCGCGGCCCACGCTGTAGTAGTTGAGTCCCGCGCGGGTCATCTCGTCACTGGTGTATAGGTTGCGTCCGTCGAGGACGATTGGATACGTGAGCAACTCGCGGATGCGGGCGAGATCGAGCGACCCAAATTCTTTCCATTCCGTCAGAATGAGCAGGGCATCGGCGCCTTGGGCGGCGGTGTAGGCATCCGGCGCATAGGTCACTTTGTCGCACAGCACCAGCTTCGCTTTTTCCATCGCGGCCGGGTCGAAGGCGGTAATCCGGCAGCCTTCATCGAGCAGGCACTTGATGATCTGGATCGCCGGAGATTCGCGCACGTCGTCGGTGCCGTCTTTAAAGGCCAGGCCGAGCACCGCCAGCTTCTTGTCTTTCAGGGTCCAAAGGGCCTGGCGCACTTTCTTGAGGAAGCGCAGGCGCTGTTCTTCATTGATCTTGTGTACTTCGTCGAGCAACTGGAACTGGTATCCGTATTCACGGGCGACCGAGCGAAAGGCCGCGACGTCTTTGGGGAAGCAGGAGCCGCCGTAGCCGATGCCGGCCCGCAGGAAGAGAGAACCGATGCGGTTGTCGCTGCCAATGCCTTTGCAGACTTCTTCAATATCGGCGCCCACCGATTCGCAGATGTTGGCCACGGCGTTGATGAACGAAATTTTCATGGCCAGGAAGGCGTTGGACGCATGCTT
>DATMNZ010000024.1:0-15305 GCA_035568495.1 Saccharimonadales bacterium (SeqCode) | reverse complement strand
CTGCTTATTGATTCCACGGACCCATTCCTTCGGCGACAAGAGAAGTTGCCAGCCCTGCCGGCCCAAAGCATGAACCATGGTTTCATCGTAGCTTTTCTCGGTGCTCTGAGCGCGGCGATAAACATCTTTGGCAATTGTCTCAAAGCCAGCCACCTTGAGGTTCACCAGCTTCTGAAAACACTCTGCCTCGCGCCTGAGAATCCGGCCCAATAGTGGCGCCGGAGTTCCGAAGCGGAACAATACTGACCACGAAAATCCTTCTTGGCATTTGAAACCACGACGAAACGGAGAGGCGTCAAGTGCCACGAGAAGACGGCGGAGTTGAGACCAGATGCCGATGAGCCGGAAGACGCTGGAAACTATCAGCGCCAGAATCACCACGATAAAGACTGATAGCAGAACCTCATAACCAGAACTCTCCAGGGTGCGAATAAGCCTTATTCCACTGCCTAGACTCATCACGGCTGAGATCACCAAAGCGATAATCACTCCGGTTCGCAAATCTGTTTTGTCAGGCAACAGCATCTGCAAGAGGCTCTTATGATCGTCTTCAAGGATTGACCGAAAACCAAGAATAGGCTTGGGATTGATTCCGGTGCCTCCAAGACTGCTCACGCTGGGCAAAATAGGACGCCGCCGGTCGTCCACCACGGCGGCTCCCGACAACGTGTACCAGGCAGCCCAGACATAGGCGCACAAAAGCAACAGGATGGGGAGCAGGGGCGAAACACCGGAGCTCAGATTCACTGAGCGCCATACGAACATGTAATCCACGTAGTCTCTGCCCCAGATGTGGTCCAGCCAAAGGAGCGTGAGAATGCAGGCACCCAGGAATAAGTAGGCGGCCAGCTTTGAATGCCGACGCACCAGATCATGCGCACACACCAACATAACCAGCACCATGGCAAGAAATAGCAGGACAGATTTCACGGCCGATTCCCTGTAGTACTCGGAAGCCCATAGCAGGGCAGCCAGCAGCGCAAAATGCAGGTAACCCGTTGCGGCAAACAGCCATTTGCGGGAATCGGGCAGTGGCGGCGCAAGGTGGGCAACCGCTTCGTTGCTGGATAGCATGGAGGCAGTCCAAATAAAGTAGACGTATGCCAGGGACATGCCTACAACGACAATCCCGAACAGTTTCCAGTCGTTTGGCATATGTACTGCGCCTTTGTTATTCGTCGACACAACGTGCGTATAAGAAACCAAGGGCAACCCGCTCGTCATATTCTTCGCCGGGCCATCATCAGTCGTAGCGACATTGACGTTTTTCCGGCGGAGGATGACCTTTTCGACCCATGCGCCCAATTTTGCTTGCTGATTAGCCACCATGCCGTGCGCTGAAGTGTCGGTTGGCAAGACAGCAGTGTTCCAGAAACCGTTGTGTCCTAGGACCATAAGGCGTATGGGCGGGCGAGTTTCCGTCATGCCAGTTGTGGTTGAGCGGCTCCAGACTGGCCAGTCGTATTCCTCCAGATGAACGTCGTCGGCTGAAATGGGCACATCCGAGCCGGCTGCAACGCCTTCTAAATCAGCACCTTTTGCTGCTAGGAGCAGCGCCATAGCATTGTAGGCGCCGACGGCATCGGAACTCGGGAACACTCGGTCTGAGTGGGCTTTGCCGTAAACCTCGAACTGGTGTTCTGCGCCCGGCGTAAGCGTGTAATTGGTCAATGCCATTACGCCGTGCAGGGCCGCGTCTTGAATCTCGCGGGCAAACAGCAGGTCAGCTCCAACGGTGATGATTCGGCCCTGAGGGTATGCGGTGCGTAGATAACGGGCCAGAAACAGCTTGTCAATTGGATCGGTTGCGCGCAGTAGCACCAGCCGGGTGGAATGCGATTTTAATTCCGAGACAATGCCGAGAAGCACGGCCTCCTGCGAGAGGGGCATCTGATGGTGAGCATATTGCCGGACGGAGTCGTCGTCATTGCTACCCGCCTCCAGGTCCAGCGGCAGTGTGGTGCGGGCAGAATTCCCAGTGGCTGTCGGCTCGGCGGTATTGTGCTGATAAGCACTGCGAAGTTGAGAAATGCCGCGCGGAAAATACAGGTGAACAACGTCAGCCTCTGTTGCTCCAGTAACACAAGTCTTCCGCTCGCTTTCTACATCTCCATTGGCAGTTTTTGCAGATCTACCGTAACCGGTCTCATCCTCGGAAAGAACTGCAACCTCAGAGTGTTGATAACCCACAGCAAACGTCAAAAAACGGTCTATTGTGTTTACGTCATATTCCTGCAGAGTTCGGAACTCGATCTTCGGTCTCGAGTTGGATTCGGCAGCATGCCTGGCAGCACTCGGTCTTCCGGGCGACTGGTTCCCCGAAGCATCCGGCTGTCGCTTTGGCAACTCCGATTGAGCATTGTCTCGCAGCAACATGGAGGCTTTGTGGAAGGCTAGCACACTGGAACAATCCGTTACCGTCCCGCTATACACAAAGATTGGAGCCCCACACGGGAAGCCACTCTTGTCCTTGGAACAACTCAACAGGTCGGCCAGGGACTGCAGCGATCCGGAGAAGGTAGGTCCGAGGATCCGCAACTCATTTGGCGTGTGCCCGCCAAGCAACGATTTCATCAGCGCTATGGCATTTCGGAATTGCTCTTTATGAATGCCTGCAGTGGCAGTCTCACCAATCACGAAAACCAACAGCTTGTCGGGCACCTCAGAATGACTTGGCCCGGGAGCGTGCCGGAAAATAAGCAGCCCCGGCTGTTTCTCCTTCTCCTCCTCAAATCTTGACTGCTCCTGACGCAGATGAAAATCTGTAGATTCGGGATAATTCTTATTGTCCCAGGGCAGGATAGCCTCGTCAAAGATCCATTTAGCGTCCTGCGTAGCTTGCTGTAGGGCATCAATGTGGCGATCGAAGAAGAGTGATAAATGGGTATGCACCGGGTCAGGAGCAAGCGCGAAAACCACCTGAACGGGCCTGCCGGGATTCCACTTTATCGGCGGAGTTGTACAATCGGATTCAGAACCCACATCTGAGGAGAGTTCCAGTCCTCTGCTGAAGTTAACCAGCACCGCCCGCACGAGATCGGCCCGGAAGCTATTCTGCGCCGACTTGCATTTGGACGGGGCCTTTCGCTGATTCGCCTCCTTAAGGACCCTCGAAGTCGCGGACTGTCCGCTCAGATCTGTGATTGTGCTGTTACTGGCAGTGGATCGGTGAAAGGAGGGAGGCGCAGCCAAGGATACAAGCAGCACCACCAGAGTTAGTATTCCAGCAGGTCTTCGGTCCATAAAATTGCCCTCGCAGTTCCCCAGGAAGCTGGAGATCCAGTGCCTGTGACTAAATCATCAAAGATCGAGAGATCAGCGCTTTCTAAAGGAGTAGTGCAAACTGAGGGCAAAGCGTATCAGGCTTTCTCTAGTCTTTCTTTGCGTCTGCGTGGCTTTCGAACATGTGCTTTCTCTTCGCGCCTAACTTAGATATTCCTAATCTCTTGAAGCCAATCAGTCAGCGCCGGACGTAATTGTGGTTATAAGACCGTGACCGCATGCCTAGCCGTGACGATTTATTTGCGCAAGTTCCCCGGCTGAAAATCCCGGAGGCCAGCCTGAACTGATCGGGAATCCCCGGCGCGGCTGGAGCGATTGTGAAGACCGTCACCAGATGCGCGCAGCCATCACTATGTATCCGCTGATTGAGAATGCCATTCGCGGAGCGCGCAGCCGTCCTGTTGCCCGGCACATGCAAGCCATGGGCCGTCTGCTGGCGGGTCTGGCCCAGGTGGCGGAACGCAACCCGCTAACCACGCGGGGGGCAGGGTATTCCGCTGAGCGTCTGGCAACGGTTGATCATGAAAATCGTTGGATCGGACTTCCCTATCCCCGGCTCATGAATGCCAATGCGTTTATCGATCAGGCGGCGATAATCATGACCTCGGTGGGTGAAAATGATCTCCGCAGAGCCCGTTCCCAGAAGGTCGGCAACCTGCTGACGGGCGAAGTCCACGCCTTTTCTTGCCGCTTGGCCGTATCGGTGACTTGAGGACGGGTTTCCGTGTTGCTCCCCTGGTCACAGTACTAGCCAAACTGCTCCAGAGGATTTCCAATAATGCGAAATGTCTGAAGGGCTTCGCGGGCGGAGCGCAGACGGCTTGAACTTTGTGTGACGGCATCCATCTGGCGAACGAGGTCTGCCAGGGTGTGTACCCTGCCGGCAGCGAACTCTTGTCCGGCGATGGAGGCCAGTTGCGCGTTGGCCCGTAACTTTACCGCATCTGTAGAGCCAAAGTAACTGAGGGCCCGGCCCGAAAACACCATGCGGCATCCAAACGGCAGGTCCGAGTCTCGTTTGACAGTGTCACAGGCAAAGCAGATCATGGCGCCACAGGATTCAAATTTGCGTTCGGCTGCGATGTCACGCCAGCGCAAGCCCAGGTAAGCGGAAAGTCCTTCGGATCGCCCATGGCCGACATACAGCACAAGCCGGGCTCCCACGGCAATGCGGCGACACACCTCGCGACAGTTCATCTCTGTGGCAAACCAGTCCTCAACTTCCGGATACCCGCCCTTCTCCAGCCAGCGATGAAACCGGGAACCAAGGACCAGAAATGAGCGCCGCCACATAGCCATGATTCCCACGCGAGACTTGGCCTTGCGGCTTCTCCCCTTGATCCACGCGGTGAGGTCTTCAGGTCCATTGGCCAACATCAAACCCACCGGCACACCGGCAATCATCGGCCCTGGCAAGACTTTTTGGGGGGCACAGCGCCTGGGCGCAAGGAGGAGCACGGCCTTCGGCTTGCCGTGAGCGGCCCGGCAACGCGCTTCCAAACGTGCGATGGCCGCAGGCGAATGCGGATGCTCTTCAGGAACAAAGAGCACCCGCTCACCGTTCTCGCGCCAATTCCCGGTGATCGCCTGACGAAACCTTTCTGGACCAACACAGAGCAGCATTGCGGATTACCGATGGCCGGCGGCAGCGGCCGCGCGAAGAGGCGCCGGCGCCCTTCCTGCTGCTGGCCTATAGACCGCCTTGGCCAGTGGCTCATACTTTTTCCAATCGAAGCCAGCGCCACCATAACGGCCCCACCAGTAATACTCCACCACCACCGCCTGCTGCTCGCGTTCCAGCTTGTTGAAGTTGCCATTGGCGCGCGCCAGGTCGGCGTCCGTGACGTTGTAGCCTCGACCGAAGAGCTGTGAGTCGAGAGCTTCCACCATATACACCGGTCCGGATGTAGTTGCCTGCCACACGTGCGTCAGCTCATGAATGAGACTGTGCATGTTCTTGTCAATGTCGAACCAGGAGGCAAAGTTAATTACATACATGGTGGTGAAAGCCCTGTTTCCATTGATCCAGTTGACTAAATCCGCCGGAACCGAGGCCACGGCCAGTTTGACCCGCTCCAGAGGAATGGACCAACCAAAAATTTTCCGGGCTTCTTTAATCTCGGCGTCGTTGAGTGGACGATGGCCGCCAAACACTTCCATAATGACAGCCAGTGCGAGACCAACCACGGCTCCGGCGCCTTTGGCCGCTGCTTTCACGATCTCCAGCGGGGTCTTACCCAGAGCAATCAGGCCCTGGAAGAAACCTTTGCGGAACCCTTCAAGCACGTTCTGACAGATTGCCACGACAGCGTCTGCCAGTTGCACCCCGATTTGGAACAGGCCTTGCAATACGGTGTGAATGATGGAAACGGCCGTGCTGGCGACGGATGAAAGTATCTCCCCGGCCTTTTTGCCGAGCTGGTAGAGGGCCTGCACCACTTGTTGCAGCGCTTTGGCCGCCAGTTTGACTGCTTCGGTCAATACGGCAGCAACCTTGAGGCCGGCGGCCAGCATGGCGTTCACGGCTGTCTTCACGACATTCAAAGCTTGATTCGCGGCCCAATCCAGGACGGATAAAATGCTGCGCCCGGCAGCCAGCAGTGCGTGGACAAATTTATCCAGAGCGGCCAGGCCGTGCTTGACAGCTTCCGCGAGCAGCCCGGCAACCGTCTTTCCCGCTGCTACCAGCGCGCGGACAACGTCGCGTACCCGGTCTGCCGTCCAGCTCACCACTTGCTCCACCACATGGGCCAGCGATTTCCCCGCGGCTTTGATGGCGTCGCTCACGGTGTGGACCATGCCCGAGACTGCATCCACCACCTTGCCGGCCACCTTCTTGAACTGGTTGCCTACCCACTTCACTACGCTGCCGGCGGTTCCTTCATGCTTGCCGGCAAGGTTCTCATTCAATACCGAACCGGCAATTTCCATCCATTGCAGCACAGCATTGATGGTGCCGCCAGACTCGAAATAGTCCTTCATGTAGCTTTGAGCGTCTTTTTGTGTAAGTTCCCCGATCTGATGAATGGCTACCGCCCCAAGCTTCTGCTGGCGAAAAGCAGTGCATACCATCTGGCGCTGCTTGGGGCCTTGCGCCCATTGAAAGAGCGCCCGCGCATGGCCCTCATCGCCTTGATCGGACTTTGCGTGCTCCAGCACAGCTTTGGAAAGCTTGAGAGCATTGTCTGGTGAGGCTTTGAATATGTGGGCCATCACAGGGGCTACCTGCGCGGGCCGCAGCTTAACTTCGCGAAGAGAAGCGGCAGCGCCGGCTACCGTCTTCGTATCAATCTTGTTGACCAGCGTGGTCAGCCTGGCCGGCTGCATAGCCGCCGGCTTGATGACTCTGCCTACTGTTGCAAAATTAACTGGCCCCTTTCCTGTGGGAACAGTCTTTGTCGCTGCCATAGGATTCCCCCCTTATTTTTAAGTGTGCAAACCATTTCCTTTCAGAGCGCCTTACAAGATAGTGACAAAAACCTCTCCGGGTCAAGGTCAAGACGCCGTGGGTGTACTTTGCCAGATCGCAGCGTTGTTGGCCTCAGGGCCTTGGGCGACGAGATACGCCCGCCATGGCGAATGACTCCAATGCTGTCTCCAGAAATTCATTTCTAAAATGGCGTTCGCTGGGACAACGCCCCAGTGAGCGCCGGCATTGGAGCAGGCAGTGATCGCTAAGGCAGCTCCGCTCCTGAGGAACTTGGCTAACGATATTTACCTTTCCTTGAGAGCTAAACCATGCAAATGCTCTTCGAAGGGCTTCCTCCACAGAGACTTCGGGCCGATATCCCAGTTCATGGGCCGTCTTGGAGCCGTCCAGGTATTGACCAGAAGACATCACCGCAATGGCGCTGGACGATACTTTCGGGAGCGGGCCGTGCAAATGCTTGTACTTGAAAGTCTGCCATGCCGAAACCAGCTTGGCTGCGGCCAGGGGAATCTCCTTGGGTTCCGGGGCCCCTGTAACCGCAGCCATCTTTGCCATGAGCTGTTGCATGGTCAGGTTCTCGCCGCAAATAAGGTAACGCTCACCAGGGCGCCCATCCTCACAGACCCGAACAAGCCCGCGTCCCGCATCCCCCGCATAGACGACGTTCCGCTTTCCAGCCACGTAACCCGGAAGCGTACGATTCGCCATCTCGATGACGAAGCTTCCTGTGCTGTTGCCGGGATCGTACTCGCCGAACGGAGAGAATCGACATCCTCCAGGTCGGCCTGGCGGGCTTCGCAGCGCAGGTCCGCTAGTGAATCCAGCAATCGGGGATTTCGATACAGCGCGATCAAGCCGTGCCCCGCGCGAAGAGCCTGCCGCGCTACATGTTGTCCCAGCATCCCTGTGGCCCCAACGACGGCGATTTTCATGAATTCCTCCAGCCCATAGACTAAAGCCAAGGCTGCGATGCGGTTATATCGTTCAGCGGCTCCTGGGAAAGATCCGGCAACTGGACCAGCACATCGCGCAAGTGGAGGCCCTGAGGTCCCGAATCAGAGCGGCAGCAGATGAAATGCAGGCCCGTCAGCTTGCGCGCCGGGCGAAAGACCGCTCTTCGGCCAGGAGAGATAAGAGCGACTGCGATCGCCGCGTGAAGCATCTACGGCTCCCGGCATAGAGAAAGGGATCAGGCTGCCGCTAACTTGGCCGTCTGGTTGACAGCGTTTTGACAGCAGACAAAGATTGCAATCATGAGACGGCGACTGCCGGCCCTGCGTGACAATTTATTTGAGCGCGCTTTCCGGATGTACGAGCGTTTCTTCTGTGCTAGCATTCGAGCAATAGCCATGCCCACTCGTCCCACTGACGGTCCGTCTTCCCAGCCCGATGAGGACCTAGAGCTGCTGGAACGGATACGCGGCGGACAGCTCGATCTTTTTCATGAACTGATGCGCCGGCATGAGGCGGCCATTTTTCGCGGGGCCATGGCGATTCTGGGCAATGCCGCCGACGCCGAGGACGTCGTCCAGGAGACGTTTTTACGGGCGTTCCGGAATCTCAATCGCTTCCGCGGCGAGGCGAAGTTTCGCACCTGGCTGATCCAGATCGCAGTCAATGCCGCACGTTCCCGGTTAAGAGAAATCCGCAAGGAACGCTGGCAGCCTTTGGATGCGGCTGATGGCGGCCCCGCGGTGAGTCATAGGTGGGAACCGGCAGAACCCACAGCCAACCCAGAGGAAGCATATTCCTGGAAGGAACTGGGCCGCGTGTTCAGAACGATTCTTGATGGCCTGCATCCGCAGTACCGGTCGGTGCTTTACATGCGTGACGTCGATGACCTGTCTACCGGTGCAACCGCCATTGCACTGGGAATCACCGAAGAGAGTGTGCGCACCAGATTGCGCCGTGCGCGGGCCCACTTGCGTTCCCGCGTACAGCAACGATTGGCCAAAGGCCGATGACAGGATGGAGTCTTATGAGATGTGAACAGTTTCTATTCGAAGCCGCGTACCTGCCCGAATCGGCAGACTCTGAAGGTCTTGGTCTTGATCTGGGCCTGGGTCTTGGTCGAGAAGCGTTGGAGCACATGCGTGTGTGCGACTCCTGCCACGCTCAATTGCGCCGGCTCCGGCATGGGTTTCACTCTATCGAAAGTGAATCACTGGCCCTGATGGGCCAGCGTCTGCACCGCGAGCTTGACCAGGTGATTGCGGAGAAGTCGGCCCAACTGGAACGGCGGGCTTCGTTCGGCAAAATGTGGGCGCAGGTGGCTTTGGCGTCGCTGATTCTGGTAGCGTCCATTGCCGGTATTTCATATCAGAGCCATCCCACAGTGCAGCCACCAATCTATGCGCGCCGCTGATTCCGGAGACGATTCCAAAGATGATTCCAGAGATGATTCTAAAGATGGGTGCCCCACCCTTCGCGCTTTTTGCGTAAGGGTGGGACGCGATGCTCTCGGCAGTTCCGATCACCCGATCTCCCCTGATTACTCTTCCTCGCGGTCACGGCACGAGCTTGCTGTGGCGACGCCCGTACGCCAGGTAGATCGCCAGCCCGATCAGCAGCCAGATAAAAAAACGAACCCAGATCGTCCAGGAAAGGCTCGCCATCATCACAGCAGTCGGAACCAAGCATGCCAGGGCCAGCCAGGGCATCCATGGGACCTTGAATGGCCGTGAAAGTTCCGGGTGTGTTTTGCGCAAGCAGACCACGCAGATTGGGACCAGGGCAAAAGCGGCCAGGGCGCCACATGCGATCAGGTCTGCGGCTGCACCCAGGTCGACGAGGCCGGCGCAGAGAGCTACAGCGGTCCCGCCAATCCACGTACACCAATGCGGAATCCTCGTCTTTGGATGTACAAGCGAAAACACCTCGGGCAGCAAGCCGTCGCGGGACATGGCATACCATAGGCGCGTCTGCGCGTACTGAAATACAAACAGCGTGGAAACCATACCGGCCATGACGCCCGCAAAAACTATGCCCAGCGCTGCCGCTTTTTCTCCAAAGTGTTTCAGCGCATACTCAGCGGGCGCCTTGGCTGCCGCCGAGCCGGGGCTGAACGTGGCGTACGGCACCATTCCCATCAAGACCACGGCGACGGCAATATATAGGATTCCGGCAACCACCACTGAGCCTAGGATTGCCCGCGGGACATCACGTTCCGGGTGGCGGGCCTCCTCCGCGGCGATGGTCACGGAATCAAATCCCAGATAGGCAAAAAAGAGTATGAATCCGGCGTAGAGAATTCCATGCGTCCCTCCGGGCGCGAACGGATGAAAGTTCTGCGGCTGAACAAAAGCGCTGCCCACGGTCACGAATAGAAAAATGGCTCCTACCTTCAGGGCCACCATCAACAGATTGGCCCGCGAGAATGCGCGAACACCAAAAGACAAGACCAGCGTGATTGCCATCAACACCACAAAGGCCGGAACATTGAAATAAGAACCTGAGAGTTTGCCCTCGGACCAGGCCGGAAGCGACCATCGATCCGGTATCAGAATGTGAAAGTCCGCCAGCCGCGCGCGTAGCTGTTCACTGAAAGCCGCCGCCACGGCGACATTGGCGAGGCCGTATTCCAGCATAAGAATCCAGCCGGTCACCCATGCCGCCAACTCCCCCAAGGCAGCATACGAGTATGTGTATACGCTGCCCGCCAGGGGCATGAGAGATGCCAATTCCGCGTAGCACGCCCCCATGCACAGGCAAATGACACACAAGAGCGCCAGGGAAACGATGATCGAAGGGCCTGCGGGGGGGTGGGAATAGGCAGCCGCGATTCCCGCGCGGAAATAGATTCCTGCACCGATGATCGTGCCTACCCCGACGGCGATCAACGGCCAGAGCCCCAGGCGGCGCTCTAGCCGGAATTGCGGCAGTTCAGAATCTGCCCTCAGGATGGCTATAGGTTTGGTCGAACGAAATTGGCCGGCCAATCAACCTCACAGTTCTGCCCCGCTCCTGCCTCCCGAATCAGGGATATTCCAGTGGAATCTACTTCGGCATATCGCCTGGCTGTTTCAACTTTTGTTCAGCACTGTCTTTGATTGCTGCAGCGAATCCATGGTATCAGAAGGCCAGAGATCCAATGCCTTGCGGGAATTCTGCCGCGCGAGGTCCTTGTCCCCTGACGCTAACGATCTGACTCAGATAGAGATGCTCTGTGACAGTTTATTTTCAATTCCTGATGGCTGGTAAATCCGGAGGGCTGGCCGCCGTCTACAGGAGCGAGCAAAAGTTCGGGCCACGGTTATCGGGAAATGAGCAGTTTTGAACAGCGGCCGCCGCGTACGACCTGGACAATCAGAACCAGGAAATTCTTTCCTTAAGGAGCGCCGATTCCTTTTCCCAGTGTCTGGTGGATTTGGAAGGAATTCTGCTTCCTTCGAGTAGCCTCAGTGACGAGGCTAATGATATTCGTCAATCAATTTCGTAAGCCTCAAGGACCGAGTGGCCTTGCGCAGTTCTCCAAGACTGCTGTCTCATAGGTTCCCGGGCTTTACAAATCGACAATCACTTCGCCGCTCACGGCCCCTGTGGAAGTTGCCAGGGCTGACGCAGCGATCAAGCGAAGGGACTTATTGATAGTTTCGGACGGGGGCCGCGAATTCACCTGAAGACGGCGGGCGGAAACCGAGGTGACCCGGCAAAGCAAAAACCGGTTGTGGATTTCACGGGCCGCGGCAAACACATATTCGGATCGCATTTTTTCCCCAATTCTTCGATCACATTGCCCGGCCGGATGGCGGCCCGACATGTAGAAAAGAACTTTGCAAATTGAACAGAGACAACCTCAAGTCGTTTGAGGGCGGCTAAGATGGAAGGGCTCCAGATGGTCTGACTTAGTTCAGAGGACCTGAAAAGTGAGGGGGAAGTTTCTCGCTCTAATTTGACGCTACGCTCATTACCCAGACGTGTCAAGCATCAGCCGGGTACAGCGGGCGGGGTCCACAGATACGTTGCTTCGTTCTTCGTCTTATTCAGCGTTCTGCCTGTTACAGCAGGCTCGGAAGATCAATGGTTCCGTGGTGTTTCCGTTCCTGAATGTGGTCCCATACGAGCTGGTCGGCCACCCAGGAAGCCTGTTTTTTTGAGAGCTCTACGGTCCTGGAGGCGGGCTCGTAGTGGATGGCAAACCGTTGTCCGCACTTGTCGCAGACAACGGTTTCCATATAAGTGGCGTTGGATGCAGGCTCGGCTGTTCCACGCATGCGCCGGGCAACGCCGTTGGGTTTCACCAGCGTGGCTCACGACGCTGACGTGGGCCGCCGCGGTCTCCGCCGCCGCCGCCGCGTCCGCCACCACCGCCATCGCGGAATCCACCGCCGCTACGGGGGGCCTGCGGCCTGGCTTCATTGACGGTGAGTGCCCGTCCGCCGGAATCCCGGCCGTTCAGGGCTGCCATGGCCTTCTCAGCCTCGTCATCGTTAGGCATGGAAACGAAACCGAAACCGCGTGACCGGCCGGTATCGCGATCGGTGGCCACGCTGGCGCTTTCAATGGCGCCGTAAGGCTCGAATAGCGCCCGCAGTTCCTGTTCTGTCATGCTGAAAGAGAAATTGCCTACATAAATCTTCTTCAAGTGCGAACTCCTTTGTGGTGGTGCTTGGATTGGCTGTTCTCAGCAGAAATAGGCAGAAGAAAAGCGGAAACGTGTCTATCCGAGTCGAGGACAACTGGCATACTACAATTAATACTACACTGAAAACTATGCTTGCGCCATCAGGCTTTACGGCGGAATCCCACGGTGTCGATCACTGACCATGGGTCGCGACCAGGCGCAATTATTGCACCCCACCCGCGAGCGCGGCGGCCGGTTCTACCCGCGGAGGGACTTCCAGGTCCGGCAAGGGGCGGGCAGTGAACAAGCGCCGGGTTGGTATGGCCAGCCAGCGCGCCCAGCGTGTCGACCATGCGACCCGTGCGCTATCGGTCGCGATGCCGGTATCCGCATACATCCGCCGGTAGAGCTTGGAAATCAGAATGAACGCCATGCGGCTTTTGAGCGACCGCAGGAAGCCGGAGCGTTTCCATATCATGCGGATGCTGTAGAAGTGGTCCCAGACCCCCTGGGTACGCTGCCGGATTTCTTCCGCAGTCATCACCGGATGGTTCCAAAAAAGTTTAGGGCGAATGGCCTGAGGAATGAGCCAGCCACGGGTGAGTGGAACGCCGGCAATCCGGGTGAGATCGCCCTGCATGGTTTGTTCCCAGCGCGCGAAATCCACTGTGCCGGGAAAGGGCGTGAGCATGACAAACTGCGCGAAGGTCAACTCCGCCTTTTCGGCCACCGCGGCCGTGGCTTCAAAGGTCGATGCCCGGTCACTGGGCAAGCCGAATATAAAAGAACCCAGGACGTGAATGTCATGCCGCCTGAACTTCTGCAGACGGTCCACCAGGTTTTGTCCAGCCAGATTGAAGTCCTTGTAAACGTCTTTCAGTCCTTCCGGGGTGACCGCCTCCACACCCACCAGAGCTCCGTGGATATGCGCGGCTTTCATGGCGGCCAGGAATTCCGGATCTTCGGCGGCCTCCATGGTGATCTGCGTGAAGAACACGGAATCCGCTGGAAGCTGGGCGAGGCGGGCCATCAACTGGAAGCGCTCCGCGCGGATTTCTTTGAGTTCGGCCAGACGGGCCGCATTATTCTGGCGTGCGGCCAATTCCAGGTCGGTCAACGTCACCGGATAAAAATTGTCGTCGGCAAGCGCGATAAATCGAAATCCCAGGCGCCGCAGATGGACGATTTCTTCCATCACGGAATCCGAAGAGCGCTGGCGGGGGCGCTGGCCGTCGGTGCGCCAGACGGAACAGAATGAGCAATGCTTGGGGCAGCCGCGTAGCGTCTGGACCGAAGCCCACATATAACGTCCGCGCGGCAACAGGTCCCAGCGGGCGGGAAGGAATGCTGTCCCTTCAATTCGGCCGCCTACGTAGATCGGTTCGGGCGTGCCTTGGGCGCAATGCTCAAGTACTTGGGCCCATACCACATCTCCATCGCCTTTCACCACGGAGTGCGCCTTGCCCAGATCAGAGGCTTCTTCCGGGTAAAGGGTGGCATGAATGCCGCCGAAGACGACATACGCCCCCCGCTGGCGTGCGATTCTCCCCAGTTCATAGCCCCGCAGAGCGTTGCCGGTGTGAATGCCAATACCCACAACATCTCCGGGTTCGATCGTCAGAGGATCGGTGGTGGCGAGGGTTTCATCTACCAGATTGGGTTCGCCATACGAGAGGGGTGTGGCTGCAGCCAGCACGTAAAGCCATCGTGGAGTAATTACCGCAGTGCCAAAAGCTACATTGCTGGGATTGATTAGATGTACTCTCATATCTGGCGGCCCCTCCTCCGGGCGTCGGGCAAGTCCACCAGGCTTCGCACACGGGTCTGGCTGTCCGTTTTCCCAATCTCCCCGGGCAGGTTCCCCGGGCGCGGGACCCAAGATTGTTCAAACCGTGCGGGATACAGTTTCAACAGTACTGTACTCGTCTGCAGCGCATAGCGCAATGATGCCTGCGAAACCGGCATGGTCTGAGCGCCGGCACAACCGCAAGACGCTTCTAATTCAAAGCTGGCATTTCACGAAGGAATTGGTCACGCTCATCCAGTGTTTCCCAACTGCCGGATACCAGGCCACATTTCTTGCACTCCATCACATAGGGCCGCTGGCGGGCGAATTGCTTCTCCGCCAGCCGGACCATCTTTCCGGAACAGCGGCCACATACAAATTCTTTCCCGTCGGCCGTTTCCCGGGCAGTAAATTCAATCTTTGCCATACAAACCATTGTATGGGAGGCGCAGGAGCGCTGCTATGTTCATTATTGAACACCCTACGATTCGGGGCGCCGTTTTCATGCAGCCGGCTTTCAGGTAGAGTGATGAGGCGAGTCCCTGTGATCATTCCATCCGGCGGTCTTCAACTCGCGTTGGTTTCCGCGGCCTTGCTTGGCTGCCGCCACGGATTTGATTACGATCATATTGCCGCCATCTCCGACATCGCCAGCGTCCAGACGGCCGGCAAGAAAGCTATGCACCTCGGCATGCTCTATGCCCTGGGACATGCGTGTACCGTCGCCATCCTGGGCAGTGTGGTGATTGTCTTTCAGCTTTCGCTGCCGCGCGGGATCGACCGGATCGCTGAGCGCCTGGTCGGCCTGACTCTGGTGGCGCTTGGCATCTACGTTTTGGGTTCGTTGTTCCGTGGGAACTACGCGCCTCGCAGCCGCTTCACGCTGCTGGTGAATGCCCTACGCTGGGTGCATTGGAAGTTGACGCACTGGAACCTCAAATCAGGCGGGCACGAAAATGGCCCCCCAGGCCGGCCCGCCGCCGGAAGATATGACGGGCGCTCGGCCTTCACCATTGGACTGGTCCACGGGCTGGGAGCGGAAACCCCCAGCCAACTGATGATCTTTCTCTTGGCCGCCAACCTCGGCGGCCTGACCAAAGGCTTCCTGGGACTGGGCGTTTTTCTAGCCGGCCTGCTGATCATGAATACCGCGATGACCGTAGTGGCCGCCGGCGCCTTTGGCCTTAGCTCGCGCCTGCCCCGCTTCCAGAACACGCTGGCCGCACTCACGGCCATCTATAGTC
>DATMNZ010000023.1:0-6231 GCA_035568495.1 Saccharimonadales bacterium (SeqCode) | reverse complement strand
GCATCGAGCTTCGAATGGCGCGCGATCTCCCGGTGGGTTTTGCCGTGGTCGTTGACGCGCCACAGGTAGTCGCCACTGGGCATGGGGGTAAACGTGCCGTCAAGCGGCAGAATTTCGAGTCCATGGCGCGGCAGGTCAAGGTCGCGGATGATCTCCGGCCGCAGCAGCGAGACCACATACGAGCACACGCTGAACTTGAAGCCGGGGAAAACTTCTTCGGTCACCGCCGCTCCGCCCAGCACATGGCGGCGCTCCAGCACGACAACCTTCTTGCCGGCGCGCGCCAGATAGGCGGCGTTGGTGAGGCCGTTGTGGCCTCCGCCGATCACGATTACGTCGTACTTGGATTTCGATGCGTTCGCAACAGGAGCCATATGCCTTTTTTCTGGAAGCGCAGGAAGCTTTCACCAATCACGGTCAGGAAATGTTTACCGGGAGAGTGACATACTATTCTACTGGAAAGGGTCCTCGGTAGACTGAGTGGGGATACCCTATGCGTATCCTGAAACATTGAAAACCTTTGAAACACAGAGGAACAGAGGAAGCAGCGGACTTGAAGTTTCTGATCTTGGCCCTCTGCTGTCTCTGCTCCTCCATCAGAATCCTCGCAGGTCGCGGCGATTCCGGAGCAACGACAACCCAATTTCCATTCGCGTTTATTCGCGTTCATTCGCGGCTAAATGCTTTTGATTGCGTCATTGTCATTCTGTGTAATATGTCCAGGTCTTTTCGTATAATCGAGCATCAAGCCACAGTCAAACGAGGTATCCACTTGCCGGTCGGAACCGCATTCCACGAACGGACTTTTGCTCTGTGCCATAGCCTGAATTACCGCGAATGGTCTGGCTATTACACGGTCAGCGTGTATGAAGTGCATCACGAGCATGAGTACAACGCGATCCGCAACGCCTCTGCGCTGATTGATATCTCACCGCTCTACAAGTACATGATCACCGGCAAAGACGCGACCAAACTGGTCAACCGCGTGATTACCCGCGACATCAACAAAGTGAAGCCGGGCCAGGTGATTTATTGCTGTTGGTGCGATGAACAGGGCATGGTGATTGACGATGGCACGATCACGCGCCTTGACGAAAACAAATACCGCTGGACGGCCGCCGATCCCAGCCTGCGCTGGTTCCGCCAGAACGGCCTCAACATGCAGGTCGAAATCGAGGACATCTCGGAACAGACAGCGGCGCTAGCTCTACAGGGGCCGACTTCCGGCAAGCTGTTGAAATCCGTGGCCGAGGCCGATATCGCCAACCTCAAATACTTCCGTGTAACCAGCGGCAAGATCGCAGGCGTGCCGGTCGATATCTCGCGCACCGGCTACACCGGCGATCTGGGCTATGAGATATGGATTCCCATGGACGACGGACGCCAAGCCGTGAAGGTCTGGGACGCGCTCATGGAAGCAGGCGGGCGTTTCGATCTTCATCCGGCAGGCATGCTGGCGCTGGATGTGGCCCGAGTGGAAGCCGGCTTGCTGCTGATTGAGGTTGATTACAGCAGCAGCAAGAAGGCCCTGATCTCTTCGCAAAAGTACTCACCCTATGAGTTGGGATTTGGGCGCATGGTGCATCTTGATAAAGAAAACTTCGTTGGCAAGGCGGCGCTGGAACGCCACCACATCAATGGAGTCCCCCGGCAACTGGTAGGGCTGGAAGTGGATTGGACGGAAGTTGAAGCCCGCTACGAGAGGGTTGGCCTGACTCCAGCGGCCCCCACGCAGGCCTCCCGCGTACACGTGCCCGTGTATTTCGGCAGCCGGCAGGTGGGTAAGGCGACTACCACGACATGGTCTCCGCTGCTGAAGAAAATGATCGCCCTGGCCAGCGTGGAGACCTCCCAAGCGCAGCCGGGCACGAAGCTGCAGATGGAAATTACTATCGAGGCCATGCGGCAGAAGGTCGCGGCTAAGGTGGTGAAGCTGCCGTTTTTCAATCCTGAGCGGAAGACGGCTGTGCCGGTGGGAGCATAGAATGCAGCATCGGTGTCTGACTCTTGAAAAAACAAACATACTCCAAGACTTCCAAATTCTTTAACGGTGTCGCCTCCCAGGGCTGGCATAAGAGCGATTATTTCACTTACACATGGAAGTTCCCGGTCATGCGGCGCTGGCTGGCGGGCAAGCTTCCGGCGCGGCAGAAGCGCGTGCTATCTGTCGGCTGCGGCAGTGGAGAGCTGGAACGCGACCTGGAGCGCCTTGGGTTTGCCGTGACCGGCATCGACGTTTCCCATGTCATGTTGCAGACGGCTGCGCGCCGCGGTCTACGGCGTCTGGTGGAAGCCGACGCCCGCCTGCTTCCGTTCTCTGCGGCCAGCTTTGATGCGGTGTTCTTCCCTGAGTCGATCGGCTACTTCGAACTGGAAGAGGTGATGCCGGAAGCGCGCCGCGTGTTGCGGAAGGCGGGACGGCTGATCATTACCGCATATCCGCCCGATTTCGAATCAGATTCGATCTATAAGAAGCGTAGCTTGGCGGAAATCAGCCGTCCGTTGGCCGCCTGCGGGTTTCGCGTGATCGAGCAGCGCAGCTTGACTGTGAAACGAAATGCCGTGATTGAGGTGGCCTCGGAAAAGGATTCAGAGCTGCTCTACGTGATGGCGCGGTGAGCGGCCAAAACCAAAGCTCACCACGGAGGCACGGAGAAAAACAAAAGCAGGTAGTTGGTATTGAATACTTGGTATTTGCGCCTGCCCTATGCCTCAAAGGAACTGGGGAAAGTTCTCTGTCTTCCCAAAGTACCAAGTGCCGAATACCAAGTACCTGCTTTTTGTTTTTCTCCGTGCCTCCGTGGTGAGGTTTTGATCTTGGTCACGGCGTCTCTTCGGGAATTCCCATCAGTTTACCCAGATGAAGCTGCTCGCTACGCAGTGCGGTGAGCGTCTTTTCAAGATCTTCGCCGAGCCGGACCAGGTGTTCATGATCGAGGGCCGGGTGCTCCGATTCGGGTTCCAGGATGGCGATCAGCCGTGAAAGCTCAACGCCGGCCTTGCTCAGTTTTTTCGCAGGCGCCTTCAGCCGCGCTTTCTGCAGGGACGAAAAGCTTCCCAGAAAAATCTCGCTGTTGTCCACCGTCTTTTCGAGTAGATCGCGCAGGCCGATCACCTGCAGGCGGTAATCGGCGGGCTGGGAGTCGCCGCCGGAGATCTTGATGAAGTCGTGAATTCTCTGATCGGAAGAGCTGATGCTTTGCGAGAGCATGTCAAAAAACGTCTGTTGGTCAGGCGTGGCCTGGATGGCCAATGCGCGCTCAAACTCGCTGACTGCGGGTCCCGTGCCTACAGGTGCGGATTTTGATCCATGGCTGTCTGGGCCCGGGGGGCCGCCGCCGTGTCGCTGGGCCTCCACAGCTTGAACACCCAGCAGAAAGGCGATCACGAGCAGTGATTTCCAGCGTGGCCGCGAGACAAAGTCTTCGAATGGTGCGTGGGAGTGTTGGATCGTCTGCATGGCCTTTCTCGATTCAACCATGGTAAGCGCAGAGCGCGGGTTAAGAAAAGTCAATTCAGGACGACAGGACTGTCATGATACGAGCTTCAAGAGGAAGTGCTCTTGACAGTTGAATATCTATTCGTCGCCAACCCGCCAGATAATGCGCGGCCGTGACTACCGCGTTGCGGTCTTTTCACTTACAATGCTACCCGCTCATGAACGAGCATCCGTGAATGATTCTGCCGATGGAGACAATATGGAAGTTTGCACTCTCGCCGAGCTGTTGAACGGCGCTCCGGCCCAGTCAAGGGCCGTGATCCTTCCCGAATCGGGAATTTCAATTACCTATGAGTCTTTGCGCCGCCAGGTGATGGATATGGCGCAGGGTCTGGCCGGGGCAGGTATTCGTCCCGGTGACCGCGTAGCGATCGTGCTGCCCAACGGGCTGGCGACGATTGTGAGTTTTCTGGCCGCTGCGATCGCCGGCACCGCCGCGCCGTTGAACCAGGCGTATAAGTACGAAGAATTCTGTTTTTATCTGGAAGACACGAACGCCCGGCTGCTTTTGGCCCCGGCCGAGGGCGCCGACGATGCGCGTCGCGCGGCCAAAGAGCGGGGCATCCCGGTCTTCGCGGTGGTCATGGATGTTCAGGGCAACGTCCACATGGCCGGAGCGCCGCCGGGCGGCATGGTCCGTGATCCGGCCCCGGACGATATCGCCTTGGTGCTACACACCAGCGGCAGCACTGGACGCCCCAAACGCGTGCCCCTCAAACACCGGAACCTCGCCATTTCTACCGGGAACGTGGTCGCGACCTACAAGCTCACCGCCGATGATGTTTCACTGTGCGTGATGCCACTGTTCCATGTTCATGGGCTGGTGGCTTCCACGCTCTCCACCTTCCGCAGCGGAGGCACGGTGATCGTGCCGGAGAAATTCAATCCCATGTCGTTCTGGCGCACGGTGCGCGACCATAAGGCGACCTGGTATTCCTGTGTGCCCACCATTCACCAACTGGCCGTGGCCCGGCTGCATGAAAAACCGGAAGGCATTGAGAGCCTGCGCTTTGTGCGTTCCTGCAGTTCGGCGCTCTCGCCCGCGCTGATGGAAAAGATTGAGGGCCTGGTCGGAGTGCCGGTGCTGGAGGCCTACGGCATGACCGAAGCGTCCCACCAGATGTGTTCCAATCCGCTGCCACCAGGGCAGCACAAGGGAGGTTCGGTGGGGCCGGGTACCGGCGTGAAGGTCAGCATCATGGATGAAGCCGGAAGGCACGTACCTAAAGGTCAGCTTGGCGAGGTCGTCATTCAGGGTCCGAACGTAATTGAAGGCTATGAGAATAACCCTGAGGCCAACGCCAAGTCGTTCACCAACGGATGGTTCCGGACCGGCGATCAGGGGCACATCGATTCCGACGGTTACCTGCACCTTACCGCGCGTCTCAAGGAACTGATCAATCGTGGCGGAGAGAAAATTGCTCCGCTGGAAATAGACGAAGTTATGCTGACGCATCCGGCGGTGGCCGAGGCCGTGGCCTTTGGCATGCCGCATCCCACCTGGGGTGAGGAAGTGGCGATAGCCGTGGTGTTGAAAGAGCCGCATCCGGAGGCCTCCCTGATCGAACACTGCAAGCTCCACCTCGCCGATTTCAAAGTCCCCAAGAAAGTGATGATCGTCGATAAGATCCCGCGCACGGCCACCGGCAAGATCCAGCGCCGGGCGGTCGCCGATGCGTTGTCGCCGAAACCATCATGAGATTTCTTTTCGTGGGAGCAGGCGCGGTGGGCGCATACATGGGCGCCAAGATGGCCGATGCCGGTTACGACGTGGTGCTGCATGCCCGCGGTCCGCATTTGCGCGCCCTGCAGGAAAACGGGGTGCGGGTCATCGGCGCTGATGAAGAGTTTGCCGCCCATCCGAAAGCTATCGGTGATCTGGCGGAAGCAGGACCCGTGGATGTTGTCTTCTTATGCGTGAAGGCGCACGGCGTTCCGGCTCTGGTGCCGCAGTTGGGGGCCGTGCTGGGGCCAGAAACCATCGTGGTGAGCACCCAGAATGGAATTCCATGGTGGTACTTCCAGGGGCTGGAAGGCAAGTTTGCGGGCGCCAGTCTGGAGCGGGTTGATCCCGGCGGAGTGATCGCGGCCGCCATTGAGGCCCGGCGCGTGATCGGCTCGCTGATATACTTCGCCACTGAGATTGAACAGCCAGGAGTCGTCAAGCACAACGACGGCAACCGTATCTCGCTGGGTGAGCCGGATGGCTCGCGCTCCGAGCGAATTCGCAGCATTGCCGACGCGTTGATTGCTTCCGGGCTCAAGGCGCGGGTGACGGCGAACCTGCGCACTGAAATCTGGGTCAAGATTCTGGGCAACGTAGCGTTCAACCCGCTGAGTGCGCTTACCGGGGCTACGCTGGTGCAGATGGCGCGCCATCCGGAAGCTTCCGGGCTGGTGCGCAACATTATGCTGGAAGCCCAGGCGCTGGCGGCGGCACTGGGAGTTGAGATGCCCATTACCATCGACCAGAGAATCGCCGGAGCGGAAAAGACCGGTGAGCACAAGACTTCGATGCTGCAGGACCTTGAAGCTGGGCGTCCGTTGGAGTTGGAAGCAATTGTAGGTGCGGTTGTAGAGCTAGGGGAACGTGCCGGGATTGAGATGCCCTGCACGCGCGCGGTTTATGCGTGCGCCAAGATGCTGGTGGAGCGCCGGGAGGCGCTCCTGGGGGCCAAGAAGAATTAAGTTCGGGAGGCGAAAGCCATGGAAAAACGCTGGATTCAGTTCAT
>DATMNZ010000022.1:0-13769 GCA_035568495.1 Saccharimonadales bacterium (SeqCode) | reverse complement strand
CTTGCGAGTTTCGATTTCGTCCAGGGCCAGCAGCAGACGGGCGCCGGTATAGCCGTGCTCGAAACTGCCGACATGCCCTTTCACGGTGCGGCCTTTGGGGATAATCAGGCCGCTGGGGGTAACCAGGTCCTCGCGCAGCTCGGCCTTGAATCTCTTGCCCGGCTCAGGATTCTTACTGGTGTCGATGGTGTCTTTGAGCTTGATGATGAAGCGCGTGCCCTCGGGAACGACATTTGGGGCTGAGCTGGCCGCAGGGCCAGGGCCATTCACCGCCGTTTGCGGCGCGGCCGCCGGGGGTGCGGCCTGGGGACGGCTCTTGAGGACAGGACTTTCCTGGGCCGCGGTCGCGGCACTCAGCGCCAAGGACAAACTGACGATCAAAGCAGCAGATTTATGCTTCGCATTCATAGGGGATTCCTCGGTTTTAGAGTTAATTGATTGTAAGATGCGCGGAAAGTAGAAAAAAGCTGTACGCCAGGGGTCTGCGTTTAGCTTTTTGCTGGACGATGAGCCCATGACCATGGTAACTGTACAAATAGATGTCTTTTGGGCTATCTATCGAACGTATGAGTCGTGAATTCTGAATTGAGGCTGAAAGCGGAGTTAGGAATGAGAAACTGGTTACTGCCTATAATCGTCCTGGGGGTCAGCGGCGTGGGTCTGGTATTTGCCAGCGACCGCGCCCGGAAGAAGGTGCATTCTTTCTTTGACCGCGTTTCCCAGGCGCCGGACCCATTGGGTGAGTTCAACAAAGCGCTGGACCAGCAACTGGCCAACATCCAGCGGACGCTCGACCAACTTTCTCAGGCGCTGGAAGGCTAAAGTCAGGGAGCGGCACCCCGCCGCCCGGCCAATCAACTGCCCTATTGAGAGGGCAGTGCTGCTTCATTTTATCCTGCAACTTGGTTGATTTTTCCCGCCATGCGGATGTCTCTCTGCGTGATCCCTCCGGAATCGTGGGAAATCAGCGCCATGGTCACCTTGTTGTAGCGGATATCGATATCCGGATGGTGATTGGCCTCCTCTGCGGCCTCGGCAATCCGGTTGACAAACACCATGGCAGCCTTGAAATCCGCAAATTCATAGATGCGCTGGATGGCTTTTCCGTTCTGCTGCCATCCGGGCAGGGAAGTCAGTGCGCTTTTGATTTCGGCGTCGGTCAGTATAGCCATGGAGAGCACCTCGATGAGGGGGATTTGAATATTCATTCTAGCGGTTTGCGGTGTCTCCCGGGCAATCACCAAGAATCTGTGGTGTTAAATTATCCATGACCATGAATCTCTCTCTCACCGATCCCGAAATCACCACACCGGCTTTTCTTGTGGAAGAGGCTGTTGTCCAACAGAACTGCGCCATCATGCGCGAGAAGGCACGGAATTCCGGAGTCGGCTTCCGCCCGCATGTGAAGACCCATAAGACGGTGGAGATCGCCCGTATGCAACTCGGCCCGGAGGGCGGTCCCATCACCGTCTCCACGCTGGCCGAAGCGGAATTCTTTGCCGCCCACGGCTTCGATGACATTACGTATGCAGTGCCGCTTTCGCCCGATAAGTTGGGCCGGGCCGCCGCGTTGGCCAGCCGGATCCAACGCATGAATGTCTTGATCGACAGCTTTGCAGTGCTGCGGGCGATGGAAGAGTTTGCCGCCCTCCATGGACATGTGTTTCATGTCTTCCTGAAGGTCGACTGCGGCTATCATCGGGCTGGTGTTGATCCGGAATCGGAGGAAGGGATGCGCTTGGCGCTGGCGCTGGCCGGCTCTCAAGCCGTGCGCTTGGAAGGGCTCCTGACCCATGCCGGCCACTCATACTATGCGCGCGGTATTCAGGAGGTCCTTCAAGTGGGCAGGGAAGAGACATCTGTGCTGACGCGCTTCCGGGACCGCCTGGCCGCTCAGGGTGTTACCGGTCTGCTGCGCAGCACGGGTTCCACCCCGACCACTTCAGCGCCCGAACGTCTTTCCGGTACGGATGAAATACGTCCGGGAAACTACACATTTTATGACGCCTTCCAGTCTGGTATCGGTGTCTGCCGTCTTTCCCAATGCGCGGTATCGGTGTTGTCCACGGTGATTGGAAGTTATCCTCAGCACGGCCACCTGCTGGTCGATGCCGGCGCCCTGGCCCTCTCGAAGGACGCGGGCCCTGACCACATCGACTCCAACTGCGGCTTCGGTGTGGTGTGCGATTTGTCGCTCAACCGGCTTCCGCTGAACATCAAGGGGCTCTCCCAGGAGCACGGTAAGATCGAAGGCGCGCCTGAGGCCATCGCACGCTTCCCGATAGGGACGCGCATGAGAATCATTCCCAATCATTCATGTCTGACGGCGGCCCTGTTTCCCCACTATCAGGTGGTGAGAAACGGGATGGCCGCCGCGCAATGGGAGCCGGTGCGGGGTTGGTAAGTCTTTGATTCCGGCTGTCGCTCTGATGCATTCGAATGGCCCGTCTTTCCTGTCTGCCTTGGTTCCGGTGGAACTCTACTTCATGCTGGAAAGGGGAGCGAGAAGGTCCTTGCCGTTGGTCAGGGGCACACTCATGATGTAGATCGTCGAATTGATCTCTTTGCGCAGGTCTTCCCAGATGGAATCCGGCATTTGTAGAAACACGCGGACCACTTCTGGATCGAACTGTTCGCCCGAACAGCGGGCGATTTCTTTTCGGGCAGCGGCAATGGGCTGGGCCGCCCGGTAGGGCCGGTCGGAGGTAATCGCATCCAGGGTGTCGGCCACGGAGAAGATTCTGGCGCCCAGCGGAATCTCAACGTTGCGCAGGCGGCGCGGGTATCCGGTGCCGTCAAAGCGCTCCTGGTGGCAATAGACGATCTCGGAAGCTTCTTCGAGGAAGGGGATTTTTCTCAGCATCTGGTAGCCGCGGAAGCAGTGTTCGCGCATGATCTCGGTTTCTTCCAAATTCAGCGCCCCAGGCTTGCGCAGAATGGCGTCGGGAATGGCCATCTTGCCGATGTCATGCAAGAAAGCGCCGCGCGCAATTACCCGAATGCGGTCAGCCGGGAGTCCCATAGCGCGGGCGATGGCGATGGTGAAGGCGGTGACCCGCTTGGAGTGGCCTTCGGTTTCAGCATCCTTCAGGTCGAGCGCGTCGCCCAGCGCTTCCAGCGTAATATCATAGGAGCGCTCAAGGTCGGTCACCGCCTGGCGCAGTTGGTCGGTGCGCGCGGCCACCAGAGTTTCCAGGTTCGATTGGTAGGCGCGGTTTTCGAGCTTCAGCCGCCGGTGTTCGAGCGCGCGGCGCACGATGGCCAGCAATTGCTCCCGCTCGAAGGGCTTCAACAGATAGTCGTACGCGCCGTTACGGATGGCCGCCAGCGCCACGGAAATGTCATGCACGGCGGTCACCATGATGACCGGCATGTCGGGAAACCGTTCCTTCGACCGTTCGAGCAGGGCGATGCCGTCTAATTCGGCCATCATGAGGTCCGAGAGCACCAGCTCAAATTCACCGTTCGCGTTGAGTATCCCCAGTGCTTCCATGCCTGAGGACGCCTGCCTGACCTTGTAACCGGCGGCTGTGAGCATCGAGGAGATGATCTCCCGGATTGGCTCTTCGTCATCGACTACCAGGATGCGTTCTAACTCCATTGCCATGAGATGATTACCCGTTCGATTGCTGTAAGATCGCTAATTTAACCCAGTAACACCTGAAATACAATGTTTGCAAAAGCCTTATTTTTCATACTGTTAACCGGGGTGGGACGGGAGGCAGCTTGAAACTCTACTTCCCCTGCGAAGCTACTTATTCCCGGTCGAGACCCCGCCCTTGCGGGTAGGCCACCCATCTGTGTAGCTGTTTGCATTATCGGCCCATCCAACATACTAGTAAGAGAGAAAAACTAGCACGGAAAAGCAGGTTACCTTCAGACAGGGCCGGTGGAGCAAAGGCCGAGCTCCAAAAAGTCATTTAAGGCGTTCACCATCTGTGATATACACGGAAAGCTCCAAGATTCGGTTCCTTTTTAGCTCAACGCGATTTCCCAAAATCATGTGCCTTGAAGTGCAATCTGCGCTGTTCGGGGAAGTTTCCACTCTTCTGGCGTTACTCAGTCTGCTGGCCTTGGTGGGCGTGGCTTTCTGGCGCCGGGGAAGGTTGCTGGACCCAGCCGCCCGCGAGCCATCGTTGGCCGCGGAAAACCGCCGGTTGTTGCAGCAACTGCAGGGCCTTCAGCAGGACAGCGAGAAAATTGCCGAAGAGCGGTACAAAGCCGGCATGCAGGTAGCGGAAGCTGAAGTGCGCCGGAAAAACCGTGAGCTGCACCTGCTGAACAGTATTGCGGTGACTTTTAACCAGTCTTTCAATCTTGAGGAAATCCTGCAGCTCTCATTGCTGCTGATCATCGATCTTTTTTCCACCGATACCGCGGCGGTCTACGAGCTGCAAGAATCCACCGGCGCCTTGCACCGCAAGGCCGGATACGGGCACCGCAGTTCCTGGGTGAGGGAAACAGAGTCGTTTGTGCTGCCTCCTGATTTCCTGCAGTTCGTGCAACAAGAAAGGCTGGAGATCATAACCCACCACGATCTGCCCAGGATGCCCGAGATCGTGAGGAAATACGTGGAGATGGAAGGGTATCAGTCGTGGTTGTGGGTGATGCTATGGCGCAATGACAAGGTGCTGGGGTTGCTCGGCACCAGCAGCCGCAGCCAGCGGGAGTTCAGCCAGCCGGAAACCCGCCTGGTGCTGGCGGTAGGCGGTCAATTGGCGACCACCATCGAAAAAATCCAGCTTTACGAAGAGACCAGAAAGGCCTATGACGACCTGCGATTTGCCCAGGAGCAACTGCTGCAGAGCGAGAAGATGTCGGCCGTGGGGCAGATGATCTCGGGTGTGGCCCACGAACTGAACAATCCATTGACGGCGATTCTGGGTTATGCCCAGCTTCTCGAAAATGAAGAGGTCCAGCCGCAGGTGCGTGAATACCTTCACAAACTGCAGAAGCAGGCGTACCGGACGCAGAAGATCGTCCAGAATCTGCTGTCGTTTTCCCGCGAACATAAGCCCCAGCGCGCGCATGTGGATATTTGCAATGTAATAGAAGACACCATCGCATTACGCGACTTCGAACTCAAGGCCAATGAGATTGTGGTGGAAAAAGATTTTGCAGATGGCCTGCCATTGGTGGTGGCCGACCCCCATCAGTTGCAGCAGGTTTACCTGAATATCATCAACAATGCCGCCGACGCCATGCTTGATTCCGGGCGGGGAGGGGTGTTGCGCATCGGCATTTTTGCCGACGGCCATCACGTGGTCACGGAGTTTCATGATTCGGGGCCGGGCATCACCGAGCCCAAGAGGGTCTTTGATCCTTTTTACACCACCAAGAATGTGGGTAAGGGGACAGGCTTGGGTCTGAGCATCTGCTACGGCATCATTAAGGAACATGGAGGAGTGATTGCCGCCGAGAACCATTCTCAGGGAGGGGCGCTGATCAGCATCCGGTTGCCGGCCGCCGGCGATAAGCCGATGACCGAGGGTGAGCGCATTGTGGCCCGCCGCGAGCCGAAGCTTTCAGGAAGCGTGTTGCTGGTGGAAGCCGAACAGCCGACGCTCGACTTTGAGCGGGAAGTGCTCTCCGCCGCGGGGCTCAAGGTGGTTGCCCTCTCCTCCGGCGCAAGGGCGGTCGAGTTGCTGGGGCACGATAGCTTTGACGTGGTGCTCCTCGACAGTAAAATTGCCGGTCCGGTGAGCTGTGAAGAAGTCATTCAGTGGATTCATCAGTCCAGGCCCGATCTGGAGGACAAGACGGTACTCATGCCGGCCACCAGTCCGGAGGCCGAGGGGAACGTGTCCCCTGGTTCGGGCAAGGGTCTTTTCCTGGTCAAGCCTTTTGAGGTGACAGATCTGCTGGGTGTGGTGCGGCGGGTACTGCGGGACACACGGCCCTCGTATGGTGACCGGGAGGTTAAGTGATCATTGTGGATCGGGGACATCTGTGATCGGGTGATCTGGTGATCGGAACCGCGAGTTTACATTTTGCCAACATTGCCAATATTGCCGGTCACTGCACTAGTCAAATGTTTTGCGCTTTACCCTCATTGCGATCATTAGCGCGATTCGCCTTCTGTTGCTATCAGCGTTCATCAGCGGAAATCAGCGGCCAAATCTGGGTCGCGACGTTACGCCAGCGCTCCGTTTCGTACACGGGTGCTGCTGACCAGCGCCCACGCGATGGGTCTTGTGCCGGCGAGCCGGATCATGGAGGAGCGAATCCAGGGTGGGGCGGTCAGCACCCTGCGCACCCAGGCTGAATGCCGGAAGGCCGGGGAGAGATGCCGGAAGTAGCGAGCACGATATCCCCGGCGCGCGTCTTCGAGCGAGCAAGTTCCCTGAAAGAACGGCTGTAAGGCGCGCGCCGCCATCGACCCACTGTGCAGGGCGAGAGAGATTCCGTCGCCGGTGTACGGATCGATGAAGGCCGCGGCGTCACCGGCGAGCAGCAGGCCGCCCGCTTCGGTTTCCGGCGGATGAAAGTGCAATCCGGAGGTGGTCAGGGGCGACATGAGGGGCTGCCATGATCGGCTGCGGCGATCCAGCGCCGGGTGCAGCCGCAAGACATCCTCCAGGGAGCGCGCCACCTCGGCCCGCACCATGGCGCAGGCGTTGACGGTATTGCCTGCCATGGGAGTTACGCCGCAGTAGCCGCCGTCAAAAAAATAGAGGTCCACGGAAGCGGGCGGATTGACCTCGGTAAAGTGCGCTTTGAGGCCGAGCCACTTCTCTTGACCCGGTTCCTTACCCGGTGCGTTGGCATGAGTCCTCTGGGTCAATTGCGACCATCGTCCGCTGGCGTTGACCACGGCGCGGGCGGTGAAGGGGCCGCTGCTGGTCGAAACTGTGAATCCGCCTCGCTCTTCGGCTTTCTGAATGGTCACGCCTTCTTCGGCGCGTACCCCGGCGTTCCGCGCGGCCTGCAGTAGTTCAAAGTCAAGTTCGGCGCGGGCAACGCTACGGGCCGGGGGCGTCACCGGCAGAATGGCTGTGTGCTCGCGGTAAAAGAGTCGAGAACCATGGACGGCGGCATGGGCCCGGAAGAGGTTGTTGCCCAGCAGCCATTCGAGCAATCCCAGAGATTCAGGGGAGACGAATTCTCCACAGACCTTGTGGCGGGGGAAGCGGTCTTTTTCCAGCAGCAGGACGCGGGCCCCGCCGCGGGCCGCGGTAATGGCGCAGGCGGCGCCGGCGGGGCCCGCTCCGGCGACGATCAGATCGAATTCGGGTGCTTCCAAGCGACCACTCCCATGCGGAAGAAAAAGTTTTCGCTGATATCCACTTGCGGGGCGCGCGTGCGGCGGAGCATTTCGCCCATCTCGCCGGCGGTGTAAGCGCGCCGCACCGAGGCCGGCGCATCATGCCGGGTGATGCGGCTGCGATAGATTGGTTTGCCCGCGCGCGCCATCCACAAGTGCAGAGGATGACGAATCAGGTCGTTGATCAGCACCGCATAGCGGGCCACGCGCAACGCCTCGTTGACGAAGCCCACGATTTCCTCCGGCTCCAGATGGTGCAGAAACAGGCAGCAGCCGACCACGTCGAAGCTGCCGTCGCGGAAAGGCAATTGCAATGCATCTCCGCAAACCGCTGTGGTGTCGTTGCTCAGGTGGCTGGCGGCGCGGTCCAGCAGCACGGGCGTTACTGGCAATCCGCGCTTGGCCAGGGCAGTCACCGCTTTGGCTGCCATCCCGCCCCGTGCCCCGGCCACATCGAGCCATGAAAGAGACTTTAACGCCCGCTTGGTGGCCACCGTGCGCAACAGAGACGTCATGGTTTTGACGCCTCCAAGATGCTGGTTGACCGTATCAATGTCTGCCAGCGAGCCCGCCACTTCCCGTGGCGTGCCCGCATCGGTATCCAGAAGTTCGGGGATGACTACGCGTTTCATAGTTCACTTTGCGAGTAAGATCAAGAACCCACCACGGAGTTACGGAGGCACAGAGAAAAACAAGTAAGCAGGTAGTCGGTATTTGGTACTTGATCTCAGTAAAGAACGACCGCTGCCAAATTCCTTGTGGCCCAGAAATCAGACCCGAGCACAAAAAAACCGAATACCAATTACCGACTACCTGCTCTTCTCCGTGACTCCGTGGTGCGCTTTGTTTTTGCGTAGCAACTATACGCTCGCCAGCTCCTCTTCCAGTAGTTGCTTATTGTAGAGCTCGGTGTAATAGCCGTTGCGGGCCAGCAATTCGTCGTGGGTGCCCAGTTCCACGATGCGTCCCTGGTGCAGCACGGCAATCCGGTCGGCATTCCGGACGGTGGAGACACGATGCGAGATAAAGATGGTGGTGCGGCCCTGCATGATGCGGCGCAGATGGTTGAGTATTTTTTCTTCCGTATACGTATCCACGCTGGACAGGGCGTCATCCAGCACCAGAATCCGGGGGCTGCGGATGACGGCGCGGGCGATGGCGGTACGCTGCTTCTGTCCGCCGGAAAGGGTGATGCCGCGCTCGCCCACGACCGTCTCGTATTTTCCGGGGAACGCTTCGATCTCCGCGGCGATGCTGGCGGCCTCGGCCGCCATGCGGACCTGCTCGGCCGCCGCGCCTTCGGTTCCGAAAGCGATGTTCTCACCTATGGTGTCGCTGAAGAGAAAGGTTTCCTGCGGCACAAACCCGATGTTCCGGCGCAGCACGGCCAGAGGATACTCCCGGATGGGCCTGCCATCCAGCAGTAGCGTTCCCTCAGGCGCATCATAGATGCGGGGAACCAGATTCACCAGCGTGGTCTTGCCTGACCCGGTGGGGCCCACAATCGCCAGGCTGCCTCCCGCGGGAATGCGCAGGTTGATCTCTTGCAATACAGGCGCACCGTTGTAGGTGAAGTTCAGATTGCGGAACTCGATCTCACCCTGGAGTTCGCCGCCAAGACTTTCGGTGGCGTGGTCGTCGGTGATTTCCGATTTGGAAGAAAGAATCTGGTTAATCCTCTCCATCGAGGCGGTGCCGCGCTGAAAGATGTTGATCACCCAGCCCAGGGCGATGACCGGCCATGTGAGATGCAGCATGTATGTATTGAAGGCGATGAACTGGCCCACGGTCATGCGGTGCAACAGGACTTCGCGTCCGCCCAGCCAGATGACAGCCACCACCGCCAGGCCGAGCATGGTTTCCAGGCTGGGCCAAAGCATGCCCATGAGTCGAGCCAGGGGCAGGCTGCGGGCGACATACTCCAGGTTCGATTTTTCGAACATGGCGATCTCGGCCTCTTCCTGGGCATAAGCGCGAATCACGCGCGCTCCAGAAAAATTTTCCTGGGCACGGGCCGAGATTTCGGAAAATTGTTCCTGTATCTTTTCAAAACGTTCGTGGATCTTGCGCCCAAAGTACTGGATGGTGATGCTGGCCAGAGGCAGCGGAGCAAACGCGAACAGCGTGAGCCGCGGACTGGTGCGCCACATGAAGATCAGGGCCGCGGCCGTGAATACGATGGTATTGGCTGAGTACATGATGGCCGGTCCCAGCAACATGCGCACAGCATTCAAGTCGTTGGTGGCCCGCGCCATGATGTCCCCGGTGCGGTTCTTCTGGTAATACGACCAGGGCAGGGATTCCAGGTGGCGGAAGAGATCGTTGCGCAGGTCGAATTCAATCTCCCGGGAAACGCCGATCACCAGCCAGCGCGTGAGAAATTGAAAGATGCCTTTGCCGAAGGCGATGGCCAGTAGCAGCAGGCAATAAACCAGAAGCTGGCGGCGCGTGGCCCCTGTATTCAGCGAGTCCGTGGCCCGCTGCACCACCTGTGGAAATAACACCCATATGCTGTTGTTCAAAAGCACGGTGATGGCGCCCAGAAACAGGGTGCGCCGGTACTTCCAGAGATACGGATAAAGAGGTTTCAGGTTCTTCTGCATAACTTTCGACCCGATGATTTTACCAGCCAGAAGGCTTCAGGATGGCGTTTTGAGCACCATGTAAGCGCCGGCCAGGGCGAAGATCGCGTCCGGCGACCATGCAGCCAGGGCTGGGGGAAGCTGGTTGATGTTGCCCATGGCTTCAAAGAGTCCGGAGGTAATCAAATAGCACACGGCAATGAGCAGGGCGATGGCCACGCCGGTCAGTGGGCCGCGGCGTCCGGCGGAGAGCGCGAAGGGCACCGCCAGCACCGCCATGACAATCGTGATCAGGGGATAAGCCAGCTTCTTGTATAACTGCACCCGCAGGCGCACCACGTCGAAGCCGCTCTGCTGCAGCTCGCCGATATAGGCGCTCAGTTCGGCGTAGCTCATTTCCGACGACTGGTGGACTTCTTTCTTGAAATAGACAGGTGGTTCGTTCAGTTCGGCAAACGTCGATACCGGGAAGCGATGGAAGTCCTCAAACGCCGCTCCCCGGAAAGTCCGTTGCCAGCCCTGGGAGAAGACCCATTGCTGCAGTCCTTCATCCCAGTGCGCGCGCGCGGCATAAATTCGACGGGTGATCTGGAAAGTCTGGGGGTCGAATTCAAAAACCGAGATGCTGCCGAACACGTCACGGTCGGGATCGTGAAATTCATAGTAATAGATATTGTTGTTCTGGCCGGAGATCCATTTGCGATCAGGACGCAGATACGTTTGCGCGGGCCTGCCCTTGATGCTATTGCGCAGGGTCTCCTGGCGCTTGTTGGCGTAGGGTAGATAGGACTGTTCCAGAGCAAACAGGCCCACAGCCAGCACCCCGGCGGTGATCAGCACCGGAACGATGGCGCGGTAGATGCTGATGCCGGTGGCCTTCATGGCCGTGAGCTCATTGGATTTCTGCATCTGGCCCAGGGTGACCAGCACCGCCAGCAGCACCGCCAGGGGCGTGACCTGGTACAGCATCGCCGGGGAAACGTTGAGAAGATAGGAGCCCAAGGTGAGCCAACCGGGCTTGTTCCTAAAGAAATCTGACAGCAGTTCGAAGAAGGTGAAGATCAGCAGCAGCACCACAAGGCCGGCCAGGATGATGGTGAGATTGCCAAGAAAGCTCCGCAACACGTAGTCATCGAGAATCAACGGAAATCTCTGGCGGAAGAACCGCTGGCGGGGCGCTACCCATTCGTCTTTCTTCTGAAAGCGGTTGAACATCCGGCCCCGGATGCCTGAGAAAAATGCCTGGTTGAAGCCCAGTTCGATGGGCATCTTGTCCACGCGCCACAACAGCAGGAAGCCCACCAGCGTGAACACCACATTGGCCAGCCACACACCCGCCACCGGCGACAGTTTGCCGCTTTTGGCCAGCGAGAGCCCGGTGCTCAAAATGAAATAGTAGATGAATACCAGAATGATAGTCAGGACAAAGCCCGCGCCCTTGCCTCCCTTCTTTGACGAGAGTCCCAGAGGAATGCCGATCAGCACCAGCACCAGGCAGGAAGAGGGAAAGGCCAGGCGGGTGTTGAATTCTATCCAGTAGTTGCGGGACTGGTCCTTTCCCGGAGCGCGGGCGAGCGCCAGTAGCTCGCTCGTCGGCATCTGCTTCACCGGCACCACGTCCTGGACCGGTTTCTGGATTTGGGGCGGGGTCAACACTGTATCGGTTTCCGCAAAGGTCGTGATCGAATACTGGTCAGGCGTGTTCACGTTGACCTCGTGGACCCCACCGTTGACCAGATGCAGGCGAAACCCTCCTTGGCCCCCGCTGACGATGGCCTGCTCGGCCAGCGTGATCTTGACCAGCCCCGGAGTGCCGGTTTCGGCGCGAAAGACCTTTTTCCAGACCGCTGTGCCGGAAGCGGTGGTCGCATCTTGCACATAGACCACGGAATTTTTGAAGTCCTCATAGAAGACACGGGGCTGTACTTCAAACGATGCCTGGGAAGCCGCCAGGCTCTTCTGCATCTCGGCCAGGGCGGCGGCAGAACGGGGCGCCACCAGCAGGTTGTTGGCCAGGGCCAGAAGCCATGCGATTATGCCAAAGACGGCGACAATCTTTAGTATTCGTCCCACGCCCACGCCAGCGGCCCGCATGGCTGTGACTTCGCTGTCGGCGGACATACGGCTCAAGCCGATGAGAATGCCGACCAGCACGCCCATGGGAATTGTGAAGGTGAAGGTCTGCGGCAGAATCAGAAAGAAGATCTGGGCCACGCTCGGCACCGGGGCGCTGTTGCGCACCACCAGTTCCAGGATGCGGCTCAGCTCGCGCATGAAAATGACGAACGTAAACACGCCGGTCCCGAGGAGACCGTGAGAAAGCACTTCCTTCAGAATGTAGCGCGTCAATATGCGCACGGGAATCTTTAAAAAGTCTAACAGATGATTTTGCTATGGTATTAATGGAAGCCTGTTATGCCGGCCATTCGACTGATTTTTCTTTGGCACATGCACCAGCCCTATTACAAGGACCTGGTTGCCGGAGAGTATCGTCTGCCCTGGGTGCGCCTCCATGCGCTCAAGGACTACTACGGCATGGTCAAGCTGCTCGATGAATTTCCCCAAGTCCACCAGACTTTCAATCTGGTTCCCGCCCTGATTGCACAGATACAGGATTACGCCCAGGGCAGCGCCCACGACCCTTTGCTGGAAATCGTCGCCCGGCCCGCCGCCGACCTGAATATGGAAGAGCGCCAGTTCGCGCTGCACTATCTGTTCCAGGCCAATCCCCAGAACTTGATTGGGCGTTATCCGCGTTATCAGGAGATGTGGGAAAGATTTCAAGGACTCTCAGGCAATGCCGCGCAGGCCGCCCCACTGATGAAGAACAACGATCTGGCCGACTTGCAGGTGCTTTCGCAGATTGCATGGTTTGATGAGTTCTGGCTGGCCGATCCCGATGTGCGCGATTTGATTAGAAAGGGGCGCGATTTTGACCGCCAGGACCAGCAGTTTGTGGTCCACAAGCAGCGGGAACTGCTGGCCAGCGTCCTGCCTGCTTATGCGAGCGCCGCTGGCCGTGGCCTGATTGAGATTTCCACCTCGCCTTACTACCACCCGATTCTGCCGTTGATCTGCGATTCGGCGATGGGGAGCGCCTCCCATCCGGGACTGGCGCTTCCGCAGCGGCGATACCGGCATCCCGAGGACGCGCGCGAACAGATCACACGCGCTCTCGATCTGCACCAGGAAGTCTTTGGCGTGCGGCCCCGAGGCATGTGGCCTTCGGAAGGCAGCGTTTCCGATGAAACCTTCGCCCTGGCCCACAGCGCCGGCTTGCGCTGGGTGGCCTCCGACGAAGGTGTGCTCAGCCGTTCGATTGGAAGGCCGTTCTCCAGAGATGGTCACGGCGCGCTGCAGGGCGACGCGCCGGGGCTGCTTTATCGCATCTATCGCTGGGAGCAGCAGCCGGCCTCGATGCATGTGGTCTTTCGCGACCATTCCCTTTCTGACCTGATCGGCTTTGTGTACAGCGGAGTTCCCGCCGCCGATGCGGCCGCCGATTTTTTGCGGCGGACACGGGAATCCTGCGCGCCGGTGCTGGCGGCGGGCGCTGATGCCGTGGTGCCGGTGATACTCGATGGAGAAAATGCCTGGGAGTTTTATCCACAGTCAGGCCGTGAATTCCTGCGGCGGCTGTATGCGGGAATCCAAAGTGATTCCATGTTCGAGTCGTTGACCGTCTCGGAGGCCCTGGAGCGGGAGTCGCGCCCCGCAGCCCTCGGCTCGATCTTTCCGGGCTCCTGGATCAACGCAAACTTTGACGTCTGGATCGGCGCCCCGGAAGACAATCTCTCCTGGGACCATCTGAGCGCGGCCCGTGATTTCTACACCGCGCATGAAGCCGCGGCCACACCGGAACAGCGAGCGCTCGCCCTGGAAGAGCTGCTGATTGCCGAAGGCAGCGACTGGAACTGGTGGTA
>DATMNZ010000021.1:0-8564 GCA_035568495.1 Saccharimonadales bacterium (SeqCode) | reverse complement strand
ATTTACATGGAATCCATCGGCGACGCGCGCAGCTTTCTTTCCGCCGCCCGCGAAGTCGCACTGAAGAAGCCCATCATCATCATCAAGCCCGGCCGCTCGGAAGCCGCCCGCAAGGCGGCCGCTTCCCACACCGGCGCCATTACCGGCTCTGACGAAGTGTTCGAAGCCGCATTCCGCCGTTGCGGAATTCTGCGCGTGCAGAGCATCGCCGAGCTCTTCGACATGGCCGAAGTGCTGGCCAAGCAGCCCCGCCCCCGGGGACCGCGCCTGGCCGTGGTTACCAACGCCGGCGGAGCCGGCGTGCTGGCTACCGATGCCCTGCTCGCTAACGGCGGCCAGCTCGCACAGCTATCACAAGCCACCAGCGAAGCGCTCAACCAGTTTCTGCCCGTGGCCTGGAGCCACGGCAACCCCGTTGATACCCTCGGTGACGCTACGCCCGAGACATATGTCAAAGCCATCGAGATCGTCTCCCGTGATGAGAACTGCGACGCCCTGCTGACCATTCTCGCGCCCCAGGGCATGAGTGAGCCGGAAAAATCCGCCGCCCTGCTGTGCAAAGCTGCCGAGAACATCAAGAAGCCGCTGCTGGCAAGCTGGATGGGCGGCAGCCGCATGCAACTGGCCGCCGATGTGCTCAACGAAGCGCATATCCCGACGTTTGAATACCCGGATGCGGCGGCCCGCATCTTCGCCTATATGTGGCGCTACACCGAAAACCAGCAGGCCCTCTATGAAACGCCCGAATTCACCGCCGCTTACAGCGAAAACGGGCCACGCCGTGTCAATGCAATCCTCGCCGGCGCGTTGGCCAAAGGGCGCACCATCCTCACCGAACAGGAATCGAAACAGGTGCTGGCCGCCTATGACATTCCAGTCACGGAAACCGTGCTCGCTTCGACCCCCGAAGAAGCGGTGGCCACCGCCGGAAAGATCGGATACCCGGTGGTGCTCAAGCTTCATTCCGAAGTCGTCACTCACAAATCCGACCGGGGCGGCGTAAAGCTTAAGCTGGAAAATGAAGCGGCTGTGTACGCCGCATTCGCCGGGATTCAGGCGGCATTCCCGGAAGCAGGCGCCTTCGGCGGAGTCACAGTACAGCCCATGGTGCGCGATGCCGGCTATGAGTTGTTGCTGGGCAGCTCCACCGACCCGCAGTTCGGCCCGGTGCTGGTGTTCGGTCTCGGTGGACAGCTCGTGGAAGTGCTGCGCGATACCGCCCATACACTGCCGCCGCTCACCACAACTCTGGCCCGCCTGGTCATGCAGAACACCCGCATCTATCGGGCGCTGCAAGGGGTCCGCGGCCGCAAGCCGGTGGACCTGGGTAAGCTGGAAGAGCTGCTGGTGCGCTTCAGCGAATTGGTGATCGAGAATCCGCGCATTGCCGACATCGAAATCAATCCTCTGTTCGTTAGCGCAGATAGCATGGTGGCGCTCGATGCCCGTGTAATCCTACATCCGGCGGCCATGCAGGATGCGGACCTGGTCCGCCCGGCCATCCGCCCGTATCCTTCGCAGTATGTCTCCCGCTGGCACGAGTTCACCATACGCCCCATCCGTCCCGAAGATGAGCCGCTGGTGGTCGACTTTCACCATCGGCTGTCAGACCGCAGCGTCTATCTGCGCTACTTCGTTCCCTTGAAACTTGATTACCGTATTTCTCACAAACACCTGATTACCCAATGCTTCATCGACTATGCACGGGAGTTGGCGCTGGTCGCAGAGTATGTCGCTGAGTATGAAGGCAACCCAGAATCCGGTAGCGATGTCGCGGGGACATCGGGCACAAATGCCGGCGGAATGGCCACGGGCCATGGCCACGGCAATAAACACCTCGCCGGTGTCGCCCGCATGGTGCGTAACCACAACGACAGCAGCGCCGAGATCGCATTTCTCGTGGCCGACAAACACCAGCACCGTGGACTCGGCAGCCTTCTTCTCGAACGCATGATCGAGATCGCCCGTCTGGAAGGCATCTCTTCCCTGCAAGCCACTGTGCTCGCGGAAAATACGGACATGCAGGAACTGTTCGTACGCGCCGGCTTCCAATTCACTATGCCCCAGGATGGGACCGTCACCGCGGAGCTGCAACTGTAGTGGGTATGAGCTGTATTGATCAGACACTGGAAGGCCAAGCGCCGACAATGATGACGGCGGGATTCTACGGAGTCAATCTCGCATCAAGGAGAATGACATGGACCACAAATACCGTTATCTCAGTTCAATTTTTCTGACCGCCGCACTGGCTGCGCCGGTGGCGATGATGGCCATTGCCAGCCCGCGAGATGACGACCGCCATGAGCATCACAGGCGCTACTACGACCGGCAGCACAAGGACTACCACACATGGGACAGCAATGAAGACCATGCCTACCGGCGTTATCAAACCGAGCACCGCGAACAGCGCCCGTTCGTCAAGCTGAACCGCCGGCAGAAGACCGTCTACTGGGGTTGGCGTCACGAGAATCCGGACAACCGATAGCCGGTCCACCCGTGTGGATGTGATTCTTGTCCCATCTTTGCGAAGAAACTGGCTTCCTCTTTCAGGTTCAGCGCAAGGATGGGAATTGTTGCTCCACTTCTCATCCCGAAGGTTGTTACAAATGGCGTAAGAGCAGCATGCGGGGCCCGCGAAGCTTTTTCCTCTACCCACAATCCCAAATAACCTCTGTGTCCTCTGTTCCTCTGTGTTTCAAAGGTTTTCGTGGCAACTTGTTGCACTGTGTTTCAAACGGTTTGCGAAGGGTTTGGTTTTCCTCCGTGACTCCGTGCCTCCGTGGTGAGATTTTGGTTTTTACGCGTTTGCGATTCCGGCCAAGCCTCTGGTAACCTGAAAGGTTTCCACACATTAAAGCAGCGCGGCAGGAAGCCCTGGCTTCGTATTCCGACCCCCTGTCTTTCCTGAATTCTTAGAGGAGATTCATTCGATGGCAATTAAAGTAGGAATCAACGGCTTCGGCCGGATCGGGCGCAACGTGGTGCGCACCGCCTTGGGCGATCCGAACATTGAATTTGTAGCCGTGAACGACCTGACCAGTCCAGAAACCCTGGCCCACCTGCTGAAATACGATTCGATTCTCGGCAATCTTAAACACGACATTCAGGCGAAAGGCGATTCCATCTCCATCGACGGAAAAACCATTCGTGTATTTTCAGAAAAAGACCCCGCACTCATTCCCTGGGAATCGGTGGGCGCGCAGATCGTCATTGAGTCGACCGGCAAGTTTACCGATGCCGGCCAGGCAAAGAAGCATCTGCGCGGCCCGGTGAAGAAAGTCATCATCTCCGCGCCGGCCAAAGACGAAGACCTCACCGTCGTGTTGGGCGTCAATCAGGAAAAATACGATCCGGCCAAGCATCACATTGTCTCGAACGCATCGTGTACCACCAATTGTCTGGCGCCGGTCGCCAAGGTCATCCATGACACCTTCCGGATACAGAGCGGCACCATGACCACCATCCACTCCTATACGAATGACCAGGTCATCCTCGACTTTCCTCATAAAGACCTGCGCCGGGCAAGGGCGGCGGCGCTTTCTATGATCCCCACTTCCACCGGGGCCGCCAAGGCGATCAACCTGGTGATTCCCGATCTGAAAGGCAAACTCGACGGCTTCGCTATGCGCGTGCCCACACCCAACGTTTCCGTGGTCGATCTGGTGACGTTCGTCGAAAAAAGCACCACCGTGGAAGGCGTAAATCAGGCGTTGAAGGCGGCCGCCGGCGGTCCGCTGAAAGGCATTCTGGGGTACGAAACCGTTGAGCTGGTTTCTTCCGACTACAAAGGCGACAGCCGCTCTTCCATCGTGGATGCGCCGCTCACCCGCGTGGTGGCCGGCAACTGCGTGAAGGTGATCGCATGGTATGACAACGAATGGGGATACTCCTGCCGCGTCCGCGATCTGATCGACTTCATGGCCAAGAAAGGCCTCTAGCGAAGAGGCCATGGCAAAGCTCACCATTCAAGACCTGAATCTCGACGGCCAGCGCGTCTTCATGCGCGTGGATTTCAATGTGCCGCTCACCGATGATGGAGAGGTGTCGGACGACACACGCATCCGTGAGACCTTGCCCACCATTGAATACGCGCTGCATAAGGGAGCGCGGCTGATTCTGGCTTCGCACCTGGGAAGGCCCAAGGGTAAGCCCAACGCGAAGATGAGCCTCAAACCCGCGGCGGAACGCCTGGGCCTCCTGCTGACCGGGCACATGGAACGCGAATGCAAGGTGGGCTTCGCCCCCGACTGCGTCGGCCCCGCCGCTGCAGAGATGGCAGCCAGGCTTGAAAAAGGCCAGACCCTGCTGCTGGAGAACCTGCGCTTTCACGCCGAAGAAGAAGCCAATGACCCGAACTTCGCGCGCCAGCTCGCCGCCCTGGCCGATGTCTATGTGAATGACGCATTCGGTACGGCCCACCGCGCCCACGCTTCCACCGAAGGCATTACGAAGTTCATGAGCAAATCGGCCGCCGGGCTGCTCATGCAGAGAGAGCTGGAATATCTCGGCAAAGCCATCACGAACCCGGAGAAGCCGTTCGTGGCCATCCTCGGGGGCGCCAAAGTGTCCGACAAGATTGACGTCATCAGAAACCTGCTGGGCAAAGTGGATGCTCTACTGATCGGCGGGGCCATGGCCTACACCTTTTTGAAATCCCAGGGCAAAGCCGTTGGCAAATCACTGGTGGAAAACGACAAGCTCGACCTGGCCAAAGATCTACTCAACGTGGCAGCACAGCAGAAAGTCCGCCTCCTATTGCCGGTGGATCACGTCATCGCCGCGACCATGGATGCCGCCGCTATTTCCAAGACAGTCAAAGCGGACGCCGGCATTCCCGAGGGCTCAATGGGACTCGACATCGGCCCGGAGACCATTTCGGCCTTTGCCCTGGAAATCTCGTCCGCCCGCACCATCGTGTGGAACGGCCCCATGGGCGTCTTTGAGGTGGCCCAGTTTGCCCAAGGCACCATGCGGATTGCCCAGGCAGTGGCTGCCAATCGCGCCGCCACCTCCATCGTCGGCGGAGGGGATTCCGTTGCGGCTGTGCATCAATCGGGAATTGCTGATAAGATCAGCCACATTTCCACCGGAGGCGGCGCATCCCTGGAGTTTCTGGAAGGCAAGAAATTGCCAGGGGTAGAAGCACTCTCCGAAAAATAACCATGAGCGATGACCTCCGCTACCGGATTGGCGAGAGCAGTTACGTAGAGCTGGTGCTGGGTGATATCACACGGCAATCCACCGACGCGATTGTCAACGCGGCCAATTCCAGCTTGTTGGGCGGTGGCGGCGTGGATGGCGCCATTCACCGGGCCGCCGGCCCTTCCATGCTCGAACAGTGCAAGAAGATCAGGATGCAGCGTGGCTCCCTGCCCGCCGGCAAGGCGGTCAGCACCAGCGGCGGGCTGCTGCCGGCAATGTTTGTGGTCCACACTGTGGGCCCGGTCTGGCAGGGGGGGAAGTATAACGAACCCCAGATTCTCGAAAGCTGCTACTGCCACTCCTTGGAAGAAGCCGAGCGCCTGCGATGCTCGAGCATCAGCTTTCCTTCCATCTCCACCGGCGCCTATCGCTATCCCGTGGCGGCCGCGGCCCAGATCGCGCTGCGCACCATCGTCGAGCTGCTGCACCAGCCCAACCGCATGGTAAAGGTGGTGCGCTTTGTGCTCTTCGAACAGCAGACCTTCGACCACTACGCCACCGCCATGCGCACCATGGGCGTGAATTTCCCTCATTCCCAGATCCAAGAAGAACCCCTCGGCCTATGAGAAAAAAACTAATTGTCGCCAACTGGAAGATGTACAAGTCCCCCGGCGAAGTGCAGGAGTTTGTGCGGACGTTTGTGCCACACGTGCAGGGCCACTCGCGCGCTGACATTGCGATCTGTCCTCCATTCACCTGCCTTGCCGCCCTGGCGGAGGCGCTGCGCGGGACCGCAATTCTCATCGGCGCACAGGACGTATTCTGGGAAAACGAAGGCGCATACACCGGTGAAATCTCCGCACCCATGCTGGTGGATGCCGGCTGCAGCTACGTCATCATCGGGCACTCCGAGCGCCGCCAGTATTTCGGGGAGACCGATGATACCGTTCATCGCAAGCTCAAGGCTGCGCTGCGGGCCGGCCTGCGCCCCATCGTATGCGTCGGCGAGGTGCTGCAAGAGCGCGAAGCCAATCTTACCGGGGCGGTACTTGAGCGCCAATGCAATATTGCCTTCCGCGGCATCGGAGGCCCGGAGGTCGCGCCCCTCATCGTCGCCTACGAGCCGGTATGGGCGATCGGCACGGGAAAGACCGCTACCCCAGAAATGGCGGCGGAAGCCCATCAGATTGTCCGCGCCCAGGCCGAAAAGGCCTTCGGCACGGCAACCGCACAGGCGATGCGCATCATCTACGGTGGCAGCGTTAAGCACACGAACGCCAAAGACCTGATGTCGCACCCGGAAATCGACGGCGCACTAGTCGGCGGCGCCAGCCTGGACGCTGGGTCGTTCGCGGCCACCGTGAAATACTGAAAGATAATTAGCCACGAATGAACACGAATGAACACAAATAAAAGCTCATAAAAATCAGATTGACAAGGGGCGGATTAACCTGGTTTCGGTCTTCAGGTTTGGTCTTTCAGGCTTTAGCTTTGGTTTTGGTCTTGATTCGTGTTTATTCGTGTTCATTCGTGGCTAATTCTCCTCCATAAATCTTAGTCTCTCACGCTCATATTTAGTGCCTTGACATCCCCCCTGCCGTTTTCTATAATTAGCACTCGATGGAAGGGAGTGCTAGCAGCTCTAGTAATCCCTATATCCCCTTCAAAGCATTGGTAATTACCTACATCACTGGAAATTGGAGAGAAACACTATGTCAAAGTCGCTAACTCCGCTGCACGATCGCGTAGTCATCCGCCGGGTCAATGAAGTGGAAACCGCGCGTGGGGGCATCATCATTCCCGACACCGCGAAAGAAAAGCCCCAGGAAGGCATCATCGTCGCCGTGGGAACCGGGAAGTTTGAAAAAGGCCAGACCATTCCATTGGCGGTCAGGGCCGGCGATCACGTCCTGTTCGGCAAGTATGCGGGCACGGAAATCAGGATCGACAACGAAGAGCTGCTGATCGTCCGTGAAGAAGAGATCCTCGGAATCCTGAACGGCGCAGGGGCCGCAGCCAAGGGCAAGAAGTAGCAAAGGCAGCAATTGGCAACTAGCAATTAGCCAGAAGCTAGCCGCCAGCAGCAAGCCTCCCATCGGGATTTTCCACACTTAAGCCAACGCGGCCCGGCCGCGAGAACTATTAGGAGACGAAAACAATGTCAGCGAAGCAGATTGTTCACGGTGAAGAGTCGCGGCAGGCGATCCTGCGCGGCGTCAACGTACTCGCCAATGCGGTGAAAGTGACGCTCGGCCCCCGCGGCCGCAACGTCGTAATCGAAAAGAAATTCGGCTCCCCGGTCATCACCAAAGACGGTGTGACCGTAGCCAAAGAAATCGAACTGGCCGACACCCTTGAGAACATGGGCGCGCAGATGGTGCGCGAAGTGGCCAGCAAAACCAGTGATGTGGCCGGCGACGGCACCACCACCGCCACAGTCCTGGCCCAGGCCATCTATTCCGGCGGCGTCAAGACCGTGGCCGCAGGCGCCAACCCCATGGCCCTGAAGCGTGGCATTGAGCGCGCCATCTCCACGATTTGCGGCACCATGGGCAAAGAAGGCGAACGCACCAAAGGCTATCTCGACACCTTGTCGAAGCCGGTCAGCGGCGACATGATCGCCCAGGTAGGCACCATTTCCGCCAACAACGACGAAACCATCGGACGCATCATCGCCGAAGCCATGAAGAAAGTCGGCAAAGATGGCGTGATCACCGTGGAAGAGTCGCGCACCATGGAAACCAGCCTGGATGTCGTCGAAGGCATGCAGTTCGACCGTGGCTACCTCTCTCCTTACTTCGTCACCGACCCGGAACGTATGGAAGCCATCCTCGATGACGCCTACATCCTCATCCATGAAAAGAAAATCAGCAGCATGAAAGACATGCTGCCCCTGCTGGAGCAAGTGGCCAAGAGCGGCAAGCCGCTGCTGATCGTCGCCGAAGACGTTGACGGTGAAGCGCTCGCCACCCTGGTGGTCAACAAGCTGCGTGGCACCTTGCAGGTCTGCGCCGTAAAGGCCCCCGGATTCGGCGACCGCCGCAAGGCCATGTTGCAGGATATCGCCATCCTCACCGGCGGGCAGTCCATCACCGAAGACCTGGGCACCAAGCTCGAAGGCGTCACCCTGCAGCAACTGGGCCGCGCCAAGAAGATCACGGTGGATAAAGACAACTGCACCCTGGTCGAAGGTAAAGGCAAGGGCAACGAGATCGAAGGCCGGGTAAAGGAAATCCGTGGCCAGATGGAAAACACCACCAGCGACTACGACCGCGAGAAGCTGCAAGAGCGGCTGGCGAAGCTGGTGGGCGGAGTAGCTGTGATCCGCGTGGGCGCGGCGACCGAAACCGAGATGAAAGAAAAGAAAGCCCGCGTGGAAGACGCCATGCACGCCACCCGCGCTGCCGTGGAAGAAGGCATTG
>DATMNZ010000020.1:0-26523 GCA_035568495.1 Saccharimonadales bacterium (SeqCode) | reverse complement strand
GGCCAGCACTGCTTCGTGGCCCCCGACAATGGAGTTCTATCACTGGTCTATGAGCGCGAGGAGCGTGTCGCGGTCCGCCACATCAGCGCTTCGCATTATTTCCGCCAGCCGGTGAGCAGCACCTTCCACGGCCGGGACGTTTTTGCGCCGGTGGCCGGCTACATCAGCAAAGGCGTAGAGATCGCCAAGTTCGGTGAGGAGATTACGGATTACGTCCGCTTTGCCGCACCCCGGCCCCGGGCCGCCGGGCCGAACACATGGAAAGGCGTGGTCCTGAAAGTCGACAAATTCGGGAACCTGCTCACCAACTTCACAGCCAACGATATTCCTCAGTTGTTCCTGGAAGCGCCTCCGGCGTTCAAACTCACCGTGGGCAAAGCCGAAGTCATGCAAATCCAATCCTCTTATTCCCAGGGGGCCCAGGGCGAAATTCTTGCGATCATCGGCAGCGCCGGATTTCTGGAAATCTGCACCAATCGCGGCTCAGCTTCCCGCCTGGCGGGCGCGGAAAAAGGCAGTGAAGTCTCAGTAGTGCTGGCGGGTTAAATAGCAATTAGCAGTTAGCAGTCAGCCCTGCGACATTCGCCTGGACTCTTTACGTGACGTAGGTGCGACCGAAATCAAGAACCCACCCACGGAGACACGGCGTGACGTAGCCACAACCAAAACCTTTGAAACACAGAGGAACAGAGGCAACAGAGGTTTTTGGGGTTGTGAGGCGACGGAAAATCGCCGCCAGCCGCGAAGATTCTGATGGATAGTAATACGGAGGCACGGAGAAAGGCATGGTTGGAGAAAATGTTTCAGGGCTGAATGTTTTAGGGCTGAATGCTGAGTGCTAATTGCCAATTGCTAATCGCCCGAAGGCCGTTTCTTTTTCAACTCCTGCTTCCAGCCTAGTACGCGGGCCACATTGGCTTCCGCCTCCGCTTCCGGCACCATGCCTTTTCTCTGATAAAGAATCGACAGGCTGGTATGGGCCAGAATGTCTTCCGGATCGCATTCAGCGATCTGGCGGGCCACGGGGATGGCATCATCGAACCTCCCCATCTCCTGGTAAACGCGCACCAGGCCGTGCATGGCGTCGGTAAAGGTGGAATCCCGCTCGATGGCCCTTCGGTATTCTTCGGCAGCCTCGGCATACTGGCTCTCGCTGAAGAGATCGAGCGCCCGGTAATAATGGCCTTCGGCGGACTGGCGGTCCGGCTCTGTCATCCGCTCATTTTATCATCCGCATGAATTACACTCTTGAGTATGCGTCTTGTCCTGCGATTTCTCTGGAACGCTTCGCGTGGCCACCATCTCGCCCCGTGGCGCAGCCCCTACCTCCGCTGGCGGATGGAAACCTACTCGGGCCTGAAAATGGACAAGATCGGATTCCTCGAATTCTGGGGGTTCCTGTTCCGCGAGCGCAAACACCTGCAAAGATTCCTGCAATGGACAGCCGAAATGGAAAACTACGCGAAGACGAAGCCGAGGAATCCGTGAGGAGTGGCAGTTGGCAATTAGCAATTGGCACTTAGCACTCAGCATTCAGCACTCAGCACTGAAACATTTTCTTCTGCCTCAGACTTTCTCCGTGACTCCCGTGCCTCCGTGATGAGCCTTTGATTTTGGTTGTAGCAACATCACACAAGAGCCAACATGAATGTCGCAGGGCTGAATGCTGAGTGCTGAATGCTGAATGCCAATTGCTAATTGCCAACTGCCAATTGCCCTCGCCTAGATATCGTACTTCTTCAGCAGGTGCCGGAAGGAACGATACGAAACCTTTAGCAGCTCAGCGGCGCGGGTCTGCACTCCGCCTGCCTGCCGCAGGGCGGATTCAATCAGTGACCGCTCGACTCCCGCGACATACTTCGTAAGATCCACTCCATCGACGGTCATTCCCGGCGCTGGAGGAACGCCATCACTGAGGGCCCGGTTGGCGGGGCGGGTGGAATTGAGTTCCACATGGAGATCGCTTGCCGTCTCCAGGGCCACAGCGCGTTCGATGGTGTTCTCCAGTTGGCGCACATTGCCCGGCCACTCGAAATTCCGGAGCGCGGCGATCGATTCCGGCCCAATCCTCAGGATGCTCTTCTGGGCAGCGGCCGCGTATTTCTTGAGGAAGTGGTTGGCCAACAACTCAATGTCGTCGCGCCGTTCCCGCAACGGTGGGACAGAGATCGGAATCACGCTGACCCGGTAAAAGAGATCTTCGCGAAACGTGCCCGCGGCAACCATTTCCTCCAGGTTCCGGTTGGTGGCGGCGATCACCCGCACGTCGATGGTCGTTTCCTGAGAGCTGCCCACCGGACGCACGCAGCGTTCCTGCAGCACCCGCAACAGCTTCACCTGCATGGAGACGCTCATCTCGGCGATCTCATCGAGAAAGATCGTCCCGCCGCCGGCCACTTCAAACAGGCCCCGCTTGTTCTGGCTGGCCCCGGTAAAAGCGCCTTTGACGTAGCCGAAGAGTTCACTTTCCAGCAGCGTATCGGGAAACGCCCCACAGTTGATGGAGACAAATGCCTCACCGGCGCGCGGCGAACATGTATGCACGGCCCGGGCCACCAGTTCCTTGCCGGTCCCGCTCTCGCCGTAGATCAGCACCGTGGAATTGGTAGCGGCGATGGTCCGGATGGTCTGCTTGAGCTTCTCCAGGACCGCGCTGCTGCCCACGATGTTATCCAGGGAATTGCGAAGAGCGGCATCGCGTTTCAAGGCGAAGTTCTGGCGGTGCAGCATGATCGATTCCACCGAGCGCGTTACCGAGATCTTCAGTTCCTCCAGCAGCCCTGGTCCTTTGTGAATGTAATCGAAGGCCCCGCCTTTCACCGCCTGCACGGCGGCCTCGTAGTCTTCCACTGCCGTGATGAGGATGACCGAGGTCTCGGGTGAGACCTGGCGCGCATGACGCAGTACTTCGATGCCGTCGGTCTGCGGCATCTTGATATCGGTGATCAACACTTCGTAGTTGCAAGAGCTCAGTTTCTTCTTGGCCGCTTCCCCGGCATTCACGGTCTCTACCTTGTGGCCTTCGCGGCGCAACGAAATGTCGAGCATCTCGCAGATGGACCGCTGGTCGTCGCATACCAGAATACTAGCCATGGGCGGCCTCCGATCCGGCCTGGGCAACCACGGCGGCCTCCGCCATCGGCTCTTCCGGCCCGCTGGCCTTGGCATGCAGAATCTCAAAAACAAATTCGGCGCCCTGTCCTGGCTGCGACTGCACCCGGATTTTTGCTCCATGCGCCTGCACGATTTGGTAGACGATGGCCAGGCCCAGTCCGGTGCCACCCTCGAAGCTGGACTGAAAAGGTTCAAAGATCTTGTCCAGCAAATTCGGCTGAATGCCTGAGCCCGTGTCCCGGAAGCTGACCTGCCACATGTCCTCCATGGACTTCACGGAAACCGTAATCGTCCCCTTGTGCTCCATGGCCCGGGCCGCGTTCTCCAGCAGGTTCCAGAACACCTGCTTGATGCGGTCGCTATCCACCACGGCGTAAGCTTCAGCCGCGCTGAAATGTCTCACCACCTTGAGGTCGCGTGAATTCAAACGGTGTTCGAGAAGAATCAGCGCGTCGTTCACCAGGGGTATCAGGTCCACGCGCGCAAACTTGAAACTCTTCTCCCGTGAATACGCCAGGAAGTCCGTGATGATGGAATTCAGCCGGTTCGATTCGCGGGTCACGATATCCAGGAGTTGCTTCTGCTCATCGTTCAGGCCGGAAATCCGGGCCAGCATCTGCACCGAACCGGCGATGGAAGCCAGCGGGTTCCTGATTTCATGGGCGATGCCGGCCGCCAGCCGGCCCACGGCCGCCAGCCGGTCACGCATGCGCACTTCGCGCTCCAGCCGCCGGATTTCCGTGTGGTCTTCAAACGTATACACATGACCGATGGCGCCCTGCTCGGGGACGCTGAGCGGCGTCACCGTGATGCCGAAGATCTTTTCATCACCCACCGGCGTCATGCCCCGGACTTCACCTTGGGCCGCTGAAGACTGCAACTTGGGCAGCCGGTCGGTGAAGAGTTCGGCAACGTGGCGTCCGTAGACTTCCGACGCCGTGCGCTGCAGCAGGCGCTGGCCGGGCGCATTGATCAGAGTCACCCGCCCGTTGAGGTCGGTGGTCAACAATCCGCTGCGGATGGAGTGTACCACGTTGGCGTGCAGCGCCTGCAGGTTCTCCAACTCGCCGCTCTTGCTGCGCAGCTCTGTTCCCGCCTGGCGCAGCTTGGCCGTCAGACTGCTCGCCAGGTAGGCGACCGCCAGATAGGCGAAGAAATTGACCAGCAATACCGCTTGCAGCGATTTGACGTCTCCGCGGGCCGAGGTCTGAAATGAGCGTATCTTGTCAAAATAAGTAAGCTCGATCACGGCGCCGAAAAGGACGAAGGCCACCGCCGAGGTCACGTAAGCCCAGTAGCGCGGCAACAGAATGCTGGCCACAATGATCACCAGCGGATAAAGAAAATTGAAAAATGTGTCGATGCCGCCGGTCACGTAAACCACGGCCGTGGAAAATGCCAGGTCGGTGAATATCTGGGTCAGCGCCTGCAGCTTGTAGTCGGCCCACAGGTAGTGCAGGATGGCGAAAAACAGAGAAACCGTATACCAGGTCAGAACAATGTCGATGAACAGCCGCGTGGGAACGTTGTTGGGTGTGAGATTGACGATCAGCAGTTCAACGGCGAGCAGAAAAGAAATGATGATGACACGGACTTTTACCAGCCATGCCAGCCATGATCGCTCGTTCAGCCGAATGTCCGCCATTTCCTCAAGCCCCCGTCACAGTACTCCCAGGCAGCCGTCCGCTTCCGCGCACAGGCGCTGCCCCTTGCCGTCAACATGCTTTGCAAGACGCGCCAGAAGCGCGCCCTGCTCCGCTTGGACCTCATCCCCTCAGGAAAGCTTGGCGATCAGAGAGAACATCGGCAAGTACAGAGAGATTACAATTCCACCGACCACTACGCCCAAGAAGCCGATCAGGAGGGGCTCCATGAGGGTCAGCATGTTCTTGGTGGCTGCGTCCACTTCGTCTTCATAGAAATCGGCGATCTTTTGCAGCATGGCATCCATGGCGCCCGTGGCTTCGCCCACGCCGATCATCTGGGTCACCATGTTGGGGAAGACGCCGCTTTCCCGCAGAGGATCGACAATGGTGCGGCCCTCTTCCACCGCCTTGCGTACTTTCATGAGCGCCTGTTCCAGCACCGCGTTGCCGGAGGTGCGGGCCGTGATCGCCAGACCCTCGAGAATGGGCACACCGGAGGTGATCAGCGTTCCTAGCGTGCGGGTGAAGCGGGCCACCGCGATCTTGCGCAGCACTGAGCCCAGCACCGGCAGGTTGAGAAGAAACTTATCGGTCAGGTAACGGCCCTTGGGGTCTTTGCGGACCTGCTTGGTGCCCACAAACATCAGACCGATTCCGCCGATGATGACCCACCAGAAGCGTCCAACGAATTTGCTCAGGCCGATGACAATCAGCGTCGGGAACGGCAATTCGACATTCATGCTGGTGAACATGTTGGCAAAAATGGGGACCACGAATTTGAGCAGCGCACCTACGACCACTCCGGCGATGGTGATCACCGAAACCGGGTAGATAAGCGCCGACTTCACCGCCGACTTTAGCTTGACTGACTTTTCCAGATAGGTGGAAAGCCGCTGCAAAATGGTATCGAGAATACCGCCGGCCTCGCCGGCCTCCACCATGTTGGTGGTGAGATCGTCAAAAATCTTCGGATATTGGCGCATGGCGTTAGAGAGCGTAGCGCCGCTTTCCACCAGTGTGCGCACCCCCGTCAGGCACTTCTGAAACGCGGGGTTCTCCTGGTTGCTGGCCAGAATTTCCAGGCACTGCACCAGCGGAAGGCCGGCATCGATCATGACCGAAAACTGGCGGAAGAAAATCGCTGTATCTTTGACGGGCACTTTGCCCGAGCCGAACGTGGGCAGGGCAAACTCCTTGCCTTTTTCCTTGATGGCTTTGGGAATGATGCGCTCGCGGCGCAACTGTGTCTGCACCGCTGCTTTGCTCTCCGCCACCCGTTCCCCGGAAATCTTCCGGCCCTGCGCATCTGTGCCCTTGAATGTAAATACCGCCATACTCGTCACTCCTCTCGTGCTAGCTGCCTCAATCTGGTTGCTGTGTAAAAACCAGTTCTGTCTTTACCGGCGCGCGGCGCCGGCCGCTGCCACTTTGCTGGCCATTACGCCCCGGTTAATGATGTCCTGTAGTTCATCCGGCATCGACGAACGCTGCAGCGCCATTTCCAGCGTAATCTGCTTATTGAAATACAGCGCCGCCAGCGACTGATTGAACGTCTGCATGCCGAACTTGTCCTGGCCCGATTGCATCGATGAATACACCTGATGCACCTTGTCTTCACGAATGAGATTGCGGACGGCCGGGTTGGGCACCAGGACTTCCATGGCCATCACCCGCCCATTGCCGCCCACCTTGGGCAGCAGCGCCTGGCAAAGAATCCCTTCCATGACCAGTGAAAGCTGGGCCCGGATCTGCGATTGCTGGTGCGACGGAAAAACGTCGATGATACGGTTGATCGTGGAAGCGGCGGAATTGGTGTGCAGCGTTCCAAACGTAAGATGGCCGGTTTCGGCGATGCGCAGCGCCGATTCAATGGTTTCCAGGTCGCGCATTTCGCCGATCAGCACCACGTCCGGGTCTTCACGCAGAGCGGCCCGCAAGGCATCGGTGAAAGACTTGGTATCGGAGTGTACTTCGCGCTGGTTCACCAGGCAGCTCTTGTTCTGGTGTACGAATTCAATCGGATCTTCGATGGTGATGATGTGTTCGTGCCGTTCACTGTTGATCTTGTCGAGCATGGCCGCCAGGGTCGTCGATTTGCCCGAACCCGTAGGCCCGGTCACCAGGATCAGGCCCCGCGGTTTTTCACACAACCGGGCGACGATCGCGGGCAGATTTAACTGCTGGAAGGACTTGATCTCGAAGGGAATCACGCGGTAAACCGCGCCCACCGCGCCCCGCTGGTTGAAACAGTTGCCGCGGAAACGGGCCAGCCCCTTGAGGCCGAAAGAAAAATCCAGTTCCAGATTTTCTTCAAAGCGGTGCTTCTGGGCGTCGGTCAGCACGCTGTAAGCAAGTTGCTTGGTTTCCGCGGGGGTCAGCGGCGGCATGTCCAGCGGCTGCAAAAGTCCGTGGACCCTGATCTGGGGCGGTGAATTGGTAGTAATGTGGAGATCGCTGCCATTCATCTCCAGCATTCGTTTCAACAGGTCGCTCAATGTTACATTCATGAATTCTTGTTTGGTCCTCTCGCCGGTTTTTAGTGGAGCGTTTCCCGCGCCACCTCTTCCAGTGTCGTTACTCCATCCATGACTTTTCTCAGCCCGCTGCGCCGCAGGGTAATCATGCCCCGCTCGATGGCCTTCTTCTTCAACTCCACGGCCGAAGCGCCCACCAGAATCAGTTCGCGGATCTCATCGTCCACTTCCATGACTTCGTACAGGCCGGCGCGTCCTTTATATCCGCTGCCGTTGCAGGTGGTGCAGCCTTTGCCTTTGTAGATCTTCACTCTGCGGGATTCTTCGGGCGTATATCCGGCTTCCACCAGCGCCTGCGGCGGAATCGGCGTTTCCTCTTTGCACTCCGAGCAGATGCGCCGTATCAGCCGCTGGGCGCAGATTAAGTGGACGGCCGTGGCCACCAGAAACGGCTCGATGCCCATGTTCATCAGACGGCTGATGGTTTCCGGCGCTCCGTTGGTGTGCAGCGTGGAAAGCACCAGATGTCCGGTGAGCGCGGCCTTGATCGCGATTTCCGCGGTCTCGAAGTCGCGGATCTCGCCCACCAGAATAATGTTCGGATCTTGCCGCAGAAAGGCGCGCAATGCGGCCGCGAAGTTCAGTCCGATGGATTCCTTCATCTGCACCTGGTTCACGCCGTGCAGTTGGAACTCCACCGGATCTTCAGCGGTCATAATATTGGTGTCGGGCTTATTGAGCAGTGAAATGGATGAATACAACGTGTTGGTCTTGCCCGAACCCGTCGGCCCGGTCACCAGGACCATGCCGTAGGGCTTCAGCACCGCGTGCTGGAACCTCTCCAGCGACTCTTGCTCGAAGCCCAGCTTGGTCATATCCAGCCGCAGGTTTTCCTTGTCCAGCAGCCGTAGAACCACCTTTTCTCCCCACAAGGTGGGCAGGGAGTTCACCCGGTAATCAAGCTGCTTCTTGCGTCCGCCAATCTGCATCTTGAGCATGATGCGTCCATCCTGCGGCAGGCGCTTTTCGCTGATATCCATCTTCGCCATGATCTTGATGCGCGAGGTGATGGCGTCTTTCAGTTTCAGCGGCGGCGTCATGATGTGCTGCAGCACTCCGTCAATGCGGAAGCGGACGCGGTACTCCTTTTCGTAGGGTTCGATGTGAATGTCGCTGGCCCCGCGCTTGACCGCGTCCGTTAGGATGATGTTGACCAGCTTGACGATGGGCGCCTCATCGGCCGATTTCTCCAGCTCGCTGAGGTCCATGTCTGCCTGATCGGCCTGCAGTTCCACGTCGGCTTCGTCGCCCATGGAAGCCAGCAACTCATCCACGTTTTCCCCGGCATGGTTCCCGCCGTAGGCCTTTTCGATGGCCTCCAGAATGGCCGACTCCGAGGCCACCACCGGTTCGATGTTGAAACCGGTCATGAACTTGATGTCGTCCATGGCGAACACGTTCGTGGGGTCGACCATGGCGATAGTGAGCGACGCGCCCACCCGGCTCAGTGGCAGAATCTGGTAGCGCTTGGCTGTGTCTTCCGGCACCAGCTTCACTACCGTAGAATCGATTTCGAAGTACTGTAGATTGATGGCCGGCACGCCATACTGGCGCGACAGGAAATTCGTGACCTCCTCGTCGGTCACAAACCCCAGTTTGACCAGGACCGAACCCAGGCGGGCGCTTGGCCCCGCCTCACGCTGAGACCGCAACGCCTTTTCGAGCTGATCGGAGCTGATGATCTTCTCTTTAACCAGAAGATCGCCTAGTCGCTGAGACATATCCCGTCAATTCCTGGCATGAATTTAGAACAAGCACTCGCGTCGAATGGCTTCCGAGGGACAGCGCATCGCAGAAAAACCTATAGGGCGAATGTAAGTCTAGTGACAGAAATTGTCAATCGGGTTTTAGTGCCTAAATAGTAACATTTTCTTACTGTTAGGCCATGTCCTTCCAGTGTGGAGATGCAATTCTATGGCAGTTGCATCACACTGGCGACGGAGGGAACGCCATTGCCGTTGACGATAAACAGCGCGTACTGGCCGGGAGGCGCAAGGTTGGCATTGGCCGGGGCAGTAACAGTGAGCACTCCGGAGGCATGGCTGAAGACAAGGTTCTCAAAGTTCTGCCCGTTGTTGAAGCCGTGGGTTGCGGCTGAAAGCCCAATCAACGACACCGAGCTGATGCTGGCGGCATCCGGCGTGTTGACGGCAAATGCGCTTCCGTAGGCAACCTCTGCGGGGGCGGAACCGATCACTGGCCGCGGACCGCGGAACAGGTACGGGGGAGAATAGATCTCTGCATTGAGCTGGGGCGCGGTGCCGGCGCGGCCACTTCCAGCAACCAGAACGCGTCCATCCAACAACAGGACGGCAGTCGAGTGATAGAGCCGGCCATTCTGCTCCGGAGCCATCGTAGTCCATGTCTGGGTTGTAGGCGACCAGAGCTCCGCCGGCAAGACAGCATTGGCGTAGTTTTGCCCGTCCAGCGTAGTCTCCCCGCCGGTCACAACCACGTTGCCATCGGGCAGTATCGTCATGTTCTGATAGGCCCTGGGAAAATTCATCGACGCAGTTTGCACCCATTTCGGGTTGGGCTGGTTCATATCCAACACTACCGTGGTGGGCTGGGCCGGCACGTTGCCATTGCCAGGCACCGAACCAGTGCCGGATTTCATGATCTTGCCCGGTTGGTACATTACAGCCGAATGCCCGTCAACCACATTGGGATCGACCACCGTCCACTGCATCTTGCTGAGGTCCAGGGCTTCAGTAACAGCGGTCCCGCTGACCGAACCAGCTTCGAGAACTCGTCCATCGGGAAGCACAAACATGAATGGGTAGAGCGGGAGACTCAGTGGAGCATTGGGGAATGCAGTCCAGGTATTGGTGCGCGGATCGAAAATCTCTGGTGTAGGTACGGGACACGCCTCACACCGGTCTGAACCCGAGACCGCGAGTACACGCCCATCAGGCAGAGTTGTCAACGTCGGATACCAGCGCGGAAAATTCATGGGCGCCATCGAAGTCCACAGGCGTGTCACCGGATCATAGATATCGGAATTGCGGATGCCTACGCCCCAATCGGCGTGTCCTCCGGCCGTCAACATTCGCCCATCGTTCAAGAACGTTTGACCATCGCAAAACATATTGCTCGCGCTATTGGGTACGGAGCTGAAGGTACCGCCGGAGGGGTTCCATAGAGTCACAGAGCTGCCGCCGTTGGCAGGTGGTCCGTCCCAGGAAATCACCTCGCCGGTCTTCAGGACTGCGAGGTTGATGGCCACGATCGGCCAATTAAACGGAGCTGTCCACTGGCCAGCCTGGGTAGGGTCGAACGTATTGGCCACGGTGACCGTAACGGGAGCGGAGGTGGCGATATTTCCGCTGGCGTCTCTGGCCATCGCCGTCAGCACATGAGCGCCATTCACGGCGTTCGCGGTCGCCCATGAAATGGAGTAGGGCGGCATGGTCTGTTCAACGCCCAGGAATGAGCCATCGAGCAGGAATTGCACTCCGGCCACGCCGACGTTGTCGCTGGCCGTCGCTGAAATTGTGGTAGTGCCAGAGACCGTTCCGCCGGCGGGCGCAGTAATGGAGATTGCGGGAGGAACTGTATCCGCGGGGATGGTCGTGACCATCACGTCATCAAATTGTATGTGTTGGCTGCTGACATCCAGCGCAATTCCACCGGAGGCAAGAGCGGCGTCCGTGGCTTGCAGGACAGCGGGGCCATCCAGCAATATCGTGATCTGGGCGCCGTTGAAGACCATCTGCAGCGTGTGAAACTGGTCTGGGCTGATATAGGGCACGTTGGCTTGGCCAAGCAGCGCGAGTCCACCGGAATCAATGTTCCAGCCGCCGACGCGGTAGAGCTTGATCTGGGCCGAGGCCGGCAACAGCCACGCTTCATAGGCAACGCCGCTGTTAAGGTTCACGCGGCCGCGCAACCCACCCGGAAAGTTGGCCACGCTGAAGATCTGGAAACGGGTCTGCACGGAATAGTTTGTCCATGCCTGGGAGCCAGCAAAGATCTGTGTATGGCCGCCGCCGTTGTAGTCGGCCAGATCGCCGCTTGCGCTCCAGTTGCCAAAGAAGCCAATGGGAGACGCAGTCCAGTTCGCCAGGGACGCCAGATTGAAGTCGTCAGCGAAAAGAATGGTGGCTGGATCGAGGTAGCGATAGCCCATGCCCAGCCTGGCGGCGCCCGTTGTGTTACTGACAACTACATCGGCGCCGCCAATGGTGCCGCTGGGAGTCGTTACAGTCATTTGACTGCCATCAGGCAACGCGCTTACAAAGTTCGCGGGGGCGCCCGCGAGCGTGACCGTAGCTGAACCACTCAGATTGTGACCGATCACATCCATGCGGGTGCCGCCGCTGGCGGCGCCGTACGGCGGGCTAATACGTTCGAGGACCGCACGCGAGAGACTCACGGCCACCGTTGCATTGGCTGAAGAAGCGCCCAGGGTCGCAGTGATGGCAGCATTGCCGTTGCTGACCGCCGTTACTATGCCGCTGCCATTTACGGTGGCGGCTGCCGCATTGTTGGAGCTGTACCCGGCGCTGGAAGTCATGTCCTTGGTGCTGCCGTCAGAATAAGTTGCCGTGAGCGTGAGGGCCTGTTGCCCACCGACGAATCCCAGGCTGAAACTGCTGGGTGACAGAGAGAGTCCGGTCACGGTCGGCTGGGCGGCAGTGACACTCACATTGGCGGCGGTGGCGGTGTTGCCCGCGGCATCCCGTGCGCGCGCCGAAAGCGTATGCGTTCCGTTGCTGCTCCCAGCCGTGTTCCATGACACCGTGTAGGGCGCTACCGTCACCTCCGCGCCGAACGCTACTCCATCCAGCAGGAACTGCACTCCCGCCACGCTGCCGTCATCGCTAGCGGAAGCTGTCACCGATATCGTTCCCGCAACCGTCGCTCCAGCCGTCGGCGCGGTGATCGCGACCGTGGGCGGCGTGGTGTCCACGGCCGGATGGGTCACCAGCACGTCCTCAAACTGAATGTGCTGATTGCTTACGTCCAGGGCAGTCGCGCCCGCACTCAACGTGCTGTCGGTCGCCGTGATCACCACCGCTCCGTCATAACTGACCGCAATCTGCGCCCCGCTGAAACTCAAGTCCAGACGATGAAACACGTTCGCGGCCATGCCGCTCACCGTGGCCTGCTGCAACAGCACCAGCCCGGGAGAATCAATGCTCCACCCGCCGGTACGAAACAGTTTGATCTGCGAACTGCCCGGATAGAGCCACGCCGCATACGACGTGCCCGTACTCAGGTTCACGCGCCCGCGCAGCCCGCCGGGATAGTTGCTGCCGCTGAACAACTGAAACTTGGTCTCTACCGTGTAATCCGACCAGGAAGACGAACCGGCGTAGATTTGAGTATGGCCTCCGCCGTTATAGTCGGCGGCATGATTGCTGGCGCTCCAGTTCCCAAACAGCCCCAGCGGTGAAGCGGTCCAGTTGCCCAACGATCCACTGTTGAAATCATCCACAAATAAAATCGCGGCCGGATCAAGATAGGTATATCCGCCGGCCAGCGTTGCTTGTCCGCTGCTGCTGCTCACAACTACATCCGCACTTCCGGCTGACCCTGCTGGAATGCTCACGGTAATCCGGCTTCCATCTGCGAGGCCACTTAAAGCTGGCGCTGCCTTCGCTCCGATAGTGACCGTGGCTCCGGTCAGGTTAGCGCCAATCACATCCAGTTGACCGCCTCCTGAAGTGCTTCCGGATGTGCTTCCAGATGTAGCGCTCACGCGTGTGATGGTCGGCGGACCGGCCGCGGAATTCGACACTGTGACACTCACATTGGCGGCTGTGGCGGTGTTGCCTGCAGCGTCCCGCGCGCGCGCCGAAAGCGTATGCGCTCCGTTGCTGCTTCCAGCCGTGTTCCATGACACCGTGTAGGGCGCTACCGTCACTTCCGCGCCTAACGCTGCTCCATCCAGCAGGAACTGCACTCCCGCAACGCCGACGTCGTCGCTAGCGGATGCCGTCACCGATACCGTTCCCGAAACTGTCGCTCCCGCCGCCGGCGCGGCCATTGAAACCGTCGGCGGCGTGGTGTCCACCACCGGATGGGTTACCAGCACATCCTCAAACTGAATGTGCTGATTGCTCACGTCCAGGGCAATAGCGCCCGCGCTCAACGTGCTGTCGGTCGCCGTGATCACCACCGTTCCGTCATAGCTGACCGTAATCTGCGCCCCACTGAAGCTCAGGTCCAGACGATGGAACACGTTCGCGGCCATGCTGCTCACCGTGGCCTGCTGCAACATCACCAACCCCGGAGAGTCAATGTTCCATCCGCCGGTGCGGAACAGTTTGATCTGCGAACTGCCCGGATACAACCACGCCGCATACGACGTTCCGGTGCTCAGGTTCACGCGTCCGCGCAACCCGCCAGGATAATTGTTGCCGCTGAACAACTGAAATTTGGCCTCTACTGTGTAATCCGCCCAGGAAGACGACCCGGCATAGATTTGAGTATGGCCTCCGCCGTTATAGTCGGCGGCATGGTTGCTGGCGCTCCAGTTTCCAAGCAGCCCCAAAGGTGAAGCGGTCCAGTTGCTCAACGACCCACCGTTGAAATCATCCGCAAATGAAATCGTGGCCGGATCAAGATATGTATACCCGCCAGTCAGCGTCACCGTGCCAACAACAACGTCCGCAGCGCCTGCCGTGCCCGAAGGAAGAGTGGCCGTGAGCCGGGACCCATCGGCAAGGGCCGAGGTTACCGTTGCAGCATTGCCTTTCACAGTGACGGCGGTGGATGACGCCAGGCCTGACCCCATGATGTCCAGGGCCCCGCCTCCGGCTGTGGTTCCGGCGGTCGCGCTTACACGGGAAATCGTCTGCGCGTGTGTGAGCATGATCGCCAACGAGCAAAAGAGCAACAGTCCCGTGCTTTTACGTAGAGATGACATCAGAAATCCACCTTGAAATTGTCCTGGCTTCAAAGGCCGCCGGGTGCGGAAACCACCGGCCGCCGCTACAGAGTCTGCAAAACTTTGCGCTTGCAAGTGAATATCATTTATCTGGCTTTCGTTTGGGCACAACACACTCACTGGTACCGAAGAACTTACACGCACACCTGGGTTCGATAGACATTAGCAGTGCAATTTGTGTGCCAGTTCGCCAACACCTCAACTCAGCGTTATCTGAACGACAAGTTCGCGCTACCCTCTCTGCAAGAAACAAGAAGTCACAGCCTCTCAGGGTGGTTTGGGGTATAGTGCATTCTAATGACTGTATCCCCGACAAATTCTCCAGCGGGGATGTCCATTACTCCGGGGGGAGGTTCAAAGAATGTCTTCCAGATTGAGGATGCTGTTCACAAGTTACGCGTGTGTGCTAGTGGTGATGACGGCCCAAGGACAAGTAAACAGTTCCACAGCCAACCAAATCAAGCGCGGCAATCCCAGCGAGCCCATCCTTATTCTCCACTCGTTGTGTCCAGGGCCGGCATCCGCGGCAGGAGCATCGGAGAAGCCGTGCGAGACCGTCATCACTAGAGGGGATTTCGATCAACTCATATCTGTCCTTGATCCGAATATGCCGGAATCGAACCGCCTGGTCCTGGCGGCTGAATATGCGAAGCTGCTGGTGTTAAGCCATGAGGCCGAACGCTTGAAGCTGGATCAGGGCCCCGCATTCAAGCAACTCTTAGAGTTCGCCAGGCTGCAATTGCTGCAACGGCAACTGGTGCGCGCGCTGGAAACGGAAGCCTCTTCTATCTCGCAAGCGGAAGTTGCGCAGTACTACCGTGAACATCCTGCGAGTTTTGAAGAGGGATCTTTCCGTAAGCTCTACATTCCCAAAGAAGGAAAATGGGCTGCTCCGGAGCAGATGCAGGCGATGCGCAACCGCGCCGCAGATGGAGAGGACTTCGACAAACTTCAGCAGGAGATCTGGACAGCACAGGGGAGACCTTTGGGTGCGCCCCTGACGCAGATGGGGACCCTCCGCCGCTCCAGCTTGCCCGAAGGGCTGCAAAAGATCTTTGATTTGAAACCAGGAGAGGTTTCAACGGCCATCCCCGACACCGGCGGTTACAACCTTTATAAGATGGAATCCAAGAGGACCATCCCACAGGAACCGGCGGCCGGCGAAATTCGCACACTGATGGCCAATCTGCGCCTGCAAGACCGCATGAGCAAGCTGCGCAGCGCAGTGATGGTCAGCGCCAACGAGGATTATTTTGGAGCATTACCGTCGACGGAAGACCTAGCCAAGCACCACGGACTCGACCATCAGGCCCCACACATCATGCCCATGTCGAACGCTGAGAAGAAGCCGAGATGAAAAGATTTGCCACGAATGAATGCGAATTGGATCGGACACTTCAGCAATACGCAGACGGACTTCTCCTGGTTCCTAGCTCTCAACGCGGGAACGGACCCCAACTCCACCAACGCACCCCATGTCCTCTTCAAGCTACTTTGTCAGGATCAGCGCCCGCTAAATAGGCGAAACCACTCCTGCGTTGACTGTCTGCCTGAAGCGCGGTTCCACTAACGCCTGGCAATGAGTGCCAGGCGCTTTGTCCCAGACCTGGCTGGCACGTGTTACTCGAGTGGGGACTTCTGCATATGTCCCCACTCAATCTTGGCCCGGCATCTCGGCTCTCCGATATCTTCGATTTCCAGCTCCTCCATCCACAGATACATTAGATCCTTAAGCTGCGAGAAGTTGCTGCATCCTCTTTAATTAAGGCGCGAAGATAGGGTGTCATGGATCATTGGCGTTCAATGAATATGACTCGCTGCGAAAGCCGCGCTTGCTTTTACTCCCTGGGGAGTTCCAGGGTTACACGTATGGCATCTTCGATTGGGGCCAGAGATTCCTGAGTGAGGTGGCCGAGCGGGGGATAAACTGCCAGTCTCTTCTCCAGGGTTGTGACCTGATCACATTTCACCCAGGAAGCATATTCCAGCCCGCCCTCGCCTGCGCCTAACCTGGGGCGCAGGGAAAACTGCCGATGTTCCACTTTGGAAATTGGGACGACGCAGATATCGAGCGAGAATCGGTTCAGAGCATCGGTGGAGATCACAACCGCGGGACGCTCTTTGTCCAAAGCAAAGAGACACACGTCTCCCCGGCGGGGATACCATGCGGGCGGCCTGATGCCACGTTTCCATGCCATCGCTGGTTCAGTCTCGGGTGATGGATTTCACAGAAGCCGACTGAAAAGCCCTGCGGGGCTTTCTGTCTTCTTCCGGCCTGGATGTGAAGAACCGGGAGGCCTCAGTGTGCAGGTCCCGTCGCCGTTCCGACTCCAGGCCTGCCTTCAGCAATTGATTCACTCGGGCGCTGGTTGACACGGGTCCCTTGGTCCGTTCAACTTCCTCGAGCACCTGCTTTTCTAGCGAGAAGGTCCGGGTTGTTCTGGCTGCACTCGCCATCATCGTTCTCCTAGTAGGTATCCTATTATAATTACTATTAGATAACCTGTCAATCCTTTCTCGATTCAGAGAGTCTGGCCAATGTGCGACCCAAGTGTTCGGACCGGCTGTGGGTCCACGCCCAAGCAACCGCTCTTCGGGACAGGTGAGCATAGGGTTAACATCCTCAAGTTTGCCGATACCGCAGCCGCATTAGTATCATGAGTCCTTCAAACGTAACACCGCAGACACTTAGGGAGGGACGACACCTTGACGAAGCGAGCATTGGTTCTGGGCGGAGGCGGGCCGGTGGGCATCGGCTGGGAGGCGGGGCTCATCTCCGGACTGATGAAGGGTGGCGTCGATTTGTCGCAAGCCGACTTGATCGTCGGCACCTCGGCGGGATCATTCGTCGGCGCCTATCTGGCGATGGGGAACGACATTGCGCAGCTCGCGGAAACTTTCAGCGCCGGAGAACCGCAGCCGGTTTCTACAACGCAACCAGCCGCGCCTGCTCCTGACCTCTCGATCCTGATTGGAAAATTGCAGGAAGCTGTCTCCGGAGTCCGTCCGGCAAAAGAGGTGCGCGCGGAAATCGGAGCATGGGCGCTCACCAGCAAAACGATCAGTGAGCAGGATTTCATCGCCAGCTTGGGAGGCTGGCTCTCTGGCCTTCCTGAAAATGCCTGGCCCGGCCGGCCCTATGCATGTACGGCGGTCGACGCCGCCGACGGCTCGTTCACGGTTTGGAGCCAGGAGGCGGGCATCGGGTTAGCGCGCGCCGTGGCCTCGAGCTGTAGCGTTCCGGGAATATTTCCGCCGATCACGATCCGCGGACGCCGGTATATTGACGGCGGCATGCGTTCGGCAACCAACGCCGATGTCGCAAAAGGCTATGACTCTGTGTTGGTGGTTGCAGTCACCGTACGAGTACCGGATCCAACCATAGCGGAGCGCTTCCGCAAGCCTTTGGAAAACGAGATGAAAGTCCTGCGCGAAAGCGGCGCTCGGGTCGAATTGATTATGCCGGACGAGGCAAGCCTTGATGCATTCGGCATAAACCTGATGGATCGCAGCCGCCGTCCCGCTGCTGCTAAGGCAGGCCTCAGCCAAGGACGAGCCGATGCCGCGAGACTTCGATCGTTCTGGAGTTAGACCAACCGGGACGGTTTAGACTTTTGGCTCAGCCCGTGGCGGGAGACGGTTCCTTATCTTGAGTTCTTCACTCAGAGATAATCGGCTGCGCCCGCTTGGCAACTTCGACGATTGCGTTCAGCACATCAATTACCTCGTCCGCGATATCTTCCCGGCGAACATACCTTGCGAGGGCGTGGTAGTCCGTTTTTCTCATCAGGTTCGGAAGATTGAGGCGTTCAAAAAACGCCGTGAAAAGACGGTCCAAAAACTCGTCGCTGGCCTTTACGTTCCGCCACCAAAGATCATTGGGGTCCCGCAAAGCAACTGGAGGAACCAAGTCATTAATACAGTCCTCCATGGCTTTTTTGCGCCTTGTTCGCTCCGGCAATTCAAAAAGTGGACCGAGGCCTGAAGCAGAGGCCACAGCGTATTCAATTAACGTCTGCGGCTGGCACAAATAATTTTCGATCTCCCGCCTTGTCCACATCTTTTCCTTTAGCTCGGGGCGGTCCTGCAACGGACTTTCAATTCTATCCACCAACGCAAACCCAACCAGGTCCTCCTTGGCTTCGCGCAAGCCATAAAAGTGGTCTCGCGCCTTACTGGGCTGATTGAAGACATAGTGGACGAAGGCCCGGGCCATAATGTCGAACGCGGGGTGTTCGAGCTTTTCCGCGAACGCGCGCAAGATCGCGAGGTCCGTGGACCCTTCCAGATAGAGTACCCATCCGCACATCTCCGCCTCATAATAATGCTCGAAACCTATTTCTCTCAGCGCTTTTAAAACTTGGCTGCCGCGATCGTCGATCCGGTGTGGCTTGCCTACAAAGGCAATCACAACATCTCGATCAGCGGCTTCATTGAGCAGGACTTCCGAGTGGCTGGCGGCAATGATCTGGCTGGAGTTCTTGCGCGCTATTTCAGTGATGAGTTGATAGTTTTCCCTTTGACGCAAAATCTCAAGATGCGCGTCCGGCTCGTCCAGGAGGAGCACGGCCCCTTTATGCACGACCATGTACGTCAGGATCAAAAGCGTCTGCTGCAGGCCTCGCCCCGAACTCGAAAGATCAAGCACTGCACCGGAGCGGTTCTTATACCAAAGATTGATCTCAGCTCTCTCGCTAACGTAATCCGGGTCAGCGAGGACATCTCCAAAAAGAGACTTGATGTGAAGCTTGATGCCGTCCCATTCGGCGGGCTGCTTCTGGTACACGAGGAGGGCCAGATTTCTTAACACCTCGGCGGTCTTACCCTGGCCAATCAGAAAATTGATCTCGCCTTCGTCCCGGCGGAATTCGCGATCAGCTAAACCCGACATAGGTGGAAGATATGCCACCTTTATATCTCGCGCCGCTTCTGGAACGGGCATTCTCGGGGCATCTTTTTCTTCGCTTAGGCGCAACGGGCGGCAATAGAAGGACTCCTTGTTGGCATAATCAAATTCGAACCCGCATTGCCATTGCTTATCGTTTGTTACCCCGCTGACCTCAATATCGATACGGATATTTTGGGTATGAGTTTTGCCATTTTCCTTTTCAACTTCGCGAACACCAAGGTCCCTCCACAGCAAGTTGGCATCCGGGACGGGTACAGCGGTCAAATCACGCCGATTGATTGTGACACCCGGTCTCTTGCCGGGTGCATTCGCGCCACGCTTTTCCATCCATCGCTGCAGACCGATATTCCATAAAGCAAGCGATTGAAGCGCTGTGCTCTTGCCTGAGTTGTTCGGGCCGATAAAAACAACAGGGTCTCCAAGCTCAATCTCAACATTTCCAAATTTTTTGAAGTTGGAAACTCTTATCTTTGTGAGCACGAAAACTCTCCTCTCCTAGTGAAGCCTTGTACCCAAGCAAGTTTTGCCTCTAAAAGAACACCGCCTCTCGCTTCATTGAGCTATCCCACCCTAAATCACCACCGTCTCCCGATACTCGCCAAACACCCGCCGTAACGTGTCGGCAATCTCTCCAACGGTGCAGTAACTCTCCACGGCGGCAATGATGCGCGGCATGAGATTTTCGCCCGAGACTGCGGCGTCTTCCACGCTCTTGAGTGCAGCTTCCCATGCGCCCTGGTCCCGCCGCGCTCGCAAGGCTTGCAACCGCTCCACCTGCCGGCGTTCCAGCGTTTCGTCGATTCTCTGGATGGGAATGGCCTTGCCTTCCTCGGACTGAAAACGGTTCACGCCCACCACCACCGCCTCTTCCCGGTCGACCGCCTGCTGAAAGTCATAGGCCGCATTCTGGATTTCGCGCTGCACGTAACCCAGTTCAATGGCCTTGAGCGTTCCACCCAGAGAGTCGATCTTCTCGATATAGAGACCGGCGTGCCCCTCAATTTCATTGGTGAGCGATTCGATGTAATACGACCCGGCCAGCGGGTCCACGGTATTGGCCGCGCCGGTTTCGAAGGCCACGATCTGCTGGGTGCGTAGCGCGATGCGCGCCGCGTCTTCGGTCGGCAGGCCCAGGGCTTCATCAAAGCCATTAGTATGCAGAGATTGGGTCCCGCCCAGCACCGCGGCCAGCGCCTGCACGGCGGTGCGGACGATGTTGTTTTCCGGCTGCTGCGCTGTGAGCGTGGAACCGGCCGTCTGCGTGTGAAAGCGCAGCATCATCGACTTTGGATTGCGTGCCCCAAAGCGCTGCTTCATCAGCCGCGCCCACATACGGCGGGCCGCCCGGTACTTGGCCACTTCCTCAAGAAAGTTGTTATGGGCGTTGAAGAAGAACGAGAGACGGGGCGCAAAACTGTCGACCGTCAGGCCAGCGCGCTGGGCGGCCTCCACGTAGGCGATGGCATTGGCCAGGGTAAAGGCCACTTCCTGCACCGCAGTCGAGCCGGCCTCGCGCAGGTGGTACCCGGAAATCGAGATCGGGTTCCACTCCGGCAGGTTTTCGCCGGCGAAGGCAAACATGTCGGTGATGATGCGCATGGCCTGCGCCGGCGGAAAGATATACGTGCCGCGCGCGATGTATTCCTTGAGGATGTCGTTCTGCACCGTCCCGCTGAGCTTGCGGGTATCGGCGCCCGCCCGCCGCGCCACCGCCACATACAGCGCCAGCAGGATGCTGGCCGTGGCGTTGATGGTCATCGACGTGGAAATCTTTTCGAGATCAATGCCTTCGAACAGGCGCTGCATGTCTTCGATCGAATCGATGGCCACGCCCACGCGTCCCACTTCCCCGTTGGCCATGGAGTGGTCGGAATCCATGCCGATCTGCGTCGGCAGATCGAAGGCCACGGAGAGCCCATTGGTGCCGTGGGCCAGAAGATACTTATACCGCCGGTTCGATTCCTCGGCATCGCCCATGCCCGCGTACTGGCGCATGGTCCACAACCGTCCGCGGTACATGGTGGCCTGCACACCCCGCGTAAATGGAAAGTCTCCCGGATATCCGGCATCACGGTCGTAGTCCCATTCCGGCAGGTCGGCTGGACTATAAAGAGTGCGAGGAGCGACGGATTTCAGCTCGCTCGATTCCGGCGGGGTTTTGAGTTCATTCGGCATAGCAGGATTTCGCTTGGAGCATTGCGGCCCAATACCCATTCGTGTTGATTCGTGTTCATTCGTGGCTAAATGCTCTTGGTTGTGTCTCTGTCACTTTCTTGTCCGCCGCGCCCTCCAGAACGATGTGATCGTCAGCCACGCGCACGCCACGGTAAAAAAAACTGTTATCCAGAAGCGGTTCTTATCGGCAATCCAGGCGTGCTTGCGATACAGGCCCACCAGCGACGAGGCGCCCATGATGGTGAAGGCCGCGAAGGCCACGCCCGTAACTTCCAGCCACAAAACATAGACCGTGCGGGCCACGGCGAAGACAAAGGTCTTGGCGCCCTGCACAAGCGCAAAGCCCAAGCGTCCTTTGCCCGCCTTGAGTGGCGCCTGCACACCCGTCTTCGTAGTGGAAACTTCAGGCATTCAGCAGTCATTGTACCAGCCAGTTAGTCCCTGATCGGATGATCGGGTGACCGGAACCCCAGCTTGCATTCTTGCCAACACTATTCATATTGCCGGTCACCGTCACCAGTTCACTTTCTTTCCACAATCTGTAAAAGCCCAGCAATCTGTTAGCATTGAATTTCCAGGAACGTAGCGGTTTGCGCGCATCTCATTGCGGAGTTTCTTATGAGAGACACTCTCGGCGTGCTGTTGGCGGGCGGGGCGGGGGAACGGTTGTATCCTCTCACGCGCGACCGCGCCAAACCCGCGGTCCCCTTCGGCGGGGCCTATCGCATCATCGATGTCACGCTCTCCAACTGCATCAATTCCGGCCTGCGCCGTGTCTATATCCTCACCCAGTACAAGGCCCTTTCCCTCAACCGTCACATCCGTGAAGGCTGGGGCGCGGTGGTAGCGCGCGAACTGGGTGAATTCATCGAGATCCTGCCTCCCATGAAGCGCGTGAGCGACAACTGGTATCTGGGCACAGCCGACGCTGTTTATCAGAATATTTATTCCATCGGCAGCGAGCAGCCCAAACACGTGCTCATTCTGGCCGGCGACCACATCTACAAGATGAATTACCAGCGCATGCTGGCCCAGCATCGCGACTCCGGGGCCGATGCTACCCTGGGCACCATTCTAATCGGGCCGGAGGAATCCGGACGCTTTGGCGTAGTGGAGGTGGACGGCGGCGGGCGCATCACCGGCTTCGAAGAAAAGCCCGCGGCCGCGAAATCGCGTTCACCGCATCATCCGGAAAAGATCTGCGGCTCCATGGGTGTCTACCTTTTCAATACCGATGTTCTGCTGCCGGTATTGTTGAAAGACGCCGCAGACCCGGCGTCTTCCCATGATTTCGGCCAAGACATTCTTCCCCGGATTCTCGAACAGTACAAGGTTTGCGCCTACAATTTCGTGGACGAAAACAGCGCGCAAGCCCTCTACTGGCGCGACGTGGGGACCCTCGAAGCCTATCACGAAGCGAATATGGACCTGATCGCCGTCTCGCCGGTATTCAACTTGTATGACAAGGCCTGGCCCATACGCACACATCATCAGCAGTATCCCCCGGCCAAGTTCGTCTTTGCCGACCCTCAGCGGACCGGCGCCGCCGTGGATTCGATCGTTTCCGCCGGATGCATTCTTTCCGGAGGCCGGGTGCGAAACTCCGTGCTCTCGCCCGGCGTGCGCATCAATTCCTATGCCGAAGTCGAAGACAGCATCATCTTCACCCATGTGAACATCGGACGCCACTGCCGCATCCGCAAGGCCATCATCGACCGTGACGTTCACATCCCCGAAGGGACCACCATCGGTTTCGACCACGCCCAAGACGCCCGGAACCACCTGGTCACCGACACCGGCATCACGGTCGTCACCCGTGGCGATTCCCTCTATGAGAGCCCAGTGGCCGTGGACTACTTCACTTCCGAGTAACTCATCGACTGATGCGGCCTTTTCCAGGCTACTTCAATTACCAAAGTGCTAACTGTGGGCTTTCTAATTAAAAGATTGCCTTCAGACGGATGCGGCAATTGCCGAATTCAAAGGCAAGTTAAGACATTTCCAGGGGAAGGTAGCATTTACCATGACGTTCAGAGTAGGGGAACGTGTCCGCATTACATACAACGGGGAGACAGCCGAGGGTGAAGTTTTTATGATTGCCTCCAACGGCCTCAGCTTGACTCTTACGTTCGACAAATATTTGGGTGGCTATATGAAGCTGATGCCAGTGTTGTGGAACAACGACCAGTATGTTGATCTGCTGCTCGGCGAGACGGTTGAGATCAGGCCCATATGCCGCGTCCTGCACTGGCCCGAGGCGGCCCACAGCGCCAGTCTCTGAAACAGGCCGCCGGCTTGCGTCTTCCGTTGCGCGCACACCTGCAACGCCGTAGAAGGCTTTTCTGTGTCCATGCCCGCGTCCCGTAGGAACACTGCGCTCATCACAAACGTGTAAAGTATTTACCAGGAACATGTTAGGTTGCTCCGGCGCCGGCAGCGCGCTCCTCCTGCTGGGTATCTAGTTGATTTCAGAAGGTTATTGAGGGAACCGTAAGCCCATCCGTAACGTACAGTCCCGATTGCGGGGGAAAGCGTTGGAAGACCAGCAGACAGGCCCATTGATCAAGAAATGCCTGGCCGGTGATACCGCCGCCTGGGAAGAGATCGTGCGCCTGCATCACCGCCGCATCTATAACCTCTGCTACCGGTTCACCAATTCCCCTCACGATGCCCAGGACCTCACCCAGGACGTCTTTATTAAGCTCTACCGGACATTGGGGAGCTATGACGTTGAAAAAGGGGCCTTTGTCACATGGCTCACCACCCTGACCCGCAACCTTCTGGTCGACCACTTCCGGCGGAGCCGCCAGGACCGCGTAACTGACTCAATTGACGGCAGTTCCCGAGACGGATACGATTCCATGACTCTCAGCGACCAACTGGAAGACCAGGGCCCCTCACCGGACGACCGTCTCGCCAGTCAGGAAACCCAGAGGCTGGTACGTCAGGCGCTGACGCGTCTTTCACCTGACCTGAGAGAAGCGGTGATTCTACGCGACCTCCAGGACATGGATTACAAAGAGATTGCGGAGGTCCTGCGGGTCCCGGAAGGCACAGTCAAGAGCCGAATAAACCGGGGGCGCACGGAACTTGCCAGATTACTTTCGCGTAATACCAAGCAGGTGGGCAATGACTAACAAAGGCGAATCCGGAATGCAGTGCAGCCAGTTTGAGGCCCTGCTGGGAGATGCCCTCGATGGCGCGTTGGCCGGAGAGGTCCTTGACGGCTTTGACGCCCACAGCCGCATCTGTCCGCAGTGCGGGCCGCTGCTGGCCGCCACCCGCCAGGGCATGACCTGGCTACAGGAACTGGAAGAAGTCGAACCTCCCCGGAACCTGGTACACAACATTCTGGCGGCCACCTCCTTGGCCGAAGATGAAAAACGTCGCTCCGCTGAAACCGCAAAGCCAGGCGGGCTGGGAAGTCTCATCCGCCCGATACGGTCTTTCCTTACCGGGGCCGTGCAGCCACGATTTGTAACATCGTTCGCCATGGCGTTCTTCTCCCTCAGTCTGACGCTGACCCTGGCGGGCGTGAAATTCAAAGACCTGGCGCGCATGGACTGGCGGCCAGGCTCGGTCCGCAAAACCGTGGTGTTGCAGTACACACGTGTGGAAAACCGCGTGGTGAAGTACTACCAGAATATGCGCCTCGTATATGAAATTGAGTCGCGGGTGCGCGCCCTGAGGAAAGCGGCGGAAGCCACCCAGGATGAGAACAATCAACAGGAGCAAAAACCAGAACGAAATCCGAACGACGACACCAGCAAGCGTCCTGAGAACCGGCAAGACCGTTACAGCCAGGGAATGGACAACAGCGTGATCGCGTCGATCAAGACAAGCCATGAAGGAGCCTAGCCATGAACTGCGCCATACATGCTGAAACGCCGGCGGCGGCTTACTGCCGAACGTGCGGGAAGGCCATGTGCGATAGCTGTAAACGAGACGTGATGGGTGCGATCTACTGTGAACCCTGTCTCGCCGCCCGTATACAAGGTGCAACCCATGTCGCCGGAATGCCGGCCGGAGCGCCGGCCTCTGGCGCTCCCAACCCTGGCATCGCCGCCTGGCTGGGCCTCATTCCCGGCGTGGGCGCGATGTATAACGGCCAGTTTGTGAAGGCCTTGGTCCACGTGGTCATCATCCTCTGCTTGATCGCGGCCGCCAATAGCGTCGAATCGATTGGATGGATTTTCGCTTGTCTCATTGCGTTCTTCTGGCTCTACATGGTCATTGACGCAAACAAGACGGCCAGGGCCATGCAACTCGGGCAGCCTGTGCCTGACATGCTGGGCCTTGACCGGATGTTCAACATCCATGAGTCGCACGCCGGCAATACGGGAGCGGTCCTGGACGCATCGGTCAAGACGGCCAGCGATGTGCCCTTAGGTGCGGTTGTGCTCATTGGAATTGGCGTCATTTTTCTGATGGGGAACTTTGGCCTGTTCCGGCTGCTGCATCTTGGAAAACTCTGGCCCGTGCTGATGATCGGGCTAGGCCTATGGATCATCTACAGACGCACCGCGCCAAGTGCGTAGGGGGAAATATGAGCATCTATATCCGCAACCGGTATTGTCCCTGTCATCGTTGCCGGGCCCGGGGACTGACAGGCCCCGTGGTCCTGATCACCCTGGGCGCGCTCTTTCTGATGGAAAACTTTCAGGTCCTTGATTCTGAGAAGACCTGGCCAGTCATCCTGATCGTGATCGGACTGAGTATTTTTGCGAGGCGCAATGCATCTACCGAAGGCCACATCCAGCCCTTTGCTCAGGCGCCGGCCATTCAGCAGGATAATTCACAGGTGAACCCATGATGAGCGCTGCATCTCCAACTCCCGCTCCAACTCCAGCTCGGCGGTATCGTCCGCGGTCTCTTTTCGGCCCAATTCTGCTGGTTGCGATCGGTGTGCTGTGCCTGGCGCTGACCATGGGATGGCTGCACTTGGGCAACTTCCTCGTCTGGTTTGCCCGCTACTGGCCTGTGCTTCTGATCTTTTGGGGTGTGGTCAAGCTGATCGAGTACATGTGGTCCCAGCAAAAAGGGCTACCCGCCCGCGGAATTGGCGCTGGCGGCGTGCTATTCATCATCTTCCTCATCCTGATTGGATTCACGGCCAACGGGGCCACGGCCGTCAATTGGGGGGCGTTGGGCATCGATACGGGCGACCTGAATTTCTTCGCGCCCATCTTCGGCTCCAGCCATGAGTTCAGCGAAAACTTTTCCCAGGAGATGAAACCGGGCGAACAGGTG
>DATMNZ010000019.1:0-58382 GCA_035568495.1 Saccharimonadales bacterium (SeqCode) | reverse complement strand
CCGGTTTGGCACCTCGATGTCGGTTCATCGCATCCTGGAGCTGTAGAAGGTTCCAAGGGTTAGGCTGTTCGCCTATTAAAGCGGTACGTGAACTGGGTTCAGAACGTCGCGAGACAGTTCGGTCCCTATCTGGTGTGGGCGTAGGAGATTTGAGAGGGCCTGTCCTTAGTACGAGAGGACCGGGATGGACGAACCTCTTGTGTTCCAGCTGTCGTGTCAACGGCACGGCTGGGTAGCGAAGTTCGGGTGTGATAAACGCTGAAGGCATATAAGCGTGAAACACTCCTCAAGATGAGATCTCCCAACCCTAAGGGTAAAGAAGGGCACAGGAAGACCACCTGTTTGATAGGTCCGGAGTGGAAGTGTGGTAACACACGTAGCTTACGGATACTAATCGCCCGTTCGGCTTGACCATAAAATTTACTCAGAGCAGTAAAAGCTGCTTCTGGCCCGTAGCTTCTGGCTACTGGCCAAGAGCATCTGGTTGAAGCCTGTTTGAAGTAGAAGCACAATCTATTCAGTTGTGAGGCATCGTCCTCGCGTTCTTTGAGAATCAGCAGTTGGCAATTAGCAAATGGCAATTGGCCTGAGTGTCCCGGAGGCAAGAAGCAACGCCGCTACGGTGTATGACTAGGCTAAAGGCCAAGTACTAAAGGATAGGTACTAAATGCCAACAGCTAAGCATTTTGGTCCTTTGTTGCCAAAGGGCCCTTTGCGCGGAACTAACACGATGTAGAACCTGACTCGCGCCGCGCACTGCTAAAAATCAGCCGCTAGCAATGAGCTCCTGGCCAGTAGCTAGGAGCCAACAGCCAGCCGCTCTCAGTTTGCGGTGATCTTACCGCGGGGGTCCCACCCGTTCCCATCCCGAACACGGAAGTTAAGCCCCGCTGGGCCGATTGTACTGCACGCGAAAGTGTGTGGGAGAGTAGGTCGTCGCCGCATTAAAATATAAAAAGGCTCCATTCAGAAATGATTGGAGCCTTTTCTTTGTTTACATTGAAAGAGAAGTTGCCGATGGGACTGCCAATAAATCGTGATATTAACGCAGGCATTGTGTGCGCAGATTACAAATGACCAAGGCGAAGAAGCCGTCAACGAATCGTTCCCTTGGCTGGCTTCCGGAGCAGCCGGAAGCTCCGCTGAATCCGCGGTTAATGATGGAACAGGTCATGCGTGGCATCCAGAAGACCCTCCAGACACAGGATTTCAAGGGAATCGACGAAGCCAACGCATATCTGGCCACCCTCTCTGGCAAAGGATTGAAAGACGCACTGCGCAATGTCCGGCCGCTCTCGCCACAGGAGGAAGCGCAGGATATCGCCGATCGGGCAACACAGGCGCGTACTGCCAAACAGGCCATCGCCCTGGCGCGGCAAGCGCTCGCCAAGGACCCTGACTGCGTGGCTGCCCTCATAGTGCTGGCCGACGCTGGCTCGAAATCTGACAAAGATTATATTGCCCGCCTGGAAAAGGCGGTGGCAGCGGGCGAGCGCTCGCTCGGCGCCGGCTATTTCGAAGAGAACAAGGGACATTTCTGGGGCCTTCTGGAAACCCGGCCCTACATGCGCGCGCGAGAGACCCTCGCCGGCTTCCTGCTGGGCATCGGTCGGCTGCCCGAAGCCATCTCGCACTTCGAGGGAATCCTCGTCCTGAATCCGAACGACAATCAGGGTGTCCGTGACCGGCTGCTGAATTGTTATCTGGCGACTGCCGATCTGGAAAAGGCCCAGCGCCTGCTCCGCCAGTACCGCGATGAGTACAGCGCGGTATTCAACTGGGGCCGAACGATGGAGCGGTTTCTGGCGGGTGACATGAAAGGTGCCGAACGCGCTCTTCGGCTTGCGCAAAAACAGAACCGTTTTGTTGCCTTCTATTTCACCGGCGAGAAAACAATCCCGCGAGATAGCCCGCCATACTACAGCCCCGGCAGCGAGGAAGAAGCCCAGCTCTGCCTTGAAACGCTGGCCGAGACATTGATTGCGCACGAGCATTTGGTTGGGTGGCTCATGGCGAAACTGATGGCTGAAGACCTTTCTCCAATGAAGAGACCTCCCCTTCGCATGGTACGGCGCGGAAGACCACCTCTTTGATATTTGAAAGAGGCAGGAATGGCGTGTGAAGAGCTGACAACGGCCATCCGCAACCATTTTTCCCTTAATTCTCAATGACATGCACGGATGTACGGATTGAGGCCTGTTTTTTGAAAACTCCGATCACCATCGTGCGGGCAAGCGGCGAATGTCCTGCAGCGACTCATCAATTAGTGGTTCCACTTAAAAACTTAAAATCAAGCATTACCACAGTGCCGGGATTCCTGCCGTCTTGTTTCCCACCGCCAATCAGCGGATAATCAGCCAGCAACTCCAACGTCTCACGGAGAGGTACCTATGGCCAGCGGGCCCATCGTCGATCCCAACGCAACCGGAGAAGCATCGGCCCTGGTCAAGGGCTTTAAATTCATCCAGTTTGAAATTGTGAACTCGATCGCGCGGATGACCCTGAACCACCCCCCGCATAATGTGCTTACCGTCCCCATGATGCGGGAAATCGCGGAAGCCATCGAGAGCTTGAACGGCCGCGGCGACACCAAGGCGATTCTGCTGCAATCGTCGCAGCAGGCGTTTTCCGCGGGCATTTCGCTCGAAGACTCGCGTTCGGACCGCGTCTTCCAGACCCTGGATGCCTTCACTCGCGTGTTTCAGGCCATGATCGATATCTCCAAGCCGGTGATCGTGGTAGTCAACGGGCCCGCCATTGGCGCCGGGTCAGAACTGGTGGGCTTCGGTGACGTGGTGCTGGCCACGCCCAAGGCCAAGTTTGCCCAGCCGGAGGTGAAGCTGGGAGTCTTTCCGCCGTTCGCGGCGGTCATGCTGCCGCAGTTGATCGGCCAGAAGAAGGCCTATGAGCTCATCCTGACCGGCGAAGCCCTCAGCGCGGAAGAAGCCATGCACCTGGGATTCGTCAACAAGGTGATTGCCGAATCTGAACTCCAAGACTATGTGGATAAGCTGCTGGCCCGTGTCGCCGAATTCAGCGGCCCGGTGCTCGAAGTTACCAAGAGGGTCATCGGCGGCTCCATTGGAATGCCGCTGCGGGACGCCATGAAGAACTCCCAGGACCTTTACCTCAACGAACTGATGAGCCTGGAAGACGTCCAGGAAGGCCTGCGCGCCGTGATCGAGAAACGAAAGCCCATCTGGAAGAACAAGTAGCTGTCCACGAAAATCTTTGCTTCCTCTGTTCCTCTGTGTTGCAAAGGTTTTCGTGGATATTCCAAGGAGCTTCCGCTACATCACAGATTTTTCACCAGAAACCTCACCATATGATAAGCGTCCATGTATTTAAAAGGCGTCTCGCCGGTGGTGTAGTGGCCGCAGGGCAGCACCACAGTTTTCAAATCGACGCCATGCTGGCGAAATGCGGCCTCCGCCTGCCGGGACAGTTCTGGAATGAACGTCAGATCGTATTTCGCGTAGATCATCAGGCACTTCTTGGGTGACTCCGCGAACTTCTTCACATAGGCCATGGGGCTGATGCACAGCCACGCCTGGCGCAGCCGGTCGAGCGTGAGGCCATCGCGTTCGAGGCCTTCGCGGACATGGCGGGTGGATTGCCCGGTCCATGTAACGTCCGCGACATATGTGGATGCATGATTGAAGGCGCAGGCTTTTAAGCGCGCATCATGGGCGCCCGCCAAAAAGGCATAGCAAGAGCCCAGACTGGTGCCTAACACTCCCACCTGGTCCTTCCCCTGCTGGTAAAGCCAGTCAATGCAGGAACGCAGGTCGACGATCGCCTGCCGTGCGGCATCGATGGTGCGGCAGATATTGGAAGACACCGCGTAGTCCGACCGCTCGATTTCCGCCGGACGGCGAATATCATGGTAGGGCTTGCTCATTCTGAGCACCGAGATGTCGAAACGGTTGAGCAGCGGGCCGAGCGCATTGTAGGCAATGCCGTTGGCGTTCCAATGCGGCAGAATGACTACGGCGCGCTTCCCAGCGGCTTCGAACCAGCGCGCATTCACCAGATCGTTTTCCGGATATGGCGTACTCACCGGCGAAGTGAATCGCAGAAAGACTCCGTCGCCTTTGGGCAGTTTTTCCGAGGCATTACTGCCCGTGGGAAAAAGCTCGATCTTTCTCTTTTCCAGGCGGAAGTCTAAGGGCGTTTCATAAGCGAAGAACTCATCGCTACGCGCGACAATCTTATCGTTGAGGTCATGCAGAAACTGTTCGTGATCCCGTTCGGCCGCGGGCAGGCCGCCATTGCCGCGCACCAGGGGCCAGCGGCGGGCCCAATCGAGACCCCACTCCAACGGCCGCACGACCCGGTTCGTGTCCCGAGTGGTGAGCCGGGTCTCCCATGCGTACATCCATTTCTCGTAAAGACCGGTCATGAAATATTGTGGCGATTCATTACAATAACAGAAGCGACAGCCGCCGCGGGAGCGCGACAATCTCTTGATTCCCACCAAACTTGAACGGATCGCCCACGAAGCCCGCGGTAGACTGCAGGGCCTGCCGGAGCAGGTGACGATCGAACGGGTATGCGCCGATTCGCGCGGCGCCGCTCCTGGTTCGCTGTTCGTCGCGCTCCAAGGACTGCACACCGATGGGCACGCTTTTCTCGCCGCTGCCTTCCACAATGGGGCATCGGCGGCCATGGTGTCGCAAACGGCCCTGGCGGAGTTGGGAGCGGAGTGGAATTCGCGTTGGCCGCTGGTGGTGGTTCCCGATCCCTTGCGCGGATTGCAGGCGCTGGCCCGCTGGCATCGCCGCGAATGTTTTGGCAAGGTGGTGGCCATTACCGGCAGTAACGGGAAGACGATCGTCAAAGATGTCCTGAAGATGCTGCTGGCGGGGCGCAGGGTGCTCGCCTCGCCCGGCAGCTACAACAGCCAATTGGGGCTGCCCCTGTCTGTACTTTCGGCGGAACAGCCGGAAGATATCGCCATCCTCGAAGTGGGCATCTCCGCCCCGGGAGAGATGGTCGCGCTCGAAGAAATTGCCGCACCCGATTACGGCATCCTCACCAACATCGGCATGGCTCACTTTGCCGCCTTCGGCAGCCGTGAAGCAATCGCCCGCGAAAAGATGTCGCTCTTCCAGCGCATTGGCAAGGATGGATGGTTGTTGGTTCCGTCAGGCGAGCCGGCGATTGAAGGACCCGCTGCAGGGTTGCAATGCCAGATCTATCGCGTCGGAAGGAGCGACGCCGGCGCCGCTATGCCGGGAATTTCTCTCACCTCCGTCTCACTGATTGAAAATGGCTGTCTATTGGAATTGACCACAGGTCCCGCTAACCGCAAAACGGCCATGGTGAAAACGCGCTCGCCGGAAATCATTGCCGATCTGCACTTGGCCGCCGTAGCCGCCCACCTGCTGGGTGTGGAGCCCGAAGAGATTGCCGCTGCCCTCGATGGCTATGCTCCGACCTCCACCCGCATGGAGCTATGGTCGTCGCCGCAGGGCATCCACATTATTAATGACAGTTACAGCTCGGACCCTATCTCCGTTCATGCAGCGCTGCGCTCTGCCGCGCAGTCGGCGCCCGCAGGCGGCCGCTGCATCTTCGCCTTTGCGGGCATGAGGGAGCTGGGCGCCAACTCCAACCGCGAGCATCGCCAGGTGGGCGAACAAGCGGGTGCATGCGGCGTCAGTCATCTCTTTCTGGTGGGTGGCGGCGATCTCGAAAGCACTGCGGAAGGCTACAAAGCGACACAGCCCGGCGGCAGCCTGGTGCATGTCGCCAATGCGGAAGACCTGAAGACCCGGTTGCTGCCCATGCTGAGGCCCGGAGACACGGTGCTCTTCAAGGGGCCGCGCAATGCCGGCATGGTGAAGGCCGTTCAGGACCTATCCGGGGCAATTGCCCAGCGCTGCTTGTGGGTCAATCTGGCGGCCATTGAAGGCAATATCGCGCGCTTTCGCCGGCACTGTGGGGCGGGTACGAATATCCTGGCCATGCTCAAAGCCATGGCTTATGGCACCGAACTCACCCAACTCGCCTCATGGATGTCACGCCTGAGCATCCGCCATGTCGGCGTGTCCTCAGCCAATGAAGGCGTCGCAGTACGCAAGACCGGCGCGGAACAGGAGATCCTGGTATTCCTGTGTGACCGGGAAGACATCGACAACCTTCTGCACTATCGCCTCACACCGGTCATCTACTCCGCTGAACTGGTGGAGGCCTTTGCCCGGTCACTGGCCGGAAGCCCGCGCCGGCTCGATGTCCATTTGAAAGTCGACACCGGCATGCACCGGCTGGGTGTTGCCTCGAAGACGGCGCTCGATCTGGCCCAGCGCATCGCCCGCAGCGGCGTGATGCGCCTGACTGGAATCTGCACGCACTTCGCCGCCGCGGAAGATCCGGCCCAGGACGGTTTCACCCGGCAACAGATTGCGGAGTTCAATGAGGTCCTTGGGGCGCTGCAAGGCGCCGGCTTCGATGGGTTGCAGATTCACGCCGCCAATACCGCCGCCGCGGCCCGCTTTCCCGATGCCCATTACAACATGGTGCGCGTGGGGCTGGGCTTGTATGGGCTATTTCCTTCCGAAGCCGCAGAGCAAGCGTTGGAATTGGAACTGGCCGTGGGCGTCACCAGCAGGATCACCAGCATCCAGGAATTTCCGCCGGGCGCGACCCTCGGCTACAACCGCACCTACACCGCGCAACGCGCTCTCCGTGTGGGAATCGTTCCCTTTGGCTATGACGATGGCCTGCCCTGGGCCCTGGCCGGCAAAGGCGAAGTGCTGGTCGAAGGCCGCCGCGCTCCCATCGTGGGCCGCATCAGCATGGACCAGATGCAGGTGGATGTAACCGATCTCCCCGGTATTCAAAGCGGCGCCGAAGTGTTGCTCTACGGCACACACAACGGCCATACGTTGCGTCCTGAAGAAGTGGCACAGAAGGCCGGGACGATCTCGCATGAGCTGCTCACACGCCTGGGTGACCGCGTGCATAGGATTTACGTTGAACCGTAATGGGGGATGCATGGATGTTCACCTGATCGACGGGACCTATGAGCTGTTCCGGCACTTCTTTGCCGTGCCGGCCGCGGCCGATATCCACGGCCAGGAAATCGGCGCCGTACGCGGCGTGCTGTCTTCCGTCCTTGCCATGATTGAGGATGGCGCTACCCACCTAGGGGTGGCGACCGATCACGTGGTGGAATCCTTTCGGAACGACCTGTATCCTGGATACAAGACCAGCGAAGGCGTGGCCCCGGAGCTGCTCTCACAATTCCCCATTCTCGAAGCGGCGCTGGAAGCCATGGGCGTGATGGTATGGCCCATGGTCCAATTCGAAGCGGACGATGCGCTGGCCTCCGCCGCCGCGAAAGCTGCACAGGATGACCGCGTAGGGAAGGTGTTCATCTGCACCCCGGATAAAGACCTCAGCCAGTGTGTTGTCGGTACGCGCGTGGTCCAAATGGACCGCAGACGCGAGTCCCTGCGCGATGACGCCGGCGTGGTAGCCAAGTTCGGGGTGAAGTCCCAATCGATTCCGGATTACCTGGCAGTGGTCGGTGACAATGCCGACGGCTTCCCTGGTGTGAAAGGATGGGGCGCAAAAGCCGCGGCCCAAACTCTGTCGCAATATCCCCACCTCGAAAACATTCCCAAGGACTGGCAAGCATGGCATCCTTCCATCAAGAGGGCGCGCGCTCTCGCCGAATCGCTGTTCAACACATGGAGCGACGCCCTATTGTTCCGCACCCTGGCCACCCTGCGGCTGGATGTTCCGGTCTTTGATACGGTCGAAGACCTCCGCTGGAAAGGACCGCGCTCTGATTTCGAGGAGCACTGCCGGCGAATGAAAGCCCTTGGGTTGCCTCGCCGGGTCAAGCAATGCCAAAGCTGAATGATTCACCAAACCAGTTCAGGCGAGCATCTTCAACCCGTGTTTCTGCACAACCTTGGCAAGAGCAGAGGCCGAGGAGTGAATGGCCGCAAAGGCGTCACTTTTGAACTTACGCTTCGTCTTCATTGGCATATCTCCATCCAAGAATTGTTCTGCATGAGGCTGCTTACTTGCTGCGCCGTTAGGGCCGCGTAAGCCTTGGCGAGCTTCCGAAATTCCGCCAACTCATCGCCTGCGATATTGTCCCGATCTTTCTTGGCAAACAAATATTCGTAGCCTCAATAGGGCGGGAAAAGCCGGCGCACTCCGTGTGCCAGCACAATCGCCGTGAACCCGACGCTCCGGAGAAAGAGAGCCCAGATAGGCACAGAGACTGCTGGCTGCGGGATGCCGGATGCGCACACCTGCGCCAGGCGTTGACCTAATCGCTCGATCCATGCTGTGCTTCTCGGCCACTCCCACATCCGCTCCAGCCACTGCCGCGGGATGCCTTCCTTGCCAACTCGCGCCCCGATGATTCCACCTACGATAGCGGCCACCGTGTCGGTGTCTCCTCCACAGCGGACCGCATTCAGCACCGCAGAGAAATCAGTGGGCTGGCGCAACCAAGTCTGCAAGGCCACCGGCACGGTATGGTACGAATAACCGCTTACCCCGGCTTGCAAGCCAAGGGATTCCGCGAACGACTGTGTGCTCTCACCACGGGTCGCACTCTGCGCGGCCCGATTCAGAAGATCCACGAACTCTGCTGCTGGTCCAGCATCTTCGCCCAGCGCATCGCGGAAGGCTGCGAGAAACTCGTCGGGCGCCGCTTCGCCGCAAGATGACATGTGCGCCGCTACCGCCACCGCGAGGGCCGCCCACTCCGCCTTCGGATCCGTGTGGGTGATGCGGGCAGAGACCTGCACCAGTTGGCGCAGGCGGGGCAGATCGTCCCCGAAGCACACTCCGAGAATTGCGCTACGCATCGCCGGACCATTCCCGGCGGAAAATACCCCGCTCTTGCCGGGCGGGAACCCGGCCCATAGCTTGAGAAGGGCGCGCAACGTTGCCCATCCAATCGCGGGCGGAAACGACAACAGCCACCAGCGCATGCGCCAGGCAAAGCTCTCTGCGAACCGGCCAGGTTCACCTGCTGAAACGATCAGCGCCTGTACGACCATACAGGTATGTTCGGTGTCGTCGGAAATCATTCCGTGCCCAAAGATGAAGTGATGACCATTGATCTCCGGGTAGAGCCTTTGCTGGCGTTTCAAGGAGAGGGCCTCGCACGGAAGTCCGAGGGCATCGCCGACCGCTGTGCCCAGCAGGCATCCGATGATGCCGTGGTGCTTGGGATTCCCGGCAATCTCCTGTGACTGAGCGGGTTGAATTTGCACAGCGGAAGTATATCGATTGCGGGCTTTTTCTCGCCACACAGAACCTTAGTCAAGCCGGGAAACCCGCCGGCCCGAATCAACTGGCTGTCTGTGACCTACCCTGTGGTCTTCTTGCAGGAGGTGCAGGCGGGGCGCCGCCACTCCAGTAAATGCCGCCGAGCCAGCTTGTCTTGCACATTGCGGTCCGGATATGGCCATCAGAAAGCCGGAAGGTCACTTCGTAGATGCGTTGATTGCCTGAACCAAGCCAGCCCTCGCCGAAACGTTTCCAGACAATATCCACGACTTCACTTCCACCACCCGTGACATAGTCAATGATGCGCTCGAAGTCCGCTCTGCCGGCAATCCTTTTATAGAAATATGCGGCACCTATCACAAAGATGGCCAGAATCAGAGAACGTGTATCGTTCATGATCTATCTCCGAAAATAGTAGGATGATACATAAGTTCTGATGAGCCAGATTTCGCCGCGCTTCATCAGATGACCTCGCTCCCCACCAGCTTACTATCGAGCCAGTCGCGCTCGTCTTTCCTCATCCTCTTGCTGCGCGCCGTTTTGGGACCGCATTGGGCGAGTAGCTCTTCCAGGGTGTAGCGAGGCCGCGGCTCCATAACCAGCCGTCCGCTACGTACCTTGATGCCAACTTTGGCTCCCGGCCGCAAGCGCAGGAGGTCGAGCAGAGCGGGCGGGACGGCCAGAATGATCGAGCCGCCGACTTTGCGCAGTTTGGTGGTGTGCATGGCGTCCTCCGTAGTTCATGCGTAGCCGGCGGTCGGCGCTTTCGCAAAGCTCTCGCTGGCAAAATGGAGAACGGCCCTTACTTCTTCCCGTGTCACATCGAAAACTTCCGTTATCTCATCGACCGACATGCCGGCCTCAAGATTCTCGAACACCGTCTGGACCGGCATCCGTGTTCCCCGAAAGACCCATGCGCCGCTAACCTTGCCGGGGACGCTTTCCACCGCAGGACATTGCGACCAGTCAAGGTCGGCCATCATCAGTTCCCCTTTCTTGCAGAATACCGCAGGCTGAGAGTACGGACAAGCTAGGTTTCGACAGATAGGTTTCGACAATTTGCGATTGCTCGCCTGATGTCATCAAAGATTTTGGCGATCCTCGAACGCGGCGCAGCCGGTTTCTCAGGCCACGCCCGCGCCAAAACCGCGCGTGCGCGGCCTTTCGGAATGACAAAAAGGTGAGAGTGACGAGTAGTGCGACTTCCGCAGGCGCCGCTCGCACTTCCTGATGCACAAAAGTGATTGCAGCCCGTGCCGGAACAGGTCTAAAATGACCACTCGTTCAGGGCCGTGAAGCCTGATTCTCTATGCGCGGAGACACAAAAGCGCAGAGAGAGGGAAAGGTAGCCGTCATGTACCACGATGGCCGGGAGAATCGGCTGGAACTAACGCGCCGTAAAGCGCTGAAATTGGGTGTAGGATTCGCGGCCGCCGGTCTGTTCACCAAAGTCTCGTTCGCTGACACCCCGGCCACCAGTGTGGTGAAGACCAGCAACGGTCCCGTGCAAGGCATGGTTGAGAGCGGCGTGGCAACCTTCAGGGGCTTGCGTTATGCTGCGCCTCCGCTGGGTCCTCTGCGCTTCATGCCTCCACAGAAACCCAAGCCCTGGAAAGAGGTAGCCGATGCTGGCAGACTGGGCGCGGCCTCCATGCAGTTGCGTAGCGGAGGCTCCGCCGTCTCCTATCCCGGCAATGTTGGGCAGGCGCTTGGCCAGGTGTTCACACCGCCCGATGATCTTGCCCGGCAAAACGAAGATTGCATGTTCCTCAACGTCTGGACGCCGCAACTGGGCGGAGCAAAGCAACGCCCGGTCATGGTCTGGTTCCACGGCGGCGGTTTCAACTACGGCTCCGGCAGTTGGCCTGCCTATGACGGTCACAATCTGGCGGGCCGTCATGACGTGGTAGTGGTCACGGTCAATCATCGGCTCAACGTCTTCGGCTATCTATATCTAGGCGAACTCGCGGGCGAGGCCTACGCCACCTCCGGAAATGCCGGCCAATTAGATCTGATCGCGGTGCTCGAATGGGTACGCGACAACATTGCCGAGTTCGGCGGTGATCCTGGCAACGTCACCATCTTCGGCCAGTCTGGCGGAGGCGGTAAAGTCAGCGCTCTGCTCGCGATGCCCGGCGCTAAAGGCCTGTTCCATCGGGCCATTATCGAAAGCGGACCCGGCATCCGGGGCGTTCCTAAAGAGATTGCAACCGGTGTGGCCAAGGCGGTTCTCTCTGAGTTGCAAATCGCTCCCGGCGACATGAATGCCTTGCAAGCAGTCCCGGCGGAAGCTCTGGCCAAGGCTGCCGCTGCCATGCAAGCCAAGCTCGGTGGACGCGGTGGCCTCGGCGGTCTGCGTTTTGCCCCTGTGGTTGACGGCGCAGCGCTGCCCAACCATCCCTTCGATCCGGCGGCGCCGGCCATCTCCGCGAGCGTTCCGATCATGGTTGGCTGTACCAAAGATGAGCAGACGCTCTACAACGTTGGCCAACCCTGGTGGAACAAGCTCACCGACGCCGAATTAGCAGAGAAGGCCAAGACGATTCCCGGTGTGGGCGCCAAGGCCGAGGCGCTGATCGCGGCCTTCCGCAAGCTGCGGCCTGGGGACTCGCCCAGCTATCTCTACACCGACATAGCGACTTCAACTTTCGCTTTCGCCAACTCCATTCGCCTGGCTGAACGTAAAGCGGCGCTGAAGGCGGCGCCGGCTTACTTCTATATATTCCAGTGGGGCGCGCCCGTGGATGACGGCATCCTGAGAGCGCCACACACCATCGAAATTCCCTTCGCCTTCGACAACGTGGAGAAAGGCCCACTGCTTCTTGGAAACGCACCACAAATGCACGATCTGGCGAAGGTAGTGAGTAGGACCTGGGTGGCGTTCGCGCGCACGGGAAATCCCAATCATTCCGGGCTTCCGCAATGGCCGGCCTATGATGCTGAAAAACGCGCGACCATGACCTTCAACACTCCATGCAAAGTAGTCAACGACCTGGAAGGCGAGGTCAGAAAGATACTTGAATGATGACAAAGACCGCTAAGCTCACAGCCAACTTCTGTTGCCAAGCGTTTCTGGCAGCCAGCCTGCTGCTTTCGAACGCCCTGTGCGTACAGGCAGCGCCACCGAACGGCCAGGCACTTTACCAGTCGCACTGCGCCAGATGCCACGAGATGACCGATACCCCGCCGTTTATGAACCAGCATGTATTGAAGTCCATGGCGCCGGAGAATATCGTCACTGCGCTGACCAGTGGGCAGATGCGCAGCCAGGGCGCAGGCCTGAAACCGGCGGAGCGGGTGGCGGTAGCGGAGTTCCTCACGGGTCAACGGATAGGACAGTTTCCGCCGGCGGGCGCGAATCGCTGCGCCGACCCGGCCGCCAAACTTTTTGGCGGACCATCGTGGAACGGCTGGGGTGTGGATTTGAGCAACAGCCGCTTCCAGCCTGCCGATGCCTCACGGTTGAGTGCGGAACAGGTCCCAAAACTTAAGCTGAAATGGGCCTTTGGTTTCCCCGCTGCATTTTCGGCCTACGCCCAGCCCGTCGTGGCCGGGGGACGCGTCTTTATCGGCAGCGCCGCCGGCCTGGTCTATTCACTGGACGCAGCCACCGGTTGCACGTATTGGAGCTTCCAGGCGGATGGCGGGGTGCGTACCGCCATCACCATCGGTCCGGACAACATCGCCTACTTTGGCGACCTGCGTGGCGAGGCCTATGCTCTTGATGCTACTACCGGAAAACTACTGTGGAAGAAGTTGCTAGATCCGCATCCGGTGGCGCGCATCACTGGCTCTCCTAAGTTGTTCCAGGGCCGGCTCTATGTGCCGGTCTCTTCCCGCGAAGAGTGGGCGGCGGCCGATCCTGCGTATCAATGTTGCACCTTCCGCGGCAGCGTCGTGGCCCTGGATGCCAAGACCGGTAAAGAACTTTGGCGGACATACACAGTCAAGGAGCGCGCGCACGTCGTGGAAACCACAAAAGAAGGAGTGCAAATATTTGGGCCCTCCGGTGGGGCCATTTGGTCTTCGCCGGCCATCGACCCTAAACGCAAGGTGCTGTACGTGGGAACCGGCGATGGGTATACCAAACCCTCCACGCCGCTCACGGATGCGATATTGGCCCTCGATCTTGCCACTGGCAAGATCACCTGGGCACGCCAGGTCCTTCCTCAGGATGACTGGAACTCCAGTTGCTTTCAGCCCGGCAATAAGAATTGTCCGAAGGATGCGGGGCCAGACCACGATTTCGGATCTTCGCCCATCCTGCGCACCTTGCCGGACGGCCGCAATGTTGTCTTGGCCGCCCAGAAATCGGGCGTGATCTACGCGCTCGATCCCGATGCCAAGGGAAAGATCCTCTGGCAAACTCGGCTCGGAAAAGGTGGAGTGTTAGGAGGCATCCAGTGGGGACCGGCCGCCGACAACCAAACCGCTTACGTAGCTATATCGGATGTGGGCGCAGCCGCAGGACCCGAAGGGATTCAGCCGGACCCTAAGGTGGGTGGCGGACTCTTCGCAATCCAGATCGGCACAGGCAAGAAGCTATGGAGCGCGCTTCCCAGCGAGGAAGGCTGCCACACTCCGCGCTGCAGCCCCGGCCAATCGGCGGCGGTCACCGCCACCCCGGGCGTAGTGTTCTCCGGCTCTCTCGACGGTCATTTCCGCGCCTATTCGAGCCAGGATGGCCGTGTGCTGTGGGACTATGACACCCTGCGCGAGTTTCCCACCGTAAACCAGGTGCCGGCCAAAGGCGGCGCGCTCGATGGCGCCGGACCAGCGGTGGCCGGAGGCATGGTGTTCGTGAACTCGGGCTATGGTCACAACTATGAGATACCCGGCAATGTGCTGCTGGCTTTCGGGGTGGAGTGATCGCAGAATTCCGTCTGTATAAATGGAGCGTTGCCCGTTGCATGTTTGGTTAGAGCTTGGTTGGTTGAACATTAGGCTCTGCGATCATTATGTTCCTAGGACGCTCAACTTTTTTTGGCGGAACGCTCACCATGCTTGAATATTTTAGTATTTCAGGGTGAGTGAGAATCGCTAAGGCAATGGTCGCCGCCAGGCCCTATAAACAGCCTCGCATTGATTCTGCCAAAATTTCACCTCATCCTCGCCTAATTTCATAAGCCCGAGCTTTTTAGCTAGCTTGTAGAAGCCCGGCCCTGGCCGTCCGCTCACGCTGACTGCGACTGCGCTTAGCATTGGACGGCCTGAGTGAACTTCATCTTCAGAAATCTCTCCGAGGACATGACCGGTTTCGACTCCCATGTGCGAACCCTTTGTGGGGAGGCCCATTATGACCGCGATATCCTGATAAGTGGTGATACCGCGGTATTGAGCCGCCCTCACCAATTCGGCAAGAACATGAATATACTTCGTCGTCCCTCTGTACCTGTCCTTAGCCACGTTCATAAACTCACTCTCCCACCAGGTTGGCATCTTGACATTATCGGCATGGACAAACCCCTTTGCGCTGGAGGCAATGCTCATGGCCCCTTTCACGCTTCGGAACTTTGGCATCCATGAATCGCGGAGGCACGCAGAACTCGTAGAGTCGGATTGTCAGATTTCAACTTCGCATAAAACTGCGGCGGACGGAAGGACTGAACTTCTCTGCGAATGGCGCTCAACGATATTTCATTCTTAAGCCGCCGTATATCCTTCAAAAAAATAGCGCATCCAATTTCCACATCACCGAAGTATGAGCGGAAATCCGCGTAGCTCACTCCGGTCCTGTTGCGATATTTGCACCAGAGCTGATGTGGCGAGGCTCTGACAATGTCATCTATCACACCGGACACCTGGATGATCGCATCTGGTGCTTTACTATAAATCCAGACGCGCGTGCCACGCTGAACGTGAAGAGATCGCCGTCTAAGTTCAATCGTTTTTTCACCAGTAAGAATTTTATCGACATACTCGCGGCGGATTGAGATCAAGATATCGTCGACGTCATTCATTACGATCACCCTCCATCAAGACTGCCGACAATTGCTCGGCGCTAATTCGGCGAGCAGTGACCAAATTGGCACCATCTACGCACCCGAGTCGTCTTAGCCGCGCCAGAGAAACGGGCTTCTTGAATAGCATGACATTGTCGAATTTTGTCACGGCGACGCCGTCACTAACAGTTAAGCCCTGCAGGTCACCGGCTTCCACAACGCCAAGTCTGAGGAGGGTGGATGAAATCTTTCTCTTTTCGATAGCGACAGTATCCACCACTCTTGCCGCCGCGATCACAGCGGAGCGGCCATTGTCTCCTCCGGACTCGTAAAACAACAGCGGAATACCCTTGGTCATAATACCGGCGTTACGGGCGGCGCTGAAATATGCTCTTTCGGAGTGCAGAATGGCTTCCTTGCGCGGCATGAAGGACATTTGAGGTGATGATCCGAAGAGTTCGTCGGCGTATGCCCTTTGAATTGGCGCTATCACGCCCGATCTCCCAGGCAATATCAGCAGGACGGGGGACATAAGTTTCTCAAGTTCCCACAAGCTAATGTATCTTGGGTTGCCATCAGCGTCCACGAATGATATAGGCTGTCCACAATCTTCAAACGATGGGAGATCAGGAGGAAATGCTAGCCCTGCGCATTGCGTGATCGCCGATGAGATTCTAGGCCAATTGGCCCAGGACACGGGCCCGCCGACGCACACTTTTTGCAGCACCATCCTCTCTTCGACGGGTTCCTTCGCGGACCTAAAGCCGTGAATATAGGCTGCCTTACTTGTCAGCGCGCTCCCAATAGGAACTACGAGCTCTAATAGCACCGTCGCCAAACCGCTCGCTTCTGCACAAATCCGGCCGATGAGACAGTCGATCGCAGCTTCTGCTGCTGGATGTTCTTCATTGACAAGCAGCCGCACATCTACCCTATTACGCAGCCCTGCTCTTGCATCCCACGATGCAACACAAACCATATCCGATTGCGAAGTGACAACAACCCTCTTTCTGTGGATAACGGAAGTAGATCCTGGTAAAAAGTCCTGCTGGGCGTGCAAGGATGCTCCAACAATATCCAGAAAATCCAGAAGTGATTTATCGTCAGCTTCAATGAGTTCCCGCACGCTCAGAGTGTCGCTGGAGAGTTGTACGTGCAAAGGCTGAATCTGATTCTTGCGCGAGGCAAGGGCCGTCGCAAAATTCTTGACATGCAGTATCTCGACGCCGTATCGCAGATAGATCTCATCTCGACAACGTACCATCGCTTCTTCGCTGGTTACGAATCCGGTCGCCCGGTGGTGGATTGCCGTCCCGAGATGCAATATGTCGGAATTGTCCCGCACGGATAGCGGTCGATTCTGCGAGCAAGTATGGAAAATAATTTCTGACAGTTCCTTGTGCAATGGAACAAGGACTTCATCCGGCGGGCGGCTTAGGGCCGGCAGTTCTAGTGCAAACTCTAACACGGGGTCGGTGTCCGAAGAGATTGCGGTGCGTTGCAATTCCCTCGCAAATTCATCAGCCACGAGTACCCTAATAAAGTTGTCGAGCGCTGCTCCAATTACCTGCGCCGCATATTCTGAGCGGGGGCGATGCTTCACGATATCCCAGAAGACATTGAGGTCAATGAGGAACACCGGCAGAGGCGTAGCGTAGCGCGAGGCGATCCCTAAATCAGTGTCTTTGATTGATCCAGATCTAAACAGATGTGGCGTATCGAGATCTTTTACCCTGTGGTTTATCAACCTTCCCCGCGAAGGCCCCCCAGGCTTGACGCGGAGTACTGGAAATCCAGCCTTTTCCCAAAAGCTGTTGGCTGCCAAGTCGTCAGCAACTTTTGCTGAAATGGTTAGAAATCCGACCGATTCTAGTGATGATATGAGTTGGCTCAATAAAGTCGCTGCCACGCCGCGCTTTCTGTACTCGGCCGTCACATACAACTGGAAGATACGGCCACGGGGGAAGGTTCCGCCGAAAAGCAAGTGCCCAATGCACTGGCCATCTTTGGTCGCAACAAACAGATTGCCACGCTCAGCTGCGCCGTCGTAAGCGGCTGGTGGAAGAAAACCAAGTGCATTCTTATCACTGTCCGCATTTGAACGAACTGAATCGATAAATCGCATGACGTCGGCTGGCGATGAGTAAATTACAATCTCAGAGCTTGCTTTCAATGGCTTGCACCTGCATGCTTAAATGACGAGGTCTCGTCGTCGCGGAAAATGTATCACCGTGTAACACTAACCACAAGTGTCCGAGGAGACACCACACGGCCAGTCACGCGGTTGCATTTGCTTCGACTACCCGCTCGCACAGGTCGATGAATTCACTCAGGCTGAGGTCACCCTTCGCGTCATTGGTACGCCACGCACAAATCTTGAAATCAGCCGGCCCTAAGCCGTCGCCGACATGGTCCACAGTGGGCAGCAGAGCAAACTGGGCTTTGTATTTCCGTTTGCCATTGTTCGATTCCTGATTGTCGTACTTGCTCGTCAATTTCCAGTCGAGCGGTTCACCGGTATAGTCGTCCTTGCCATTTGAGGAACATACCGCCTTGTGTATCGCCATCCTATAGATCTCACTGGTTGCGGGCTGATTGCCGCGCTTGCGATCACGACGCACGTGCGCCATCGCTTTCCGCAAAAGCCAACGCTCATAGTTAGCTTGAGTGAGAATAGGTTCAAGAAATGGAGGCAACTCGTATTTTCTCATCGCATATTCCCTGCGTTAATTAACACTTCAGGTCCAGCGGCATGTTGTCTTCATCTTGGTTGTCGACCCAGGCCAGCCGCTAACGGAGGCATGGTGTTCACAACTATGAGATGCCGGTAACGTACTGCTGGCCTTCGGGGTGGAGTGATTTTGATAGATCGGGAAATCGGGACATCGGAACATCGGGACATCGGAAAAGCCGGTCACTGCACTCGCGGTTCCGATTACCCGATCTCCAGACCACCCGATCACCAGATCCGCGATGATTACTTAATCTCCCGGCCAGTACTAATATTGAGATCTCAGTTCGCCCACGTTGTCTCGTAACAGCAGGCCGGCGCGCCATTCCACTGGCAGGCGATCTCGCGGGTGGTTGAGTCAATGGAGAAGAGCTTGAGCAGACCGTTGATCACACCAACGAAATAGTCGCAGGGAAGGGGCGATCCTTTGCGGTAGACCAGCGCCCGCTTGGGCTCGACCACTGCCACGGGCGACACTCCACCGTAGGTGGTATTCGAAGCGTAAGCCCGCTCGAGGATCTCGAAGGCATCCCGTATTGTCTTTCCCTCGAAGATCGCCGGGAAGTTGTTCTTGTAGGTGGGCATCACACGGTGGCCCAGGCGTTCAGCGGCCACGCCGGCCCGCAGCGCCTGGTCGAACATCACAATGGCGTCCCGCGCCGAACACCATTCGTCCGGAAGATAGGTGGGATTGCCCAGCATGGCCTCGATCTTCTTACGCAGTTGCTCGCCCCCAACGAACTCAATCACCACCAGGAACGAAAGATTGGTCCGGCCTTTCAACTGGCCGTTAAAGGTGTCCAGGAACTTTTGGTGCGCATCGTTCTTCGCGTACACAATGCGTTTTGGCAGCATCTCCATGGGTGGATCTCCTGATTGAGAATCTCTGATGCTGATCATGGTGCATTTTAGTTACATCCGGCCATCAAGGCCAAGATTACCCTGGTTATGTCAGAAGTTCAGCTTCAACCCGAACTGCATGACGCGGTTCGGTTCTCCCAGAGCATTCACGTTCGCCGAGCTGGGCAGGGCGGAGGTGCTGCAGCAGGTTTGCCCGAAAGACAGGCTGGTGATGTTCGGGGACCCGACGGTCGCATTGCGCGGGTTTTCAAAGTTTGGATGGTTCAGGACGTTGAAGAACTCGGCCCGCATTTGCAGATTGAAGCGTTCCGCGATCTTGATGTTCTTCGACAATCCGGCATCCAGGTTCCAGAAGTGGGGCCCCTGGGCGAGATTGCGTCCGCTTCCCGGTTGTCCCGCCGGGGGAATGCAGAAGAACGTTTCGGTACCGGTGACGTTGACACAATTGAAATGCGGGTCGGCCGCGTTGGTGATGAGAGGACCAGTGTTGTAAAGCACAGGCCCCTGGACTTTGGGACCGGCCGCGGGCTGCAGGTGGCCTGGATCAAAGGGACCCACAACCAATACCGAGCTCTGGTGCGTGCTGTTCGTGGTGAGCTCACCGCTGTTGAGGGTATAGGGCTCGCCGCTCTGGTAGCTGAAGATTCCGGTGGTGCTCCATCCGCCGAGGAAGTGGTTGAGAAACCCGGTCCAGTTCGCGCCCCACTTCTTGCCGTGCCCAAACGGCAGTTCATAAATCATGTTTCCGACAAGCACGTGCCGGTTGTCGAAGTCGGAACGCGTACGGTCGAGCCGGAAATTATGGACGTCGGTGGGCGTACGGCTGTTGGACGTGCTTAATCCGCCACCAGTGGCCGCTCCCACGGGATCCACCGACAAGTCGTCGATGGACTTGCTGAGCGTGTAAGTAAAGCCGAAATCGAGCCCTTTCTCAAAGTGGCGGCGCGCGGCAACAAAGGCGCCGTGATAATACGAGTCGCCGCCGGAATCAAAGAAGAAGATCTGGCTGAATTGCGGATTGGGCCGGAAGTAATTGGCCGGGAACCCGCGGGCAGTAATGGCGTTGGCGCCGGCGAACTGGTCGATCCGTTGCGCCAGGTTGCCGATGTTATTCAGCGTAAAAATACTGGCGGAGAGGTTGTTCAGAGTGGCGGCGCTCATCAATTGCAGCAGCAGCGCCGGGCCCTGTCCGGTGACGCCCACCGGACAGCCGGTGCCATCGGCTTTGCAGCCCCCGATGATGTTCTGCCGGGCGATGTTAAATGAATCCAGGAACCCCGGCTGATTCACATTGATCTGGTTCAGGTCATAGGCGCGATAAAGGTGAGTGCCACGCTTGCCGACATAACCGACCTCAGCCACCAGGTGACCGGGAAGCTCGCGTTGAATGGTCAGGTCCCACTCATGGACGGAAGGGTTTTTCAGGTTTGGATCAAAAGCGCCAACACTCGGCGCTAGGCCAAACGGTTGGGCGGGTGGCGCCAGGGCCGCTGACGGAGTCGTGATGGGAGCGGGCACGCTTATGGGGAACCCCTGGGAAATGCGAGCGGATGTGCCGCCGGGCGCCGCGCAACCCACCGTGGGAGTGTCCACCCCGGTGGCGCTCAAGGAATTGTTGCATCCCAAGATGAACCCTGGAATCTTTCCTGCAATCGAAGTGACCTGGAAAGTGGAGATGGTATCAAATAGCCATCCATAGCCTGCGCGTACCGCGGTTTTGTGATCGGGGGACCAGGCGACGCCAATGCGCGGCCCCAGCGACCCCAGGTTCTTGTTCTTGTACCAGCCATCGGCTTGAACGAACGCCACCGGCCCCTGGGAACCGTCAACGGCGCGATTGGGGACCAGTGTCTGCCTGCTATCGGAGGGCGGTGGATTGATCTCCCAGCGGACGCCCGCAGTGAGCACCAGGCTGGGCTTGATATGCCACTCGTCCTGGACATAAAGGTCGTACTGGTGGGCGCGGGTATACACGGTCGCAAATTGGCCCGCATTGTAGGAATTGTTGAGAAAGTCCGCCTGGAACCCCTGTTGGATGCCGGCGGGAATGCCCGCTAACTCCACGATCGCTTGCTGCAGGGTGTTCTTGTCGAGCGAAGCGATGTTGCCGGGAATGTTGTTGAATCCGCCTTTACGCAGGGACTGGTTGAAGAAGACCACCGGCGCCAGGATGCCGCTGCCGAAAAATCCACGGCTGTCATTATGGTAGTACATGCGGAAATTAAATCCGGTCCGGACCGTATGCGATCCGCGCTGCCAACTAAGGTTGTCGATGAACTGTGGGGCGGTTACGGCGCGCGCGGTGTGCGGAGAAACGCACAGCGGAGAAGAGATATTCACGAATGAACCGAAAACGCACTGGTCGGCCCAGGGTGGCAGCTTGGCAGGGTCGCCGAAATTTGGATTGGACTCGCCGAAGGTAAAGTTGAAGGCGAAGCGGTTGAACCCGGTTGTGAATTCGTTGACCAGGTTGGGAGTGAAGACGTGACGATGGCCCACTGCCACGTTCTTGCCGATGCGTAGAACTTCTCCCAGGGGTGGAAATCCAGGGAAGACCTGGGGGCGGGCGTTAAGGAAGTCGCCCTCTGTAGTGTTGAAATGGTTTTGCAGGTAACGGACGAAAACCGTGTCTTGGGCGCTGAAGTTGTGGTCCACGCGCACCAGAAAATTCGGGCCGGTGAATTTGGTGGGCGGGTTCCAACTGAAGCCGGCCGTATTGAGGCCGTCACCTACGCCCGGGGTAAAGGTGTTAGGCAGGGGTGTGCTATTGATGAATCCGAGGACCGCAGGGTCGCCCCCGATGCCCGCAGGATCATTGGCGAAGATGTTATAGGTGGCGACACAGCCGGTGATGACCGCGCCGCCGCAGGCCGCCACTCCGGGCAGCAGATTGCCGTTGCGGTCGACCAGGCTGGCGGAGTTGCGATTGGTCCCGTTGATAGCGCCCACCACGTAGCGGAAGAGGCCGCTGCGCGCCGCGGCGGTATAGACCGTGGGAATACCAAAGGCGCTGGCGATGGGACCAGTCTGCAGAATCTGATTGTTCTGAAAACTGCCGAAGAAAAACGTCTTGTTCTTGAGGACCGGCCCGCCCACATCGAAGCCATACTGGTGCAGCTTGAGGTCCGGACGGGGGCGTTGGGCGGCATTGTTGAACCATTCGTTGGCGTTGAAGGCGGTATTGCGGTTGAAATAAAACACATCGCCGTGGAAGGCGTTGGTGCCGGCGCGCGTGGCTACCAGAACATTGGCGCCGCTGTTGCGCCCGAATTCGGCCGTGGGGTCGAGGGTCACCGTGCGAAATTCCTGTACGTTGTCGGGATTGAGGCGCTGGATGTTGCTCTGGGGGTTGGGGACGGTGGACTCATTGGCATCAATGCCATCCACAGTCACGTTGTGTGCGCGGTCGCGGGAGCCGAATACGTGCGTTCCCGAACCCGCCCCCTGGGTGGTCCTCTGCACCACGCCGGGCTCCAAGGTCAGCAGGCTGAGCGGATTGCGGCCATTCAGCGGCAGGTCTTTCACCTCTTCGCGCGAGATCACGTCGCTGACCGCGGCATTGGTGGTTTCGATTCGCTCATAGGAGCCCTGCACCTCCACCACTTCCTGTGCAGCGCCTATTTTCAGCGCAGCGTTCACAACCAGCGGAGCGCCGACCGACAGAACGTTGTGCTGGCTGTTGAAGGTCTCAAACCCCTGCCCGGAGACGTTGACTTTGTACCGGCCGGGAGTGAGTGAAGGGACACTGTAAGTTCCAGTGGAGCTACTCCTGGTTTCGTAGACAACGCCAGTGTCTTCATTGGTGACCTTCACCACGGCATTGGCGACCACGGCATTGCCGGCGTCGACGATTGTGCCTTCGATACGCGAGGTGCTTGCCTGGCCCAATGCCAGGGGGGCGAACAGACAGATCAGGCAAAGCGAAAAGAGAAGGGATTTGTTGGGGGGAAACATCCTGCACCTCCAGATTGCGAAAGGAAATTCGCCTCGTATATAACGCTAAACGCAGTTGAATACAAGGCTTTGCGCAGAATTATTTTGTTCTGCCAACCGCGGGGGGCATGCGCCGAGCTCAAGATGACTTGCCTTCGATGGCATCCCAAACGTTCTTGGTGTCGACATTCTGTAGGTACTTCACGACCTTGCCGTCCTGGAGCGTCCAGATGTGGGCGAAGCGCGCGTTCATGACGCCCTTCGACTGGCGATGTGTCCCTTTGTAGTATCCGGTGACGATGATGGTATCGGCGGCGTCAAAGAAGCTCTCGGCTTCAGCGCGGTAATCGATCCATTCCGTGGCCAACCGGGCAAACACGTTTTTTCCGACTTCTTCCAGGCTGTGGAAGGTGCCCGGGTAGGGAAAGCCGGCGGATTCCGTCCATTCAAAGCGAGGGGCGAGGGCGGCTTGCAGGTCCTTGGCGATCTGCTCTGCATCTCCCTTGTAGATGCCCTGAATGGTTTCCATGTTGGTCTTCATGGGGTGGCTCCTTATGGATTTGAAAGAACCCTCGCAAGAACCTGAGCATTGTAGCGCCTTTCAGGGAAGGACACGGGCGCCTTTCCTTTACGTAACTCTCAGGGAAAGAGTCCGGCAGTGCGTTTCTATTCCCGTGGCCCCATTGCCCGCGTTCGATTGGAAGTAAATCTTTTACCGTCGCCGTTCCAAGGAGACTTCCATGTACGACGCAATCGTTGTTGGCGCTCGTTGCGCCGGTTCGCCCACCGCCATGCTGCTGGCCCGCAAAGGCCATAAAGTGTTGCTGGTCGATCGTGGCGTCTTCCCCAGCGACATGCCTTTTTCCAATCATTTTGTTCACCAGACCGGCTCCGCGCTTCTGAAGAAGTGGGGCCTGCTCGACCGGCTGGCGGCCACCAACTGTCCTCCTATCAAGACCAACCACTGGGATTACGGCGCTTTCAAGCTGATCGCCGCTCCGCCGCCGGCCGATGGCGTGACTGAGGCTTACGCACCACGGCGGCTCAAACTCGACCCGATTCTGGTGGAGGCCGCCACGGAAGCAGGAGCGGACCTGCGGGAAGGATTTTCCGTGCAGGAAGTCGTCTGGGAAAATGACCGGGTAGTGGGCATTCGCGGCCGCCAGCGGGACGGCCAGACCGTAACAGAAAAGGCCGGCATCGTAATCGGCGCCGACGGAATGCACTCTACCGTAGCCAAAGCGGTGCAGGCCCCGGAATACAGCAACCATCCGGCGCTCGAAGGCTCATGGTATGCCTACTGGAGCGGCGTCAAGATGAAAGGCTGGCATCTGTGGCTGCGCCCTTACCGCGTGATGTTTGCGTACAACACCAACGACGATCTTGCCCTGGTGGGCGTGGCCTTCCCGGCGAGGGAACTGCCCGAAGTCCGGGCCGACATTGAAGGCAGCTACATGCGGAGCATCGCGGAACATACCCCGGAGCTGGTGGAGCAATTGGGCCAGGGCCGCCGTGAATCACGATTTGTGGGCGGCGCAATTCCAGGATATTACCGCAGACCGTATGGGCCGGGATGGGCGCTGGTGGGGGATGCCGCTTACCAGAAGGACCCATGCACGGCTTCCGGAATCACCGACGCCTTCAAGTCCGCGGACCTGATGGCCGAAGCCATCGATGCCGGCCTAAGCGGACGCCAGCCCTTCGAGCAGGCGATCGGCGCTTACGAACAGCATCGCAATCATCGGGAAACTCCCTATTTTGAACTTACTTCGCAGTTGGCTACGCTCGATCCGCCGCCTCCGGAGATTCTGCGGATTCTCGACGCGCTGCGTAACAATCCAGAACAGACCAGCCGCTACTTCGGTGTATTCGCCCATACCGTGCCGGTGCAGGAATTCTTTGCCCCGGAAAACATCAGCCAGCTTCTGGGCTGAAGCCGGCCCGCGCCGTAAGCGACGGGTTTCAGCACGTTCGCATGTCAGGCTGCCCTTTCACGAATTGCAGGAGGATGGGAATGGAAATTGCGGTATTTGGCGCAGGCGTTGCCGGTTTAATGACCGCCATCACGCTATGTGCGCACGGGCATCGTTGCCGTATCTACGAACGCTCGCACCTCAGCCACGCAGCCGGCATGGGATTCATCCTCATGGCCGAGGCCGTGGACACGATAGAGAGCTATGGCGTGTACCTGGAAGGTGTTCCTCTAAAGTCGTATCTGTACCGCGATGCAGCCGGCGCGGTGCTGGTGGAGCAGCCCATGCCCGCCGGCGCGTACTCTATCCGGAGGAGCAGCCTGATGTCTGCGCTCATGCGCGCCCTGCCGCCGAATGCGGTGCTGACCTTTGGCGCCGAACTCAACCGCCTGGAATTTGACCAGGCGGGCCGGGTCAGCTTCGCCTGTCTTGATTCGAAAGCGGGCCCGATGCGGATTCAGGCAGAACTCTATGTGGGGGCCGATGGCATTCACTCGCGGGCGCGCCGCGGATTGTTCCCGCAACGGCCAGTCCCCACGGCCCAAGTCATGGAACTCGTCGGCCGTGTCTGCTGCCCGAGAGCGATTGCATGGGCCGGCCGTAACTTTAATAAATTTCATGCTCCAGGTGGCGGGCTGGCCGTGGGTATTATTCCCGTCGATGCCGAACATGTCGTCTGGTATTTACAATTCGACGCCCACAACTTTCCACCGCCTCGGGAAGACGCGGGGCCTACGGCTTTGAGGGCATTCGCCATGCGCCTGGCCGGCGACTGGGGTGATCCAATACCATCGCTGTTGGAGCAGACGGACTTCTCGGGCGTACATCTGTGGCGTCCCGTTGACCCTGATCTAGTGCCACACTTTCACCGGCACAATCTGGTATTGGCCGGCGATGCGGCCCACCCGCTCTCGCCTTTTACCAGCCAGGGAGTTTCCTCGGCCCTGGCCGATGCCGACTTGCTGGCCCGTAAGCTGGCTGCTGAGCGCGTTCCGGAAGAGGCGTTGGTTCTGTATTCCGCCGAACGCCACAGCCAGTGCGCTCCTTTCATTGCCCAGGGACGTGAGTTGATGCGGCAGTTCCTCGCCCCCCGGAACACATCGAGCCTGGTCATGCCCATCGCCAAGTAGAATCAATCTCATGGCGAGCGATTTTTTCTCCGATAACGCCGTACCGATGACGCTGCTGCGGAAGCGGGCCTTCAACCTGCGCTGGGCCCAGCAGCCCGAGGGGGTCATTCCGTTAACGGCCGCCGACCCGGATTTTGCGGTATGCCCGGCAGTGCGCGAGGCGCTGGCGCGCTATGCGTCCGACGGCGTTCTCGGCTACGTTCCGGCCGAAGGTCTTCCTGATTTCCGCGAAGCCGTCGCCAACTGGATGCTCACCACACGGCAGGTCCGCTGCGCAGCGAGCGACGTGTTCGCAGCCGACAGCGCCGCTTCCGCCATGGCCGTGGTGGCGTGCGCCAGCCTGAAACCAGGTGAAGAAGCGCTGGTCCCTGCGCCCGTAGACTTTCTGCTGCATCACACTCTGGAGCGCGCCGGGGCCGCGGTGGTGCGCGTACCGGTCACACGGACTACGACCGCCGAAGAGTTTATCGCCGGCATGGAAGCCCGGCTCACTGCGCGCACGCGGATGCTATGGCTGTGCAACCCTCATAATCCGCTGGGTGTGGTGTACTCGCGCCCGTGGCTGCAAGACGTCGCCGAGTGGGCCATCCGCCACAAGCTGCGGATTCTCTCCGACGAGATATGGTCCGACATTGTTTATACCCCGCATCGCCATACCGCGTTGGCCTCTATCTCGCCGCAGATTGCGCAACACACGGTGACGGTCTATGGGTTCTCCAAGAACTTTGCCCTGGCCGGATTGCGTGTAGGCTGCGTCGTAGCCACCGATCCGGCCTGGATGAAGGAGATTATCGCCGCCTCCGACGCCGAGAGTACGGTGTATGGCGTCTCGGTGCTGTCGCAGGTGGCGGTCATCGCCGCTTTGCAGGGTGGCCGTTCATGGCTGGCGGAATTTGTCCGCCATCTTCAAGCACAGCGCGACTACGTAGCCGAGCGGCTGTCGCAATGGCCGGGCGTAACTGTGGCCCGGCCGCAAGGCACATACGTGATCTTCCCATGCACGCAAGGGCTAGATAACGATTCCCAGCGGCTGGTGCAGAGGCTGCGCGACGAAGCGCGCGTAGCGCTTGTCCCTGGGGCCGAGCGCTGGTTTGGGCCGGGTTCGGCCGGGCACGTGCGGATTTGTTTTTCTACGTCGCGCGCCATCCTGAAGGAAGCCTTGGATCGCATGGAGCCGGTGGTCCGCAAGATCGAGCATGAAAACCAACATTCTTGAGACAATTATTTAACATTCTGTTCTATTGATTTTCTTCACAGTGGCAATTTAACGTGCCCTCATGGTCGCTAGCTCGTGCTCGAATCTTGCCATGAACGAACCCTCCTTCTGGGGCCAGGGTAAAGAATATAACTCTGACGGTCTAAAGCCGCGTCCAGCGGCGAATGGGGAGGAAGGCGACCTCTGGAGCAAGGTGCATTCAGCCTGGAGCCAACTGGGCGTTGCGATGGTTGAGTTTGGTTTCCACCGGTTTGGTAGCCACATTCAAGAAGCGTGGAAAGACTTCAACCTGGGGGCCGAACATGGCGCGTATGACGCCCGGTCGCCTGAGAATTCCATCTTCATTCCGTATTTCCTCTACCGCTGGAAAGACCAAGCCGACCGGGCGGCCGGCTTCGGGCGGGCGCCGGCAGGCGGCACGATTGTACGGGCCTTTCTGGCCGGTCACCGGCGGCTTCTGTCGCCCATGGTGGCCGAAATAGCCCAGATTGCTATGCAGCAGCCTTTCAGTTTTTATGAAATCATTGCCAGCCAGCCGGGAAAAGGCATGAGAGTGCAGGAGATATTTACCGGCCAGAAATTTGACGTGCGGGAAAGATCGACGTCGGCATGCGTCCGTCATGGGGACATTCTCTATGGGCAGATAACGCCGATGGCGGAGATCGCGGCGATGGCTTTTTGTTCTCCGCTCATCATTCCGCCGCGCATGAAGCCTGAGATCATTGCCTGCCGCCGGATGTTCAAGACCCTTTTTGGGGCCAGGGACCGGGGTCTTTCGAAGGAAGACCTGCCGATGGTTGAAGAAGGGATTCGAGCCAGCTATCTGCGGATTCGCAATCAACTCGAAGGAAATCCGGGTGACAATGTGAGTCGCCAGGGCACAGCCAAAGAAGCACCGGCGCTGAAAGCTGAGAGTAAGAAGACATCGCCTGAGCGGGGAACGTTGGTCCGGCACACGGAAAGCCTGGAGTTCTCGCAAAAAGAAGTGGATGCCTGGGTCCATAAGAAACTGTCTGCTCTATGGGGCCGTACTCCGCTGCAAGCGATGAAGGATGCTGACGGGCGGGAAGCAGTTGCGGCACTCATTCTCGACTATGAACGGAAGGCCGAAGCGAGCGTCCCAGCCTCGGCGCGCCCAGACTTCTCTGCGCTGTGGCAGATGCTGCAGCCTGCGAAAAAGAAACGAGTGGTCCGCGCCAGCGGCCTGCGCACTGTGGAAGCCCTCCAGCCACGACTCTGACCTTCAATCGCCAGGCGATAAGCCTTGCGCAAATGCTCTCCGGCGGTAACACCTCCGGCCTTTGGTTTTTCCGCGCCCCTCTGCGCATCCCACGTCCTCCGCGCAGTTCAATCTTTTGATCTTCCTTTGCGGCCTTGGCGTACTTTGCTGTGGATATTTTTTGGTTGCGGCCACGTTACGGTTTAGAATCTCTCTGCGATGACCTTTCCTGCAACCCGCCTCCGCCGTATGCGCCAGTCGGAGTCCCTGCGCTCGCTGGTGCGCGAGACCCGGCTTGTGTCAACGAACTTGATTTATCCTCTTTTTGTGTGCCCCGGCAAGGGCATACGCAAAGAGATCAGCTCCATGCCGGGGGTGTTCAACATCTCGGTCGATGAAGCCGTAAAAGAAGCGCGGGAAGCCAAGGCGTTGGGACTGGGCGGCATCATCCTGTTCGGCCTGCCGGAAAAAAAAGATGAGGCCGCCACCGGCGCATGGGCCGACGATGGCATCGTGCAGCGCGCCACTCGCGCCATTAAGAAGGAAGTACACGACCTGGTGGTGATCGGCGACGTTTGCCTGTGCGAATACATGTCGCACGGCCACTGCGGCGTGGTGGAACAGAAGGGCGGCGACTACGAGATTCTCAACGATCCCACGTTGGAAATCCTGGCCAAGACCGCGGTCTCCCAGGCTAAAGCCGGAATGGACATCATTGCGCCTTCCGACATGATGGATGGCCGGGTGGCCGCCATCCGCAAGGGATTGGACGCCGCCGGGTTCACGAACACGCCTGTCCTTTCTTATGCGGCGAAATTTGCCTCAGGCTTCTACGGGCCGTTCCGCGAGGCCGCCGATTCCACGCCCCAGTTCGGCGACCGCCGCTCCTACCAGATGGATGGCGCCAATCTGCGCGAAGCCATGCGCGAGATCAAGCTCGACATCCAGGAGGGCGCGGACATGATCATGGTCAAACCGGCCATGCCCTACCTCGACGTGATCTCCGAGGCCCGCCGGCGTTTTGATCTTCCCATCGCCGCCTATCAGGTTTCCGGCGAGTATGCGATGCTGCAAGGCGCCATCCGCAACGGATGGCTGGATAAAGACCGGGTGATTCTGGAATCGCTGCAATCGATACGACGCGCCGGGGCGCAGATGATTTTGACGTATTTTGCGAAGGATGCGGCGAGGTTGATTGCGTAAGAGCGGGTTGCCGCTGATTTGCGCTGATGAACGCGAATTAAGCAAAGACCGAACGGCAAAGGGGAATCGACTTACCCAGCACTGGATACGCTTCACGCGGTGCGATGGCGCACCATCCGGCAGGCTCTTTGCCGGCGTAAGCCAGGACGCCGGGCGCTATCTTGGCCGAGGCCAGCTTCTTCAACGCCCGTTTGTTGGCTGCACCTTTTTTCTTATTGAAATCGGAGCGGCTGAGCCGCCAGGCCATGCACCAGCATCCGCCGCAGGCGCCACGGGCGCCGAACAGGGCTTCGAGGTCGGGCCAGCGGCCGGGGGTTAGGGGATGGAAGGTGAGTTTGGATGGATTCATATTCTTGAGTGTGCGTTTGAGACCTCAGTGTTAGGAGCAGGGATCGAAGATCGGCATGCCTTCCTGCTTCGCTGCATTGAGAAGATCATGGTCAGCACACACGAAAATGGGCATATCGCTTCCTGAAGAATTTTTCCACACTGCGTACCCGGCCAATTGAACTGCATCGAACGCGCGTAGCGCATAACGGTCGACAAGCGTCGAAGCAATATCCAGTACAAAGTCGGTGACCATCTGGGTCACGAACCTGCTCTCCAAGTGGCGGCTAAAGGCCCCCAAAAGCTGTGATGCGATATGCCCAGGTATTTCCCGGTTCTTTTCCCGTCTCCGGATAGCCGACCGGAATTCGATCTGGGACAATGCCAAGATCGCCAGTTGGTTTTCGTTCGCGCGGGCGGCGAGAGCCAGCACCCGGTCCGTCCCTGGCTCACGAACGTACAACTTGACCAGGGCGCTGGTTTCTAAATAGTACAGGGCCAAGTCTAACGCCTCTCACGGAGGATTGTTGAAGACAGAGCTTCACCGTGAATCTCGACGGGCTGAAAGTCCTCATCCAGATGGCCCGCATGGCCGAGGGCGGCCTTTACCTCAGGCATCAGCCGGTTCAACCGAATGGTGGTCACGGGGAATTGCGGCGACTTCGGATTTGGCACTTTCCCAACCAAGATCAATCGTTTATCAATTGCCAAACGAAAGATGGCCTGCTGCTCAACTTCAGTACGCAACCCGGCAGGCAACGGTTCCAGGGGCAGAATCTCATCGCGAAATTTCTTTAATGGAACGAAGCTCCAGCCTGGCCTGGATTCCGCACGATCCAGGGCCCTCAACAGTTCAACTTCCGCCGGGTGAACATACCTATTCGCAGCAGATGCAGGGGCCGGAGATGAAGGAGGTGAGACGCTATTTGTCCGCGAAATTTCAGAGTTTGACGGTTTCTTTCCCTGCACTGCCGGTTCAAATCGAATTTCGAGACGTCCCCCAGCCTCGGGTGACCAGTTGTTGGCGGCGGCGTTGCTCTTCTTTTTGCGTCCGTTCGCATCCAGAAGCGAAACTGAAAGCTGATAATTTTCAGGAAACGAATAGCTTAAGTCCTGCAGGATTTCCCTCAGCGGGTCGCCTAATTTTTGAGCAAGCTTGGGTTCTACTTCATTGATATTCATTTTCAACTCCTAATATAGGTTTCTAATATAGGTGCCGGCGAGATTTGGCACGTATATATAATATACACAATTTAGGAGCTCTGTCAAGCACAATCGCCAGGAAAGATCTACCTTCCCCAATTGGATAGCCGCCTTGATTGCAAGAATCGTCGCGGATGCGCCGCCGGTCTCTATATATTGTCCTCACACTTACATCGCTAGCCTTGCGTTCTCTTGCGCTCCTGACGCCGCCCGGGGTGACTGCCGATTGATTTACAATCATCTGTTTTCCTGCAATCGATTTCTCATTTTGAGGGAGTGCTGCATTGCCAGACATCATCTATGACGTTGCCATTATCGGCGGAGGCCCCGGGGGATACACGGCCGCCATCCGCGCCGGACAGTTGGGGCTTAAGGCCTGCCTGATTGAGAAGGACACAAAGCTGGGCGGCACATGCCTGCATGTGGGATGCATCCCCACCAAGGCGCTGCTCTTTCATGCCGAGGTTTACGACCATCTGAAGTCCGCGGCTGAATACGGCATCGACGGGCTGGGAGCGGGCACGTTGAACTGGAAGACCATCCAGGACCGTAAAAACCAGATCATCGCCAAGCATACCAAGGGCCTGGATTTCCTGATGAAGAAGAACAAGGTCACCGTGGTGCGCGGCTTCGGCAATCTGACCGGCCCGGCCAAAGGCGGCGTTCATACCGTTGACGTCACCGGCGATGGTGGCGCAAAGTCGCAGGTGCAGGCCAAGAACCTGGTCCTGGCCACCGGATCGTATGCTCGCATGTTGCCCGGCCTGCAGGCCGACGACCGCATTCTGACCAATATCGAAGTCCTGAGCCTGAACGCGATTCCGAAATCCATGATCATCATCGGCTCGGGCGCGGTGGGTGTGGAATTTGCTTCTCTCTATCGCTCCTTCGGCGCCGAGGTCACGGTGATCGAGATGCTGCCACGGCTGGTGCCGGTGGAAGATGAAGAGGTCAGCAAAGAACTACTGCGCAACTTCAAGAAGAAGGGCATACAGAGCTTCGTCAACACCAAGGTCGATAAAGTCGAGAAGACCAAAAACGGCGTGGCCGTATCGTTCACGCCCCAAGGTGAAGCCCAGCAGCGGCTGGAAGCCGAGAAGGTGCTGGTCGCCGTAGGCCGCGGACCGCATACGGAAAAGGTTGGCCTGGAGAAACTTTCGGGCATCAAGACTGAACGTGGCTACGTCCACGTCAATGAGTGGATGGAGACCGGAGAAAAAGGCATCTACGCCATTGGAGACATCGTGGCCGGGTTTCCGCAGCTTGCACATTCCGGCTCGATGTGCGGCATCGTGGCCATAACCAAGATTGCCGGCAAGCCGTGCAAACCGGTGAACAAGGGACGCATCCCCGGCTGCACCTATTGCGAGCCCCAGATCGGCAGCGTCGGGCTGACCGAAGCCAAAGCCAAAGAGGCGGGCTTGCAGATCAAGGTTGGCAAGTTCCCCTTCACCGCCAATTCCAAGGCCAGCATCATCGATCAGCATGAAGGATTCATCAAGGTAGTGTCTGACGCTAAGTATGGCGAGATTCTGGGCGTCCACATCATCGGCCCTCTGGCCACAGAACTGATTGCCGAAGCCGTAACAGTAATGGAACTCGAAGGCACGGTCGAAGACCTGATGTTCACCGTGCATGCGCATCCCACGGTCTCGGAAGGCATGCTGGATGCGTTCAGCGCGGTGGAAGGGAAGGCGATTAATTTCTGAGAGAAAGCAATTGGCAAATAGCAGTTGGCAATTAGCACTCAACACTCAGCACTTAGCACTTAGCACTTAGCACTCAGCACTGAAACATTATGGCGGCTGGTGAGTGGCCGCTGACAAATGGCCGCAGCATCGCGTAAGAGGGTGCATCGAATGAAATGGATACTGAATGGAGCAAAGAGATTTGGCAATATTCAGAAATGCTCAGGGCTGAATGCTAAGTGCTAATGGCTAATTGCTATTTGCCAACTGCTCTACAATAACCCATGTCCCTCCGTGTCATCAACGTTCTCTATCTTGGCCGCCTGGACTACTCGACCGGGCTGGAGCTTCAGCAGACCGTGGTGCGTCTGGTGAAGGCAGGCCGCGTTGGCCATACTCTGCTGTTGCTGGAACATCCGCCGGTAATTACCCTGGGCCGCAATGCCGACGCCAAGAACATCGTGGCGCCCAAGGCTTTCCTTGAGTCCCGGGGCGTGGAGCTGTTTGAAACCGACCGCGGCGGCGACGTCACCTTCCACGGCCCCGGACAACTGGTTGGCTATCCAATCTTCAATCTTCGCGCTTTTGAGCCGCGCCTGGGGGCCGTCGATTTCGTTCGCCGCATGGAAGAAGTGCTGATCCGCACCTGTGGCGACCTGGGCCTGGTGACCGAACGGATCTGCGGCCTGACCGGGGCGTGGACAGAAGCGGGCGAACGTCCGGCCGCCAAGATCGCCGCTATCGGCGTACACGTCTCACGGGGCGTGACCTCGCACGGATTTGCCTTGAACGTCAGCACCGACCTCGAATATTTCAAGCTGATCGTCCCCTGCGGCATTACGGACAAGCCGGTGACTTCGCTCGAAAGGGAACTGGCGTTGCTAGACCCGCCACGCGACCTGCCCTCGCTCGATGCAACCGCTGAAATGGTGTCGCGGAATTTTGGCCGCGTGTTCGAAGCACAGACACTGTGGCTCGAGTCACTGGACGCACTGATTTCTTCACCCGAAGACACACCCGCCAAGCCGCCGGAAGAGCTGCGGCGAATCGTGGGTGAAGAAGATGTCCACTTGGCGTGAAAGGGCGGGAAGCAGTTGACGTTGAGCAACAATACAGTTCACTTAAAGCAATAAGTGCTGCAACCCAGACGATGCTCCAGCCCCGCTTTGCGGGGCGAAATAAGTTAGCCCAGGCCGCAAGGCATGGGTGGGCGTAGAAAGATTTGCTTCCTTACTGCCGTAGGCAGGCGCGTATGCCGCAAAGCGGCAGGATCGCCCTTAAAAAAATGCTTTTTGCCTGCCACAGAATAAGGGGCTCCACCACGCTTTCATCTCACCGAGGGGCCTTCAGGAGGTCCAGTTCCCAGTGCGTTTCATCAGGAGGTGCAGAGGAAAGGTGGGCGTTACGCGCTGGGCTAGCTTCAATATCGTTCACTTAAGGGGACAATGAATCTCGGTGGTTACATTCCTCTGCCGCCCCTTAAAGGGGCTCCGATGTTGCCTTCTTGCTTTCCCAACGCTTGCGCGTTGGGCTAACCTCTCGTCGCGCCTCCGGCGCTGGTGTATCGTGCGATCGGCCCTCTCAATCGTCTTAAGTGTCCCTCAGGGCGGTTGGCCCGCGAAAGCCCATGAAAATACCAGGAGAAGCTTGTTTTTCGACCCTGAACGGTATTGGGGCTAACTTATTTCGCACCTCCGGCGCTGAAGCGTCGATCTGTTTGCAGCTTCCTCGTCCTCAAGTGAACTGCATTGGGCCTACCGGCTGATTGCCCTTCAGGTATAAACTGTTAACGCATATGGCGACGCGAACCAAATCCAGGCCCCCCGGCAAGTCTTCCAAGACGCCAAGACTAGCGGCCTCCTCGAATGGCAAGCCGTCCAACGGCAAGCAGCCCAGCCAGCCAGCAGCGGCCCGGACGTCAGCGATGCCCGTGAATCAATACGGCATTCCCGACTGGCGGCTGGAGCATCCTGATTTTGAGGTGGTAGAGATCAGCGGCGGCCCCGAAGTCCACTATGAGATTCGCGGCAACCTGAATACGCCGGTGCCTCCCATTCGTGAATCCAGCTATCTGAAGAAAGACCAGTGTCTTGAGATTTACCGCTGGATGGTGCTGAACCGCCTCATGGAACAGGCGCTCGAAAATCTATACAAGCAGAGCAAGGTGGTGGGCGGCGTCTACTTCGGCCTGGGACAGGAAGCCTGCTCCTGCGCTTCCGCCTACGCCCTCGGCCCGGAAGACTGGTTCGCGCCCATGATCCGCAACCAGGGGGCGCAACTGGTGCGCGGCTTTCCCGCCCGCGACATCATGATGCAGTACATGGCCAAGGCCGGTTCCCCTACGCACGGCAAAGACGGCACATCGCATTATGGCGACATCGAGAAGCGCCACATGGTCTCACCGATTTCCATGCTCGGCGATCTGCTGCCGGTGATGGCCGGCGTCTCGATGGGGGCGCGCATCCAGGGCAAAGAACTTGCGTGCCTTACATGGATCGGCGACGGCGGACAATCGACGGGCGTGAGCTACGAAGGCATCAACTTTGCCGCCGTGCGCAAGCTGGGCTTGGTGCTGATCGTCGAAAGCAATCTGTGGGCCTACTCCACTCCCACCGAATACCAGGTGGCGGTCAAAGATCTCGCCAACCGCGCCATCGGCTACGGAATGCCGGGCATCATTATTGACGGCACCGATGCCTGCCAGGTCTACGACGCCACGTATGAGGCGGTACAGCGCGCCCATCGCGGCGAAGGACCAACTCTGATCGAAGCCAAGATGATGCGCATGAAGGGCCATGCCATCCATGACGCGGCCGACTATGTGCCCGCGGAGATGCACGAGTTCTGGCGCAAGCGCGACCCTATCGACCGCTTTGAGAAATTTCTGCTGGGCAAAAAGTGGCTCACGGCGGAAGACAAAAAGAAGATCATCGCCCAAGCCGAAATCGAGTTGGAAGCCGAACGCGAGTTCGCGACGAATTCCCCGATGCCCGAAGGCCACACCGCAGCGGAAGGCGTTTACTGCGAAGAGGGATGCCACACCATCAAGCCGAAGTACGGCCCGCCGAAAGCAGCAAAACCCGGCGCAGGAAAATTGAAAGAAACAGAAGCAGCGATTCATTTTAAATAGCAGTTGGCAATTAGCAATTGGCAATTAGCAAATGGCAATTAGCACTCAGCACTCAGCATTCAGCCAGGAAACCGTTTGGTGTTGCGGAAAAGTTTGACGTTGCCGAAAGGCAGATGCCCTGTGCTGATTGCCGAGATCGCAAGACCAGCCATCTGGCGTCTGCCCAATACCTTGCAAAAACACGCAACAGTTTCAGGGCTGAATGCTGAATGCTAAGTGCCAATTGCTAATTGCTAATTGCTAACTGCCAATTGCCATCTACCATTACACATATGCCCCAAGCAACTTACTTAGAAGCAATCCGGCAAGGACTATGGGAAGAGATGGAAGCCGATCCCACGGTCTTTTGCATTGGCGAAGACATTGGTGTCTATGGCGGCGCGTTCAAGGTCACCGACGGCTTTGTCCATCGCTTTGGCCCACAGCGCGTGATTGACACTCCCATTGCCGAGTCGGCCATTGTGGGCGCGGCCTATGGCGCGGCGCTCACCGGGCTGCGTCCTGTGGCTGAGTTCCAGTTTATGGATTTCATTGGCTGCGCCTTCAACCAGATTGTGAACATGGTGGCCAAGTCGCACTACCGCTGGGGCGCGCCCGCCCCCATGGTGCTGCGCGGACCGGCCGGAGGCGGCGTACACGGCGGCCCATTCCATTCGCAGAACCCGGAAATGCACTATGTTCATACTCCAGGCATCAAGGTGGTGGCCCCGGCTACGCCCAGCGACGCCAAAGGACTGATCAAGTCTGCCGTCCGTGACAATAACCCTGTGCTGTTTCTGGAGCACAAATTCCTGTATCGCCGCATTAAGGAAGACGTGCCCGTAGGGGACTACACCATCCCCATCGGGAAGGCCCGGCTGCATCGGCCCGGCAAACACTTGAGTGTTATCACTTATGCTTCGATGGTGCATGTCGCGCAGGAAGCCGCCGACTTGCTGGCCAGAGACGGCATCGAGATCGAGGTCCTCGACCTGCGCACCCTTTCGCCGCTCGACCGTGAGGCCATCGCGCAGACGGTGAAGAAGACCAACAAGGTCATCCTGCTGCATGAAGACACGCGCACCGGCGGATTGGCCGGCGAGATCGCGGCCATCATCAATGAAGAAGCCTTCGACGATCTCGATGGCCCTATCGTGCGCATCACGGGTCTCGATACCCCGGTGCCTTTTTCGCCGCCCCTGGAGCATTTCTTCATGCCCAAGGTGGAAGACGTAGTGCGCGAAGCCAGGAAACTGCATAGCTATTAGACTCCACCGCAAAGGACGCTAAGGGCGCGAAGGAAGATCAGAAAAATTGAACCGCAGAGGACGCGGAGAGCGCAGAGGGTACGCAGAGAAATGCGAAAACCAGTTAGTTTATTTTTACGGCCGCGGTCACCGCTGGACCTCTGACAGGCTTGCCACCCAGATCGATGCGCGAGTAATCTGCTTTTGCCAGCAGCCAATAGCCAGAAGCCAGGAGCTCCTATGCACTACCTCCTCAAAACCGAAGCCTCCACCTACAGCTTCACCGACCTGCAGCGGGAAAAGGCCACGATTTGGGATGGCGTCACCAATCCCGTCGCGGTCAAAAACCTGCGCGAGATGCCGAAAGGCGCTCACCTCATCATCTACCACACCGGGGACGAGAAGCAGGCGGTGGGCACGGCGGTGGCTGAATCCGTGGATGCCAGTGATCCTAAGAACCCTAAAGTGAAGATCAAGGCCGGCAAACCTCTGACCAAGCCGGTAACGCTGGCGGAAATCAAAGCCAACAAGCTCTTCGCCACGTCGCCGCTGTTGAATCAGGGGCGATTGTCAGTAGTCCCGCTGACCGCCGAACAGTACGAGTGGATCACCGGGAAATAGCCTCGTTCACGAGTTAAACTGCGACGAGCGGACAACCAAAACCTGTGAAACACAGCGCAACGAGTTGCAACGAAAATCTTTGAAACACAGAGGAACAGAGGAAGCAGAGGATTCGGGGGCTGTGAGGCGACTCCAGAAATTGCCGTGGAGTGCGGAGACTTGCATCACATTTTTTGTTTCACCGGTGGTGTGCGCCAAGAGACAACCTTCCATGTTCACGGAGACCTCGGGCCCGCCTTGCGACCTCAAAAACCTCTGTTGCCTCTGTTCCTCTGTGTTGCAAAGGTTTTTGTCGCCCGCTTCGTTACGCCAGCGGGCAAACCCCAAAACCCTCACCCCTGATTTATAATCTCTGGTTACGCTAATCATCCAAATGGATCTCTGTGGAAGGAACGAATGGCGACTGATGTAGTGATGCCCCAGATGGGCGAATCGATTTTTGAAGGTACGATCACCAAGTGGCTGAAGAAGCCTGGGGACAAAGTGCAGCGTGATGAGCCGCTGTTTGAGATTTCCACCGATAAAGTGGACGCCGAAATTCCGGCGCCGGCCACTGGCATCCTGAAGGAAATCAAGATTGCCGCGGGTGCGACCGTACAGGTCAATACCATTGTGGGTGTGATCGATGCCGAGGGTGCGGTGGCTGCCAAGGCTGTTCCCAATCCGTCCGCAGTCGCGGCGCCGGCCGTTTTGGCCGTGTCCAGTCCCGCTGCCCCGCCGCCTTCCACCAATGGCGCACCCGGCATCGACGTGGTGATGCCCCAGATGGGTGAATCGATCTTTGAAGGCACGATCACCAAGTGGCTGAAGAAACCCGGCGACCAGGTGCAGCGCGATGAGCCGCTGTTTGAAATTTCCACCGATAAAGTGGATGCCGAAATTCCAGCTCCCTCCACGGGCATACTGCGGGAAATCAAGGTCCAGGCCGGCGCCACCGTGCAAGTGAACACGGTAGTGGCGGTCATCGGCGGCGCTGGAGCACCGGCGGCAGCACCAACAGCGGCCCCTGCGGTAATGGTGGCGGCGGCTGCGCCTTCCGCGCCAGCCGCGACAGCCAGAGCTGCGATCCCGGTTCCGGCGGCGCCCGGTGAACGTGTGCGCTCCTCACCGCTGGTGCGGCGTATCGCCCGCGAACAGAATGTAGATCTGGGCGGCATCCCTGGCAGCGGTCTCGGAGGCCGCATCACCAAGCACGACATACAGGGCTTTATTCAGCAGCACGGAGCGGGAGCGGCCGATCAGCCCGCCCGCCCGCCCGTCACAGCTCCACCGCCAGCAGTTTCGGCCGCGCCGCCGCAGGCGCGCCCGGCCGCCGCGGCTGTGCCGCCGGTCGTTGTGCCGCCGGTCGTTGTGCCACAGGTCCACGAATTGACCGGTGAACTGGTTCCCATGACGCCCATGCGCAAGAAGATCGCCGAGCGCATGGTCGAATCGCGGCGCACCAGCGCCCATGTCCACTCGATCTTCAAGGTTGACATGACCCGGATCGTCAAGTTGCGCGAGAAAACCCGCGCCCAGTGGGAAGCCCGTAACGGCGCCAAGCTCACGTTCATGCCGTTTATCGCCAAGGCATTGATGCACGGTGTACGCACCAAGCCGGTCTGCAATGCTTCCGTGGTCGGCGACAGCATTCAGTATCACAAGAACGTGAATATTGGAATTGCCGTGGCCCTGGATTGGGGCCTAATTGTTCCCGTAGTGAAGGGCGCCGAAAACCTGAGCTTCGTGGGACTGCAGCGCGCCATTTCCGGGCTAGGCGAGCGCGCCCGCAGCAAGAAGCTGGCGCCCGATGAAGTCCAGGGCGGTACCATCACCATCACCAACCCTGGCATCTATGGCCCGCAGTTCGGCACTCCCATCATCCCGCAGCCCCAGGTCGCCATTCTGGGCATGGGCGGAATCTTCAAGGAGCCGGTCGTGATGACCGATGACGATGGCAACGATTCGATTGCCGTGCGCCATATCATCCGCCTGGTGTTGGGCTACGACCACCGCATCGTCGATGGCGCCGATGCCGACCAGTTCATGGTGGCGGTGCGCGACTACCTCCAGAACTTCAATGAGGATATCGGCTGAACGGAATTTGGCCGCTGATTTTCGCTGATGAGCGCCGATAGAAACCGGGCACGGGCGGTTACAGTTTCCAGGCTTATGGCCGGTCGTAGATCTGGCCCGGCGGGGTGGGGTTCGTGTAATCCTGGCCGTATTTGTTCTTGTGGGCCAAAGGCAATGCCTCATCATCCGGAACCAGCACCTTTTCGAAGGAAACCTGGCTTCCCGATACCGATATCGGCCGGGTGAGGCCCTTCAACGCTCCGATGGATGAACCCTCCCTCCACACGTGCAGTATATAGTTGCCGGCAGGGACCTCAGAAATGGCGATCTGGCCGGTGTGGTCGGATGTGCTGTAATAGCGGGTTTCCACGGCAACGATCACGGCGCTCATCTCCGGATGAATATTGCAGAATAGGTAAGAGATCCCCGGACGGTTGAAGTGCAATGAGCGTTTCGTGCCGGCCTCATACAGCCCCAGGTCAAAACGCTTGCCTTCGAACAGCGAAAAAACGTTGTGAAAGATCGGGTCTCGATTGGGGAAGTCCACTTCGGAACCTATCGGCACCACCAGGATATGGGGTTCAAATGTTTTGTTCTTTTGTAGGAGGGTGAACCGGCCTTTTTCAGCCGGCGTAGCGCTTGTTCCGGTGGCCGCCGGTTCCGGCGCTGCTGCTGCCCCGGCGGGTGTGAGCCATACCACCACGCCCGCGTTACCGGCGCGTTTATGTCGCGTCTGGCGTCCGGTGATGGCGACCACTCCGCTCACGGTGGCCGTTTGCGCGCATACCGGCACAGGCAGGAGCCAGGCCGTCATGCAGACGAGCAGCAGCAATCCCGTTCTGCTCTTTGCCGCGTTCGTCTCCATTCGGCCCATTTTAGAAATACACTCCCATGATCAGGTTGAGTTGCTTGGCCCTCTGGGCCGATCCATCCGCAGAGAAAGTGCGCAACGTCCGGAACTCCGTCGAAAACAGCAGGTTCGACCGGGGCCGGTAAATGAAATTTATAAATTCGCTCCTGTTGCGGGCCAGATCGGCGGGGAAATAAGTCCCCGGGACGACTGGGAAGCCGCGTATGTCGCCGGTATTATCGTTGTTCTGGCCGGCGGCGGCATTGAATTCCAGCTTGGCTGCCGGCCTGTATTTGACCTGCGCCCATCCACCTGTCGACCGCAGGCCGCGCACGATGGTCGCCGGGTCCGACAGTGGTCCATTCGATAAAATGCTTCGGCCAATTCCTGCGCCCAGTCCTCCGATGGCCCGTCCACGATAGAATTTCCCGTTCAGGCTGAACTGATTTCCAAAAGGTACGTTCCAATCCGCGGTGGCCGCCCACCCATCAACGTTACGGTTGAAACCCCAGTTCTCGCGGCTGTAAAAGCCGCCGCTGCCCACGGTGAGCATCTGTCCCCAAATGCGGTGGCCCCATTCTACCCGTGTTCCATAGCCAGGCTGCCTGGAGCTTTCTCCCGCTCCGGGAATCCGAAGGAACTCGTTGGGCGGTGTTTCACCCGTGAGCGGGTCGAGAATCCCGCCCGCAATGGTAAGTGTGGAATTCTCCGAAGCAATCAACTTGTGTTCTACACGCAGTTGCGGCAGCCAGCCCCAAAGGTTGCCGGCATAGGAAAGAGCGGGAATGCTTAGCGATGCGAAGGAAGTTGGGTAGGCCGGCGAAAAGAACAGATTGTCCAATCCGGCAATCACAGATGTGCGCTGCCATTCCAGCCTCACCGTGCCGGTCCTCAAGCGCAACGATCCGGAGCTTGAGCCACTGGTGGTTTCCGGAAATTCCCCGAAAAAGTCGGCGACGATATCTCCCCGGGTCCGGGCGCCGGCCAGGGTGGGGCCATAGACCTCGATTCCCAACTGCGATTGGCGGATGGTCGCGCCAAAACTGCCGCCGGTATTTCCGCTCGTCAAAGACGGGGTGGTTGCCAGAGCGACGCCGGGCACCTCGACGTGGTCGACATTGCCTGTATTGCTGAAGATATTCATCAACAGCAGGCCGGAAAGCCTTACCCGGTATTTTGCCCCATTCTCGACTTTGGTCTGGTATTGGTCATCGACTTTACCGCCCAGCAACTGAACGTCTTCTTCCAGTTTCGCAACGCGCTGCTCTCCGCTCTTCTCACTTGCGCCGCCTGCAGGGGCGGCCCCTGCCAAGGTTTCCGCCGGTGGTTTACCGGCCTCCAGCCGCTCGCGCATCGACTGCAATTCATGGCGTAATTGCAGAGTCTCCGTCCGGTATTGGACGGTCTCGTCCTTGAGCTCTTGCACCATGGCCTGCAGTTGCTGCACCTGAAGTTGCAACTGCTGAACGGGGCCGCTGGAGGAGGACGATTCCGGGCCCGTGGCCTTCGTGCCCGGCTCTTGCGGCCATGCGTTGAAAGGACCACATACCAGGGCGAGAAGGGCCACCGCCAAATTTCTATAGTGCATTTTGGAATCCCTCATTTTCTGGAAACAGTATTCATGGAGCTGACCGCTGGGACTTCGTCGTGGGCGTCCATGTCCGGCCCGGAAGCAAACGGGACGCTGAGCAGAAAAGTTGTGCCGGCAGGGGAGGAATCCTGGAGTGTGATCGTCCCACCATGTTCTTCGAGAATCTTGTGGGCGATGGTCAAACCTAGGCCGGTGCCGTTTTCTTTGCCGTAACTGACAAAGGGCTCAAATATCTTATCCCGTACCGGCGCCGGGATGCCAGCGCCGTTGTCGCTGATGGTTACCTCCACGCCCTGCGGCAATTCCTGCATGAGCACGGCGACCCTTCCGGAATCCGGCGGCACCGCCTGGCAGGCGTTGAGAAGCACGTTACAGAAGACCCGTTCCATCCTGCCCGGATCGAACCAGCCCTGGCTGCTTCCATGGCACGAGAGCGATATATTCACACTGTGAACAATAGGATGACGCTGGACGGAGCGGATGGCCCGCTGCAAGGCTTCTTCCAGGCTCCCGTAGGAAGGCGACAAGCTGCGCCGCGGCTTCGAGAATTCCAGCAACGAATCGATGAGCTCCGTCATCCGCCCCACGGCGTCGCGGATCTCCTGGTAGAGCTCTTCCGATTGCTGCTGGTCAAGATTGCGCTCCGCAAGAAACTCTGAGTTGGCGACGATGGCGGTCAACTGGTGGCGCAAATCATGAGAAATGGAGCTCGCCATGCGTCCGATGGTGGCCAGCCGTTCGGCCTCCAGTAGCTGGCGTTGGGTGTGCTGCAAGTCGTCGCGCATGCGGATGAAAGACGCGGTGGCCTCAGCCAATTCATCATTGCCGCGCATGTGCAGCGGATACGTGAAATCACCCTTCCCCAAGGCGCGCACCCCTTCCACCAGATGTTCTAGGGGCGTGGTGTAGCGCCGGAAGATCGCGAAAGCCACCAGGCACTGGCCCAAAAGGGCGAGCACCCCCAACCCGGCCAGGGCCCGGTACAGCCCGCGGAATCTCGCCGCTGCTTCGTCATAGGACTTCAAGACACTGAGCTTGGCTCCAGGCAGCGCGCCGGGGGTCAAATCGACGCAGGTCGCGAAGTAGCGTTCTTTCCCCAGATAGACTTCCTGGTCATACGAGCCGGCTGTCTGGTCTGCCACCTGGAAGGCCCGCTTCAGGTCTCCTTGGCGGTCGGCAGGAACGGTGCTGGCCACTACCGTGGCGCCAAACTGGAACACCACCTGGCTGTCGGCAATCTGGCTAATCTCCTGCGCCACCCGCTCGTTGATCTCCGAGCCAAGCGCTAACACTCCCAGGACTCGATTGTCGCGGGAAGGCCCGAAATAGATGGGCTGAAAAGAAACTTCGTAGAGGTGACCGCCTACAAACCACCATTGTTTATCGGAAAGCTGGCCCAAGGAACGTTGGAGAGATTCCTCCACGGCCGCCGACGTGATCTCGCTGGAAGCCGACTGCACTCCCATGATCTTACCGGAGGGCATTGAAAGCACCAGCAGGTCCTTTCCGCTGATGCGCCAGATCTCACGCGACCCATCTTGTATGGTCTTCATGTCGCGGGTCGTCATCAATGCCCTGACCGTGGGCAGGCCGGCCAGCAACTCCGCCGAGCGCCCCAGGCTTCTCTCGCGCTCCATTTGAAACGCATGGAAGGTCACCACGGAATTCTTAAGGTCCTGGGCGAGCGCGGTCCGGTTCTGGCGGTTCAGGGTGCGCTGCACTACCAGCAAGACGGCGGCCCCCACCACCATCACCCCTAACAACAGCAGCGCGCTGAATTTTATTCTGAGCGGGATTCTCTTCATGAAATAGGGCCCTCATGGCCGGATCTGTCTAGAACACAAACTTATAACCCGCGCCGTGGACCGTCTTGAAGTGCAGCGGATGCGATGGATCTTTTTCCAGCTTCTGCCGGAGCCTGAGAATGTGATTGTCGACCGTCCGGGTCGACGGATAGTTCTGATACCCCCAGACATCGTTCAGCAGCTCCTCCCGCGAAATGACCCGGTCATGGTTCTGCACCAGGAACCGCAGCACCTTGAACTCCTGGGCGGTCAGGGCCACAGGTTTTCCGGACTGCGTCAATTCCATGTTGGTGAAATTCACGGCAACGTCCTCGAAGGCAAACGTCTCGGGCGCGGCCGCCAGCCGGCTGGCGCGGCGCATCGAGGCCTGCACCCGGGCCAGCAGCTCCCGCGGGCTGAACGGTTTGGTCACATAATCATCGGCCCCGATTTCCAGCAGCAGGACCTTGTCAACCACGTCCGTGGAAGCGCTAAGCACGACCACCGGAAGGGCTGGGGCCGCGTTCTTGATCTCGCGGCACACGTCCTGGCCGGGCATTCCGGGCAGCCGCAAATCGAGCACCACGGCGGCCGGCAGCGCGGTACGCACCGATTCCAAACCCGCGGGGCCGGTCCGGGCAATCTCGACGATGTATCCATTCGCCGCGAACAGGCGCTTGAGCGCGTTTTGGACCGTTCGATCGTCTTCCACAACTAGAATCTTTTCCATGGGTTGTCGCGGCGGTTGCGGGCCTGCCGTGTCTTATTCTCCTCATCCTGGCGGCCCACCTTGGCGCCCCAAAACCATCAGGATAGCGATTTTAGCGCCCTTCACCCAGGGCAGCAATTCGCTCCTCCAATGAAATTGTCTGTCAGCAGGTAATTACGATTTGTTGACATCTCAGTGACAATTGAGAAAAGGCGCTGTCCTATAGTGGTTCTCGTTGAGGCTCCTCAAAGCCTTCATATGTGGCCTGAGCACTGGCGTATACCCCTAAGGTCGCGTCAGATGCCGATGCGGTGCTACTAAAAGGGAGCGGGTACCGGAAGACCTGCTCCCTGTATTTTTTACTATCCTCTGGTTCTGGCAGTCCCGCTCTTCTGATTGAGACACCCAAAACTACCTTATAAACTCATTGGAGTGTGGCTTGGATGGGAAACTTCAAATCTCTGTCGCGGATTCGGGTCAGTTCCCCGGCTTGGTTGGACCGGCCCCTGTCTGCTTGGCATGGGCCGCCGTCTGCTCCTCAATATAACTGAGGATATAACCGGCATCCAGATCGCCGACGGAAGTATTGGACATGCGCACACCCTTGTATTTCTTCAGCAATGCCGCTGCGATCGGATCTTTTCCATCCAGCATCACCTCCGGCCTCTGGATCATGCGCAGCAGCCATTCGCGGCTGCGGACCTGTGTCACTCCCAACAGATCCGGCCCAATTCCGTCGCCGTGCCCGATTGTGTGGCAGGCGAGGCACTGCCTTCCGAATAGATATTTCCCTGGGTCGAAATTCTGCAGCGGTTGGCCATCGCCCTGGCTGGCCTGTTCGGTCAGCTTGGAGTGCTTGAAATTGTCGAGAAAATCGCCAATCATCCGGGCTTGAAAGGACGGATTGTCGAGGGCCGAGCCCCGGATCCATTGGCCGGTGCTCTCATTGCCAATTAGAAGATGCGGCAGATGGCCATCTTTGTTGATGGAAGGACCGGAATACAATCCCAGTTGCTTGCTAAGGAAGTCAATATCGCTCTTCTTGCCCGTAAGAAAGGTCCAACCTGGCCCGACGCGGAATTTTTCCATGTAAGTTTTCAGCGCCGCAGGAGTGTCGTGTTCCGGGTCAATGCTGATGGAATAGAAGAAAATGTCGGAGCCTACGCGGGCGCCAAGTTTCTTCTGCACCTGCGCCATACGCGCCGTTTCCAGGGGGCACGCGTACTCGCAGTTTGTGTAGATCATATCGATGGCGACGATTTTGCCCTTGATTAGATCATCGTAAAAATGGACTTTCCTGCCATCCTGCGTGATGAGTTCAATGTTGGGGAAATGGCTGGATTCCGCAGTGGCTGCTGCCGCCCCGGCCCGCAGAAACGGCATGAATGCCGCAGCGGCCATAGCGGCCAGGAGAAGCGCTGAAAATTTCACCGGCCTTACCCAACTTTTCGACAACATGGATGCGCTCCTTGAAGCCATCTGGCCCGGTCCAACATTGCAGGGCCTGGGGGCTTCGATTTCATTTTGCTTTCGCTGGAGACTGCAAGTTCTAAAGAACGGCGCGCGCCAGTGAGGCGCGCGCCGGGGGTTGTATTAAGCGTCTGGCAGTATGTCGTCCGGGGCCTGGAAGGTAACGCCGGTCGGTTTGGAAATCGGAGTCGGCAGCGGGTTCAGGAACGGCTGTCCTGCGCCGCTGATGTCCCATCGCAACAACATGGCATTGTCTTCATGCATGGTGTTGTGACAGTGCTCCATGAACATGCCGCCCCAATCGCGGAATTGCATTTGGATGGTCACGCTCCCATTGGGCTGCAGCCGATAAACATCCTTACGGCCGCTTTCCGCCAGGGAGGGCTTGTTTCCGTTGCGGCTGAGGATCTGGCCTTCTTCAAAGTGAATATGAATGGGGTGGTCCCAGCCCGAGCCTCCCTCCAGGGTCCATATTTCCGAGGTGGCGAAACCTGGCTGTGAAGACACGCGGCCATAATCGGCAGAAAGCGTCTCCGTCTCAGTGCTGGCGTTCATGGTGCGAATTCCCCATCTTCCGCCGTTGTTGTACGTGGTAATCGGGTCATTGGTTGTCACGCTCGCGTTGTTGTCAAATCTAAAGGTGCGCTGCCGCGTGGCAGCCGGCAACGTGGGATTGGGAATCAACACAACGCCCTGACCATTGCCGGAGGGGTCGATGCTCTGGTCCGCGTGCGGCGGAGGCCCCAGGACCTTGAAGCGCAGGAACGAGCCTACGCATGGATCGCAGGATGTGCCGCTCAGCGCCGAGGAAACAGAGAGCACCTGGCCCGGCAGTTGTCCGCTGGCCATCTGCTGCAGATTCACCAGGTCCACCGTTTGACCGGCTTTGTAGCGGGAGAAATCAATGACGATTTCATACCGCTCCGCGATACCCAGTTGGTCGGTCTGCGTAAGGTTGGCAGTGCGTGGCAACAGGTTGCCGTCGTTGGCGATCTGTACGAAGTTCGAACTATCGCTCAACGCGAAAGCGAAGAACCGGGAGACGCTCGCATTGAGGATGCGGAAGCGGTACCGGCGCGCATACACGTTAAAGAATGGCTTCCAGGCGAAGTTCACGGTCATCTGATCGGCCAGGAATCCATCGAAGGCCAGCGTGTCCATGGTGAGTTGCCCGTTCGCATCCCAGGCTTTGTCGGCCACCAGCAGATTTACGTCGAAATCCAGGTTGCCCCAATCCTTGGCGGTGCCGCTGGGCAGCCGCAGGTTCACGCCATCGTTCAGCGCTTCGTTTCCGCGGTCCAGCGAACTGTAGATGTTGTTCATCCCGGCCCCGCCTTTGTACACGTTCTGGTCTGTGAACGTGAACATGTGGTCGTGGAACCAGTGCGAACTCATGGTCTCATGCCAGTCGCCGGGCACTTTGTTGATTCCGCCATTGCCGTCGGGCGCGCCGGCGCGCGGGTCCGTAGCTCCGGTGTTGATGCTGCTAAAGCCCGCCAGCACCCAGGGCCAGTGGTAATCGTAGAACTGATTGGGCCAGAAAAAGGCGCCAGTAAAGCCGTCGTTCTCCGCTCCGTGGTGACCGTTGTGCTCGTGGGTGGTCAGCGTATAGCGGCCGAAGCCACCGTTGTCGTTAATATTGGCCGGCAGATTATTGTGATGGCGGAACAGGACCGGCTCTCCATAACGGACCTGTGTCAGCTTGGGAGGAAACGTGCCGTTGAAAGTCCATATCCGGTTGGCGTTCTGCACCGGGAAGCTGGGATGGAACATTGGAGCAAAAGATGAAGCCGGATTGATGCCGGAGTTTAGGTCGGAGGTAACGCCGGGATTGTAACTCGCATTTGAGGTAACGGGCTTGGTGGTAACCTCGATCGCCACCTGTGGTGAGAACTGGGTAAAGCGTTGGTGCGCCCAACTGGCTCCCGGCGGACGTCCCTCGATCGGTCCCGTCAGGCCGGTTCGCCCGCCCACCAGCGCTGGATCAACCGGCTGCTGCGTCTGATTCGATTGCGCCAGGGGTGCTGGGGTCAGCGTGGAGACCGCATTGCGCGGCAAAACGTCAAAGCGTGGCATCGGCTGGCTGAAGGCCGACACCCCAAAGGTTGGACTGGAAGGCAGGCCCGTCGGAATCGGACTACAACCACCACCACCACCACCACCACCATCATAGGCCGCCGCATGCACCGACCGCACGAAGGGGTTGATGCCTCCGATGGGCGCCATGATACCGGCAGCGGTGAACAAGCCCCATTTGACCAGATCGCGCCGTGAGACTTTGCCGTGTGACAAAGCTGCCGTGACCTCAGCGCGATTTCGCCGCGCATTTTCTGCCTCCCGGATGCGCATCTTGTCTGATTGTTCAGATAGCCAGAAAGTGTCGTCCCGTCCTGTTTTTCGCCCCATGGTTGTCGCTCCTTATTGTTATTTAACAAACTCGTAGTGTTTGCTTCCGGCCAGTACGGCCAAAGCAAAATTCCTTTCAGTACGCGGCAATACGCCGATTGCTGCATGATCGATATCGTCAACGGCATTCACGCAGAGCGATCCGGTCGTTTGTAACGAAAGGCCTGCGGGCCAGCGATCACGATGGCCGAATTTCTATCAGCTCAGGTTTGGGCCCTGGAATTGAAATCGGGGGGCCATGTAAAATCATGCTTCCAAGCGCAGGCCCCGAAAGGATCAGAGGGCCAGCCCCGTTACGAGGTTCCGGGGAAGCGTTCAACGCAACTCTCCTCAACGCACTTCCGGATGGTAGGTATTCCTGTAGGTGGCGATGTCACCAGGGTGTCTCTACGTTGTTACTTTTCATCCGCTTCAGCCGTATTGGGCGTCGCGTCAGCGGCCCGCCCGGCCGGTACATGTCCCAGCCGTTCGTTCGGTATTTGCTTTCGGCATACGAAGTATTGGCCAACTTCTAATGAATGGCAGGATTTCGAGTGTAGAATCAATGCATCGAATCAGTATTCTGGGATATAAGCGATTTCCACTGGGGCACTGGATCCAAACGCATGAAGAATTTACTCAAAGTCGCTGTTGTCAGCTCGCTGGTCTTTTTCATTGTTTCTTGCGGTGGAGGCAGCAAATCCAACCCAGTCCCTCCGCCTCCGCCTCCACCTCCGCCTGTTCCGTTGTCCGTTTGCCTGCCACCCGATGCCAAAGGTAATGTGGCGTGTCCGGCGGCGCAGAGTGTGAACATCGGCGCCAGCCAGCAGTTCAATGCGACTCTCCAGGGAACGCCGGCAACCGTAACCTGGAGCGTGAACGGCGTCACCGGCGGCAATGCCGCAACCGGCACCATCACCAGCAATGGACTCTATACGGCCCCGACTCCTTTTCCGACACCCAACACTTTTACCCTCACGGCCACGCTGCAATCCGATAGCACTAGGACCGGCAGCTTGGCGCTCAGTGTGGTGTTTGCGAACAATAACGCCCAGATGGAAACAGCGCCCATCCAGTTAGGGACGAGCGGCGGAAACGCCACGGATGTTACGCTTGTCACCGGCGGTAGGGAGTGTTGCTCGGGAACGTTGGGTTCGGTGATCAGCCGGGGTGGCGTCGACTATATTCTGAGCAACAATCACGTTCTGGCAAAATCGGATAAAGGCACCACCGGCCCTACCGGCGACATTATTACCCAGCCCGGTCTGGTCGACAATTCCTGCAATCCGGGCGCGAACATGGTGGCCCATCTCACCGAATTTGCGCCATTGAAGCCGGCGACCAGTCCCGGCCCCGCCCCTAAAAACGTAGACGCTGCCATTGGACAGATTGTGGCCGGGACCGTCGATGCTACGGGAGCCATTCTCGATCTGGGCGCCGCCAGCGGAACTGCCATCGCTGCGGCGCCGCCTTCCAACGTTGCTCTGGCGCCGCCAGCGATCGGCCTGCCGGTGGCCAAGGTTGGCAGAAGCACCAGCCTGACCTGCGGAAGCATTACCTCGATCAATAACACCGTCTCCGTGGCTTATGACGCTAACTGCGGCGGAGCCGTCGCATTCACTTCGACCTTCAGCAACCAGATTTTTATTTCCGGGAACTTCAGCGCCTCGGGCGATTCCGGCTCGCTGGTCGTCAGCTCGGCCCAGGCCCGGCCGGTCGGGCTGCTGTTTGCAGGCACTACCTCCCCTGCGGGCACCATCGCCAACCCGATCTCCGACGTCATCGCGGCTTTCACCACCGCCGCCGGAGTGCCGTCCATCAAGGGTGGCGCCGATCACGCAGTCAGTTGCGCGCCCTCTGGTAGCGTCAACGCGCCCACGGCTGCGCCGGGCACAGCCAATCTGTCCCGGAGGGAATTGGATCGGGCCACCGGAATCCTCAACCGTTTCGCTGGGCAGTTGACGCAGGACCCGGCGGTCACAGGAGTGGAAGTGGGCGCGAGCGCCGACAACCCGGCTGAAGCCGCTCTGTTAGTGCATGTCGACCGTGTTCCCAGCCAACCGGTTCCAGTTGAGATCGAGGGCTTGCGGACGCGCCTTGTGCTACCCGCTTGGGCGGCGCAGCAGGCGCATCTAACGGCCGGTGACGTTGAACGCACCACCGCCATCAAGGAGCTGCATGTTGATGAGTTGATGTCCCAGCCCGGGATTCAGGGCGTCGGAGTCGCCATCAGTGACGACAACCCGCTCGAGCCGGCAGTCGTGATCTTCACCATCCTTGGGGAGCAACATTTGCCGGTTCCCCCCACCCTCAACGGAATTCGCACGAAGGTGATAGAGAGTGACCGGATCCGCGCTTTTGGATGGGGCCAGGAGACAGTCAGGCCGGCGGCCTGTACGGGCAGGGTTTCAGCTCCAGTGAAGGGGCTTGGAAGGCCGTAAATCTTATCGTGAGGCCGAGCCGCAAACATCGCCGCTGAGGCCACTGGAGCGCGATCCGGCGGCGCCCACTGGGGCCGTAGTGATCTGGATTACACCGGTTTGATTGGAAGAGAATGCGCAAGAACCGGTACCGCCGGCGGCTTCCGGCGAGGCCGTCACGCTGTAAGCAACATCCGGAGTATTCCCGTCGCCGAGAATCTCAAACAGATACCCGGCCTTGATGCCGGTTGAGAGCGTCGAATCGACCAGGCAAGCGTTGGAGGAATTTACCGTCTCGCAATTGCCTCCATGGCTGCCCAGGACGGCGAGGCTGTTGGCATAGCCGGCTTGCGGGTATGTATTGTTGTAAAGGGCCTCAGCTACGTTGATGACGTGGATGGAAGCTTCGGCAGAAGCTTCATTGGCGCGGACCTTGGCCGAAAACATGCGAGGAACCACGATCGCGACCAGCAGCATCATAATCGCCACTGCAATCGTCACCTCGATTACGGAAAAACCGGATTGCTTAACTCGGCGCTCCGTCATGGGCACATTTTCCTTCTCTATGCACTTTCGTCCATGGCCTTAATTCTACATTGTACCCCATCTAACGACTATCAATGCAAGCCTTTTCTTTGCATTAAACAATACCAATAAACATATAACTCATATAAAACAATACGGTTAAGTTCAGTTTTAAGCCATCATACTTCGGTTTTAAGCCATCATACAATGGCTGCGGCTTCCCGATTCCGGCTACGGACCGACAGGTAACCGGCGGCGGCCAGCAGCGCAAGCACCCCGGCACAGGCCACAAACAGGGGACGCATCCCCAGTAGGTTAGCCAAAAAGCCTGAGAGCAGCAGTCCCATGGCCTGCGACAGAGAAATCAGAGACATAAAGCTGCTGCTGACCCTTCCTACCATTTCGCGAGGGGTTTCCTGCTGCGTCATGGTTTGGGCGGGCACCAGTACGAATGCAATGGCAAAGCCCATGATGAACGTGCTGGAAGGGGTCATCCACACAAAGTTGACCACGCCCAGCAGGGCCGCGCCCAGGCCCAGGCCGAGCAGCCCGGACAATACCATCGTCTGCGGCGGAAGACTGCGGCTTAAACGCGCGACCAACTGAGAACCAGCGATCAGACCCACACCGATCATCGCGCTGACCACGCCATAAAAAGCCGGGCCGCGCGCAAGAGTGTCCCGCACGTAAATGGAAATCAACGGACCGAACGCGCTCATCACCAGCATGGCGGCCGCCATGGCGAGAAACACGAACGCCAGGCCGGCATGGGTAAAGATGAATTTGTTTCCCGCCAGGAAATCTGCAGTCAGGGCCCGCAGCGATTGCTCCTTCTTCGCTCCCGCGGAAGGCGCCAGGGCGAGCGTGGCCAGCAGGCAAGCGGAAAGGGCAAAGGTCACCGAGTCCGCATAGAAACAGGCTTTCTCGCTTAGCCATGACACCAGGGCCGCGGCCACCGCCGGTGACAGGATGCGCACCGCGTAAAAAGCCTGCGACAACATGGCATTGGCGGCCATGAGTTGCTGGGTGGCCACGAGCTGCCGTAGCGCCACGGATTGCGCCGGCGCGAAGAAGCTGGAAACAGCGCTCAACGCCGCGAAGATCAGGCAGATCTGGAAGACATTGCTCACAAACGGCAACGCCAGCACCAGCAGGGCGCGAATCACATCGCTCGAAATCATGAGCCGCTTCACGCTCCAGCGATCGACGAACACGCCGGCCGCAGGAGAGATTATCGCCATGGGCAGCATGAAGGCCAGCATCACCGTGGTGACCTGCACCGGCGTCCCGTGCCAGCGGAAGGTGATGAGGCTGATGATGCCAAACAGGGCTAGAAAGTCCCCAAAAACGCTGACCACTTGCGCCAGCCACAACTTGAGGAAGGGTGTCCGCCAAAGAGACGGAAGGGCGAGAGCGGCAAGTTCCTGCTGGGCGGCGGGCATAAACTTTAAGATACCACTTCAGTCCCCGGCGGGCCCGGCCAGCGCCTGGCCTCGCTCGCTAACGGGCGCGTTTTTCCCGGAGCCTCTCAGCTTTGAGACATTTACCAGGGCCACCGCCGCCACAATCACTGCGGTCCCGGCCAGCATGAAGCCGTCGAGGGTTTCACTGAGGAACAACCAGCCGAGATACACCGCCACCACTGGATTCACATAGGCGTAAGTCGCCACCTTGGCCGTGGCGACGTGTTCCAGCAGCCAGTTGTACGCGCTGAAGCCGATCCACGAGCCGCAGATGATCAGGTAGATGATGCTGGCGACGCCCGGCACGGTCCAATGCGCATGCTGGAACTGGCGGCCGGCGAGCGCGATGATCAGGTTGACGATGCCGCCAAAGGTCATCTGCCAGGCGCTGGAAGTAAAAACATCCACGCCCAGGTTCCAGCGGCCTCCAAGCACCGAACCGAGCGCCCAGCCCAGGGACCCCAGAGTCAGCAGCCCGATACCAAACATTTCCTGGCGGCCCAGATGTCCGGCTGCCGTGATCCGGGGCCAGAGCAGCACGGCCATTCCGGCGATGCCCATGGCCAGGCCGGCCAGGCCAAGCCACGACATCCGTGAGCTCCGCAGGACCCACGCTTGAATGATCGCAACCCAGATCGGCACAATGGCCACGATCAGGGCTGCCAGTCCACTGGGGACGTAAACCTCGGCCCAGGCCACGCCCATGTTGCCTACCGTCAGCAGCAGGCCGGCAATGGCCAGCAGCTTCCAGAAATCCTGGGCCGTAATGCGGATCTTTCTGCCCGACCACGCGCACCATGCCAGCATCACCGGGCCGGCAATGAGGTAGCGCACAGCGCCCATGGCAAACGGAGGAATGTGTACCACCGCCACGCGCATCGCCAAATAGGTAGATCCCCACAGGACGTAAACCAGCGCAAACGCCAGAGCAATTTGAAAACGGTGCTGTTTGGATGAAATGGCGGTGGTCATTCGGATGTTGTGGCTGTTGCTCCTGGGCGGTTCTGGCGGGCTGTAATCATTATCAGGCACCCAGGCCCTGTTCAGCGATTCGAAATGTCCCAACTGTCAAGAATCAACGCTGAACGGCTGATAGTCAATCTGGCCGGAGAAAGTGAGAAGGCGATAACGATGTCCATGCCGTGACCGGCAATACGGGTAATGTCGGCGAAGATGCGAGCTCGCATTTCTGATCGTCAGATCACCAGATCACGCGGTCCGCGATGATTGCTAAATCTCTCAGGGGGGCCGGATGAAAAATTCCGGAGATGCTGGCAATATTGGCAATCCTGGCAATTCTTCCGTTCCCAAGTTCTCCCTTACGCCACGGTCCGGCTTGCCGATGAAACTAAGAGAGATGCAATGCCGCTCCAGCATTGCCGCTGAATGCATTTCCGCGAGTCACCTGAATCGAGCAGTCAGGCGCCCAGATCCGCAAAATTCCGGAGATACTGGCAATTCTGGCAATCCGACAGCGGCCTGGGCAAATTTCGACAATCTAACCCTCCTGAACAGCATCTAATCTGTTAGGAGATGATCTTTTATCTCCTTTGTTTCCTGGGAGGTGGGGATGGTGGCGCTTCAAATTGCAGACCGGGATATGATATATTTTTGTACTTTCGGGTCGTGTGCGCTTTTTGGCCGTAAGGCATGCGACTGCCTCGCGGGAAGCACGAGCGTCCTGTCCCGCGAACCGCTCATAATAAACTTGGCTTCGAGAAGGACCGCGTTTGGCTCTAGACGACAAATTTGATGACATTAAAAAGCTGATCGACGCAGGTAAAGAAAAGGGATACCTCACCTACGATCAGGTCAATGATCTCATACCCGGTGATGTCCATTCCCCCGACGACCTCGACGATCTGCTCACGACCATCGGTACGCAAGGCATCGATGTCCTCGATTCAAGCAAAGGCCTGCCTTCCGAACAGAAGTTCGAAGACATTGAAGAAGGCGAAGACGTTGAACTTGATCTGACGCCCGGCGCGCTGGAAAAAACCAACGACCCGGTGCGCATGTATCTGCGCGAGATGGGCACCGTGCCGCTGCTCACCCGCGAAGGCGAAGTGGAAATCGCCAAGCGCATCGAACGCGGCCAGTTGCGCGTACTCAAGGCCCTCTCCCGCTCTCCCATCGTCATCCGGGAAATCCTGGGCCTGGGTGAAGACCTCAAGAAAAGCGTCCGCTCCATCAAGGAGCTGGTGGCCTTCGACGAAGAAGAAATCACCGACGAAATCGTGCAGGCCCGCCTCAAGGACTTCACCGGCAAGATTGACGAGGTCGCCAAGCACTATAAGAGGGTCCAGCTATGTACCGAGAAGCTGGCCTTGATTGTCCAGAAGAAAAAGCCCAAGGAGTACCGCCGGTGCCGCTGGGCCCTGGGCCGCGCCCAGGTCATGGTTTCGATCGGCATCCGCAACCTCAAGTTCACGAATCCGGAACGTAAGCGGCTGATCGACCGCGTCAACAAGACAGTCGACACCATGCGCGCGCTCGATCGCCAGGTCAATAACCTGGAAAAAAAGGTCGAGGCCACGCGCAGCGAAGACCAGAAAAAAGAATTCCGCCGGCTGCAGCGCCAGCACAAGACCGATCTTGAAAAGCTGGAACAGGAAGCCGGGGTCAGCTACCAGGAACTCAAGCGCACCCAGCGCGAGATCATCCAGGGCGACGTAGATGCCGAAGCCGCCAAGCGCGAACTGATCGAGGCCAACTTGCGCCTGGTGGTCTCCATTGCCAAGAAATACACCAACCGCGGATTGCAGTTCCTCGACCTCATCCAGGAAGGCAACATCGGCCTGATGAAGGCCGTGGACAAGTTCGAGTACCGCCGTGGCTACAAGTTTTCCACCTACGCCACCTGGTGGATACGCCAGGCCATTACCCGCGCCATCGCCGACCAGGCCCGCACCATCCGCATTCCGGTGCATATGATCGAGACCATCAACAAGCTGATTCGCACCTCGCGCCAACTGGTGCAGGAACTGGGACGCGAACCCAGCTCCGAAGAAATCGCCAAGCGCATGGATATCCCGGTAGCCAAGGTACGCAAAGTCCTCAAGATCGCCCAGGAGCCCATCTCGCTCGAAACGCCGATTGGAGAAGAAGAGGATTCTCACCTGGGCGACTTCATCGAAGACCGCTCCATGGTTTCTCCGGCCGAGGCCGTGATCAACGTCAACTTAAAAGACCAGACCTCGCAGGTGCTTCGTACCCTCACCCCCCGCGAAGAGAGAGTCATCAAGATGCGTTTCGGCCTCGAAGACGGCTCCGAACATACCCTCGAAGAGGTAGGCCAGTCCTTCGCCGTGACCCGTGAACGCATCCGCCAGATCGAAGCCAAGGCCCTAAGGAAACTGCGCCACCCCTCGCGCTCCCGCAAGCTACGCGCATTTATGGATGGGATACGAGAAGGGTGAACCTTCTCACCCCCCTACACGCGCGTTCTTCGCGCGTGTAGTATATGACCCCATGAAACCCTTACGCTTCCGAGGCCTGCTCGTTCTGCTGGTGATGGTGGTGCTTACCGCCGCCCCGCCATCGTCGTTGTCCTTTCAGAAGACTGCATCGCAGCAAACCGCGCTGGACCGCTACGTCCACGCCCCCGACCCCACCTACAAATTCGAGCTGGTGAAGACGATCCCCGGAGAAGGCTACACCGCCTACATCCTCAATCTGACTTCGCAGACATGGAAGCCGCCGATTGCGCCCGAGAGCACGGTCTGGAAGCATTGGCTCACCGTGGTGAAGCCCGATCGCGTCGACTACTCGACCGGCTTCCTATACATTACCGGCGGCTCGAATCAAGACAAGGCCCCGGAAAAGGTCGACGCGCTGCTGAGCGACATCGCGCTCACCACCCACAGCGTGGCCGCCGAGCTGCGCATGGTCCCCAACCAGCCAATCAATTTTCCCGACGCCGCTAAGCACGATCTGGTGGAAGACCAGTTCATCGCCTACACCTGGGACAAATATCTGCGTACCGGAAACGACCTCTGGCCCGCGCGGCTGCCCATGACCAAGAGCGCCGTCCGCGCCATGGACGCCGTACAGGAATTCCTGCGCTCCAATGCCGGTGGCAAAACCAAGGTTGAGGATTTCATGGTGTCCGGCGGCTCAAAGCGCGGCTGGACGGCCTGGACAACTGCCGCCGTCGATAAGCGCGTGGTGGCCGTCGCGCCCATGGTGATCGATCTCCTCAACAACGAGAAGTCTTTCGAGCACCACTATCGCGCCTATGGCTTCTACTCACCGGCGATCAAAGACTATGAAGAGCTGGGCGTCATGAAGTGGAATGGCACTCCGCAATTCCGCAAGCTGATGCAGATTGAGGAGCCCTACGAATACCGCGACCGACTGCAGCTCCCCAAGTACATCGTCAACGCCGCCGGCGACCAGTATTTTCTCCCCGATTCCTCGCGCTTCTATTTCGATGATCTAGAAGGCGAAAAATATTTGCGCTACGTCCCCAACGCCGACCACTCCTTGAAAGGCTCCGATGCCCGCCAATGCCTCATCGCTTTCTACGACGCCTTCCTGCGCAAACAACGGCGCCCAAAATTCTCCTGGAAATTCGAGGACGACGGCTCCATCCGCGTGACCGCCCAGGACAAACCCACGGAAGTAAAACTCTGGCAGGCAGCCAACCCCGATCATCGCGACTTCCGCCTAGTGTCAATCGGCCCGGCGTATACGTCAACCGTCCTAGCCGCGCAAGCCGACGGATCGTATTCCGGCAAAGTAGAAAAACCGGTAAAGGGCTGGACTGCATACTTCGTCGAACTGACCTATGCGACAGGCGGGAAGTATCCGCTGAAATTTACGACCGCGGTACGGATTAACCCCGACACTCTGCCGTTTGCGGCGCCAAAGTTCAGTCCGCCGGTTGCAGCTTCGGGAGGGGTGAAGTAGATTGTTAGCCGTTAGCCATTAGCTCTTAGCCGTTAGCGAAGAGCAGATCCCCTTCGCACTTCATTGGGCGGTTGCCTTTCACCTTACTCATTAATCCCTGTCATTCCGAAGCGACTACGCACGCGTTCTTAAGCGCGCGTAGTCGCGAGGAACCGGCTCCGCCGCCGTGTAGGGCCATCCATCCCGCCGAGTGTCTTACCCCTTGGATGGTCAGTGGATACTTGGGGCCGAGTCATAAAGCAGGAGATGTTGAGTGACGTTGATCTGGCATCGCGCGTTTATCTTCGTTAAGTAACGCAACAACACTGCATGCAGATCATGACCCAAGCGAAGGTGTAGCCCAGAATACTTGAAAGGTTAATAATTTCTAATCAAACCAAATAGGTGTAGATCTCTGCTCGATAGTTTTTTGTAACAGTTCAGGCCTGTGATGCTGATTTGTGAAGCAACGAGGGTGGGATGGAGCGGCGGCGGTAACAGACCACCGCTTGGGTGAGATAGGTGAGAATGGGTTGACGCTGGCGTTTGCAGGTTTGCACAATGGTGAGTAGA
>DATMNZ010000018.1:0-21208 GCA_035568495.1 Saccharimonadales bacterium (SeqCode) | reverse complement strand
CCGCGGCTGGATCAAGGCAGCGCTCGAGCCGAAAAGCGAGGCACACCAGCTCTACCGGATACGCAATCAGAATCTTGATACCGATGTCGCCGATGCCGCCCAGTATATTGGCGAGGGAGTCGATAAGGCTGAAGCCGTATTCGCCCTTACCCTCATGTGGGAAGTTCTGCTGAGCAATCACGCCTGGCCGCAGGCGCTACGTGTTTCAGCCGCCTTGCGCAAAGCCAGGGAACCTTTTGCCTCTCGATTCTGGCGCTGGAAAGACCTTTTTTTGTGGCGACTCGGCATCGGTGTGCTGGCCGGGTTTCTGCTGTTGTCATCGAGCAGCCTGCTGCAGGACATTCTGGTGGCGGCGCAATGGCAGCGGGGCTGGTTATGGGGCCTGCCTCTAATCTCCCTAGTCGCGCTCTTTGGACATACAGTGGCCTACGTTCTGAATCACGCATCCGGTGTTGGGTTCTTTGCGGCACTGGTACGGGCGGCGATTGTAACGATCATCGGAGCGCTCTACGCGGCCGGCGGCGGATTGATCGTTTACCGCGGATCGATCAATCTGTGTATGAATGCTCCCAAGCCGGTCGTGGTATTGAGTTCAGCAGCGGCGTTGTTGCTGGGATTTGTCTTTCATATGTTCTGGCAGGATAGGTCGGTTGGCGAGCCGGTGTGAAACTGTATAAATATAAAGAGGACGAATTTTGAAACTGGTTAAAAGCGGCATCGACCGCAGGAGTGCGCCGGTAGATGATAAACAGCCTGTTTTCAGTCATCTGGTGCGATTGGCCAACTGCACCACTTTCGCAGCAGGGATCCGGGAAGTTGAAAATAGCCTTTCGATTCAGTGATTTGCGCCACTTTCTTGGTTTGGACAGGAACGCCTTGAGGCGAAAGAAAAACGCTTTTTTTGGAGGTGCGGGAAAATGGCCATCTAACCCATTGATTCTAAATGGCCAGTTTCAGGAAGGGTTGGAAAGTATTCCCCGATGAGGAGGGGATTGAGACATTCCATAGGAACCAGAATTCCAGGTTTCCAGGTGCTACTGTTGGAAAGTATTCCCCGATGAGGAGGGGATTGAGACATGTTTTTTTTGCGTGGCTCCTCCTCCTCCTCCTCCTCCTCCTCGTTGGAAAGTATTCCCCGATGAGGAGGGGATTGAGACACCATCCACAAGAACGTCTGTGGGAGCTGTGAATATGTTGGAAAGTATTCCCCGATGAGGAGGGGATTGAGACCACTTGGACGGTGTCCGTGAAGCGTGGGTCTATCTGGAGTTGGAAAGTATTCCCCGATGAGGAGGGGATTGAGACGAAATCGGTGGCGGTAGCATCGGTATAGACGTTATGTCCACGTTGGAAAGTATTCCCCGATGAGGAGGGGATTGAGACAGTTCAAATTTATTGCAAAAGGTGCCTTCAGCGTTGGTTGGAAAGTATTCCCCGATGAGGAGGGGATTGAGACGTTATTTGCCGGCAGTGTAGACACCTGCCCGCAGAGTTGGAAAGTATTCCCCGATGAGGAGGGGATTGAGACAAAACAACCCGCAATCAGGACAGTCATGCCCGGTAAAATCGTGTTGGAAAGTATTCCCCGATGAGGAGGGGATTGAGACATTATTGCGACACCAGTTTCGCCGGTGTTGAAGCTTTTCGTTGGAAAGTATTCCCCGATGAGGAGGGGATTGAGACTTTACGATTGAGTCATCAAAGGTGTAGTTGCCGGGTTGTTGGAAAGTATTCCCCGATGAGGAGGGGATTGAGACATCAGATGTTGGCATCAAGCATCTCCAACTGGTGGTTGTTGGAAAGTATTCCCCGATGAGGAGGGGATTGAGACACGGATCTTTGCGATGAACTCGCTTTTGTTGCCCAGAACGTTGGAAAGTATTCCCCGATGAGGAGGGGATTGAGACGTTTGCTTCTTCGTCAGAGGGCAGTTCCCACAGTGGGAACTGTTGGAAAGTATTCCCCGATGAGGAGGGGATTGAGACTCTTGTGGCGTGAACGACTGCGTCTCCCACATTCAGCTCGTTGGAAAGTATTCCCCGATGAGGAGGGGATTGAGACTTTTCCTCCACAGCTGGAGATTAAGGTTACGCCGCAGTTGGAAAGTATTCCCCGATGAGGAGGGGATTGAGACCTTCGCGCTGTTGCAGGTGATGGTCAGGTCGCCAGGTTGGAAAGTATTCCCCGATGAGGAGGGGATTGAGACTCAGCGCATATTTCAGCGCTGTTAAGAAGTCGGCGAATGTTGGAAAGTATTCCCCGATGAGGAGGGGATTGAGACACCTGGAGCTGGGATATCAGAAGATCATCGCCATACGTTCTGTTGGAAAGTGTTCCCCGATGAGGAGGGGATTGAGGTTTCACCCGCAGCAGTTTCGCCGTTACGGTGGCTATCGTTGGCGCGAATTCCTCTTGCTGGACAGAAATTGGTAATTGGGTAATTTGAAATTTGGTAATTGAAGAGCTGCGGACTTAGGGCGCAAGGGTGGCGCAAGGGCGATGAACGAGAGAACGAGATGGAGAATGGCTTAGACTGTCCCGATGCACTCTTTTGGCTCTCCCACGGGTTCCGCAGCGATTTCCAGCCGTCTTGACCGTTTGCCTCGTTCCCGCTACCTGCGCGGGCTGGTAACGCGCATCTCCATTGGCGGCTTGTTTGAACTGTACGATCTGTTTATGACCGGCTACATCGCTGTAGGCCTGATCCGGGCGGGCATTTTTACCGCCACCACACGCGGGTTGTTCGACGGGAAAAGCTTTGCCAGCTTCATCGCCTCCGGCTTTGCCGGCATGTTTCTAGGGACGCTGGTCTTCAGCCGCCTCTCGGACCGCCTCGGGCGGCGCACCATGTTTACCGTCTCGCTGCTGTGGTATTCCTCTGCGACCCTGGTGATGGCATTCATGAGCAGCGCCTGGGCCATCGACTTGTGGCGTTTCATCTGCGGTCTGGGCATCGGCGTACAACTGGTCACCATCAGCTCTTACATTACCGAGATTACTCCGCGCTCCGCCCGCGGCCGCTACATTGCCTACTCGCAGTTCATCAGCTATCTGGGAGTACCTCTGGTGGCCGCGATTTCTCTGCTGGCCATTCCGCATCGGCTGTGGGGGTTGGAAGGCTGGCGTTTTGTGGCCATCGCCGGCTCGCTGGGCGCGGTGTTTGCCGGGTTCCTGCGCCTCCGCCTGCCGGAATCGCCGCGCTGGCTGGAAGCCCATCACCGGCCGACTGAGGCGGAAGGGGTGATGGCCCTGATGGAGCGCCAGATCATGCAAGAAACCGGCGCGGAACTGCCCCTCCCAGGACCGGCAGTCGAAGACGCGGCGCCCCGGCACACGTCGCCCACGTCGCCTATTTCATGGAGTGAAATCTGGAAGGCGGGCTATCGCCGCCGCACCCTGATGCTGACAGTCTTCAATGCCTTCCAGGCCATTGGCTATTACGGCTTTGCCGCCTGGGTCCCGGTGTTGCTGTTGAGTGAAGGCATTGAGGTCACACGATCTCTGACCTATGTGCTGGTGATCGCCTGCCTGAATCCTTTCGGGTCGCTGATTGCCATGCGCTTTGCCGACGTGGTGCAACGCAAATGGCAGATCGTATCGCTGGCGCTGATTGTGGCCGTCTGCGGCCTGCTGTGGGCACAGCAACGCCATGCCCTGGGTATTCTCCTCTTCGGCTCAATCATCACTCTGGCCAATTCCTGGTTTTCGTCGGCGCTGCATACTTATCAGGCTGAGCTGTTTCCCACGCGCATTCGCGCCCAGGCCGTGGGATTCGTCTACAGTTGGAGCCGCTTCACTTCGATCTTTGCCGGGTTTCTGATTGCCGCAGTCCTGCAGAGGGCGGGCACGACTGGAGTATTTGCCGTGGTGGCCACGGCCATGGCGGTGGTGGCCATCGTCGTTTCCATCTTCGGGCCGGATTCCAATCATCTTGGGCTGGAAGAGTTGTCGGGATAGGACCGGGCGGCACATGCTGCATGACCGCCCACTGGAGTTTCTACATTTTCGGAAAGGCGATCGGGTGTGAGAAGTCCCGCAGGGACGAGTGACAGCTAGTGACAGCAGCCCCAATAAGGTTCAGGGTCGAAAAACCAAGCGTCTCCTAGTATTTTCATGAGCTTTCGCGGGCCAAGGGCCCTGAGGGACACTTAAGGAAAAACGAACCTCCAACGTCAACATGACTAATGTGGTAGCAAGATTCTTCCACTGCAAGCAAAGAGCATTTTTCAAGGGCGCTCCGCCCGCTGTGCGGGCTGCGCGCAGGCCCTGCGGGCAGCACGGAAGGAACATTTTCCCGTTCTCTACCCAGCGCTTAGCCGCTCCGTCCCGCGAAGAACGCGGAACGGAGCGTCACGCGCTGGGCTAACTTATTCCGCGCCGCTGGCGCTGGTGTATCGTCGATTCCTGCAGCCTGCATTTCCTTAATTCCAGCGGGCGGCACATGCTGCATGCCACCCGGTTCTCACTGTGAATGAAACCTACCTCAGAAGTTCCGCTACTTTTTGGCCGCCGGTGGTTTGGCGCCGGCCTTCCTGGCCGCAATCTTGCCGAGGGAAAGGGCCGGCAGCGGCCATGTCCCGGAATAAATGTGGCTCACATCGGTGCTGGTTAGGCCGCCAGTGGTGGCTGTGGCGGTGTGACAGCTAAAACAGCTTGATTGGAATCCAGTGGGCTGTTGCCAGTTTGAAGACAATTGGGCGTATGTTTCCATGGTCGAGTTTTCGAGCATGCACGTGCCTACCTGATTGGTCGAGCCGGAGCTGGGGTCCAGGTAGGCGGCGACACAATCGTTGCCGGTAGGGGGCGTGCCACCGATCGTCCATATCGCGCCCAAAAGGTAGTAGTTGTTCCTGACGTCTCCGGCGGGCATGGCTGTCAGCACCTGATTATTCGCTGAAATCACCTGGGTGTTGGAAACGACATTATTGGTGCTGATGTCCGTGGAACCGCTGCTGGCGTTGTTCGTGAAGGAGCCATTCGGCATTCCAAAGGGCGCCGTTCTCAGCGTGTCGCTCGCCGAGATGGTAAAGCCGGAGTTCGCGCAAATTCCCGGAGGGCACGGTGCAGTGGCGGTGCCCATATGCGAGACATTGAACGGGCCAGATGAGTTGCTGGAAGTAAGCAACCATGTTCCTGCGGTAGTCTGTGGGACACTGGTCGCGGACCCACTGGCATTGTTGTACTGGTACTCAGCATTGGGCGCATTGCCGAAAGCTTCAAATGATGCCCAGATCATCTCTGGATGCCCTTGGGTGCTGCCAATCACGTGTACCCCAATCAGCGCCAATGTCTTGGTGACGCTGCGGCCCGTCGGGACCCATTGTGTATTCGAGGAGTTCTTCTTGTACGTGGGCACCGTTGCCTTCATGGTCATGTAATTGGCGAGATTGGGGAGGTGGGTAACGTCAATCCACGACGTTTTCAGCTCTATCGCCAAAGCATCAAGGTCAGGGGGAGGCGGAATATGTTTCGATTGTGTCCATTGGAGCACGCTCTGGGCGTCCGCTTGCGTGGTCGGGAACGAGACATTCGACGCGGGCGGAGGGGCCTTCCCATTGGGCGGGGTGACCGCCGGATGCATCTGATGCCAGTAGACCCAGACATCGTTCACCATCGTCACGTAGTAGATCAATGAACCGCTTTGCGCCATCAGCACGTCGTTTGTCGCCTGGCCTTCTTCGGTATCAATGATGTTGCCAGACTGGTCCACCAATACCGGTTTTCCATTGACAATGAACTTTTGCACTGCCAAGGCCCTTCCCGCCTGCTTCATCGGCAGCAGCTTCACATTGGCGATCTCTTTGCCGGCCTTGTCTCTGGCCACTAATTTTCCGTTGACCACGGAGATCTTCGCTGCTTCTACTTTAGCGCCCGATTGGTCCAACACCAGTGCTTTCCTATTAGGCCCGAAGGCCGCGGGATGGACCTCCAGGAGCCTCCCCTGCTTGCTCATCACCAAGGGGAAGCCATGCGGGCCGGCCTTGGTGGCGCGCAATGCCAGGGAGTGCATGAACCCGGGCACGTGACGAATTAACCGGCGCGTGTTGTTGTTCTTGGAGTTTGGAGGAGTAAGGTCGTAGAAAACCGGAGAATCAAAGATCCGTCCGCCGCTTCCGTAGGCCGGAGGCGCAGGAGAGGCGGCCCATAGGAACATCTGCTGTCCCCACTGGTAGAAGTTGCAAAATGTTGACCCCGAAAACTGGGTGCTGTTGGCCGGATTCACGACGCCATTCAGGCTGGGCGATCCGCTGGCCCACCACGAGTTGAAATTCGTCAATGGGCAGAATCCGAGACTTGTGCTGGTAGTGACTTGACTTGGCGGCGGCAGTTGTTGAGCCGTGAGCGCAGCCGTACTGAACACAACCGCAAGCGCTGCAACGGCAAGTTGCCCGATGATTGAAATGTTATGCCTCTTCGTCATTTCTCCTGTTCTGGAAAGATGCAACCCATGCGACAATAAGCTCATAATCATGCTCCTTTGTGTCTTAGAGAGACAGCGCGATGGAATCCCCAGGATACGATCTCAGCCCTTAACTTCATATAAATATAAAATGGATTCCTTGGGATTTTCGGCCTATCCATCGCCGGGTTTGCTTCTTTTTGCTGAGTCGAAAAATTATGGTTTTCTTATATTTTGAAGACCGGATTCTACGCCTGTCTCTGTCTATTGCTGCGAAGCTGTTTTGCCTTTGACCGCGCAGTGCAAAAGGAGGCAGGAGTCAAGCGGCTGTTTTTTCGGGCCGGATTCCTGATGAAGAGTTGGGAAGAGAACCGATGAAGGGTATACTCGGCCAATGAGCTTATTCTATCGGCCCGGGGACTTTAACCGATTTAACAATCTGAAACCAGACGGCAAAAAAGACGGCAAAGTCGACTGGAGCGTCAACATTGTGCTCTATGGCTTTTGGATTGCCATCGCCGCCTTGGTCATCTTTGGCATCTGGAGCGCTTTTCACTAGTACAGCGACCGGGAGATTAGGCAATCATGGTAGATCGGGACATCGGGACATCGGGACATCGGGACATCGGAAATGCCAATCTGTCTTTTTGTCAGCGTTACCAATTCAACCGGTCAGGGTACTAGTACCGGGTCCTTGAAAATCGGGGGATCGGGTGATCGGAACGGCGCATCGTTTTTCTTTGGTTCCATTACTTTATTTCCTGGCCATGGAACTAGTACGGCGACCGTGCGACCATTACAAATTCAAATCGGAGAGCAACGCGCCCCACCCTTCGCAAAAAGCGCGAAGAGTGGGGCACCCATCTCTGGAAGGCCGTTACCGTTTCACGGTCACGGTGCTACGGCGCAAAATATCCGAAGATATCGAGCACCAGATGGGTGGGGTTCGAAACAAAGGCATCGATCGAACCGTTGTTTGTGGGGACGATGGCGAGGTTCGATGTGACCGCGCCATCGTTCGCATTCAGGGTAGAGACCAGCGGTTGAGGTGTGCCGTCCGGCCACAGGGTGAGGAAGCCCAGAATACCCGGTGGGATGACGGTAGCGTTGAGCACATACGCCTGGGCGGAGGTTGGAGCGCCGCAGCCGCTGGCCGTGATATTGACGGCGAGAGTTCCCGAGATGGGGGAAGACGACGCGGGGCCCTGTGGATCCAACTGTGTGGCAGAACCTGGAGCGTTCCGCGTATCCAGGGCGCGGCAGGGCGTCAAGGGAATGAGCGACAACCCGCCTGCTCCGGGAGGCGCGAAATAACCGTTGATGTCGATCACCAGATCAGAGTTGTTCGACACAAACACTGCGACATCGCCGTTCGAGCCTGCCGTTACGATAGCGCCATTGGCCGTGACCGTACCGGTGGGAGCGTTTAAGGTTGAGACCAGGGGTTGCGTTTGTCCTGCCGGCCAGGTGGTGAGGTAACCGAGGACGCCAGGCGGTACCGCGGTGTAGTTCAGGGAATACGCTTGCGCCGCTGCCGGTACGCTACAGGAGCTGGAACGGATGGGGAACGTCCGTGTCCCGCCGCCCACGAGGGAGGGAGGGCCAAACGCTCCGGTAAAGCCGTTCCCGCGAGTGTCCGCCACGCGGCAAGGCGCCATGGGATAGAAGGCCAGGCCATTGGGGTCGGTAGCCGGCACAAAATAGCCACTGATGTCGAGCACCAAGTGAGTGTCGCTGCTGGGGAAAACGCAGACTCCTCCGTTCACGCCGGCGGGCACGATGGCTTCGACCGCCTTGACCCTTCCGTCAACCGAGTTGAGATTTGAGGTGACAGGTTGCGGCTGCCCACACGGGCGCAATGTCAGGAACCCAAGAGGCCCTGTGGGAACGACCGTTGCGTTGAGCACGTAAGCCACGGCCGTGGAAGGTATGTTGCAAGCTCCATTAGGAACGTCGAACTCCCGCGTGGTGTTTCCGGCCAGGATGGGCCCGGCAAAAGTCCCAGGAGGGTTTCGTGTATCGACGAGCCGGCAGGGCGTTACCGGCACGTAACGGCTCGCCACTGGGGGCGTACCCAGGATGAGATTCACATTGACGGCCTTGGTGACTTGATTTCCATCTACACCATTGATCGTCAACGGATAAGTGCCAGGGACGGCGCTTCCATTTGCCACCAGCGTCATCGTAGAAGAGCTGGATGTAGGGTTGGGGCTGAAAGTGGCAGTGACGCCGCTGGGCAAGCCAGAAGCGCTTAGTTGAGCGGACCCGGTATAGCCGCCTGAAGGATTCAAGGTGATTGTGCAGGACCCGTTGCCTCCAGGGAAAACGGTCAGATGGTCGCAAGCCGACAAAGTAAAGCCGGCGACCGTGACGGTTAAAGATGTCGCACGGCTTAGGCTTTGATTTGTGCCCGTAATGGTCACTGGGAAGCTGCCAAGCATGCCGAACCCATTGGCGTTGACAGTCATGGTGGAAGAAGCGCCGCATGCAGGATTGGGGCTAAAACTGAAACCGACGCCACCGGGCACATTCGAAGGGCCGAAGCCGACGCATCCCGAAAAACCGTTGATGCGGTTAATGATCACTTGGCCTGAAGTGCTGGCTCCCTGTACGACCGTTAAGGCAGACGGGCTGAGCCCCACGGAGAAATCAGGGACCATAAGAGTCACCTGCGTGGTGTGGCTTACATTTCCGTTCCTGCCGGTGATCGTGATGGGGAAATTTCCACCCGCAGTGGTTGCACTTACACTGATGGTCAAGGTCGCGCCGTCAACGGTAAAGTTCGAATAAGCAGCCGTAGCGCCGCTGGGCAATCCGGAAGGAGCGAGAAAACTGACGGACCCAGTAAAGCCGCCGCTGCGCTGAACGGATATAGCGAACGAACCTGACGCCCCTTGGGAGACGGTTTGCGACGCCGGACTCGCGGACAAGCTAAAGTCGCCGGAGGCGGCAGCCTGGATAATACCTCCGAAGCCGTTGTTGCCATCCGCCGGAATGACTTTGACAGCAAAGTTTGAATCGCCCCGGGGAGCGAGATCGGGATTGGCATCTACGGAAAACTTCACGATGCCGCTGCCGATTCCGCCCGGGCCGCCATTGGGATCGGTGATGGCGGTAATGTGGACGAACGATAAGTTTGACTGGGCCGTCCACGTACATGTCGGTACAGCGCTCACGCCAAAAGATGAAGCCCCGCCACTGCTCGGTATATTGATGAGTGAAGGATTGACCGTGACGCCATTGGGAAATGAACATTTTTGGAAGGCAAAGCTAGTGCTGCAGAAAGCCAAGGCCAACACGGCGAATACGCAGGCTTTCGCCAAACGTTTTGCATGAGGGAATTCCATGGTTGCTCCTTTTCGGTACTGTTTTGCAGGCAGCAGGCGTCCGGTAAACACAACACGGCGCGTCAATCCTCGATCAGGAGGATTCCTCGCGAATCAGAACACTGAGGACGTACCTGGTTGCTGCTGCCTGATACTGGCCTGGGCAGGCCAAACCTCACGCTAGAAATTTAAAAATATTTTCCCCCGCCGGCTTTTTGCTCAAGCGCGGTATTTGTTGGAAGGATTTATCTGGATACCGAAAAGCTATAGGAATCCACAACTTGCGGGGTGCTGTTGGGTTTTGCGCCTGAGAGTGTCACGATATAATCGCCCTTCGGGAGCGCTTGCGATGGTAGAGGCACTTCGACGACTCGCCCGCCCCGAACCGGTTTGCTTCTCAGCCCTGGAACGCGGCGCACAATTTCGCCTTCGGCCGTCTCCAGCACAACGCTGTAGCCTGCATAACGATCACTTTCGAGATCCAGGCGAAGCACGACCGAGGATGCTGTGGCAGGGACGATCAATGGACTGTTCCCGCCGCCGCTTCCGCCCTGCCGTGGAAGGCCGGGCTTCAACAGCCCCGAGACCATCACGGACTGCTGCGGCCTTTCTGCTCCCGAACCATCTGCTGCATTCTTCTGGCCGGCGCTATTGCCGTCGGAGTTCCGTTGCAATTCGGCGATCTGCTGGCGAAGCTGTGCTTGCTCAGACTCCAGCCTGCCGGCTTCCATGCGTAAGCGCTGGTTCTGCATTAGCAGAAATACTGATACGGCCATCATTGCCACTCCGGCTGCAACTGCGGTCCATCGCACGGCAAGTTGGCGGCCCCACAGGGAAGGCGCTAACGATTGCCACCATGAATGCCGCTCTTGCCGGCCCTGAATCGCTGCTGTAGCTACCTGCTGCCTGACCGAGGGATCCATGAGCAGCCGGGCAATTTCGAGGCGCTCAAGCTTTTCGGGAGAATCCAAATAATTCTGCTCGAATTGCAGCCGTTGTTTTTCCGGTAGTTCGCCACAAGCGTAGGAATCCAACAGATCGTTTTCGGCTTCCTGCAATGCCTCCGATAGCTGGTCGTCGGCCAAGCACTCCCTTTCCAGAAGGTGCCGGTCTGCCTCGGGAAGGTCGCCGAGCAAATACCGCACGAGCCGATCTTTATCTTCCATGTCCAAGCCGGTCCCCCCGTAACTGACTGGCCTTGGCACGCTCGCCCACCTGCTCTTGGCGTGCCTGCCCTTGCATCCTCAACAAACCTGTTATGTATACTGTCGCGTACACAGCAAACCTCACGGTACTTTTCTAGCTTCCCTCTCGCTGCGCTAAATCATTAGCGGCTTTTAATCGCGCGAGCATGGCAATTCTGGCAGCATCTCGCCAGCTTGGTCCTACGCCGGTTCATTCTGCTGGTCAGGGCGCGGGCGTCAATCCCGAGGGTCGCGGCCAGCTTCCGTCTACGCTCCTCCAGATTGCGGTCCTCCGCAGGATAGTATTCGAGCATCAACCAGCGGTCCTCGGGTTTCAGGCCTTCCATGCACTGCAGGAAGCAACGCAGCTTCCGGTCTGCATCGATTCCCGCGAGGAAGGTGCGCTCAGGGTTTTCATCGCCGCTACGTATGTCTTGGCCCGGCGCCAGATTTGTGGTGGTCGCGTTCTTGCGGTAGCTCTCCATTTGCACATAGCGTGCAACCCCGATGGCGAACTCGGCGACATTTCTAATCTCATAGGAATCAGGTTTCTTCGCAACTTCATCCAGGGTCCTATCAGCCAAGGCCGGGGCATCGCAGTGGGGCTGGCTCTTTGAGAAGAACTTTACCAGTTGGCGGCGCAGGTTTTCATAGGCCTCAGAGGCACGCACCGGGTCAGGGTCAAGACGCGCCAGTAGCCGCTGAAAATCTTCGGGCTGCAGTTCACGCTTTCGTTTTGGCGTTGGGTCGAGGTCCATGTGCGCTCAGAAAAGCCCAGCCGGGCAGCGAATCTCTATTTCCATTCTCCTTGAATCACGAATCCTGCCCAGTAGTAAGGCCGGCGCCAGCGCTCCTGTTTCCGTATCTCTATTTGCGCACGGCGCAAGGCCGCCGCCGCTCCCATCCCATCCTGCTCCATCGCACGGTAGAAGTGCCGCATCAGCTCGGCGGTGGCCGCGTCGTCCACGCTCCATAGGCTTGCTACCACCTGGCTGGCCCCGGCGTACATGAATCCCCGCGTCAATCCCAGCAGGCCTTCTCCTTGGATCTCTTTCCCCAAGGCGGTTTCACAAGCGCTCAGCACTACCAAATCCGCTGAGAGATTCAGGTTGTACACGTCTTCCAACCCCAGAAACCCGTTCTGGGCCGTTCCCTTGGCATCTACCAGCGAAAGCACCAGGCCCGACAGCTCCGGATGCTCACTGTTCAGCAGCCCGTGCGTGGCGAAGTGGACCACACGATACTGCGACAGATCAGGGCCGGTAGCAGTCGCGCGGCTCGCTTGGAAATCCAGGGCCTGCATTCCCTGTCCAGCCAGGGTGACCGACAGGATGGCTTTGGCCTCGCGGCGGGAGAACGGCAGCCGCGGCAGATAGGGCCGGTCCGGCTGTAGCAGACCTACCTCGGTCGCCGAGCGTGTCAATACTTGCGCCGAAGAGGCAGACGCCATCGTCATCTTTTGTTCTTTACGATCTGGCTTGCCGTGCGCCGTTTTGCGATTTGGCCGTTGTCGATCTACCGTGGCCGCAACGGATACCCGTACATCGTTTCTTGAAAAAACAGGATCGGCCAACACGGCGACTGCCTTGGGCGCCTTTTTGTGCGTCGCTGCTTCCCGCCGGATTATCGCCAGCACTGAAGCTGACGGCAAACTGACAATTTCGTGTCCGACCACCAAGGGCACACGATCTTGTTCGCCGTCTGGACCAGACGATTCCGGGTCCGGCAAGGCCGCAAACGGAATGTACTGCAATGCGCCATCGCTAACGATGAGCAATCGTTTGGCTTTAAGCTGGCCGGCCATCGGTCCCAGGATGGCCCGGCTGAGCGCGGCCAGCACGCTCTCCGATTCTTTCCCGGTCTTGCGCAAGCGCTCTTGCCGTTCAAATCCGCTCTCGCTGCCGATAACGCGGTTTTGCTCTGTCCAAAGCTGGTAAACCTGCCGCGCCATGCTCTCGATCTCGGCGCGCCGGGGGAGTTCATAGACGGCAATCGAGCTCGGGGTCACGGCAAAGACATAGCTTCGCTCATCGCCCAGTAAGTATTCCAGAAGCAAGGTGTCTTCATCGAGCAACTGCTCGACTTCCTTCGCGGTCAAGGGCTGAGGCTGAGTCAGGGCGGCGTAGCCGGGGCTGGTTGCACGGATTTGCCCTTCCACATCGCGATACCGCGAGAGGAGCCCGTTGATCTCTTGGTCGAAGGCAGCCACTTCCTCTTCGGTATGCGCGTCGCTGACCAGACGAAGCCGGCGGCCGGATCTAGCAGCGATTCCGGCCCGCAACGAATGTTCCCGTTCCACCAGCGCCGCATCCACTCCCTTGCGGATATCGGCATGGGCCATCGCTAGCAGCTCCAGCAACGACCGCCCCCGTGAGCGCTCCAGCACTTCAAAAGCGAGCTCCGTCTGCTTCTGGGAGATCAGCAGGTCGATGTACTCTTTGTAGTAGGTCGCGTGGTCAGCGCGAAAGGCGGCGCGGACTTGGTCGGTCCCTCCCAGTTGCGTGATTTGCCCCTCCAGCGCATTCAGGGTCTGCCGATAGAAATCCGCGGCCCGGTCTGGCTGCTTCTGGCGCCTCATCACCGAGGCCAAGGCCGCCAGGTTCTCAGCATGCTGCACGCTTACCGGGGCCACGGCTCCGGTAATCGCCAACGCTTGGCGATAGCCCCGCTCGGCGCTTTCCAGGTCGCCACGATCCATGGCGATTTCGGCAAGGTTGTGGAGGCTGTTGGCAACCGTAAGGCTGCCCGGAGCGATCTTCTCTTTGATGGCCAAAGCCCGCCGAAAATACTCTTCGGCTGCCGGGTCATTTTGCCGCTGGGCAATGATCCCCAAGTTACCGAGGCCGATCGCCACACCCAGACTATCTGGCGACACCTTCTCGCGAATAGACAAAGCCTGCTGAAAATACTCCTTGGCCGTGACCAGATCACCACGCTGCTTGGCGATCAGCCCAAGGTTATGCAGGCTGACCGCAACAGCAACACTGCCTGGAGACGATTTCTGATGAATGAGCAATGCCTGACGGTAATAGCCCTCAGCTTCCATCAGATCGCCTCGATCATCAGCAATGTTCCCTAGCATGTTGAGGCTTATCGCTACGTCGTGGCTCCTGGGAGCCAATCTTTCCCGGATGGCCAGCGCCCGGCGTTCGTATTCTTCGGCTCCGATGAGGTCCCCGCGTTCGTCGGCGACCATACTCAGGCCGTGAAGACTATTGGCCACCCGCAGGCTATCGGGAGCGAACTTCTCTTTAATGGCCAAGGCCTGCAGTTGCAGTTCCGCGGCCTGGTCCAGATCACCTCGTTGCCAAACGATGACCCCGAGATTGGTGAGGCTAGTGGACACCTCTAAACTGCCAGGCGCGAGCTTAGTGCCGATCGCCAGGTCCCGGCGCTGCAATTCCTCAGCCCGGTTGAGATCGCCTCGCTGCCAAGCAATCAGCGCAAGACCGCTGAAGCTCGCCGCAACATCCATGCTTGCAGGAGCAAGCCTCTCGCGAATGGAGAGAGCGCGGGAATGGTATTTTTCCGCCCCGGTCAAGTCGCCGCGTTTGAAAACCGCGTTGCCCAAGCCATTGAGACTGGTCGCAACCGCCAGACTGTCAGGAGCGATTTCTTGTGCGAAGGCCAAAGCCTGGAGGTGATATTCCTCGGCCTTCGGATAGTCGCCCCGTCCATAGGCGACCATGCCAAGACCGTTCAGGCTGGCTGCGACGCTGAGGCTGCCCGGGGCCAGCTTCTGCCGGATCTCGAGCGCTTGACGATGATAGTCCTCCGCCTTGGTCAAATCACCGCGCCGCTCGGCTGCGGTCCCTAAGCTATTTAGGGCCAACCCCGTGGTAAGGTCCGCCACGCCGGTTTTCTGGGACTCCGCCAGCGCCTGTAGCGAGAGTTTTTCCTCGCCTTTCAAGTCGCCGCGATCCAGAAAGACGCCGGCCCAAGCCATGAGCACGATCACTGAAACCTTGGGCCCAGCTCGTGCGGACTGCTGAACGGACTCTGCGAAGGCCTTGTCTGCATCTATCCATTGCTTCGCGCGGCCCAATTGCCGGGCCCGTTGGAAGAACAGCCAGGCACGCACCCACGACAATCCGCTGTCCCGTTGGACCAGGCGAGCAAGCTTGTTTGTGGCATCTGGGTCTTGAGTTTGCTGGTACACCAGCAGCAGTTCAGGGCCAAAATTCGCGCGGGTATCAAGACCCCAGGCGTCCGGCTTCAATTTCCAAGTTTGCCTTCGCGCGTCCCGAGTGCCTTCCAGGGTTAGGGGGCCGAGCGGAGCTTCTTCGGTCTCCAGCGTAAGCAGGTCAAAAGGCGATTCGATGTCGCCTTTGGCGTCACCGCGCACCCAACGGAGAATGACATCGCCTTCCTGAAGCCCTGCTCTTTCCGCTGCGGAGTTTCTTGCGACCTTTTCAACTACCACTCCGGGCCCAAAATCTTCAACGGCTTGCGCGGAGGCGTTAATGTTCAACGGGCCATCGGCTTGGACAAATACAGCAAGACAGGCTGACCCTAGGCCGATGAGGAAGACTACCGCTACTGCTCTATACACTGAATGACTCCAAAATGCCCGGACGGTCAAACGGCCGTTCGCAAGCTTGCCAGCACCAGGTCCTGGTAAAGCAGGCCAACTGTGTGCCAATTGATTGACACATCTTCTTCAGCCTTCAGCGCTATCATTTTCAAAACGGTCATTGGATTCTACACGCTATTCGGGCCTGATTGCCAAGACAGAGCAGCACCATCGCCGGTGAAGGTGTCGCCCAGCATTACTGGAGGACAGTAATGCTTATATGCAATTGCTGGTTCGGATTGGCCGGCTTGGAGCCGGAAGTCGCGATCCCCGCTGCCGAAACAGTGATGGACGACGTACCCGCCGGCGTGGCCGGTGGTGGAGTTGGAGTGGGCGACGGGCCGCTCTGCTGGGTCCCGTGTCCGCCGCAACTGATAACTGCCAAAGCCAGCACGAGAGCAGCCAGGGTGAGACCCAGGGTCCTGCGGTGCTTTCCTTGGCCGGCCCCCACCAGCAACACCGCGGCGAACACGAACAGTCCGCCGCCCCAGGCCAGCACATTGACTCGCCGGCCGGCGCCCGGAATCGGCAGTCCCGTTGGCTGCAGCGACGCATGCGGCCCCGTGGTCTTCACAGACAGCATGGTAGTCGCGCTGAAGACGCCGTTCCCCACCGCCGCTAGCTCGGGCGTGAACGTGCATGTTGTCAGGGCCGGCAGAGCGCCGCAAGAGAAGCGAACATCGCCGGTAAATCCGTTGATGGCCTGAGCGGTGATGGTGAAGATGGCTTTTTGTCCGACCGCCACAGTTCCGACGTTCGTAGTCGAGCTGAGCGAGTAGTTAGGCGTCAAGCCGGGCGTGATGACTTGGGTGATCGGCGCCGATGTCGATGCCAACAAATCAGGGCTGCCTGAGAACGCGGCGGTGATCGAATGCGAACCTGGGGGCAAGGAGCCGATCGTGAAGCCGAACGGGAACGCGGCCTGCGATGCGGGCACTATGGCAAATGGATTCGCTCCGTCAAAGAACGCTACCGAGCCTCTGTTGCTGGCCGCGGGGATGGTTTGCGTTGTCAGCGTCACCGGAGCCCCGAACGAAGCCGATGAAGCCGATGTCGTGAGCACCGTGGTGCTGGCGGCCGGATTCACCACAATCGTAAGCGGAGCGGAGGCGCTATTTCCCCTTACTCCGTCCCCCTGGTAGTTCGCATACACGGTGTGCGTTCCTCCAGGAGCCGACAAACTTTGTACGGACGTGTCAAAAATTCCGCCTTCGACGAATGGGAAGCCGTCCACGGTCAGTGTCAGGATGCCCCCGCTCGTGGCTACCCCGTTGCCCGTGATGGCCGTGGTGAGCAGGAGCTGCTGGCCAAAGATGCTCGGGTTTATGTTCACGCTAAGGGTGGTTGTGGTCGGGTTGGCGCCGGCTGCAGTCACCGTGACTGGGACCGATTTGACAATTGTGCGCGTGAGCGCATCGGCCACTTGAAGGTTCTGTATGGCCGCGTTGTTAAAGGTCACGCTGAATGTTCCAACCCCGTTGACCAGGCTGGTATCAGGCGGCAAGATAGCACCCGTGTCGGAGCTGGTGAAGTGTACCTTGCCGTTGAAGCTGGCCTGCGGGACCGACGACGGATCCAGCGCTTGGACCACCACCGTCACCGAAGCGCCAATTGCCGCAAATTGCGGCGACGCCAAGCTGAATTGCGAAACATTGGGCTGATTCACGCCGACCGTAACCGGGCTGTCCGTCCCTTTGAGGACGGTGTCCGCAGCAGTGATGGTTTGCAATCCACTGGTGTTGAGTGTGGCCACAAAATGATGGAGGCCTGAGTCCCCAACCGTAAACGTATAATCGACAGGCAGCACTGCTGCGGGATCGCTGCTGGTAAAGTGTACCGTGCCGGCGTAGCCCGTCAAAACACTTGTGCCCGCGTTGCTCACCACCACCATGCTGATATCAAATTGGGTTCCGGCGCCCACGTCCGGCACGGCAACCATCCTGAATTGCAGCGGGCCCGCAACGCAGTCACCCTGCACGTTGGAGAATATTTGTTGCACGATATACAGCGTTCCATTGGCAGTGACGGAAGCCTCCCGCCCTACGCAGATGTCGCCGATTTCTCCGTTGATGGGATCGAGCCAAGCCAATGGGGCCGCAAAGGTATTCACCGGTCCGACATTGGCGTCTGTCACAGCCTCAGCCAATTCGTGACTAGTGACATTCGTGACAATATCCAATGGCGAGCCCGAGCCGCATCCACGGGCGCATAGGCTGGGCGGCTGGGTGTCTGGCATCACGCCGTAAAGCAGATTCTTGCCGCTGAAGAGCGCGTTGGTGCTGTTGTGGTACGCACAGAATCCGCCGTTCTGGCAACTGGAAGTATTGCCCTGCAAAATGGTTTTCCCCGCGGGAAAGTAAATCATGTAGAGCGTGTTGACATTGCCTTGAGCGTCCATGACCGGGGCCGGCAGATGGCCGGCATTCACCTGGGCCAGCAACTCGGCTTGTATCTGGTCGTCGGAAATAGAGGCTCCATTGTTGGCAGCCGAAGGCGCAATGGTAACTTGGCCGTCAAAGAAGCCGTGGCCCAGGGCTTGATTGGCGCCGGCAGTCCCGTCGATGGCGGTAACGCCTACCGTACTGTACTCGGCCAGAAAATCAAAAAACGGGCTTTGTGTAATATCGGCAAAAAAACTGGCGACGCTAGGCGTGGTAGTGGATTGTACGCCGGGAAGGTAAGAGCCAGCGCCGTACAGCACTTGCACCACGTGAATGTTGGAGATGATGGGCCCGCCAAAGTAGCTTACAAGAACACCAGGAAATGCAACCGCTCCCGCTGCAACCGGCGCTTCAGGCGAATGCAGAACGTGGACCGGCGCACGCAATTTCCAATTCGCCTTCGGCGCCAGGCGCTGTCTTGGCCCCGGCTGTTGAGATTGCGGGGAATTCGACGCCGCCGGCTGGGCCGGATTTGTGCTTTCGTTTCCCGGAGACGCCGCTCTTACAGCAACCACTTGGGCTGCAGCAACCAAGCCCGACAACCATGCGGCCAAAACTATGGTTTTAAGCGCAGATCTGACTCTTACCGTAGGCAAACAAGAACGCATGACTTAAGACCTCCAGGGCGACGATGCTCACAGGCAAGATTTTCTTGGGGAGCGGTAATTGCCCCTCACACAGCAGTAGTGCGCAAAATGACGCGTTTCGTTTCATATTGGTTCTGAATTATTAGCAGTATAGTTTTAGGAACACCTCGGGCACGCGTTGAAATATGTTTCTCAACAGATGGGGCACTCGAGCATCCAGGTCACTGCCGACTGCTACGGCCACCTGCTTTCCCGGAACAGACATCTCATGGATGAACAGGCTCGATACAAGTCCGCAAACAGGACGCAAACGCTACTCCACGAAGGTCCCCTGGCATCGCTGCAAGTCATTGATTTGATTGGTGGCGGCGGTGGGACTCGAACCCACGACCTACGGATTATGAGACCGTCGCTCTAGCCACCTGAGCTACACCGCCAATTTCATGCGAAGGGAATCAAGCAAGAAAGACCCGCTAAACGAGAACGCTGCCTCCGTAGGAGGGGCAGCAAATTCATTGTAAGGGGCGGTAATTCAGCCTGTCAAACCGTATCGTCAAACCTCACACCCACGCTCACCCTGGGCCAAATCTGCTGTGGGCCAAATCTGCTGTGGGCCAAATCTGACATGGGCCAAATCTGACAGGGCCAAATCTGCTGTTGACTCGGCGGCGCATCTTTGGGTATTCTGCGGTTACACGGGAAAGGAGGGCGATCCTATAAAATGAAAAATTCTGATTGTAGCGACAAACGTGAGGTGGCTGAGGCTTAAGGCGTGAGTCATTAAGTCCAGTGCGAAGTTGGTATTCGCAAAGGCCTCCGCGCCTTCAGCCAATCCCAACAGTCAACCGGCAGCCCCGCAGTGACCCTGCGGGGCTGTGCTGTTTCTGGTTATCGAATCCCTTTCAGCGTGACGTAGCCGCAACCAAAAGCAATTAGCCACGAATTGACGCGAATCAACACGAATGAGACCTGGGTTGTCGCTGCTCTTTTTACTGTGCCCTGAAAGGAACGCAAGATGGATCCCGATCGCGGCGCCCGCCGCAACCTCTACATCTTCGGCGCCACGTCGTTTCTCAACGACACCGCTTCTGAGATGGCCTATTGGATTCTCCCCGCGTTTCTGACCTCGCTGGGCGCGGGTCCGGCGGCCTTGGGGTTGATCGAGGGACTGGCCGAGAGTGTTGCTTCGCTGGGGAAGCTGTTTTCCGGATACTTCACCGACGTGCTTACGCGGCGCAAACCGCTGGTAGTGTTCGGCTACATGCTGGCCAACGCCGCCAAGCCGGTGCTGGCGCTGGCCACTTCCTGGACGCACGTCCTACTGGTGCGCTTCGCCGACCGCACCGCCAAGGGCATCAGGGGCGCACCTCGCGATGTGATGCTGGCTGAATCCGTTGCGCAGGGGAAAGCCGGTAGCGCCTTTGGTCTTCTGCAATCCATGGATTCCGCTGGGGCCATCGCCGGCCCCCTGCTCGCCCTACTCATCTTGTCCAGAACTAACAGCATGAGGACCGTCTTCTGGGCCGCGGCCGTTCCCGGCTTCCTGGCCATTCTGACTGTGTTGCTGGCGCGCGAAACTGGAAAGACCCGCTCCGGGCCACTGCCGGCATTCAACCTATGGAAGCCGGGCGCGCTTTCGCGGCGCTTCTATTACATGCTGGCCGCAGTGCTGGTGTTTTCGCTGGGCAACTCCAGCGATGCATTTCTGGTATTGCGCGCCCAGCAGGCAGGTATTGGGCCGGCGTTCGCGCCGCTGCTGGGACTGGTCTTCAACGTGACTTACACGTTGAGCGCCTGGCCGGCCGGATGGCTCAGTGACCGGCGCTCCAAGCCAGTCATCGCCGCCATCGGCTACCTGATATTCGCCGCGACCTACGCTGTGTTTGCCGCCGCACCCTCGAAGACCGCTTTGTGGATGACGATGGCCATGTACGGACTGTACTACGCGCTGACCAGTCCGGTGCTGCGGGCACTGGTCATCGAAACCGTTCCACTTGAATCCCGAGGGCGGGCCTTCGGCTTATTTTATTTTTCCAGCAGCATCGCCACCCTGCTGTCGAGCGTGCTCACGGGAGTCTTGTGGAAGATGTTTGGTCCGGCGCTGCCGTTCTATCTTTCCTCGGCCCTGGCGGTGATAGGCGCGTTCATGCTGCTGGGAAGCGGGTACGGTTTCTCGAAGAGGCCGGAGCACGGGGCGGATCGGGTGATCTGTTGACCGGGTGATCTGTTGATCGGCAGGGGAATTTCGGTGCTCCAGATACATCCATCTGGCTATTGATTTTCTCGGGCCCTAAGCGAACTCTATTTTTACGATTTGGGGTTGTGAGGCGGCCCCGGAAATCGTCTCAGGCCGAGAAGATTAAAATCCTCTACTGCCTCTGTTCCTCTGTGTTTCAAAGGTTTTCGTTGCAACTCGTTGCGCTGTGTTTCAAAGGTTTTGGTTGCGGCTACGTCGCACTATGTCCTCGGCGGTCCAGTCTTTTGTTTTCCTTTGCGTCCATGGCATACTTTGCGGTAGATCGTTCTTGGCCGAGCCTAGGCCACGGTGCTTTTTTCACCGATGAATCCGGCGATCAGAATCTGCACCATCAGAGCCCCGGCGAGATCGATGAGTACGTCGGTGGGACTGCTGGTGCGCGAGGCGACAAAGCCCTGATGGAATTCATCCAGGATGGCGGCCAGCACGGTGACAGCCAG
>DATMNZ010000017.1:0-164524 GCA_035568495.1 Saccharimonadales bacterium (SeqCode) | reverse complement strand
CTGCCGCTGGCGGAAATCTTCCTCGGCAAAATCAAAGGAATCGAGAATCATCTTCTCGACCTGATCGTCGGTCAGCCCGTAGGTGGGTTTGACTTCGATCTGGGCTTCCTGGCCGCTGCGCTGCTCGCGGGCGCTCACGTGCAGAATTCCATTGGCATCGATCAGAAATTTGACTTCAATGCGCGGCAGCCCGGCGGGCATCGGAGGAATGCCTTTCAGATCGAAGCGCGCCAGGGAACGGCAATCGGAAGCCAGTTCGCGCTCGCCCTGCACCACATGGATGGCGACATTGGTCTGTCCATCGACGCCCGTGGTAAAGTGCTCGGTCGCGGAAGCCGGAATGGTGTTGTTACGCTGAATGATCTTGGCCACCACGCCACCCAGCGCCTCAATTCCCAGCGAGAGCGGCGTAACGTCGAGCAGCAGCATGTCGCGGGTGGCTGCCGAACCACCGGAGAGGATACGGGCTTGGACGGCCGCTCCCAAGGCGACAACTTCATCGGGATTCAGTTCGATGTGCGGATCGCGTTGAAACAACTCCTTGACCAACTCGCGTACCCGCGGGATGCGCGTGGAGCCACCCACGAGCACAACTTCATCCACTTGGCCAGGGGTCAAGCCCGCATCGGCCAGCGCCTGACGGCAGGGGCCCAGAGTGCGCTCCAGAATGGGCGCGATCAACTGCTCAAACTGCTCGCGGGTGACGGTGCGCTGGTAGCGCGCGCCTTCCGGCAGTACCACGTCAATCATGGCCTGCGGCTGCGATGACAACGCGATCTTCGCCTCGATGATCGACTTGCGCAGGGCCTGCACCGCCTCGCCGTTGCGGCGCACATCGAGCTTCAGCTCGCCCAGGATGTCGTCGAGGGCGATGGTCAGCAGCAGGTTGTCGATGTCGTCGCCGCCCAGATGGGTATCGCCGTTCGTAGAAAGGACTTCAAAAATTCCTTCATGCAGCTTGAGCACCGAGATATCGAAAGTGCCGCCACCCAGATCGTAGACCGCCACCAGGCCGTCATGCTTCTTGTCGAGGCCGTAGGCCAGAGAAGCGGCGGTCGGTTCATTCACCAGGCGCAGCACTTCGAGCCCGGCGAGGCGCCCCGCATCTTTGGTGGCCTGCCTCTGGGCGTCATTAAAGTACGCAGGTACGGTAATCACCGCTTTGCTGACCGGCGCGCCGAAAAAGCGCTCAGCATTCTTTTTCAACTGCCGCAGGACAAGCGCGGAAATCTCCGGTGGGGTAAATTCCTTGTCGCCCAAGCGGATGCGCAGGACTTCACCGGTCTTGATGTCTTCGGCCAGCCGGAATGGAAAGAGTTTCAATTCTTCCTGAACGTCTTCGATGCCGCGTCCCATGAGGCGCTTGACCGAGTAGATTGAGCGTTCCGGATGCTCCACCAAAAGCTTCAAGGCGGGATTGCCGATAATGAACTGGCCGTTCCCATCCATCGATACCAGAGAAGGCACAAGGTTCGAGCCGTCTTCGCCCGGAATCACCACGGGAGAATCGCCTTCCATGTATGCGACCAGGGAGTTGGTGGTGCCCAGGTCGATGCCGACAATGTGGTCGTGGTTTGGCATGATTTTTCGCGGCACTTGGTGCTCGGTCTTCGGTAGCTGGTACTAGATATTTAGTATTCGGTACTAGGTATTTGGTATTTGGTATTTGGTATTTATCTTCTGCCCAGCGGCAATCCCGAGGTCACAACCAAATACCAACTGCCAATTACCAAATACCAACTGCTAGCTGCCCAGCACTTCATTCACATCCCTCAACAAATTCCTGATGTACGACCGTCGATTCAACAGGTCAACCATCCTGTCGCGGACCCGCTCACGCGCTTCCTTTGCGCCTTCAGGAACCAGCGCGTCCCATTCATCCCAATAGCCCTTCAACTCCGCGGTAAGCCCGTTCATTTTCTGCTCGAAACGCTCCCGTGCCTGTTGCAGGTCGCGAATGACATTAGGATCGTCTTCGCCCATCTGCTTATTCATGCGCATCTCATCGAGCTGCATGTTCAGCTCGAAAACTTCTTCGAGCATGTCGGGTGGGACTACCTGTTTCTTCTCACCGCCGCTGTGGCGCGCGGCATCGGTGGCGCTGCGCGACTGCTCTTCCAGCTTTACCCCTTCCAGCGCCAACAGGCACTGGGTGCGGGCAATGGGGTCTTTCAGCGCCCGGTAAGCGTCATTCAACTGTGAAGTCTTCTCTGTGCTCCATTGCTGCTCGCGCGCCCCGGCGATGGCAAATACATCGGGATGCAGCTTGCGGCTCAGCCGGTAGAACTCGCGCTCCAGCGCGGCGGTATCGATATTCAGTTTGCGCGGCAGGCCAAAAAACTCAAAATAATCGTCCGCGCCCGCAGGCTGGATCTTGCCGCAGCCCCCGCAAAAGTGTCCTCCGACCGCATGGCCGCAGGACCAGCAACGAGCTTCCATCTGGATGGCATCAGTATGCATTAAGGTAAATGGCTGATCGCGATTGCCAACAGCCGGCAGCTAGCAGCCAGAAGCTCATCACGCTGAAAATGACGAGCCGCAACCACACGACCGCGAAGCGTTGGGATTGATGAAGTTGAATCCCTGCTTGATCAGCGTGCTTTCATAGTCCAGCACCATGCCGCCCAGATAGATGAACGACTTCGGGTCTACAAACAGCCGCAGGTCGCCGAACGCAAAGACCCGGTCGCGCTCGCGCGGCTGGGTGTCAAAGCTGATGTTGTAGCTCAGCCCTGAACAGCCGCCTCCCTGCACCCCCAGGCGCAGTCCGCCCTGCTCCGGAGAAATACCTTCTTTCTCCATGGCTACACGGACGCGCGCCAACGCCCGTTCGGTCGCCTGTACGCTCTTGGCGTTCGGCGACAAGTTGTCGGCATTCAAGACCGGGCTGTCAAGTGTCATTGCCACTGCGAGTCTCTCCCAACCATTTCATCAGGCCGTGGTCGTGACATCGGCCGTCGTTGCCGCCTGCGCTTCCGGATGCTTCTTCTTCCAGTCGTTGATGGCGGAGCGAATGGCGTCTTCCGCCAGCACCGAGCAGTGGATCTTCACCGGGGGCAATGCGAGTTCCTTCACGATATCGGTGTTGGAAATCTTGAGCGCATCTTCCACTGTGCGTCCCTGAATCCATTCAGTGGCCAGCGACGAGGAGGCAATGGCCGAGCCGCAGCCAAAGGTCTTGAATTTCGCGTCTTCGATCACATGGGTCTGGGGATTGACCTTGATCTGCAAACGCATGACGTCGCCGCACTCCGGCGCGCCCACCAGGCCCGTGCCCACATCGGCGCTGCTCTTGTCGAGCGTGCCGACATTGCGGGGATTGGTGTAGTGGTCCAGAACTTTATTGCTGTATGCCATCGTAATTTCTCCTCGTAGTTATCCTGAATTTGTTGAAGCTAGTAGCGTGACCGGGAAATGAGCGGCCTTGGGAAAAAGCAAAGGCCAAATTTCCGATTTCCAGATGTCCCGATGTCCCGATCTACATAATGACCGGTCCTTCCAATCACTGTACTAGTGGCTTTCCGCCTGCCACTGGATCTTCGAAAGATCGATGCCTTCTTTCACCATCTCGTAGAGCGGTGACAGTTCGCGGAGCTTCTTCACCACTTCCACCAGCCGGCCGGCCACATAATCGACTTCCGCTTCGGTGTTGAAGCGCCCGATGCCGAAGCGAATCGAGCTGTGGGCCACGTCATCGCCCAGTCCCAAAGACTTGAGCACATAGGAAGGCTCCAGGGTGGCGGAGGTGCAGGCCGAACCGCTTGAAACCGCAATGTCATTGATGCCCATCAGCAGTGATTCGCCTTCCACATAGAGAAAGCTGATGTTGAGGTTGCCGGGCAGACGGTGGTCGATGCTGCCGTTGATGAAAACTTCATCCAGCTCGGCGGTCAGCTTCTGCTTGAGCCGGTCGCGCAGCGCGCCGGTGCGGCGGCCTTCTTCAGCCATCTCATAGAGGGCAATATCGCAGGCCTTGCCGAAGCCGACGATGCCCGGAACATTGAGCGTGCCGGAGCGCATACCACGTTCATGTCCGCCGCCATCGTTCATCGCCGCCAGTTGCACACGCGGGTTCTTGCGCCGCACATACAGCGCTCCACAGCCCTTGGGGCCATACAGCTTGTGGCCGGTCAGCGACGCCAGATCGATATTCATCTTGTTGACGTCCAGCGGGACCTTACCCAGGGCCTGCACCGCGTCGGAATGGAAGAAGACGCCGCGTGAGCGGCACAGCTTGCCGATTTCTTCCAGCGGCTGCAGCACGCCAATCTCGTTGTTGGCCGCCATAATGCTGACCAGGATGGTCTTGTCGGTCATCGCCGCCTGCAATTGTTCGAGGTCAACCAGGCCATCGGCCTTCACCGGCATATACGTAACCTTGTAGCCGTATTTTTCCAGGCGCTTGCAGGTATCAAGCACCGCCTTGTGTTCGGTGACCGCAGTGATGATGTGGTTGCCCTTTTCCCGGTACATCTCGGCCACGCCCTTGATGGCCAGGTTGTCGCTTTCGGTGGCGCCGGAAGTGAAAATAATTTCCTTGGCGGTGGCGCCGATCAGTTTCGCCACCTGCTCGCGCGCCGTTTCCACGGCCGCTTCGGCTTCCCACCCGAACTGGTGGTTGCGGCTGGCGGCGTTGCCGAAATGCTCGGTGAAATACGGCAGCATGGCCTGCACCACACGAGGATCCATCGGGGTGGTGGCATGGTTATCCATATAGATGGGCAATTTGATGCCTGGAGGAAGGGGCCCGCCGTTTGCGTGTTGTCCGTTACCGCTCATTTTTTCTTCGTCTCCTGAATCATCGATTCAATGTGACCAGTTGGTGCTGGTCGATTCTTGATGTCTCTTCCGCGTATTGGTCTTGTGACTGCTCGGACTGGGGCGGCTCTTTCATATCGGCGATGGAGATGCGTTCCAGCACTTGCTGGATGCTCTGGTTGACCTTGCGCAACGGCTCGCGCACAGTACACTTGCTGCCCTGGTAGCATCCGTTCTTTTCGTCCGCGCAAGAGGTGATGAACAGCGGACCGTCGATGGCCCTGATCACCTCCAGCGCGCTGATGTTCTTGGCCGCGCGGGCCAGAACATAACCGCCATTGATGCCCTGGTGCGAGATCAAAAGGCCGCTCTTGACCAGCTTCTGCAGGATCTTGGCCATAGCGGGCTGAGGAATGCCGTAAGCCTCGGCAATGTCTTTCGCACTGCACGAACCCGGTTCCCCGGCTTCGGCCAGATGCTTGACCGCGATGAGTCCGTAATCGGCTTTCTTGGTCAGCTTAAGCATAAAGACCTAACTCAGACCTTTTTGGTCGCATATTGATTCTGCTACAAAAGCCGGAATTACGCAAGCGGAAGCAGTGAATGGGAAGAATCAGCGGTTCAGTGGTAACTGCTGTACTTTTAACAGTTTACGATATAAGACCAGAAATGGTCGCAATTCCCATTAGGGGTCGCTGCAGGCACCCGAATGGTGGGAGCAGAATATCACTGGTGCGAAGTCCCGCGAGCGTCGCGGGGCTTCGCATTCCATCAAGGTTTTATCTGCGCTCATCAGCGGAAATCAGTGGCCAATTCCCATCACGCTTAACCGTGAACCTTCACCACTAGCTTGCCGAAGTTCTCTCCCTTGAACAAGCCGACAAAGGCATTGGGAGCGTTCTCCAGCCCTGGCACCACAGTCTCGCGGTATTTGATCTTCCCTTCCCCCACCCATTGGGCCAGTTGTCCCAGGGCTTCGGGCCAGATTCCCATATGGTCGGAAACAATGAAGCCCTGGAATTTGAGCCGGTTGCCCACCGCGCTAATCAGGTTCTTCACTCCGTAGCGATCAGTGGCGTTGTAATCGGCAATCATTCCGCAGACAGGGATGCGCGCAAACGGATTGCAGCGCGCCAGCACCGCATCGAGAACAGCGCCACCCACATTTTCAAAATAGACATCAATGCCCTTGGGCGTGGCCGCCGCCAGCGCCTTCACTAGGCCCTCGGCTCGATGGTCGATACAGGCGTCAAATCCCAGCTCTTTGACTACGTAATCGCATTTTGCCGCTCCCCCGGCAACGCCCACCACCCGGCAGCCTTTGAGCTTTGCGATCTGGCCCACCACACCGCCCACCGCGCCGGAAGCGGCTGAAACCACCACCGTCTCGCCTTCTTTGGGCCCGCCAATTTTCAAGAGCCCGTACCAGGCGGTCACGCCCGGCATGCCGACGGCGCCCAGGTGCGCGGTCGCGGGCACGCGGCGCGTATCCACTTTTCTCAGACCGGTTCCATCTGACAGCGCATAGCTCTGCCAGCCGGCGCGCGCGCTCACCGTATCTCCCGGCTGAAACCCAGGGTTGCTCGACTCGACCACCTCGCTGATCGTCTCACCCACCATGACTTCGCCGATCTGCACGTTGGCAGCATAGGAAGCGACCTCGTTCATCCGGCCACGCATGTAAGGATCGAGCGAAAGATAAAGGGTTTTCAGCAGCACCTGGCCGCCGGAAGCCGCCGGCAAAGGCGCCTGTTGAATACGGAAATCACTTTCTTTGACCCAGCCCTGCGGACGGCTGGCCAGTACGATCTGTGTGTTCATCTCAGGCATTATTTTATTTTCCCGGCGTTCATTGTAAGCACTCGCCGCCGCGATTGCACCATTGAAACAATGAGGGCTGGAACAGCAAGGGCGCTCAACCGCATTGGGGGGAAGTATTCTGATGCCGCAAACTTGAGAGTCATCATTATATTTACTAAATAGTTATTAATTTTGGGATAAAATTCAGCGGTCGGACCACTCGCCGGGCGAAGAACGCCGATGTTAACCAAATATGTTCCACAAGGAACATTTTTCAAGCAGAGCGAATGCACTACTATAAGTGCATTATTGTCTTATATTTACATGATCTACAGCGAGATCGAGAGATCTGCATTTGGATATTTCTATCGGGACTTCCCCGGTAGAGCAGCCTAATGTTTATACTTGTACATATAACTCATCAGTTATATGTACCTTCCCCAAAAAAAGCGCCTGTAGACGTGCGATGGCCGGGGCACATTTAGCTTTTAAGACGAAGCTACGGTCGCGCCGATTCCTTCCGCAGAAGCCGCAGCTTGCGCTCTGTGCCCCAGCGATAGCCGGAAGAGCTTCCATCTTTGTGAATCACACGGTGGCAAGGCACCACCACCGCCAGCCGATTGGAGGCGCAAGCGGTGGCCACGGCCCGGACCGCTGAACGCCGCCCCATGGTCTCGGCCACTTGAGAGTACGTCCGGGTTTCGCCTGCCGGGATTCTCTGCAGTTGCTGCCAGACCTTCTGCTGAAAGGCCGTTCCGCGTATATCGAGCGGGATGTCATGCGACGCCTTATCTCCGGCAACCAGTTCACATACCTGGCGCGCCCAGTGTTTCAACCCCACATCATCACGCGTGAGCTCCGCCTTCGGATATTCGGATTTCAACAACCGCCCGACCTGTGACTCTTCGGTGAACTGCACCGCGCACACACCGGCTTCACCGGCCACCAGCATCATGCCTCCGAGGGCTGTCGGAAAAGTGGTGTAGCTGAGCTTCTGTTGCAGGGCGCCCTGCCGGTAGCGGCTGGGCGTCATACCCAGGCGTGAACTGGCGCTCTCATAGATGCGGCTCGAAGAACTGTAGCCAGCCTCGGTCCAGGCGGTAGTAACGGAATGCTTGCGCAATGCCCCTTTGAACTTCCCGAAGCGGCAGGCCTGTTGATATTTTGCCGGCGAGATGCCGAGTTCCGCGGTGAAGACCCTTTGCAGGTGAAAACGGCTGATGCCGGCGAAGCGTCCCAGGTCATCGAGCGTGATTCTTTCCTCGGCGTTGGCTTCGATATAGCGGCAGACATCCTGCACCAATCGTGAGTTGCCGGCGGATGCATCTGCGGGTTTGCAGCGCAGGCAAGCGCGCAACCCGGCCTGTTCCGCCCCGGCCGGCGATCCAAAGAAGCGCACATTGCGCCGCAGAGGACGCCGCGCCGGACACGACGGCCGGCAATACACGCCGGTCGTGAGGACCCCGAAAACGAAGCTGCCATCCGCCTGCCGATCACGGCGCTCGACCGCCTGCCACCGGGATTCATCGCCCGCGTTTTTCATGGGCAGAGTCCGATTATAGCGTTGGTCACCGGCGGCCACGGACCGGGCAATTGCAGCCGCAGACGATGAATGAATGTTTTCCATGACGCCAGCATAGGGAAACGCTAGACCTTCCGCTATCTGAATGTTGCTGGTAAATTCCGACTGGTACTATTCCACTGGCTCTTCGGGTCCCTGCGCGGCTTCACTACTGAGCTTCTCCAGAAACCTCCGCGTATTCAGCAGCGGACGTTCCAGGCTGGGGTTGTAGCTGGTCCATTCCGATTCCGGCTCCCGCTGGAAGTGGGCGCGCATGCTTTCCATCTTGGAATCGAGATCATCGAGATAGTGCAGCATCAGCGCTTCCGGGAACATCGGCATCTTCGGACTGCCGAACTCATATTTACCGTGATGGCTGATGATGAGGTGCTCGAGGAGGACCTTGTACTCCGGAGGAAAGGCGGGAAACTGCGCCAGCTTCTGGTGCAACATCTCCAGTTCGATGATCATGTGCCCCAGTAACTGGCCGCTGGTGGTGTAGGAAAACGACCGCGCAAAGCTCAGCTCATGTATCTTGCCGATGTCGTGCAGAAACGCTCCGGTGAGCAACAGGTCGCGGTCAATGGTTTCCGGATAATTTCTGCTCGTCAGATCGCACAGGTTGAACAGCGACAACACATGATCGAGCAGGCCGCCCACAAAAGCATGGTGCAGGGTCTTGGCCGCAGGGGCCGCCTTATAGGCTCGTTCGATCTGCGGATCATCCATGAAGGCCCGCACCAGCGATTTCAGATGCTGGTTCTTGAAGCTCTCGATATACTCGCCCAGCGTGCGCCACAACTGGTCGATATCTTTCGTGGTGCGCGGCAGGTAGTCGGCGGGCTCGATTTCCGAGTCCTCCATGGAGCGCAGCTTGTGTACCGTGAGTTGAAATTTGCCGTTGAACTTGTTGATCAGGCCGCGGATTTTGACGAAGTCATCCTGGCCAAAGATGCTGATGTGTTCGTTGACGTTGTCCCACATCTTGGCTTCGATCTGCCCGGTGCGGTCAGCCAGCGTCAGGGCCAGATAAAGGTCGCCGCTCTTTTTGGGCTTGGCCTGCTTGGAGGCCACGACAAAAGAAGACGTGACCACCTGGTTTTCAAACTGCGGTGCGTCGGCGATGTAGAATTCTTTCATTGACGGTCCTCTCGTGTCGTCTCCAATCTTACCTGAATCCTTTCTTGCAATCAGTACGGAAACGGTTCCACTTTCCATCGTTCGTAGACCTTCGCCTCGCGGAACAGGTCAAAAAGACCGCCATCGATTTCGCCGTCATGCACACAAGCCGTCAGAATATCGAGCGCCCGTTCCATGGAGATGGACTTCTTATACGGGCGGTCGGGGGCCGCGAGGGCGTCGAAGATGTCGGAGATGGTCATCATGCGCGTCTGTACCGGGATTCCCGGCGCAGACAGCTTGTACGGATATCCACCGCCATTGAGCTTCTCGTGGTGCAGGCGGGCAATCTCGGGGACCTGGCGCAGCTCGCTGGTCCATGGTATCTGCTGCAGAAAATTGAAGCTGTACACCACGTGGGCCTCGATCAGCAATCGCTCTTCTTCATCGAGCGACCCCTTGCGGATGGAAAGCAGCTTGATCTCTTCCGGCATCAGCAGCGGCCGGCTGCTGCCTTCCAGTGTGTGATACTGAATTGCGCCGATTTTCGCCAGGGGGCGGAATTCGCCTTCCGGCTGTACGGTCGGCTCGTTGGCGCGCAGAATGGATTGAAAGTGCTCATCCAGTCCCTTCAGCGCGGCGGCCAACTCGCCGTCAAAGTCCTTCTGCTTCGCGAGAAATTCGTCGCGGCCCTTCTCCAGCAGGTAGTTGATCTTGGATTGCAAGCTTTCGTTTTCGAGCGTGCGCTTGACGAAACCAAACCGCTGTTCGATCAGCTCCAGTTGCGCCGGATACAGCTTCTTGGCCTTGACCAGAACTTCTTCCTTGACGCCTACCTTGCCCACATCGTGCAGCAGGCTGGCATAGCGGATTTCACGCATCTCGTCACGGCTGAAGCGCACGTCCCGGAACCCCGGGCCATCGTTGCGGTCTACCACCTCGGCCAGGGCCACAGTCAGGTTGGCCACGCGGAATGAGTGTCCCGAGGTCGCCGGATCGCGGGCCTCAATGGCGGTGACCGAAGCGCGCACGAAGCCCTCAAACAGCTTCCGTATGTCCTCATACAAGCGGCTATTCTCGAGGGCCACGGCCGCCTGGCTGGCCAGCGACACCACCAGTTCCTGCTGCCGCGCCGAGAATGGGACCACCTGCTGCGCTACCGCCGCCAGTGAAGCCAGCTTCACTGCGGGATCGCGCTTGGCGTTGAGCAACTGCAGCACCCCAACGATCTTGCCTTTCTGATTGTGCATGGGCACGCACAGAATCGACCGGGTACGATAACCGGAATCGGTATCGAACTGGCGATTGATGGCATAGGGGACGCCGGCCGGCAGATGATAGGCGTCTTCCACGTTGATGATCTCGCCGGTCAACGCCACGTACCCGGCCAAGGACCTCTTATTGATCTCCACGGAGACCTCGCGGAAAGGCAGGTCCACCGTATCGTTCTGGGCGAGGCAGAAGCGCATGTGCTCTTCGAACAGCAGCCCTTCGGCCACTGGTTTGCCGGAAGTGAACGCGATGCGCCGCTGGCCGCGCAGCGGCGCCCTCTCCACCAGATAGATGGAGCCCGCGTCGCTGTGGGTGAGTTCCCGCGCTTTGGTAAGGATCATCTCCATGAGCGCATGGGTCTCATGCTCGGCGGAAAGCGCCACGCCAATCTTGTTGAGCTCGTGGATTTCCTGGCTGGCGCCCGCAAGCTGATCGTTGACCTTCTGCCGTGACTGTACCAAGTGAATATGATCGAGGGCGTTGTCGACTATGCGTTCCAACATCGATGACGGAATATCGGGCGGAAGGTAGGCATAGACGGCCCCGTCATTGCGGGCGTCTTTAAACTTCTGCCGGACCAGCGCCAGCACCCGGATGTTAGGCGCCCGGAGCTGCGCGTAGTGTCTCTCCACCAGTTCTTCCTTGGAAACCAGCACGATGCGCTCAAGGGCGGCAATTTCGCCTTCGATTTTCTCGAAGGGCATCCGGCGAAATCGCTGCGCGCCGGACGGCAACCGTGCGGCAACGGCGTCTTCAGCGAAATAAGCGATGATCGGCAAGGCTAGAGGGCCAGACATTTCACGTCACTCTGAGTACACCATCGTGCGCACTGGCAGGAGCTTATCGGGGAAAGCCCTTGAGCCGGGATGAACGGGTCAAAGAAATATTACCAGATTGAGAGAGCATCATGTATGCAGGAGTTGTCAACAATTCAGCGCGCTGATCGTTTGTCTGGAGACGCTATAAATACTTACCACTCAGGTAGGGTCGCGCCAAATTGAATAGTCTTACAGCAGGGTCTTCTGCTTGAGCACATAGCGCGCCGGTTTGGACCGTTTTTCTATCATCCCTTCTCCAACAAGTCTCTGCAGCCACAACTTCGTCTGCGGCTTTGAGATCTGTAAAGCCGCACTGATTTCTGTTTCAGTTTTCGGCGTTGCAAGAAAATCAATGAGAATTTTACGGACACAAGCGATCAAAGACTCAGAATGATCGCACCCTCGACTCTGGTCCCTGATTGCCGGCATGTCCTCCGCTGGGTGGAAATCGGGACCTAGCTGGCGCACGCGGCTTCCATTTGGACTTGCAACGTTAGCTAACGCGGTTTCGCCGCTTTCAATCGGGATGCTCAGATTCGCATTGGGTGCTTCTAATAGGAACGATGTCTGCTGATCGTCTGCAGATGCGGGCATCAGATCAAAAACCGACAAAAGCTCATCGGGACTCTTGGGATCCGGCCAAGGCTGAGCGCCCATCCTCATCAATGCCTGCAGGCCGCGCCCGATGTCGCCGGTAGATCGTACGTAAACAGTAACAAACCGCAGTTTTTGTAATTGTTCAGTTGCCCCAGCCCATGTTCCCCCTTTCTCGTATTCCGCGCTCACTACGAGCGCCGCGTCAGCCAGTGCATATATCACTTTGTTTCTCTGCATGGCGTGGCCCACGTTGAATCCGGCACTTGGATCGTAGGCAGACACCAGAGCGAGTTGTCCTTCCAGAATCCAGTTCCGATTGTCCCGGCTGAGCGCAGCACGTTCCAAGCTGTCCGCCAAAACGCCCGACACCCGGCCGCCGGCATCCAGTGCTCCTCGCATGGCTGCACGGTCTATTCCTTGTGCTCCACCGGATATGACGCACTTCTTGCCAAGAGCACATTGCTGTCCAACACCTTCGGTGTAATCAATCAGGGTCTGATCTACATGCCGCGAGCCAACGATTGCCAAGCCCCCGCTTTCAAGCAACTTTGGATCACCGCAACCATATAGAACGGCGGGTGAATCCTCTTTGAGGCGGTTCTTGATCTTCTTGGGGTATTCTGAATCGGCTCGACTGATCACCCAAATTGCGCGTGCTTGCCAGCGTTCAATTGCTTGACTGACCAAGAATCCACGGTCTAGAAGCCGGCGGATTCGATCTGCCGGGATGACTGTTTCCAGGTCTCGCAATAGTTCAGTGGCCTGGTTCGCCAGCAAATCAGCCGGCGCATGTCCCAGATCTCGGAGCTGCTGCGCAAACCGGCGGTACTCGCCGTGTGTCAGCAATTCGTCATTTGCCACCCCGTTCTGGCCCGTGATGAGCGGTGCGGTCAGAAGCAAAATGGCCTGCGTATTTGTGGAAATGAGCGGATTCATTGTCCTCTACCCGCATACGAAAGCGCTACGGGAAATACCCTCCCAGAACCGTGGCTGCGCAGCAACCATCCTGCGACCGTAATGGTCCAACGCGAGTCGATGAGATCGTCGACGAGCAGTACATCGCCCGGCGGCAGATGCTTGACCGCTATATTTAAGGCGCCATCGAGATTGCGCGCTTGCTGAGTGCTGTTCGCCATACTCTTTTGCTCGGGCCTATTATCCGTCTTTTGAAGGACGATTTCGAAACGCAATCCCAGTGCATTCGCGAGTCTTTCGGCAAAGTCCCGTACAAGTATTGGATGCCGCAGCGATGGAATGCAAGTCACCCATGCTGACGCCGGTTTCGGATGCCACGCCCGCACCATCTCGGCACCGGCCCGCACCAAGGCATCACTGAATCGCCCGTCTCGGTATTTGCCATTCTTAACCTCAGTGCCCCATCCAGCATCTCCCCAGACCGATAGCGCTTTGCCGGGTTCAACCCGCTCCGGCGCTGGTATGACGCCCGTAATTCCGTACCGAGGCATTCCGCCTGCTGGCCATCGCAGGCGTGGCTCGATCGGCAAGCTGGTGCGTTTCAGAAACGTGACAGCCTCCTGAACCAGCGGAGCGATTGGCGCTGTTGGAAGCAGGACCAATCCAGGAGGTGTGTTTTCATCGGGTTCTCCATCAAGCTCCCGAACAAGGAACTGCATATGCCCGGACTGCAAGGCTATGTATTCCTGCATCTTCAGCTGCTCGTCACGCCGCAACTTCGTCAACCTTTCCGCTCGCTGCCAGAAATTGTCGCTTAAGCGCGCAGCCGTAAGCTGCCACTTTGTTCCTTGTTTTGCAATCGGCGATGGCGACTCAAGCGCGAGCATCTGAATAGTTTTCTCAATGCGGCCCTTAGTCAGGTTCACCTGAGTCATCAGCTCAGGCACCGACAACCCATCTGGCGCGGCTTCGAGCGCATGAATTACCTGGTCCACCTCTGCCTTTGTTGGGAAGGCACTCTCAATAAAAAAGTCGGTGATCTCCTGGTCCTCATCGCCACTGAGAAGCACTCCATAAGCCAAGGGAATAGCGCGGCCCGCCCGCCCTACTTGCTGGTAATAAGCAACTACTGATCCCGGTGTTTGATAGTGGATGACAAACGCGAGGTCCGGTTTATCAAACCCCATCCCTAATGCGGTTGTAGCCACGAGTGCCTTGACATGGTTCTCGAGCAAAGCATGTTCCAGCTCTTCGCGTCGGTCTCCGGTATCCCCTGTATATGCCTCGACGTTAAGTCCACGTGATTGCAGCCACTCGGATACCTGATTCGCATCCCGAACTGTCAGCGTGTAGATCACACCGTTTCCTGCAAGTTTGGGAAGCTGTTCCGCGAGCCAAGCGAGTCTCTCCGCCTGTGTTCCCATTCGGATGGTCTGCAAAGTGAGGGAAGGCCGGCCAAGATTACCACGCATGACTTCGAGTTGTGGGCCAAGCACCTGCCGCAGATCGTCCATCACACGATTGTTCGCAGTTGCTGTGGTGGCCAGCAGACGCATGTTTGGAGGCAGGGTTCTGGCCACGCGTTCCAACAGACGATAGTGAGGGCGAAAATCGTGGCCCCAATCAGAAATACAATGGGCCTCATCAATCACGAGCAACGAAACCCGACCGGCGATCCGAGCCAGAACGTTGTTACGGAATCGATCGTTGGCCAACCGCTCCGGGGATATCAGCAGTAGGTCCACCGCATTCCTCAGTATCTGTTCTTCCACTTGATTCCAGTCGTCCAAATTATCGGAGTTAATCGTAACTGCCTGAACACCCATCCGGGTAGCAGCTGCGATCTGGTTGCGCATGAGTGCGAGAAGCGGAGAGATTAGTAAGGCGGGTCCTCCACCGGACTCGCGCAGCAGCTTGGTCGCGATGAAATAAACGAAACTTTTACCCCAACCCGTTTTCTGCACGACAAGAAGCCGACCCCGACCCTCCACAACGTGTCGAATCGCTTCCTCTTGCCCCTCGCGGAATGTCGCCGTCGGAAGATTTGAGCCAAGACGCAGCAGTTCTAAAGCCCGACGTGGATCATAGGCCATGAATTGTGTCTCTCTGTTCGTACGAGAATCTAATTGAGATCTTAAATCAACCCTCGGTGACCGAAAGAGCGAGAGCAAATAAAAATCAGCTAAAGGCTGGATAAATAGCTGAACGGGTGAGAAAAAGATTTGGTCGGCCCTAGCAGACGATTTTAGAACTTTTGATTTAATGGCGATTTAAAGCGCCGGATTGTCCCCCGATACCTCGCCTTACTCCAACAGCTCCCGCCGCTTATAAGGGCATTTTTGGGTAGTGTCCCATTACTGTGTTGCTCCAATTTGACTCTTGCATCTGTTCTCAGGGCCAGCCTATAAGGATCAACGGGACGGGCCAGCGCATGAACGCTGACCAGTCCCTGACCATCATCCCTGCATTGGAGGAACAATGGCTGACCACGATTTTAAACCTGCCCGCAAACCATACGTTTATGACCTGCTGGGCCAGTTGAACGGCGCTTTTGCCCGCGTCACTGGAAAGCTGTCCGCACTGGAGCAAGTCGGCATCTTTGAGAAACGCACGATGATCCGCCTTTACCGGATGTCGAAGGAACTTCAGGCAAGCACGAATTACCACCTGCTGGAAACCCTACAAGACTGCGAGGAACGCGATTGGGCCAAGTACGGACGGCGAACACGACAGCCAGCGGAATGAGTTTCGCGTAACGTTGTAACCTGTCTTTAAGCGGGGATGGCCTCTTTGGCTGTTCCCGCTTTTTCGTGCTCGGACCACGGAGTCCCAAGTCTCTTGTGAATCTTAAATGTTTCGAGGGCGGATTTCAGCAGTTTAGCCTTTGCCTCTGCCTGTTTTAATGACTGTTCGGCGTCACAGATAGCGGCATCCCATTGCGCGAGAGACTTATCAGTTTTTCCTTGACAGTATTTATCGTTTTGCATAAGATAATCCAATAAGAGGTTGGTTGAAATGTTCGAAGACGTATACAAACAGGCTTTTGGCAAAGCGCAAACTGATTTGGCGCACGCTATCCAGCAGCGCGACCAATGGACAATGGAAGTTGCCAAACTCCAGCAACTCGTAAAATCGCTGGCTACTATGGCCGCAAAGGACCATCTTGAATCGATGGAAGGAGCGATTGCTAACCCTGAAATCGGGTTGCAGGAGATCGTTTTTACCTGCATTCGTATGTCCCCCAAGCCTCTGACTCCTGTAGAAGTTCGCGATCAACTCCAAGTAGTGGGCTACGACACTAGCGGCTACGCCAATCCTCTGGCGGTCATACATGGGGCGATTAATCGCTTGGAAAAGTCTGGAAAGATAACTGCCAATAGCAACGGTGCATACAACGTTACTCCCCCTCGTGGGATCACTCAGCCGATTGCCCGTCCTGCCGACAATAGAGAAGCAATAGCGGCGGGTTTGTTTGAACCCAAAGGGAAGAAAAAATGACTTTGGAAGCAAATACGAAAGCCCCGCGTCAACGGGGCTTTCAGGAAGGATGAACCAGCGATGAAGATCAGGATTGAAATTCGCGTTACCGCTGCCGGTCAGACCGTAGAAATAACGGTTGAACCGCCACCCTAAAACTTTGTCTCTGTAAGTGACTGCCCCGCAATCTGTATCAGCAGCTTGCGGGGCAAAACCAACATCGCGGGGTAAGCCGAAATGTGAGTCGTCAACTACATTTTCAGCTTTTTCCCCGCAAAACTCAAGAGGAAAAAGCCCATGACCTGCCTCAAATGCCAGCACTCCACCGTCAAGAAATTCGGACGCTATGGACGCCAGCGCATCCAGCGTTACCGCTGTACTTCTTGCTCCACGACCTTTTCTGACCCCGCCCCTGTCTCCACGCTGGGCACCATGCGAATCTCTGAGGAAACGGGCCTCAAGGCCATCCAGTGCTTGATTGAGGGGTGCTCTGTACGATCCACGGAGCGTCTGACCGATCTGCACCGCGATACCATCCTCAGCCTTTTGGCCCTGGCCGGTGAGCGTTGCGCCAAGGTGATGGATACCAGAATGCACGGCATCAAGAGCAATTTCATACAGTCGGATGAAATCTGGTGCTTCGTGAACAAGAAGCAAAAACGCTGCCGCAAAGAAGACCCTGCCGAATTCGGTGACGCTTGGGTGTTCGTCGCCATCGACCCCGAGACGAAGCTGGTTCCCAGCTTCACCGTGGGCAAGCGTTCTGCCGCCACCACTCAGACGTTCATTGACGATCTGGCCGGACGGCTGGCCAACCGCGTACAGATCACCACAGACGGGTTTCGGTTCTACGTGAACGCAATTGAACGGGCGTTCGATGCGGACGTGGATTTCGCGCAGCTTGTGAAGCTGTACGGGGATTACGGCCAGCATGACAGCGCGACCAAATACTCCCCGTCCCCAATCCTGGAGGTTATATCCAAGACCATGCAGGGCGATCCTGACGAAGAGCACATCTGCACCAGCCATGTCGAGAGACAGAACTTGACCATGCGCATGATGATGAGACGGTTTACGCGCCTCACCAATGCGTTCTCGAAGAAACTCGACAATTTGAAAGCTGCTTGTGCTCTGCATTTTGCTTATTACAATTTCTGCCGGGTTCACCGGACGCTGAGAGTTACGCCCGCGATGGAAGCGGGGATTACAGATCATGTTTGGTCGATTGCTGAACTGATTGGGGCGGCGTAAGATTGCCGCCTGGAGAAAAGCAAGATGAAATATATTTCTTGGTTTGCTATTTGCCCTCACTGCAAAGATGAGGTGCGCGTCGGAAAAGCTCTAGAATTTCAGGTAGGTGTGTATTACACGAAACCCAAAATTCCGCCAGACGCTCAAAAGCTACAGTGCCCATCATGTCAAGAGGAATTTCTACTTCAAGCCGATCAGCTTCAAAAACTGGTTTGGGAGGAGTAGAGGGAATCTCTCTGCATATAATCGTTTTCCCGTCCCTGGCTCTCAACGCTAAAAATCTGGTACCGCCCGGAGATACCTGTGACAACCTGGACTCATCTGCACTTTCTGTTTGTATGTCGTACCTGTCAAAAGACCATTTTGCTCCCAAACGAAATCCTCTCCCCGCAATTTGAAACTCCGCCGGACCCATCCAGCGATTCTCGGTTGCTAGCTCTTGCATGCCCGCATTGCAAGCAAGTAGGAAGTCACGATCTTCAGGAAAACTCGCTTGGAACGGGCATAAGGGAGCGGGAATACCTACCTCAAATCCACGGCGCTTGTTGCGTAGGATTACTTGGATGCGAAATGGCAACCTGTAAATCTCGCCTGCCACTATTCGCGCAATGGAGCAACGCCATGCCTTCCTTAGAGCGCTTAAGGGACTACGAAACTTGGATTTGGAGCGGCTTGACATGTGAGTGGGATCACCCGATTCTGGAGCCGATGAAATGATGTTCCGGCGAAGGTCTATATGGGTTCTGATTACTGTGTCCTCTCTTGGGACACGACCAGCGTTGGAAGACCGCCCCTTTTCCGGTGCAACTGCTTCGAGGGCCACTCATGTGCTCTGATTTCTGTGTCCCCTGGGGAAAGGGTGTCACTCAGGCGAGCAACACACTTTTGGGACACTGCCCATTTTTGCCCATTTTTGTACTTTGCCTCCATTTCTGATCGAATTACCCCCAGCCCCGGAAAAATCTTTTGCGGGCGCTCGCCGCCCCGCCCCCGGCTCTCCCTTTCAAACCCAACCAACTCCCTCGCTTCAGGCTGTTCCGCTGGCTGCACGACAACTGACGCTTCGGTGGCATAGCTAAATTTGAGTGCGGCGGCCCAAAATAAGGATCCCAGTCATTTTTACTTACTTGTGATGGGAACAGACCGACTTGTAAGTGCATCAACCTCCTTTCCGGAAGATGAAAACATCTTAACAACTAAGCCCGTGGCTTCTGTGGCAATCCCGATGCGTACGATAGGTACACCCCAGGACTTTTTGAGCAATTTAATAATTTTACCGGCTAGCTCTACCTCCTCCCCTGCGGTCATAAGCGCATTGTCACCATTGAACCGAATAGCTTTGGCCACTTGCGATTTTTCAAGTTTATTCGCAATTGCAAGCTTGTGCCATCGACGCAACTGTGCAGAGTCCGCCAGAACTGTGATCGATGGTGCAGATCCAATGCATAGTGTCGCGTCCTTGGCGCAGGGTTCTCCTCCAATCTTGTGTATTTGTCGGAACCTGGTTTTTGCGTCATTGGTAATGGTGGCTGACGGCGGTTGGCTGGGCTGGGTCTGCGCAATGACAATGCCCGTGAGAAGCACTACAGTGACAATCATTTTCATGACGGAACCAAAAACAGGACTGTGAGAAGTTTTCTTATTACGAATCTCCAGTCGAGTTAATTCTTGTCGAGCCGCTGAGGGGATAGTGCAACAATTATACTGGCAAATCGTCTTAATGGCCCATTACCCTAGTTTCTTTTGGGGTTGATCGGATTGACTCTCAATTCTCGTTCTGTTTGTCCCCGGCGTCGGCCTTAGCAGACGATTTAGAACTTTTGATTTAATGGCGATTTAAAGCGGCGGGCTATTTCCTTGCCCGTTGGCCTGTCCACCGGCCCGCGCCGCTCAGAAGGGCATTTATGCCACTTTTTTGCTCGTGCTCATCCACCCAGGATTTGAATCTCCACATGTCGCGGATTGTCCTTGCCCCTACCCCCCAAAGAATTTCGCGGGCGCTCGCCGCCCCACACCCCCGGCCCTCCCTTCAAAACCATCCATCTCGCCCAAGATCATTCGATCGTTCCAGACACCTCTCTCCATTCATACAGCCGTTCAATTCGAGTCCCGTTGTCCCCCGCAAGAAAACTTCGAGACCCTGGTACGGGAAACAGCGGGTCTGTGATTATTTTTGAAAAGCTGTGAAACGTTTTGCCTTCGGGGTTCACTATCTATCAGAGACACAATCCAGTTGGCTGAAGCGGCGTGCAATGTCACTTTGACCCAACGCTGGATGACCGAGTCCAAATACTCACTCAGGAGCTGTCAATATGAAAAAGTCGTTTATGTATTTCCTTGCCCTCGCATTAATGTCATCTACGCTATGCCTTGCCCAGAAGAAGGACGACAAGAAGGATGACGACAAGGCCGTCCAGGAAGGGAAAGAGAGAGGGGCTCGCGAATTGCAGAATTATGTGGAGAATAAGGGTGCGGAGCAGGGCCCGAAGCAAGACAAGAAAGATGATAAGAAAGACAAGAAGGACGATAAGAAAGACAAGAAAGATGACAAGAAGGGCAAGTAAGGGGCACGAGATGGCCGGAATGGGCAGATTTGAACTGCCGACCCTCGCACCCCAAGTCGAGCCGTTTTGCGGGCGTGAGCGAGGCGAATGCCGAGCGGGAGCCCGCAGGCAAGATCCTGATCCCGCAAAGTGGAAGAAGGACCTATGTGTTGTGGGAATGTATGGTCGGGACGGGCAGATTTGAACTGCCGACCCCTCGCACCCCAAGCGAGTGCTCTACCAGGCTGAGCCACGTCCCGACGGAAGAAGAATCGCTGCTGAAATTACACTAGGGGTGCAACAGCGAGACTCGATGATTATAACATCCGGACGCGCGCTCGAGCTCACTGCCGGGCCGCCGTGCAGCCTGAAAACGCGACTTCCACCTGAAACGGACTGCCGTTGTAGGAACCTTTCAAGTCAAGCTTCTGCGGCACCTGTAGACCTTCCACTGGCTGGTACTCAATGGCCACTCTCAGCACCGTCTTGTCTTTGCCGCCGGCGCCCTCGTAGGCGGCGTCATACGAGGTCATCAGGTAACCTTTAGCGGTCTTGGAAAACCGCGGTTTGATAACGCTTTCAAAGTCCTTGGCGGTCACCTTCACCGCACTGACAGCAAAATCTTGCGCCATGAGGGTCACCACGTCAGTGGCACCGTCTTTATAGGAAAGGCTGTACTGCTGCGGAAGGTCCTGCATTTCGAACTCCGTGGTCAGCTCAGGCAACGGAGGCGTTACCACGAACACCGTCCAAGTCTGAAAAAAACCGGTGGTCATCTGTTCCATGCCGCTGTATATCTGGCTCAGGCCCTGAGCCATTTGGTCGTTGTCAGCGGTGATTTCGTTATGGGTGACTTTAGCCGCGCCGTCGGCGCCTACATCGACAGAAAAACGCAGCCTCTTCAATCGGTCGACGGCGGCGTCGATCGCGGCCGGCTGGGTTTTACGTTGCTCTTCGAGCAGTGAGGCCCAATTGGGCGTCATGTCGCAATGGAAACCGGACATGCGTTCGCTTTTCAGGCTGTAATAGGAAGCGCGAGCTTTCTTCAGAACTTCCAGTTTGGCGGTTTGCTGAAAAGCATACGCGCCGGGCGCCAGCAACACGAGCGCACAACCGGCAAGGATGAGGGTCCCACGCCTTACAAAATTTTTTAGCGTCATTTTCTGCTCCAGAAAGGGTTCCTCTCTTTGTATCAGCAGAGGACGCAAAACAACATGTAACCAAAGTTTACAGGCAAGACCGTTTACGTTATTGGCTGGGAGGAACGAATTCTTTCGGAAGCTCGGCGCCCGGACCAAAGAGAAACTGCTCCATCTGCTCCACCAGGAACTGCTGGGCCTCGGGACGCCAGGGCTGAAGCCGGTATTCGTTCAGCAGCATCTTGGAATGTTCGGCCCACATCTGCCATGCCTGAGCGCTGACGGTTTCAAAGATCTTCTGCCCCAAGGGCGTGTCAAAGGGAGCTTCATCCAGGCCGGGCAGTTCTTTCCCCAGCTTAGCGCATTGGACCATACGGGGCATACGAGGGACTCCTTCAAGGGCTACTGTGAGGATTCATTGTACAGCAATCAATTCAGCCACAAAGGGCGCGCGCGAAAACCCAGAGCTTCACCACGGAGGCGCGGAGAAAAGCAAAAGCAGGTACTTGGTACTTGCGGCTAACCCACCGGCCTCGTTGGATCTGGTTAAATCACGAGCCAAACCAGCAGTCAATGCCAAGTACCAATTACCAAGTACCAATTACCGTATACCAACTACCTGTTCTTGCCTTTCTACGTGCCTCCCCGCCTCCGTGGTGAGTTTTTGGTTTCCCGTTCCAGCACCACGGCGAATTGCACCTTGCGGGCCATGCGGTCGATGCGGTCCACCAGTACACGGATCTTCTGTCCGATGGAATAGGTTTTGCGCGAGCGTCCGCCGATGATCTGACGGGTGTTTTCGTGGAAGGCATAGTGATCGTCATCGAGCGAGGCCAGCGGGACCAGTCCCTCGATGAACAGGGACTCCAATTCCACGAAGAAACCGTATTTCGTTACGCTGATGATCAATCCGTCGAACTCTTCACCGACACGGTCCTGCATGAACTTCATCTTCTTCCATTCCAGCAGTTCGCGCTCGGCTTCGGCCGCGGCGCGTTCGGTGCGGCTGGAAGTCTCAGCAATATCATGCAGCTCATCTTCGGACAACGGACCACGCACCACCAGGCTTTCCTGGGTGCGGCCCTCGCGCATTTCGCTTTTGGCCCGGCGCTTCGACCAGGGCGCAGCGTCCGCCGCTGGACGCAGCGAAGCGCCGGCGTACGCGTCGCCTTCGCGCAAGACCGCTTTCAGAATACGGTGGACGATGAGGTCAGGGTACCGCCGGATGGGAGAGGTAAAATGGGTGTAGCTCGCAGCCGCCAACGCGAAGTGCCCTTCGTTCTTCTCCGAATAACGCGCCTGCTTGAGCGAGCGCAGCATGAGATACGAGAGAATGCGCTCTTCCGGGGTCCCGGCAATCTTCTGCACCAGCTTCTGGTACATGCGGGGCGTAATGTGGACCTCTTCAGGAAGTTCGATGAGAGGCGCGCTGCGCCCGGCGCCCTGGCGCGAGCGTTTATCGGCGCGCATCTGCATGCGCTTCACCGGAAGCGCCCCAATGCCCAGTGAATGGCCAAAAGTAGCGGCCAGGGTCTCAAATTCAAAGATCTTCTTGGGGTCCGGCTTTTCATGGATGCGATACAGGCTGCCTACCCCGCGCTGTTCCAGGTGACCGGCCACCGTCTCATTGGCCGCCAGCATGAACTCTTCAATCAGCCGGTGGGCCCAGTTGCGCTCGGAACGGGTGACCCCTTGCATGAGCCCCAATTCGTCGAACTCAATCACCGCCTCCGGCAGGTCGAAGTCAATCGACCCTCGCTTGGTGCGTTTGCGGTTGAGAATCTGAGCGAGCTCATGCATCAGCTCAAACCCTTTCACCAGCGAAGCGTAGCGATTGCGCATGGTCTGATCGCCTTCGAGAATGGCGTTGACGCCGGTATAGGTCATCCGCTGGGCCGAGCGGATGACGCCTTCGTTCAGCTCGTAGCGAATGACCTCGCCGCGCGGGTCCAGCTCCATCACGCAGGAAAGCACCAGCCGTTCGACTTCCGGCCGCAGGCTGCAGATATCGGTCGAAAGCTCCAGGGGCAGCATGGGCACGGCGCGGTCGGGGAAGTAGACGGATGTGCCGCGCTCCCGCGCTTCACGGTCAATCGGCGATCCGTCTTCCACATAATGGGCAACATCGGCAATGTGTACGTGCAACTCATAATTGCCGTTTTCCAGACGCCGGACCAGCACGGCATCGTCGAAATCACGCGCCGTCTCGCCATCGATGGTGACAATCGGAAGACCGCGGTAATCCTGGCGATGTTCAGTTTCCTTCGGCCCAATGGCCGGGTCAATTTCCTGCGCCTCCTGCAATACATCGGCGGGGAAGGTATGGGGAATGTGGTGCTTGCGGATGATGATTTCGACATCAACGCCGAAATCATCTTCACGTCCGATGATCTCAATAACCCGGCCGCGCGGGCCCTGGGTCGCCGATGGCCACTGGATGATCTCAACTTCCACCACTAAGTTTTCCAGTTCATCCCACTCCACAGGTTTTGCTTCCTGGCCCACGACCCGATGGGGAGTGGAGCGCCCGTGCTTCTGGCCTTGATGCGGCCCAGCCTCGGCCTTTTTCCCTTCCTCGCTTTCACCCGCTGCCAGATCTTCCGCGGCGGGCGGGTGTTCCATGCCCGGAGGAATGACGATCTCGGTGGCAATGCTGGGATCGAGGGGGCGGACAAAGTTGTGGCGTCCGCCATAGTGGAATGTTCCAACGATGGTTTCCTGGCGGCGATCGGTCACCCTCACGATTCGGCCTTCGGCGCGCCCATCAGGCTTGAGCGCTCCCAGTTCCACCAGAACGCTGTCGCCATGCATGGCACTGCCTATCTCTGAGGGAGGCACGAAGATGTCCCCGGCGAGTTTGCCCCGCGCCCGTTCGGGCAGCGAACCGGCATCGGGAGTGACAAATCCGTAGCCATCGCGGTGCAGGCGCAGCAACCCGGTGACCAGGTTCTGGCTGGAAGCGCTGGTGGGCAGCCCCCAACGCTCTTTGCCGATGGCCACCAGCTTGCGGCGCCGGGTCATTCCCTTCAACAGAGATTCCAGGTCGCGCCGCTCACGGCCCTTCAGCGCCAGATCGTGGAGCATCTGCTTGAACCCGGCGGTGTGCTTGGGTTGCCGCCCGATATAACGAAGGATTTCCTGTTCGCTGAGCATGCTCTTGTCTTCTAATCTAACCGTTTCTTCGGTGTTCTGCCTTCTTTTTGCGCCAATCTTCCGGGCCAGCTCTTATTCGCGTCGATTGGCATCCATTCGCGGCTTGCTGTTGGCCGAAGCTACGTTCGAGCTGCATCTCTGCGGTGAAGGATTTGGCTGGCCTGAATGTTACGGCCGGACAATCGCTCCCAGTTACTTAAGTGCCGTTGCTCAAACAGGTATGAGCGATGAAGATGAATTTGTACATCGGGCGGCCCGTCCGGCGTGACCAAATAACCTTGCAGAATGGGGCTCGCTGTGCGAGCCCGCGAAAGGATGTATATACCCATGTGGAACCCCTCTTCCCAGTCCGCTGCCAGCAATTCAAAATCCGCGGAACCGATGAAACCCATGCCAAATACGGCACCTGTTGAACCCACATCGACCGCCAGTTCACGCAACCTGACACCCCCGCAGGAACAGGCGACCATCGGCAAGGCATTGGTGGTAAAAGGCGAGGTCACAGGATCAGAATCTCTTTATGTTGACGGCCGTGTGGAAGGCACCATCAATCTTCCCGGCAATCGCGTCACCGTGGGCCGCAACGGACAGGTGCAGGCCAACATTACCGCGCGTGAAATTATCGTTCTGGGCGCGATTATCGGCAATCTCACCGTCAGCGACCGCGTGGAAGTCCGCAGCGAAGGCTCATTGACCGGCGACGTGAGCTGCCAGCGCATCAGCATCGAAGATGGCGCGTTCTTCAAAGGCGGCATCGACGTGCGCAAACCGAACGGCAAGGAACCCGGCAAGGAAAACGGGGCCTTGTATGGCGCGGCAAAACAAGATCATTCCGCCGCCGCCCTGGCCTAAAGTTTTTCGGCAGCTTGCCGATAAACAAAACGAACGAGCTTTCTTTGATGATTCATTCTCTGGGCGCTTCTTTGGGGGAGGCGCCCACTTTTCCGCTCTCCCGGCGCAAAGGTCGATGAAAAAGAAATCTGCGCTCTATCGAACTGCTTGGACTATTCGCTCGATTCCCGTCTCCAAGGTTTTCATCAGTGTCCATCAGCAAGAATCAGCGGCGAAATCGACTGGCTAAAGCGACCGCCTGATCGATTCCGAACCATGCTGTCATTGCCAGGTAGACCACGCCGTAAGGGCCGAGGACCGCCACGGCCGTGATCCACGGGTGATGTTGCTGCGGATGAATCAACCAGCGCGCTCCCCAGGCAACGCCCGCGGCGATCGCCGCCGCCAGCCATAGCTTGCCCAGATAGCTGGCTGGCGATTCAATAGGGCCGATGCGGCGGACCATTCCCCGGCGCAGCAACAGAAATTCCAGCCACGCCGCCAGCCCCCATGAAGCTGTAAGCCCGGCCACGCCCCACCGGGGATTGATATCGAGCAGGCGCGGCAGAGGCAGCGCAGCCAGATATCCCAGGCCGCTGGTGAGGACGACGCGCAAGGCCGCATACCGCAATGGAGTCCGCGTATCCCGCAGAGCATAATACGCGGATGAATAAAGGCGTCCAACGGTGGAAGCCACCAGGCCGATGGCCGATCCGGCGAGAATACCCCAGACGTAAATGGAATCCTTGGCCTTGAATTGGCCGGTCTGGTAGATGGCGCCAACCACGATGTCACCCAGGGCCAAGAACGCTATGGCCGAAGGCACGACAAAAAAGCCGATGCGGCGGGTGCTGGCGGCAATTCTTTTGCGTAGCGCCTCAGCCACCTGCTCCGGGGTCCCGGTGGCGCTCGACATGGCCGGCAATTCAGCCGCCGAGATCGACATTCCGAACAGGCTGACGGGAAGCATATAAATGGCCTGGGCAATCGACAGACCGCTGACAGCGCTTTCGGGCAGATAGCTGGCGATGATCTGATCGACAAAGGCGCTCAACTGGGTCACGCCGCGGCTGACAAAGACCGGTATGAAATTCTTTACTACCGTGCGAACGTTGTCATTAGCGGCGCGCGCCAGAAACCACAGCCGGGGCGCCAACGCGATCACCACCGGAAGCTGGGCGGCGAGTTGCAACCCGCTGCCAATCACCGATCCCCAGGCCGCGTAGACGGCAATGGATGAAAGGCTGGAACGGCGTCCGGCGATCAGCGCCGCCACGATGCCGGCATTCCAGATGACCGTGGAGGCATACGAGAGAAAGAACCGGCGATGGCTGTTGAGGATTCCCAGGCACCATGCCGACATCACCAAGAGTCCCACGCCCGGAAAAATAATCCGCACCAGTTGCACGGTCAGTGTGCGGGTCTCGCCGTGGAAGCCGGGAGCGATCAAAGCTGTCAGAAAAGGTGTCGCCAGCACACCGGCAAGCACCAGCACCGAAACCAGAAAAGCGAGCAGAGAGAACACCGCGCCCGCCACGTACCCAGCTTCCTTCTTATCATCCTGCGCCAACAGCTTGGCATAAACCGGAATGAACGAAGCCGAAAGCGCGCCTTCCCCAAAAAGGTTCTGCAGAAAGTTAGGAATTCTTAAGGCCGCTCGAAACGCATCCGCAGCAAAGGACGTACCCAGATAGTGTCCGATGAAGCGCTCACGCACCAGCCCGGTGATGCGACTGAGGAAGATGCCGGCGCCAACCAGAAAAGCAAAGCGGCCAATCGTTTCGGATTGGATAATCTGGGAAGACTGTTGAAATGGAATCCGTCCGGTTGGAGGGGTCATCTGTAATCACATGTATGAATGAGCACCATCATAAATTGCCCTGTGGCCGGATGGCGACAACTCGATAGCACCTTGAAAATCCTTGGACAAAAATGGAACCGAACAACATTTGCGGCCGGCGTTCTGGGTGTCCTCAGCAGTTGTGAGCGGCGCGCTTAAAAAGCGTGAAGCTCTGGCACAATTGTTCGATAGTAACCACGTTGGACAATTCAGCAAGATGAGCAGCTACCTGCGACGTGTATGAGATTCCCGCTGCAGCTAACAGCTTTGATAATCTCATTTTAGGATCTGGTAGTTGCTCAGGCGGAAAATTCAGAGGCTGGTATTGTATGAACTCACCACCAATCTCGCGGCTTAACTTTGTTCGTGCTTCATGGTCGGCAATCAGCCATGCCTCCAATTCAGGCACAACCACGGCGAACTCGACAGGAAATGGGTGGTCATTTGGAGCATACCCATGTTTGAGTTCTTCCATAACTTCGTTGGCGCCACGCCCATGTGTATCACGCACCACAATTGCTTTATCAACTGGGCGGCCTTGGTTGGCGTATCGGAGGTCTTTAAGCCGGTTCTTATAGGTAGCCGTCACGCCTCTGTCGTTCTTGCAGAGCCGAATGATTACGTCATTCAAATCTGGACGCAATTGGCGAAGAAGCTTGTCCAAAGCAGCACCGTCATAGGCTCCTGCGGCCACCAGCGCGAACACCGGCACCTAAATTCCTCCAAGGGCACCGCTGTACCAGAGATCACCCAACCCTTGTTCTTGGTCGGACAAGAGCTCTTGAAGGCTCATATTGTCCTTTGCTCGAAAAGCTCGCGTCTCCCCTCGGTTCTTTTCGACGATTATCAGTTCATCCAGGTTAAACTGATCGACAACAAACGGTGAGTGGGTTGTGATGAGCACTTGGGGCACGCCCCCTTCCTCGGCATATACTGCCTGCCACTGTTTGTGAAGAGTGACGAGCGTCTCAATGAGTCGAGGGTTTAAATGGTTTTCCACCTCCTCTAAACAATTGAGCGTGGTGCCAAGTTCTGACGGGCGCAAGATAAGAGAGCACAGCGCAATGAAACACAACTCGCCTGATGCTAGTGCCCACACGTGAACGGGCGTCTTTAGAAATTTCTCTCTGCTTGAAACAAAAGTCGTTTGAAGTTGCGTCAACTCCGCAGTAATTTCCTGCAGACCTGGAAAAGCGTCTCTTGCCGCTTGTTCAAGCCGTCGAAATTGCTCCGAATGGGAAGTTTTCAGAGTCGCTAGCCAGGCCGCAAGATTATCTCCGTTTTGGCTTAAAAAATTCGCGCGCCCTGCTTGGTTGACCTGCTTCATTGCTCTGGGATCCAACTCAAAATATTGCCACGAAGCCAAGTAGTTCTTAAATTTCGTGCCGGCCCAGCCTGGCACATTTGCTTCAAGTGCCGATTGGGAAGGGTTTCCCGGAGAGCCAAACGCTTGGGTACCATCCAGATGCCTGGCGACACCATGACCCATCGAGAAATCAATAATATCCATGCGACGTGCATCTTGCATAGTCGTAAGACGCTCTCGCCTGATCGTGATCAGACCCGTAGCCGTCCCATCGATTTCTATCTCATACTCGACCTCATATTTTTGCCCCTCTTCGTCAAATACAAAGTTCGCGATTATCTGAATCGGGCCGGGGTCAACCCCTTTCCAGGCTACCTCGCTAAAGCCAAGCCGTTCATTGAGTGCCTTCGAAACACCGAAAAGTGCGATGTGGCCGAGAAACTTAAGGACATCCAATATGTTGCTCTTACCGGAAGCGTTGGCTCCGACAAGGACGTTATTGACCCCAAGAGAAATATCTGTGTCTCTCAGCGAACGAAAGTTCTTGATCCGAAGTCTTGTTATCATGCGTATTCTCAGATTAACAAAAGGAAACTGCTATCTTCGAGAATGTGTCGAAATCCAAAGGACCGCACACGACTTTGAGTCATTGTGACTAGTGTCTCTTGGACTCCTCCTTGGCCAACATCATTATATAACCGCCCTGCTGATGAGCTCGCGTATTCACACGACTTGCGCTGCCCGCAACGCCTTGATTTGAGCTTCGGAGTACCCTAACTCTCGCAGCACTTCATCCGTATGTTCTCCCAGCATCGGAGCGCGGCGCCTGATCCCGCCGGGCGTCACCGATAGCCTTACCGCGGTATTGGCCAGGGGCACGGGCCGGGGCGCTCCGGGATAATCGACGTACTTCAGCAGCTCACGGAACTTCACCTGCGGATCATCCAGCACTTCGCGCGTCGACAACACCGGGCCGGCGGGGATACGCGCGGATTCCAGATCGGCGATGGCCTGGGCCGATGTGCGAGAGACGAGCCAGCGATCCATGGCTTCGGTGATGAGGGCCCGGTTTTCGCCGCGCCGCTGGTCGTCGCGGAAGCGCGGGTCGCTGATGAATTCCGCTTTGCCCACAAGGCGCGCCCAGCGCTCAAACATGTCGTTGCCGATCACGGAGACGACAATCCAGCCGTCGGTGGTACGGTAGGCATCCGTTGGTGAAATATGAAAACTGGCGTTGCCGATCTGCTGGCGTTCGATGCCCAGCACTTCGCGCTCGGCCAACATGCCCTGGAAGAACGTTATGCCGGTCGCCAACAAAGACCCATCGACCACCTGGCCTTCCCCGGTCTTGACCCGGTGGAAGAGCGCCACCATCACGCCAAACGCCGTGTGCAGGGCGGTACCGTAGTCTTCATATGGCGCCAGTGCGCGCACCGGGGCGCCAGGAAATCCGGTGAGGCCCATGGCGCCGGACATGGCCTGGGCCACCATATCGAACCCCACGCGGTTGGCGTAAGGCCCATCGGGACCGAAGGTCGAAATGCGCGCCAGGATAATGTCAAGCTTGATGGCCTTGAGCGATTCGTAGTCCAGACCCATCTTCTTGGCTACGCCGATGGGCAGGTTGGCGATGACCACATCCGCGCCTTTGACCAGCCGGCGGACAATCTCTGCCGACCCCGGCTTGCCCGAATCAAGCGTAAGGCTGCGCTTGTTGCGATTCAAAGACATGAAGCTCGGACCTTCACCGCCCTCGGTAATGGGCGCGATATAACGGTCTTCGCTGCCCTGGCGGCGGTCGACGCGAACCACGTCAGCGCCCATATCAGCCAGCAACATGCCACAGTAAGGCCCGGCAATGAAACGGCCAAAGTCAATTACGCGAATTCCGGTTAGAGGAAGCACTTCGAGATTCTATCGGAAAAAGCAAAGGCAATTTAGCCGCGAATGAACACGAATAAACACGAACCGGAATTGGGAAGATTGAGGGGTTGTGAGACGGTTTCAAGAATTGCGCGGATTGTGACGATTCCGGCAGTACAACAACCAATTCCCATTCGTGTTTATTCGTGTTTATTCGTGTTCATTCGCGGCTAAATTGCCTTTTGCCTTTGGTTTTCGTGGGCTAGATTCTTCCACCAGCAACGTGACAATCGCATCGATCGCTCCAACGACCTTGGACGGCGGCTGATTGTGGTTATTGCAGAAGATTGAGAAGATGAACTTGCGGCCCATGAGCGTCTCTCCGTAGCCGGAAAGCGCGTTGACGTGGCCGAGCGTTCCGGTCTTGGCGCGGACCAGGCCAGCGGCCGGGCTCTTGAGAAACCGTTCCGCCAATGAACCATCGACCGAGGCCACCGGCAGCGTGTCCTCGAAGGCCGCGGCCCATGGCTGTGTGGAGGCATGCGCCAGCAGTTGCACCATGCCCGCCGGAGTGATCAGATCGCGGCGGGAAAGGCCGGAGCCATCCTGCATATAGAATTCGCTTTCCTGCAGGCCCACATGAAGCAGCCATGTCTTCAGCGCGGCCACGCTGCCTTCCACCGAACCGCCCGCTCCGGTGGTACGCGCCACCAGCCGCAGCGCCAGCTCTGCATGAAGATTCTGGCTGGTCTTGTTGATCACTTTGAGGTCTTCGAGCAGCGGCAAAGAGATATGCTCGGCCAGCACTTGGGACGAAGCTGCCGGCGTTTCCGCCGCAACTGTGCCGGTGGGGGCCGCCAGTGGCCGATCCGTACGTTGATCCGCACTCTGGTCCGCACGCTGGTCAAAGAACTGGGCAATCTCCGCATGGCGCGCGTACGCCCTGCCGGTCACAGTAATGCCGCGCTTTTCGAGCAGCAGACGGAACAACCGCGCCGTGTACGCGGCCGGATCTTCAATCGCGATGGCTTCACTCACAGGCTGGCTGCCAACCGGAAGGCTTCCCCACAGGTAAACCGTGGACGAGCCTGGATCGCGGTGAACACCGATCTTTCTGGGGACGCCTTCCGCCGAAGTGGTAACGCGGTTTTCGACTTCGTAGTAGGCCAGCGGCGGATCAAATTCGATCAACGCCTTGTCACCCGCATGTTCCCCGGGCTGAATCCGCAGGGCCAGCACGTTATCGTTGAAGCTAAGCGCGGAAACCGGCGCGCCATCGCCCCACTGCAGGTCATCCTGTGCCCAGCCGTTGGGGAAACGCTGCGCCGAATAAAACGTGTCGTCGCCGATCACGTCACCCTGCACGATCTTCAGGCCCTTCTGCGCTACCTGATCGGCCATCTCTTCGAGAATCCATGCGGCGGGCGCCATGCGTTCGGTCTTCGATTGATAGGGCAGCGTGCGGCCGGAAAGGTTCGGATCTCCGCGGCCGACGATCACCAGGTCGCCGCGCAGTTGACCTCGGTCGTCGAGGCTACCCGAGGTTTCGACCGTAGTGCGGAAACGATAGCTCGCGCCTACGAGCGCAAATGCCGCAGTGGTGGTGAGCAGCTTGCCGTTCGAAGCGGGCACAAACAGGTGGCTGGAATTCAGTGAATAAATGACGCTGCCGTTCCCGGCATCGATCACATGGATGCCCCACTCGGCGCTGGCAAAGGGCGGCTGGTCGAGAATCGCCTGGATGCGCGCCGCCAGAGCGGAAGGGGCGTCTTTCCCTAGACCAAAAGGCGCGTCTTTCCTTGAGGCCGGACCAGCAAAGCACGGCTGCACACAGAGCAGTATCAAAACGCAAAAGAGGCGCGAGAGACACATGAGAGTGCAGCGATTATACAATTGCCCCTATGGGGAAACCGAGGCCGGTCTATCAGTGGCCGTTGCGCAGCCGGAACCTGGAATTAGGCCGCAGGACGCTGGTGATGGGCGTGTTAAACATTACGCCTGATTCGTTCTCCGATGGCGGCAGGTTTCTCTCCCGCAGCCATGCCGTGGGCCACGCATTGCAGATGCTTGATGAGGGCGCTGACATTCTGGATGTGGGCGGCGAATCCACGCGTCCGGGGGCGAAGGTGGCCGAGACCGGCATTCCCGCAGAAGAAGAGCTGCGCCGCATCCTGCCGGTGATCGAAGACGTGCTGCGCGCACGGCCCGGTACAGTGATTTCCGCTGACACCTATAAAGCCGAAGTGGCCCGCGCCGCCGTCAATGCCGGGGCCGAGATTGTGAACGACGTAAGCGGGATGCGGTGGGACGCGGGAATGGCAAAAACCGTCGCCGAGCTGAAGTGTGGCGTGGTCCTAATGCACACCCGCGGCCGCCCGGAAGAGTGGCGCACCTTGCCGCCTTCACCCGACATTGTCGCTGAAGTCAAAGAAGGACTGGGCCAGCTTGCAGGGAATGCCGTACAACAAGGCATCGCCAGAGAGCGCATCATGGTCGATCCCGGCTTTGGATTCGGAAAGAGGTTTGAACAGAATTATCCGTTGCTGGCGGGGTTGGATGAGTTGCTTGAGTTGGGCTTCCCATTGCTGGCAGGAGTCTCACGGAAGTCGTTCATTGGAAGAACGCTGGCACGCGACGGCCAAGACGCCCCTCCGGAGATGCGCAGCAACGGCACAGCGGCCGCCGTGACCATCGCGGCCATGCTGGGCGCGCACGTGGTGCGTGTCCATGACGCCAAGGCTGCGGTAGAAGCAGTGAAGATCGTGGATGCTCTGCGTGCGGGCTGAGGAAGAAATTGCCGCTGATGAGCGCTGATGGTGTGCCGCAGCCTGTGAATCCGGGGGCTTTCTCGCGGCCCTGGGTTAGATATCGAGCATGATCCACACTGGAGCATGGTCGCTGGCGTTTGCCTCACTACGGACCGATCGGTCTACACCGCCATCCACCAATCGGCCCGACATGTTCGGCGAGAGAAGAAAGTGGTCGAGTCGCATGCCTTTGTCCTTCGGCCACCGTTCATATTTGTAGTCCCAGAATGTCCAGAGCGGCCCCTCCGGATGCAGCTTCCGCATTGCGTCGGTCCAGCCTTGAGCCAGCAAACGCGCAAAGGCTTGGCGGCTTTCGGGCTGGATCAAGGCGTTGTTATCCAACGAGCGCGTCGGATAAATATCATGCGGCGTGGGTACGACGTTGTAGTCGCCGGCCAGCACCACAGGCACACCGGCCGATAGGAGTCCCGCGGCATGGGCCATGAGGCGCTCGAACCAGGCCAGCTTGTAGTTAAATTTTGGCCCAGGCTGAGGGTTCCCATTTGGGAGATAGATGGAGGCGACCAGGAATCCATGAACAGCCGCCTCGATATAGCGGGCCTGACGATCTTCCGGATTTCCCGGTAAACTTTCGCGGGTCAACACAGGAGTGTGGTTTCGCGCGAGAATGGCCACTCCGTTCCAGGAACGCTCCCCTTGCCAGACTGCTTCGTATCCGAGAGATCGAAGGGCACGTATGGGAAATGCTCCCTGCTCCGCCTTAAGCTCTTGGAGACTGACTACGTCCGGTTCAGCCTTGTCCAACCAACTCAAGAGGTTATCCAGCCGCTTATTGATGTCGTTAATGTTGAAGGTGGCGACTTTCAACAGGTCCCTCTCTGCTACCGTGACCAGGAAGTTTAGCAATCCTTGAAAATCGGGTGATCGGGAGATCAGATGATCGGGAGATCGGAACTGCGCATCGTTTCCTCCGGTTCCATTCCTTTATTTCATGGTCATGGTACAACCGCTGTACAGAAGCATCAATTCACGGTCACGGGCGCCGAGATGGTCCCTAGGACGTGGCTGGAGCGATCGACCGCGCCGAGGCGGAGGACGTATTTACCCGGCTTGAGGTCAATCGTCCGCTTGCAGGGAAAGTACTGCTTGATCACCTTTTGATATTGCTCGGCAGTCAGATCGGCGGTCATATTGGTGACTTCCGGTTTGATGCCTTTGACCGGCTCGCCTTTTTCACGATAGACAGCAACGGTGCAGCCGATGGCGGCGTGCTCGGTGCCATTTTCCCGGTGTTCAAAGTTGATGGAACGGGGGTCGATGGCGAAATTCACAATCACTGGCTGGGATTTGTCGCTGGGAGGAACTACGCTGGCCTGGAAGCGCAGACTGCTGAAATCCGGAGAGTCGAACTCCAGCGCATGGGAGAACTCCTCGGCCAGTTCCACGGAAGCCTGCTTGGCGATGGCTTCCGGATTGAGGGCGTAATATCCCGTGCGATAGTGCAGGCTGATGCCGGGGCGCGTGGTTTTGACTTCGATTTTGCGGAAGTGGCCGTCCCAGGATTTGTTGTCGGGATAGTAGGAAAGCGCGTAGTAGGTGGAGCCGTCATCGACGCTGGAGGCGACGCCTACTTCGATGTCGTTGCGATTGTAGAAAGCGCGTCCGCCAGTGCGATCGGCCATGTCTTTCATGTTGGTCTGGGCAGCCAGGCGGTCGGCCTGTCCCATGCCCGCGGCATCCACCGGATAGAGAGCAACGTGGGCGTCCATGAGCGCATCGGTGATTTTGGCCATCTCCTCGGCGTAGCTGTGTCCGGTCCCAGCGACAACCGTATCGGGAGCGGATGTAGCACCCTGGCCATTCAGCGGAGCTTGAGAGTTGACGGGAGTGTCTGCGGAGGCTGCCCCACCGAAGGGGCCGGCGCTTCTCGCAATGATCTGGGTGTTCGCATTGTTGCGTTCGGGTATTCCTTCAATCGTGAGGCTGACCGGGAAAGCTTCTGAAACCCAGATAAGGTTCTTGCGCCCTGGGTATCCGGCCAGGGTCCTGGCCAGCAGTTTGAGTGCGCGCAGAGTGGTTTCAATGCTGTTTTCGTTGGTGTGGAAGTCACCTTTGGTGGCGAAGGGGGAAGCGGCAACGTCCAACTGAGCAACGCGGCCCGTGCCTGTAGGCCGGACACTGTTGAGCGAATCCTTCAACGCCTTAGTATCGGTGGTGAAGCCGTGGACCAGAGACAGCTTCTTGTCCAGAAGATAGATCGCGGTTGGCTGCACGGCCGCGCCACTTTCCAGATACTTCACCAGCCGGTCCTGGGCATAGATCTGGCTGCGGGATTCTCCGTTGGCGCGGTCGAGCAGGATCACGTTGAGGCTGGTGGATTTCCTGCGGGGCGCATTGGTGACAACGTTTGGCGGGAGCGCAGGCATGGCCGACTCCGCGAGCGCCGGGCCGGGCCGCTGGAAACTAAAGGACCCGACTCTCTGTGGCAGGCCGCCTTCTAAAACCGTGAAATCTTTTTCCTGCAGGTCCGTTACCGGGATTCCCTTGCTGTCGGTCGCCACGATATCCAGGATGACCACGCGGGTATTCGATTTGATTACCGTATCCGGCGCGCCTGATTGCGTCTGGGCGGGGGCCTTCGCCGTAAGAGAGAACGCAAGAAAAAGCGCAAGGGGGAAAACGTTCAGCGCGGCGTAACCTGGATAAGAAGCAAGCTTTCTCATGACGATCCTCCGTTGCGCGGGTGCGCTGGCATGTGCGGTCTTTCAGTTGATGGTGATGTTGGTGGAAGCTGTGCCCAGGGCCCGGCTGTTGCGGTCCACGGCGCCCAGACGCAGCACGTAATTGCCCGGTTTCAACTCGAGTAGGCGCCGGCAAGGAAAGTTCCCCTGCATCATTTTCCGGTACTCATCCGGCTTAAGAGTTCCGGCCATGGTGGTCACCTCTTCTTTGAAGCCTTTCACCGGGCCGCCTTTGTCGTTGTAAACGGAGACACTGCAACTCACAGACACGCGCCGCAACCCGTCGCCTTTGTCTTCAAAGGTAATGGTGTGCGGATCGATGGCAAAATTGACGGTGACTTTTTGGGTCTTATCCGCGGGCGGCACTACCGAAGCCTGGAACCTGAGTCCGGCAAAGAGCGGAGCATCGAAGGTCATGGCATGAGCGAACTCCTGAGTCAGCTCCGCGGAGTCCCGGGCGGCTGACGCTTCCGGATCGAGAGCGTAATAACCGAGCCGATAACGGAGCGTCACCCCCGGCCGGCTGGTCTTGATCTCAATCCTGCGGAAGCGGCCATCCCACACCTTGTTGTCGGGATAATAGGAAAGAGAATAGTAGGTAGAGCCGTCATCGATGCTGGAACCAATGCCGACCTCGATATCATTGCGGTTGTAGAAGGCCCGGCCGCCGGTGCGGTCAGCCATATCACGCATATTGCTTTGGGCCGCGATACGATTTGCCTGCCCCATGCCGGCGGCATCGATCGGGTAGAGTGCGACATGGGCATCCATCAGGGCATCGGCAATCCTGGCCAGCTCTTCAGCGTAGCTGCCGCTGGCTCCCAGCGGAACGTTCACTCCTGCGCCTGCCTGCGCCTGGCCCTGAGAAGCTTCCTGCAAGTCCGGAGGGTTTTGCTCCTTCACGACGGCGGCGCTATTGCTGTCGCTGACAATCGCCGCGCCAGCCCTCGCCGCCAAAGTGGCGTTGCTGCTGGAACCCTGGGGAACACCTTCAATCGTGAGGCTGACGGGAAACGCTTCCGAGACCCAGATCAGGTTCTTGCGCCCAGGATAGCCAGCCAGTGTCTTGGCCAGCAACTTAAGCGCGCTGAGAGTGGCCTGGATGCTGTGCTCATTGGTATGAAAATCGCCAACGGTCGCGTACGGTGAAGCGGCAACGTCAATCCCTACAACTCTGGAAACGCCGCTAGGCCGCACGTTGTTGAGCGCGTCTTTCAGCACCCGCGTATCGCTGGTGAAATCGTGGACCAGCAACAGCTTCTTTTCGAGCACATAGACCGCAGTCGGCTGGATGGCGTTGCCGCTTTCCAGGTATTTGACCAGCCGGTCCTGAGCGTAAACCCTGTTCCGCGATTCACCGTTGATGCGGTCCAGAAGAATGATATTGAGGCTTGTGGAGTTGCCGCGGGGCGCATTGGTGACGACGTTCTGGGGAAGCTGAGCGGACGCCTGTACCGAAGCCGTACCGGGACGCTGGAAACTAAACGATCCGGGTCTCTGCTGCCGTCCATCTTCCAGAACAATAAAATCTGTGTCTTTCAGGTCCGTGACCGGCGCGCCTTTGCTGTCGGTGGCGACTACATCCACCGCCACCAGGCGGGTGCTTGATTTGACGACCGTCTGTGGTTGCGTCTGGCCTGCAGGGCCCGCGGCCGCGGCTGGATCCTGTAAATGTGAAGCCGGCCCGGCCTGAGCATAAGAACCAGCCGGCATAATGGAAACAAGAAACAAGCCAATCAGCACGCGCATGGTCTTTAGGACTCCTAGTACGCAAATCATAGCAAGAACTAGCCTCGAATGGTTGGATCTTCGCTTTAGATTTATCCTTTACTTTCTATCCAGGCTGCTAGTATGGTCTGAGACTGTTTTACGCCAGTCACCGGAGCGGGCCTCCCATGTTGCAACGAATGACTTTCCGCGGTGAAGAGACGCTGCTGTTTGCGAAAAACTTCATCCAACATCCCCGGATGCTCGGTTCACTGATTCCCAGCTCCCGCTTTTTGGTGGACCGGCTGCTGGGCAAGGTCGATTGGAACCGCGCCCGCACCATCGTGGAATATGGTCCGGGGGTGGGCACGATCACCTCCCATATCCTGGCGCGTATGGCCCCGGATGCCAAACTGGTGGTCTTTGAAATGAACGGTGATTTTGTGAGTTATCTGCGCCGTGCCCTTCCGGACCCACGCCTGCACGTGGTGCATGGCTCGGCTGAAAGCGTTGGCGCCGAATTGCGGCGGCTGGATTGTGGCGGCGCCGATTACATTATTTCCGGCATCCCTTACACCACGATGCCCGAAGGCACACGCAGCCGGATTATGCAGGAATCAAGCACCGTCCTGAACCAGGGTGGCGCCGTTCTGGTTTATCAGTTCACGCGGGCCGTGCTGCCCTATCTGCTGGCCTGCTTCACCGAGGTCGATCAAGATTTCGAGCTGCTGAATATCCTGCCCGCAAGGTTGTTTTATTGCACGCGGGAAACGGCGTGAAGGATCGGGTGATCTGATGATCGGGTGATCTGGTGATCGGAACACCAGGACATCGGAACATTGGGAAACACTCCGCACTTCGTACGTGCCTGGCGAAACGCCAGATCATTTAAATCAACAGGTGCTCCGATCATCAGATCACCCGATCTACGATCTTCCTACCATTCCACAACCACCTTCCCAAACGTCCGGTTCGACTCGAGCCTTTCATGGGCTTGGGCGATTTCTGGCATCTTGAATTTGCTGTCGATATTGGCGCGAATTGTACCTGTCGCCAATAGCGGGACGACTTCGGCGGCGAAGGCCCGCGTGACTTGGATTTTTTCTTCCAGATCGCGGGCCCGCAGGACTGTGCCAATGATCTGCAACCGCCGGCCCATCACAAAGCGGGAATCGAGTTCATAGCTTCCGCCGGCCACTGAGCCGACCAGCATCAGGCGTCCGCGGACGGCCAGCAGTTTTTGGCTGGCTTTTACGTAAGCGCCACCCACCAGATCGAGGACCACGTTGATGCCCTTTGCCGAGGTCCATTGGGCGGCGGTGGCGACCATCGCATCGAGGCTCTCTGTGGAATCGTTCTGCACGACGACCCCGGCTTCCAGGCCGCAGGGCCGGGCCTGGTCGAGTTTGTCAGCGGTGCGTGATGTTCCGTAGGGCACAGCCTGGATGGCCCTGGCCAACTGCACCGCAGCCAGCCCCACGCCACTGCCCACCGCATGGACCAATACCGTTTCCCCTGGACGCAGACGGGCTTGCTTCCAGAGCGCATCGTGGGCGGTGATAAAAGCTTCAGGAATGGCGGCGGCATCCGCCCATGTGAGCGCCTCTGGGACCTCGGCGAGCAGCCGTTCATGGGTGACTACGTATTCGGCGTGGGCGCCGCCTCCAATCAGCCCGAAGACGCGCTGCCCCGGCTTCCACATCTGGGCCATGGGGCCGGTGGCCGCAACTTCGCCGGCAAACTCAATTCCCGGAATCTCCTGGGGAAAGCCGGGAGGCGCCGGGTAGCGACCTTGCCGCTGCAAAAGATCGGCGCGGTTCAGGGCGGACGCACACACCTTCACGAGCACTTCGCCCGCCGCCGGGCTGGGCCGGGGAACCGATTGTATTTGCAATACTTCCGGCCCTCCGGCCCTTGTCATCCATACCGCTTTCATGGTATCCATCTGGTTCCCCTGGCTTGCCGGTAGCTGCCGGCTTTGGATATAGTTTTAAACAGCATGTACGAAGATTTTCACGCATCCGACCGCTGGAGCGGGCACAAGCTCCATTGCTTATACCAGGCCCTCATGGTTGCCGTGGCGACCCGTCACGCCGACGCCATCGATATTAAATTCCTTGTCGAGGACCATCCAGTATGGATTGCATTGCCGCACCCGGCCTGGGTCGAGTACCGTAAGCGCACTGCGCGATCCATCACCGATCCGCTCGCCATTCAGATTGCCGGCCACTATCTGAAGAGCGCGATTGAAACCGGAAGTTACGAACACGGGCGTGAGATGTACACGCTGACCGTCAATGAGACATTAGAGCATACGAACGATGTGCTCAAGGAAATAGGCGCCCCACAAGACGCCCTAGTGAAAACGGCTTAACCACCCAGCTTCACGCCGGGACCCGTCATCTGCGCCATCCCTGTTGATGGGATGCTTTACGGTCCTGAGAAATCTAGGAGAATCCATCAGCATGGCTACTTCGGTATTTGACGCCACAACCGTTCTTTCTGAAATCCTGAAAACCAGCAAAGTCTATCGCAACCTGCATTCCGGCGGATTGGTGGAGCATGCCATCCGGCGGGGCGAGGGCCAGTTGGCCAACAACGGCGCTCTGGTTGCCTATACCGGCAAGTTCACCGGACGCACCCCGAAAGATAAATTCACGGTCAAGGACGCGATTACCGCGGAGCGCACCAACTGGGGCGATGTGAATCAGGCATTCGAGCCGGCGAAATTCGATGCCCTGCTGGAGCGCGTGCTGGAAAGCCTGCGCGGCAAAGATTTATATGTCCAGGACCTGTTTGCCGGGGCCGATGCCGGGTACCGGCTGCCGATTCGGGTCGTCAACCAGTACGCCTGGCACAACCTTTTTGTACGGGCGCTTTTTGTGCGGCCCAGCGAGGAAGAGCTCAAGGCCCACCGGCCGGAATTTACGATCATCTGCGCACCGGAATTCGAGGCTGACCCGAAACGCGATGGGACCCGCGCCGAGGCCTTCATTGTCGTCAACTTTACCCGCAAGATCATCCTCATCGGCGGAACGAAGTATGCGGGCGAAATGAAGAAGTCGATCTTCGGAATCATGAATTTTCTGCTGCCCGAGCGCAACGTGTTTCCCATGCACTGTTCGGCCAACACCGGACGAAAAGGCGATACCGCGCTTTTCTTCGGGCTTTCCGGGACTGGCAAGACCACGCTATCCGCCGACCCGGAGCGTCTGCTCATCGGCGATGACGAGCACGGCTGGAGCCCTTCCGGCATTTTCAACTTTGAGGGCGGCTGTTATGCGAAGTGCATCAAGCTGTCGCGCGAGAACGAGCCACAGATTTGGAATGCCATCCGCTTTGGTTCGGTGCTCGAGAACGTGGCCCTCGACCCGGAAACGCGCATTCCTAACTACAACGACGAAAGCCGCACGGAAAATACCCGTTGCGCCTATCCGGTGGAATACATTGAGGGCGCGGTGATTCCGGGCATAGGCGGCCATCCCAAGAGCGTGATCTTTCTGACGGCGGATGCTTTTGGCGTATTGCCGCCTATCTCCAGGCTCTCCCTTGACCAGGCGATGTACCACTTCCTTTCCGGATACACAGCCAAAGTGGCTGGCACCGAAGCCGGTGTGAAAGAGCCCCAGCCGAATTTTTCGACCTGCTTTGGCGCGCCCTTCCTGCCCTTGCGCCCCAAGGTCTATGCGGAAATGCTGGGTCAAAGGCTGCGGGAGCACAACGCTCAGTGCTGGCTGGTCAATACCGGCTGGTTCGGCGGGCCCTATGGGACCGGCGAAAGAATGAAGCTGCCATACACGCGCGCCATGGTGCGCGCCGTGATCGAAGGCCAGTTGAACAGCGCTCCCTTTGTGGTGGAACCGGCCTTCGGCCTGAGCATTCCACAATCATGTCCCGGAGTGCCGCCCGGTTTTCTCGATGCCCGCGGCGCATGGAAAGACAAAACAGCCTATGACCATGCGGCAGCGGACCTTGCGGCGCGCTTTGCCAAGAATTTTGAGAAGTTCGACGTGCCGGAAAACATTCGCGCGGCCGGACCCCGCGCGCAAAAGTAAAGCTCTTTAGAGATTCTCGAAGATCGGTTGATCTGGCGATCGGTTGGTCCGGCGACCGGAAACACCCATTGCCAACCGAACATCAAAGTGGCGCACAAGGAAGGGAATCGATCTGCCCGGTGTTCCGATCACCCGATCACCAGATCACCCGATTCCTAAGCCGCTTTTCCTCCCGGACCACCCAGCTTTTCCTGGATCGCGGCGCTAACTCGTTCAATGAAAGAAACCGGCGGATGCTCGGGGGAGCGGCTCAAGCGGTCGCGCAGTAGCTGCAGCAGGCTGGTTACACGACGCCGGTTGCTGGCTTCGGAGGCTTCCCGTCCGCAGTTTGGATCCACCAGCGCCGCTGCGTCGATATATTTCCACAGCATATCGCGCAGACTGTCTACGGCCATCTTGAGATCCATGATCTGTTTGAAGTCAAGGCCGCCCAGCGCTTGTTGCTGCTCGGCGCTATGCTGTTCCTGCACCAGCCAGTATAAATCGCTGTGCAAGCTTGAAAGCTCTGTGGTGGCGCTTTCAAGACGCTGCGTGAGTATAGACGATTGGCTATTTTCCTGTGGCCCTGTCATTTGCCTTCTCTTTTCCTGCCGGGGTAGTTGATAGATTAGAGTACGAGTTCATGGCATCCGTACCGTTACGTTGGGACATGTACCCGGCAAAAATTGCCTCTGAATCGCGGCAAGGGTGAAGGGAAACCTGAGGAAATCTAAAGAGTATTTAATTTAACGGAACTGGGGGCGGTTGGTCTACGGTGCCGTCGGCGGTGACCTTCATCACCACCACGACCTTGTCGTCGCCGCTCATGCTTGAAGCCGGATATCCGGCGACCTCTGCCAGCACCGCATCCACTATCGACTGGGCGCTCTCATCGAGGTGCCGGCGGACGCATTCCGTCAGCCGTTCGGCGCCAAATTCCTGATGCTGCTCATCGGCAATTTCAAGCACACCATCCGTGCAGCACACCAGAACGTCGCCGGCGAACAGGCGCACCGAGCCCCGCCGGTAATCGGCCGCCGGGAACAGGCCGATCACAGTGCCGCCTTCTTCCAGGTGCTTGACTTCGCCGCTGCCGCCGCGCACCAATATGGGAGGCACATGGCCGGCATTGATGTAATGCATGAGGTTATGACGCGTATCCACCAGCCCCAGAAACAGGCTGAGGTATTTGCCGGATCCATCCCGTGAATACAGCATTTCATTCAGGGAGAAGGCCAGCACTTCCAGGGAGTGCAGATGCATCACCAGGGCGTGCAGGGTCGCCTGCAGGTTCGACATGATCAACGCGGAAGAGATGCCCTTGCCGGCAACGTCGGCCACCACCAGCAGCAAAGACTGCGGGCCCAGATTGAGGAAATCGTAATAATCGCCGGCCACGTCGAAACAAGGATCGTTCAACACCGCGATGTCGTAGCCGGGCACGATCGGCGGCGAATCGGGAAGCAGGCTGCGATGAATCGAACGGGCCAGAGTGAGTTCCCGGTCACGGCGCTGCTTTTCCAGGGAATCGCGGTGCAGGCGCACATTTTGCAGCGCCATGGCCACGTGCCCGGAAAGCCGCTGGAGAAAGTCGCAGTTTTCCTGCGAAAAACGGCCGGCGGCGGAATTGAGCAGTTCAACCACGCCCACGATCAGGCCGGTATGGTGGCGGATCGGCATGCACAGTAGAGACGTGGTGCGGTAATTGAATTTCTGGTCGAAGCTCGAGTCGAAGAAATCCAGAGAGTAGGCATCTTCCACGTTGATGATCTCTCCGGTCTTGGCCACCCGTCCCGCGACACCCGTGCCCAGCGGTATACGGATTTCCTGGTGATCGAGGCCCGAGGCCACAATCGACCATAGTTCGTAGTGTTTGTGGTCCACGAGAAATACGCTGGCGCGGTCGGCGTCGACTTCCGTGCGGGCAATCTTGAGAATCAGTTCCAGCAACTCAGACAGATCGAGAGTTGAGTTCAGCAGACGGGTGGCTTCAAACAAGACCGAGAGCTTGGCGATTTGCCGGTCTTTCTGCTGGGAGCTGAGGAAACTGTCGATCTTGCCGGCGCCGATGCCCGCATAAAGTTGCCACCACGCCAGCAGTTCGCCCGGAGCTGAATGACGCGTGTAGATGGCCAGCACACCCAGCAAGTGGTTGTTGGCCAGCAGTGGATACCCCGTGACGCATGTCAGTCCACTCTGCCCGGCAAATCCCGGATCTCCGTTGAAGGACGCAGGATCGGCGTTTTCAATTGTCCTTCTGCTCTGGGCAACCTTACCGACGACCCCAAAACCGCTCTGGGTACTATTGGACTGGTGGATCGCCGGAGCGCCGGATGCGCTGGCGAGATTGCATGCATTGGAGCCCTCGTCCCATAGCCACAACTCGACCCGGTCGGCATCGAACTTTCCAGCCATGGCTTCGGCCACCAGCGGAAGAACGTCCTCTCCGTGGCGCGAGAATTCATGGATTGCCTCGGACAACGCGTCCGCGTAGTCCAACCCTGGTGTTTTGTTTTTAGGCAAGATTCGTCACCCAAACTTCTGCTGGTTCAAATAATACCCATGGTGGCGTACGCGCAGCTAACCGGTGTTCGAAGGAGAAAGAACCGGAAAGTGATACGCCATAGTTTATGGACAAATTACTTAAAAAGTAAAGATATTAGGGGCGATTGCGCTTCCGGAAGTAACGGTGGCGGGTCTCTTGGCAACGAGGGAACGGGGTGATCTTCGCAGGCCGCACGGGTCTAATCCCCCGGCGGCAAGAGGGCCATTCAAACTTAAGTGACTATCGAACAATGGCCCAGAGCATAATATCCAAAGCATGATATTGCTGGTTCCCGCGCAGCGCCGGATGGTTTGCAGCGGCACTGCCGACGGTTATCATGGAGGGGTGTTCATGAAGCTTTCCTTGAATCGGGTTTTTCTGGTGGGCGCCGGATTGGGCCTCCTCCTTCTGGCTTCCTGCGAAACCAAAGACCGGAAGAAAGCAGCTCCCCCCGCTCCACAGGCGGTAGCGCCCACGTTGCCACCCGCCCCGGCCCGGCAGGAAGCAGCCAAGCCAGCGTCCAAGGACGCCAAGCCCGACCCTGTTTCCGGCGCCATTGCGGAAGCCGAAGCGGATTACCAGGCCGGCCTTGCCGAAAATAAAGCCGGCCATCCGGACAATGCCAAGAGGAATTTTGACCATGCGATCGGCGTGCTGACGCAAGGGCCGGTTTCGATCAAGGCCGATGACCGCCTGCAACAGGAGTTCGACAAGATCGCGGGAGAACTGCACAGGCTGGAGATGGCTTCGCTCAAAGCGGGGGACGGATTCACGGAACAAAAGACCGAGCCGGCCCCGATTGATGAAGCCAATATGGTAACGCCCCAGCCGAATCCTAAAGTGATGGCCCAGGCGGAGGTGGACCTGAAAAATACTCAGTCGGACCTTCCCCTGGTGATCAACGACTACGTCGCTGGATATATCAATTACTACGCCACTCGGGGCAAGGGTACCTTCGAACGGGCCTGGGCGCGCTCCGGACGCTACCGCGAGATGATTTCCCGCGTCTTCCGTGAGGAGGGCGTGCCTCAGGATCTGGTGTATCTGGCGCAAGCCGAGTCGGGATTCCATCCCCTGGCGCTGTCGCGGGCGGGCGCGCGGGGCATGTGGCAGTTTATGGCCAGCCGGGCCACCGGATACGGTCTGCAGCGCAGCTTGTGGGTTGACGACCGCCAGGACCCGGAAAAGGCCACCCGCGCGGCCGCCAGGCACCTGAAGGACCTCTACGCGCAATTCGGTGACTGGTACCTGGCGATGGCCGCATACAATTCGGGCCCCGGCAATGTGCAGCAGGCGGTAAAACGCACCGGCTACGCCGATTTCTGGGAACTCTATAAACGCAACGTACTGCCTAAAGAGACGAAGAACTACGTCCCCATCATCCTGGCGATGACCATCATGTCGAAGAACCCGGCGCAATATGGTCTGGACGACGTGCGGCCCGACGAACCGGAGAAATTCGATGTTGCCCAAGTGGATTACGCGGTTGACCTGCGGTTGGTCGCCGAATGTATTGAGGAGCCGGTGGAGCTGCTGGCAGAGATAAATCCCAGCCTACTGCGGCGCACAACGCCCAAGGGCCAGCCCTTTGATCTTCGTCTACCCGCTGGAACTCTGGAGAAGTACCAAACCACGATAGCGGCCATTCCTGCGAACAAACGGGCCCTATGGCGGTACTACAAGATGCAACCGGGGGACACGCTGGCGGGCGTTGCAAGAAAATATAAGACCACGGAGCGGGCCATTTCTTTGGCGAATAATCTTGAAGGAAGCCAGTTCGATACAGGGGCGAAGCTGATAATCCCAGCCAGCGGACAAGTCCCAGTGGAAGGCAAAGGGCTGTCCTATTCCCGGCATCCAACCCGCTACAAGGTACGCCGGGGCGACACAATCCTTTCGGTGGCCGACGACTTCTCTGTGCCGCCGGAGAAGCTACGTGGCTGGAACCGATTGAAAGGAAACCAGTTACGTGCTGGGCGGTTGCTGGTAATCTACAAGCCGCTGGCTCCAGGGCAGGCGGACCATCGCGCGCCGGCGGCGGTACGCAAGCGCAAGAAGACCGGCGCGGCCGTCGCTCCTAAGGCAAAATCCGCGAAGGGCAAACCGCAGCCCGCGAAAGATACCGTGATTGCCGGCAGCCGTTGACTTGATTTATTCCCCACACAAGTTGCACACTTGGGTGCGGAAAGTTGGCATCTGATTTATGGGTGTTGCTATAATCCGCGGCTGTTATTATTCTGCAAGTGGCAGTGGAGTGAACGGTCGGTTCTAATTTCTGGGAGGAAATATGAGCTTTCACGATGAGGCCCTCTACGCGAGGCACGACGACGATATGGAAGACGATTACGGCGATATCACCAGCTACAGTGGTGGAGCCGCAGAAGAGGACTACGACGAAGAGGAAGAAGAAGCCATAGGCGCCGAGACCCATGGCGGAGCCAGCACCGGATACGGCGCCACCCCTGGCGCTCCGGCCCCCGGCCCTGCCAAAACCAAGCCCAAACCCAAGAAGAAAGCCGCTAAAAAGGCCCCGGCGAAGAAGGCCCCAAAGAAGGCCGCCGGCAAGAAAAAGGCCGGCAAAGCCAAGACCAAGAAAAAGGCCGGCAAGAAAGCAGGCAAAAAGGGCGGGGCCAAAAAGGGTGGAGCCAAGAAGGGCAAAGGCGGCAAGAAAGCCAAGAAGGGCAAAAAAGGCAAGAAAAAATAGGCGCACGCCGACCGTACCGCCCACCAGCGTTGCGTAACCAGCATCACGATGCCAGGGGCCGCCGAAACATTCTGCGGCCCCTGGATTTCGTATCTGGCTGCAACCGGAGCATTTCCCACCAAAGTAACTTGGCCCTTGCAGCGTTCCGGGCTAGATTGAGCGCATGTCAGCTATCTATCTGGGAATGCTGGCCAATCGTGGAGTGGAAACCGATCATATCCATGGGTTGCTGAAAAAGTGGGCGCATGAGGCGGATGAGCAAACCCGTTTCTGGGCGGTGGAAGGCCTGGCTTACTTCGGAACCGATGACACCATCCAGGATTTCCTCGATGTTCTCAGGAACGACCCTTCGTTGAACGTGCGTGAGCGTGCCGGATGCAGCCTGGCTAAATCAGGTATGTTGACCCGTGAACAACGGCTCAAGGCCGTACCCGGCCTGATCGAGATTGGGGCCGACCCCGCAGTGGACGCCACAACCCGAAACTGGGCCTTCCAGGCGCTGCGTGAAATAACCGGTGAAGGAATATCAAATGATCCATCGGCATGGCGCAACTGGCTCTCAAGCCACGGCGCAGAACGCGCCGAAGAATTCCGCCGGGACCAGAACCGCTTGCTGGGGAATAACTGAGCAGAGAGCAGATGGCAATTAGCAGTTAGCAATTGGCATTGGTAGTAGCCGTCAGCACTCAGCCATGAAACCCTCCTATGAGGGCGTCAGAGTCTTGTCTCCCGAAGACAAAGCACTCAACCCGGCAACACCCAACCGCCACTACTGTTCCATGGCTGAGTGCTGATTGCCACTACTAATTGCTAACTGCTCTTAAGCGTAAATTCCCCGCACCTTGATCGTATGCGCCACGCGGCTGATGGCCAGCATATAGGCGGCGATGCGGTTGTTGACGTTGTGGGTCTCGGAGAAATGTACGACATCCTCGAACGACTCGCGCAGGATGAATTCCAACTGTTCGTTCACCGCCGATTCTTTCCAGAAATAGCCCTGGCGGTCTTGCACCCACTCAAAATATGAGGCGGTCACGCCGCCGGCGTTGGCCAGAATGTCGGGAATCACAAAGATCTTCTTGTCGGCCAGAATCTCATCGGCGGAGGCTGTCGTGGGACCGTTGGCGCCTTCCACGACCACCTTGGCCTTGATATGGTCCGCGTTCTGGCTGGTGATCACGTTCTCGGTGGCGGCCGGAATCAGTATTTCGCAATCGGCGATCAGCAACTGCTTGGGATCGGCGGGCTCGGCCCCGGCAAACCCGACGATGCTCTTGTTGCGGTCCTTGTGTTCCAGCAGGTCGTCGATGTTGATGCCCTTGGCGTTATAGAGGCCGCCATCGAACTCGGCGATGCCGATGATTTTGTAGCCGGCATCGGCCATCAGCTTGGCGGCGTTGGAGCCGACATTGCCGAATCCCTGTATGATCACCCGGGTCGTCTCGCGATGCATGCCCAGCTTCTTCAGGGCCTCATCGCAGACGACCATTACGCCGCGTCCAGTGGCCTCCCGGCGTCCCCGTGAGCCCCCGATGTTGATCGGCTTGCCGGTCACGACCGCGGTCACTGTCTGGCGCATGTGCATGGAGTATGTATCCATCATCCAGGCCATGGTCTGTTCATTGGTGCCCATATCGGGGGCGGGAACGTCTTTTTCGGGGCCCAGGAATTCGATGAGTTCGGAGGTATAGCGGCGGGTCAGCTTTTCCAACTCCGACATACTGAGCAGCTTGGGGTCGACGATAATGCCGCCTTTCGCCCCGCCAAAAGGGATATTGACCACCGCGCATTTCCAGGTCATCCAACTGGCCAGGGCGCGGACCTCGTCGAGCGTCACATCGGGCGAGTAGCGCACACCGCCTTTGGCCGGTCCACGGGCGATGGAGTGCTGCACCCGGAAACCCGTGAATACCTCGATGCGGCCATCATCCATGGCCACCGGGATGTGAACGATAATTTCCCGGCTGGGATAACGCAGAATTTTCCAAAGGCCTTCGTTCAGATTCAGTTTCTGGGCGGCAAAATCAAAGCGCGCAGCTTGTGCTTCCCAGGGGTTCAGTTCTTGTTCAAGGGATACGGGTTTCATTCACACTCCAAGAGAATTTTGGGCAATTAGAAAGTATAGAGAGGCCCCATGATGACCATCAAGACCACGGAATCGGGTATCTAACTGGGGAGCGGATTTTCCTGGGGCTGCTATATATAGTTTACATTACGCGGAAGGCGCTGAAAACAGCAACCTGGAGATTGGCAATTGCCAAAATCGAGTAATTGGGCAATTTTAAGAGCATCACCCATGAAGGCCAGCTTTGGGGGAAATCCCGGCGATATTGGCAATTCTGGCAATCCTACAGCAGGATTTCCATCCCCTCGGACGCGGCCCGCACTTTCGGATAATATTCGCGGGCCTTGGCGACCACCTGGTCAATACAGGGGTCGGTGTGATCGGGGTCGTGGTGGAAGAGGACCAGTTCGCGGGCGCCGCTTTCCATCACCAGGTTCACGGCTTCGCGCCAGTGACTGTGCCCCCAGCCGCGCCGTGTAGCTGCGTATTCTTCCGGCAGATATTGGGCATCGTAGATGAGCACATCCGCGCCCTCCGCCAGCTTGCGCACGCTCTTATCGAACACCGGGTCTCCGGGCTCATTGTCGGTGGCGTAGACCAGCACTTTGTCAGGGGTCTCAATGCGAAAGCCCAGACATCCCTGGGGATGATTGAGCCACATGGACTTAATTACACAATGGTCAAAGGGCGTTACGCCCTCCTCAATGTTGTAGAACTGACGGTGGGCGGCCATTTCGCTCATGTTTACTGGAAAATAGGGATCGGACATTTGCTCTTCGATGGTGTGCTGCAGCCCACGCGTGCGGTTTGACGAATGGAAGAAGAAACGGCTCTCGCGGTTGTTGTAGAGCGGCGTGAAAAACGGGATTCCCTGGATGTGGTCCCAGTGAAAATGCGAAAGGAAAATATGCGCGGAAATCGGCTGGCCGGCGGCCTCCAGTTCCAGTTGTTTGCCCAAGCTCCGGAACCCGGTCCCGCAGTCGAAAATATAGATGCTGCCGTTGAGTCGGACCTCAACGCAGGAGGTATTGCCTCCATAGCGCATGTTTTCTGACTGAGGAGTCGGCGTGGACCCGCGAACACCCCAGAATCTGACCAGCATCTGCGATCACCTGTGGCATATCGCCCGGAGCTCTAGAACCTGAGGGCGATGCTTAGTCTCACATCCAGACGGCATGGGCCCGGCTGGAGAGATGGATTTCAATTGAAAGCACAATTATTGAAATTTTAGAAAGTATAGTTCAAACTACGGGGTAAAAGGGCGGTTTTCGCGGATGAGTTAACGTAACTAAGTGCCGTCAGGAACCCGGCCAATCGGCCAGTGGCTTTCGGATTGCCGGAAGAGCAGCAATTGGCAAATAGCAGTTGGCAATTGGCACTCAGCACTCAGCCTTGAAGCCGATTCGTTCTTGCGCAGAGAAAACGCGCTGCCATGCGGATTTGCCACGTTTTGGCTACTGCCAATGGCGCCGATGGCCAATCACCCCCTGCTATTTGGCCAATTGCTAATTGCCAACTGCTGCTTTTCAATCCTGGCAATACCGGCGATTCTGGCAATATTGGCAATAGATCTGATGCCGGACCTGTAAGCCGAATTCTGTGCGGCGTTGCCGCCGCGATGATCATTCCTCTAGGCCGCCCATTACTGAACGGCTCCAGCGACCTACCCGAAGGTTGGGCGCACCGAGCCGGCACGCATGGCCGCCAACAGCTTGCGCTGCGGGCCTGCCATTCCCTCCCTATTTGGTCTTGCTCCGTGTGGGGTTTGCCCTGCCCCGCGCATTACTGCGCGAGCGGTGCGCTCTTACCGCACCTTTTCACCCTTACCCTGGCCTTACGGCCGGGGCGGTATGTTCTCTGTTGCACTTTCCGTCTGACGGGCTTGAACCCGCCATCCCGGACGTTATCCGGCACACTGCTCTGTGGAGTTCGGACTTTCCTCCCTCTTCTTGCGAAGACGGCGATCATCCGGCCCGGCATCAGCTGTTTCCATTATAGGGGAAGAAGCAATTGGCAAATAGCAATTGGCATTCAGCACTCAGCATTCAGCATTCAGCCCACGCAGCATTCTCGACAATTTCTTCTCCTCGTCGCGGCCCTCTGCGATTCGTAAACTACTTCACACCTCAAGTTCCGCGGCAACCTCAATAAGCACAAGGTCCCTCAGGCCTACTCGCGCGCTGAAGAAAGCGCGCGCTCCTGACGGCCTTCGGGATGACACCGCTTTTTCCCATGATTTTCGCGGTGCGCGACGATTTCGGGAGCAACGGCAACTCCAGTCTTATTCGTGTTTATTCGCGTTCATTCGCGGCTGATTGTTTTTGGTTGTGGCTACGCAGCGCTGGCCCTGGTTTTTGCTTGCAGCTTTCCGGAAATTCCTTACAATTACGGAACTTGTCCACCATTGGCGAACGTCCCATCATTTCGGCGGGCGGCCAGCTAAGGCTGGCGTCGTGGCTTTGCGGCGCGACCATATTCCTGAGCGCCTTCCTGCTGTTTCTGGTGCAGCCCATTCTCGGCAAGATCGTGCTGCCGTGGTTCGGCGGGTCGGCCGGAGTCTGGGCTGCCTGTCTGGTTTATTTCCAGGCTTCTCTGCTGGCCGGCTATGCGTACGCGCACTGGCTCAGGCGCTGGCTGTCACCTCAGCGACAGCTTCTTGTTCACGCGGTGTTGCTGGCCGTTAGTCTGTTCTTTCTGCCCATTCTGCCTTCGACGATCTGGCGGCAAACGGGCTCCGCCGATCCGGCATTGCGCATTCTTGGTCTGTTGGCCAGCACCATCGGCCTTCCCTGCCTGCTGATTTCTTCCACCAGTCCATTGGTGCAGGCGTGGTACGCCGACTTGAACCCGGGACCATCGGCTTACCGGCTGTACGCGCTCTCGAACCTGGGATCGCTGCTCGGCCTGGTCTGCTTTCCTTTGCTGGTGGAGCCGCATCTGCGCACCACAACCCAAGCGCGCGAATGGTCCGTTGGTTATGTGGTCTTTGCCGCACTGTGTGCGCTCACTGCGTGGTATACGTTCAGAAACCGTTCAGCTATGCAGTACCTCGCCCAGACCCCATACTCCGGGGCCGGATTGCCGCCGCTGGAACCGGTGACCCGCAGCTCGTGGATACTGTGGATGGCGCTGGCCGCCTGCGGCTCGGGGTTGCTGCTGGCGGTGACCAATCATCTTTCGCAGAACGTAGCACCCATTCCCCTCTTGTGGATACTGCCGCTGAGCATCTACCTGCTCAGCTTTGTGCTGTGCTTCGATGCGGGGCGCATCTATCGGCGTTTCATCTGGATTCCGCTGATGCTGGCCGGCTTGGGAGCCATGGCGTACGTGATGTATTCCGATTCAGGCAATCCCCGTGTGCGAGTGGCCGTCCCGGTTTTTCTGGCTTGCCTGTTTGCTTGCTGCATGGTGTGCCACGGGGAACTGGTGCGGTGCAAGCCGCCGGCAAACCGGCTGACCGCCTTCTACCTGATGGTATCGGCCGGAGGCGTTCTGGGTGGCTTGTTTGTCGCCCTGATCGCGCCCCATATCTTTAAGACGTACGCTGAATTGCCGGTGCTCATGGGGGTGTGCGCCGCGCTGATTGCCCTGGTGGTCTGGAAGCCGCTGGGAACGTTACGCCCGTTTCTTGCCTGGCCGCTACGTCTAGGGATGGTGGCCTGCGCCATCGGGCTTTCCTGGTATCTTGGCCAGCAGCATTCCAAGGAAGGCAACGACGACCAATTACAGGTGAGGAATTTCTACGGCGCTCTGCGGGTGCAGAACCAGACAGTGGATGGCGAGAAAGATGGACCGGAACAGCCCGCAAGGGTGCTGATTCACGGGACTATCGAGCACGGGGCGCAGATGCTGGCTCCGGCAGACCGCGATGAACCGACCAGCTACTACGTCAGGGCCTCGGGCGTCGGCCTGGCCCAGGAGTTCCTGCATATCCGCGTACACATGCGTGTAGGGGTCATCGGACTGGGCGCGGGCGTGATCGCCAGCTACTGCCGCCCGGAAGACTTCTATCGCTACTATGAAATCAATCCCCTGGTGGAACCCATCGCCCGCGAGGAATTCACCTTCTTGAGCGATTGCGCCGGAGACCTGAAAGTGAACCTGGGTGACGCCCGCCTGACCTTGGAAGGCCAGCCTCCGCAGAATTTCGACCTGCTGGCCGTAGACGCATTCTCCGGTGATGCGGTGCCCACGCATCTGCTGACCCGTGAAGCCTTTATCGAATACTTCCGCCACATCAAGGCCGACGGCATTCTGGCCATCCACGTTTCCAACCGCTATCTCAAGCTGGCGCCGGTTGTCGCCAATATCGCCGAGGAACTGCACAAGCCGGCCATGGTGGTGGAAGATGACGGTTCCCAAGGAAAAGACGCGGCTTCCAGTACATGGGTGCTGCTCTCCTCGACCGCCAGTGTTTTTGACGATCAGGCTTTCAATGTGGAATGGATCAAGCCCGCGAAGCCCGACCCCAAACTCCGGCTATGGACGGACGATTATAGTAACCTGCTGCAGGTGATGGATTTCGGGAAAGAAAAGGAAAAGAAGGACCAATAACGGGTCCCTGGGACAGGGTCATCCCCTGAATGTTTTACGGGACCTGCAGATGCTTTTAGGCAGCGGCCATATATTACAATGCTGTGCGTGGAAAGACCCCAGCAAAAAGGCGTGTCATTGACACCAACATGGAGATTCAAGATATGAAAAGGTTGATGATTTCTTTGCCAATGTGCGGTCTGGTGTTCGCCGGGATCATCTCCTGCCACCAGGCGCCGGTGAGTTTCCAGAAACAACTGCAAGAGCAGTTGATCAACGCCAAGGCAGGCGACGTAATCGTGGTCCCCGAAGGCAAGTTCCAATTGGACCGTACGCTTTCACTCTCGACAGACAAGGTGACCATCCGCGGCAAGGGTATGGACAAGAGCATTCTGTCGTTTGCCGGACAGAAAGAAGGCGGCTCAGGCCTGCTGGTGAAGGCCAATGACTTCGTCATCGAAGACCTGGCCATCGAAGACACCGCTGGCGACGGTTTGACCGTCCAGGGCGGGAACAACATCACCATACGGCGCGTGCGCGTGGAGTGGACCCGCGGGGCGAATACCGCCAATGGTCCCTATGCAATCTACCCCACGGAATGCAAGAACGTGCTGGTGGAAGATTCCGTCGCCAAGGGCGCCGTGGATACCGGCTTCTATATTGGGCAATCCGAATATGTGGTGATGCGCCGCAATCGCGCCGAGTACAACGTTGACGGGTACGAAGTGGAAAACTCCAAGCACGTCGACGTCTACGAGAACGTTGCCACGCACAACACCGGCGGACTAGGCGTCTTCAATCTGCCCAGCCTGCCCAAACAGGGCGGCCAATACGTGCGCGTCTTCGATAACCAGATTTACGATAACAACACCCCGAATTTTGCGCCCAAGAGCTTAGGAACAATCTACCACCTGCCGGCCGGCACCGGCATGTACATCATGGCCATCAATAACGTGGAGGCCTTTCACAATAAAATCCACGGCAATAACACCACCAACATCTATGTGATCCGGTATAACCCCAGTCTGGGCGAGGTCAAAGACGCGCGTTACCGTCCTTTCACCGAACAGGTGTACCTCCATGACAACGAGATATCCAGTGGCGGCAAGGCGCCGGACTTGCGCCAGGACGATGTCAAGGCCCTAAGCACAGCGCTTGGCGGTCCTTTACCCGATGTGCTCTATGACGGTGTGGTCGATCCGGCCATCCGCGCCGCCAATCGGGGGGCGAATCCCGGGCAAATCTGTATCGCCAACAACGGCGCATTCACGTTCCTGAATTTCGACGGCAGCAACGGATTCAAACATCCGGTGCGTGACCTGAAAGCCTATCAATGCTCTCTGCCGTCGCTGGAGGCCGTGGTCATTCCGCAACTGCCGCCTGCTGCCAAAGGCATTTAGCCGCGAATTTACGCGAATGAACGCAAATAGGAATGAGGATTGGGTTGTGAGGCGGCGCCAGGAACCACCGCAGCACGTGAAGACTTTGATGGATAGTCATAAATCGGCCCTTCGAACAGTCTGGCATTGCACCGCCCTTGTCTTTTTGGCAATGCTCGCCGGCTGCCAGATGAAGCCCGCGCCGGTGAAGTCCTTTGTCGAAGGGCCGTTTCCTGAGAAGCTCTCCGGCTGGCATCTCTTCCTGAATCGCAACGGGGCCTGGCAACCGAACCAGGGTGTCTTGCCCTACGATCTCAACACGCCTTTGTTTTCCGACTACGCCGCCAAGCACCGTTTTGTCTGGATGCCTCCGGGTATGCCCGCCCAGTATCACGCTGATGGAGTCTTCGATTTTCCGGAAGGCGCCATCCTCGCGAAGACTTTTGCTTTTCCCGCAGGCGGCAGGAACAAAGAGAAGCTGATTGAAACCCGCCTGCTCGTCCACACCAAAAACGGATGGGTCGGATTGCCGTACGTTTGGAACGAAAGCCAGACCGAAGCCCGGCTGGAGCTCGTGCCCGATCCGGTTCCCGTCAGCTACTCGGATTCTTTCGGACAGAAACATGATTTTACCTACTTCATTCCCAACGCGAATGAGTGCAAGCAGTGCCATGAAAACGCGCGCGTCATGATGCCCATCGGCCCCAAGGCCCGCAATCTCAACAAAGACTACGCATACGCCGATGGCGCGGTCAACCAGTTGGTCCGTTGGACCCAGGCGGGATATCTGCAAGGCGCTCCCTCGCCACAGGCCGCGCCCAAGGTGGCGCAGTGGGACGCGCCCCAGAGCGGAACGCTCGAAGAGCGTGCCCGCGCCTATCTCGACAACAACTGCGCCCACTGTCATCAGCCAGGGGCGGGCGCCGGCTACACCGGATTTGATTTGCGGCTTTCAGCGGACGGCTTGAACTCTATGGGCCTATGCAAGAGCCCAAACTCCGCCGGACGGATAGGCAACCTGATCTACGATCTTGTGCCGGGAAAGCCGGAGGAATCCATTTTGGTGGCGCGGATGGAATCGGTGCGTCCGAAAGAGATGATGCCCCAAATCGGCCGTAGCGTGGTCCATCGGGAAGGGCTGGCCCTGATTCGAGAGTGGGTCCGCTCACTTCCCGCCAATGGCGCCCCTTGCGCTATGCCGCTTGGCACTCTAAACAGAGACTTTAACCGATGAAGAACTCTCGCGTTGTCCTTTAGTGCGCCGCCAACGCCTTTTCAATCGCGGCGATCACGTCCTTCGAATCGGGGGTAACGTCGGGTTCAAAGCGGGCAACGGGTGCGCCGTCGCGTCCAAAGAGGAACTTGGTGAAATTCCACTGGATCTCGCCGCCAATCCGAGGGTTGGTTTTCTTGTCGGTCAGAAACTCATAGAGCGCGACCTTGTCGGCGCCCTTCACCGAGACTTTGGCCATCATGGGGAACTGGACGTTGTATTTGCGGGAGCAAAACGTCTTGATCTCTTCGTTGGTGCCGGGCTCTTGTCCGGCAAAATTGTTAGCTGGAATTCCGACGATGACCAGGCCCTGGTCCTTGTATTTCTCATAGACCGACTCCAGCGCAGAATACTGGGGTGTAAATCCGCAGCGGCTGGCCACGTTGATCAGCAGCACGACTTTGCCTTTATAAGCCGCCAGCGGTGCGGGCTGGCCGTCGATGGAAGTCAGGGTGAAGTCATAGATCGACGAAACCGCGCCAAACATCAGCGGGACGCACAACAAGAGAACCAAGAACAATCGAATCATAAGGGGGCATTCCTTTCAGGATTCAACGTCGATAATCATTGTAACCTCTGCGGAAGAGTCAAGAACCAAAAGCTTCACCACGGAGACACGGAGGCGAGGAGGAAAACAAAACAACAGGTATTTGGTACTCGGTAGTTGGTATTTGCGGCTAATCGAAGCATTGCTGAATCTGAAAAACTGTGGTCTTCCTGAAATTAACTACCAACTACCGAATACCAAGTACCGGTTTTTGTTTTTCTCCGTGGCCTCCGTGGTGAAACTCCTGGCCTTAATGCGATGTGGCCATGTTGCTGTGCTCGGGCGGTGTTTTGCCGCAGGGCGGCGGTTGTTCGGGGAATGACAGGCGGGCATCTCTGAGGGTCTCGGCGGCCGGGCCCTGAAGTTTCAGCTTCCATTTCTTGCCGGCGCCAGCGCCAACGGGTAGCTTGATCTCGAGCATGTATCCGCGCCAGGCGAAGCCGAAGGCGGCGGCGTCAAAATCCGAGTAATGGCCGCCGGTTTGGGCGGTCAGCTCGCTGAACATGCGCTTCTCCGTCTCGTGCGAGTTGACCAGGAAATCGTCACGATTGAGGCTGCTCAAGGGTTCCCGCAGCATGACCAGCAGGCGCACACCCGCAGCCTTGAAGGCCCTTTCTACATCTCCGGCGGAAACGTTGCTCCAGTCATCGTAGGGCGAGCCGACCAGGAGAATGGCATCTCCCGGCTGATGCTCACCGAACAGCTTTACGGCTTCCAACAGCGAGCGGTAGAGCGCAACCCGCTTGCCCAAGACATTGGCTTCCTCTCTTACGGCAGAAATGGCGGTCTCCCGCTCTTTCGGGTCGGGGAAGAATCCTTTGGTGAATACGGCCCGCCCGGCATAGACGCCGAAGGCGACCGGCTGGCCTTCGGGGGCCTGGCGCGCCAGCTTGGTTACGGTATCGATGACTTCCTTCGTATCGCGATTGACAGACACCCCATCGGTCTCGATAAGCACCAACAGACGGCTCTTGTAATTCCGGGTAATGCTTGCGATGGAAGGCCCCGTCCGGCCACGGTCTTTCACCCATTTGACCTCAAGGTCGGAAGCCTTCAAGGTTTCGACTTCAAGCCGTAGCTTGGGTTCGAAAGCGTTCAAGACCACATAAGTGGTGCATTCCTGCGCCGCACAAAGAGCAGCCATCAGGCAAAGAAGAGAAAAAAGAGAAATCCTGCGCATCGTTAGCATATCAATCCAGGGTCAACAAAAACCTTATCTCAGATTGGTGTGGTGGCGCAATTGAATGTCAATCCAAGAACTTGCGGCGCGGATTCATTGCGCCCATCTGCAAGCCGTCCCGGCCTGCGAAAGGGCCTATTTGGCCCCGGCTGCCAGATTGATTTCCCGCAGATTTGCAGGCGCGGATGGAACAACGACCGTACGTGTGACTTCTTTTTCATGGTAAACAATCGAGACCGTAAAAACACCGGCCGGCAAATTGCGGAAGATGTAAGCGCCGTTGGCGCCGGTCACCGTTTCGAGAGACAGTTCTTTGATGCGCACGGTGAGGCCGGGCAAGGGGACGTTCTGCAGCAATGCCTGATCATAGCCGGATATCAGTCCCGAAATTGCGCGCAGGGCCTTGACGGTGAAGCTGAGACTGGCAGGCTTGCCCTTTTCCACAAGGACATGCTGGTCTTGCAGGTCCTGCAGGGAATAGCCCGGCGGATAGGTCGCGGGCTGGGTGGCGATGGAATACTCGCCCGGCTCAAGGCCAGGAAAGCTGAACTTGCCATCGGACGTGGTCTGCGCAGTGAATACAGATCCGGCCTTCTTGAGTTCCACGGTCACTCCGGGGATTGCCGCCCCAGCATCATTCAACAGATAACCGAAGACCTGGTCCCTGGTAAAAGCAACACCGAAATCGATGATGCCATTCATGTCGGTGGTGGCGGGTGAGTCGGTGGTGTAGAAGAACGGCTCCGGGTTCTGAAATTTGGCCTCCACTTGGTGGACTCCAAAAGGCACATGACGGAAGTGGTAATAGCCGAGACGGTCGGTGTGGGTGGTGCGGCTATCATCCAGCCGGATTTCAACGTTGCCTATGCCAGCCTGCTGGTTGCGGTATTGGGCAATGCCCTGCTCATCGCGAAAAACATGGCCGGAAATCTCGCCGTGCCGGCCGGGCAGCAGTATTGAAGGCACCGAGGCGAACCGGTGGCGTAGTGAGAGCGAATAGACGGGCCGGAACGGGGCGGAGGGACCGGACGTAGAACGGACCAGCGAAGCCGAAGCTACGATATCCGTGGATTCGCTGATGCGCTGGGAATAGCTGAGAGACGCCGTCTGGAAACGAAAACCGCCGAGCACCAACCCGGTGTGGCTGTCAAAATAGCTGGCGCTCAACTGCGGATGGCTGCGGCTGTTTCCGGAAAAGCCCACCGAGGCGTTGAAGTCGTTACGGACAGGCGCGAAATTGACCATGAAAGGCGTGCTGAAACCCAAAGTGGAGAGCAGCGCGCCGTTCTGCAAGAGCTGGGCCAGATCGGCGGGCGTGGTAACCACAAGTCCGGCACGCTCGAGCAGGTCCTGCAATCCCGGCACCTGCGCCAGAATCGCACCCAAGGTGGGCACCTGGACATCATGGCGATACGAGGCGTTCATCAGCAGCCGTCCGGCCGATCCGCGGACGTTGAATGAATAGTCGTTGCCGCCGGTGGAGTCGAAATTGGTGCTGCGCTGGTACTGAAAGCCGGTGCCGAAGTGGCGCGAAGAAAAATCAATACCGGCGGGAAGATTGAGCGTCCGCAACGTGGGGCCGGCAGGAAACAGGGAACTAAATCGCGAATAGGCGGCCCCGCCCGAAATAGCAAAGTGGCGGCTGAGCTTGAGATTGAGACTGCTGTCGGTGACAAAAGTATTCTGGCGCAACCCCGGCAGGTTGAAATTTGTCTGGTTGAGATTGAAGGCGGCAAAGAGTTTCTGGGTAAGCTCACGGGACGCATTCAACGCAGAGAAAGTTCCACGCTGATTGCTGACTGCCAGCGACGCGAAACGCCGGGGCAGAATACGGAAGTTTGCGGCCACGCGGCTTTTTTTGTCCTCGAAATTGCCGGAGGCGGCAAAGCCGAAGCCCAGGTGGCTCTCACCGGCTTCCGTCATCAGGAGGCCTTTGTCCTTGAATTTGAGGCGATAAACGATCGAGCCAACGCCGCCGCTGGGCGTCAGCAAACGCTGACGGCCGGTATTCTGGAAGTAAAAGTAGTTGGCTTCCAGAGATCCGGCGCGGTGCAATGAAAATGTCCGGCTGATTCCTGCCACATACTCGGGATCGGTGGCCAGGAAAAGGTCCTGGAATGTCGCAATGGAGGTAAACCCCGCATGATAATCCCACTTTCCCAGACGCAAGTGAAGGCCGCGCACCGCGAATCCATCGACGGTCATGGGTGAGTTCTTGACGATCTGATCGACCAAGGTGACATCGTACGTAGGGCGGCTCAGTTCGTAGGAAGCCAGCGGGAAACCGGACTGGGAGCTACCCGTGCGGGCGGAGAACAAGGTAGCGTTGACCACCTGCAAGCGGTCAAAAGAATCACCCTGCGTACGCATGAGCAGAAGAGAGTTGGTGAGCTGCGACGGGTCGGAGTTGTAGCGCACCTCATAGGACCCGCGTTCCGCAGCATTGCCTTCCGTGGCGGGTGGCACAAAGCCCGGCGGGTAGCTGGGCGGCGGCTGGGGTACGGTGACCGCCAGGGTCTGCACACCAGCAGAGGTCACGACGATCAGGTTGGTGCTGCCCGGCGCCCGGCCCTGAATCTCGACCGTGCCATTGTCCGCCGAGGCTTCAGCGATGTTAGGGTCGAGCGAATAGGCGGCGGTTGCGCCAGGCACCGAAATGTGGATTTTCTTTAGATAGCCAACCGAAACCGGCACTTGCGCCCGGGCCGGCAGGGCGCAGAGCAGACACAGCCCGACCACTGTCAGGCAGCGCTTCATTGGACAGTAAAAGCTGAATCGGCGGTCAGGGTCTTGCCTTCAAACTGAAACGAACACAAGACCTTGTAGCTTCCGGGCCGTAGTTGCTCAGGAAACTCGGCGGTGAAATCCAGCTTTTCTCCGGGCAAGAGGCGCAGGCTGGGGAAGCTGGCCTTACCGGCCAGCTTGCCGGTGGAATCGAGCACGGCAGCGACGCCTTCCGGCACCACGGGTTCGCTGCCGTTGTTGATCATCCGCAAGGCGACGTTCATGTTCGAGGTGTCGGTGGAGGGCGTCACATGAATGCTTTCCGACTCGACCTTTACATCATTGGTGAGATTGAATGTTATCAATGTCGCCAGAGAAGCCGTCATTCCCACGGCGTTCCGGCTGGGTAGCACGTCTGTTCCGCGAAACAATGCGCTGATTGCGCGCACATGGGTGGCGGCCGGGAGCGAGAGACGAACGTCCACACTGGCGGAAGAATGGGGCTTCACAAAGACGGTCTTCTGTGAGAATACGGCGGTGGCGGCGATACTGTGTTCGAGTTCCCCTGCGGGCACGAAGACGCGTTTCCCGTCTTTGATGACCTCATCGTAGGCTTCCATGACAAAGGACAATTCCGCGCTCGTCTGGTTGGTCATGGTGAGGGTCTGGGAAAGCGCCTGTCCAAAAGAACCGCGCGCCATCACCACCGCCGGGCTCAGCGTAATGGAAGGAGGAGGCACTTCCTGGCTTGGAGAAGGCGGGGGCACAGGCGCCGGCGGCGCAGTCTGGGCGCCGGCCAGATTCATCAGTAGACCCAGTAAAACGATCCATGGCAGTGGAGAATTCTTCACTTATACCTCAGACTTACTTGCGTTCAATTCGGTATCACCTGAAATAGAATGGCGTTGCGCATCTGGGCGTCTTTTTCCGTCAGCAGCGTGGGCACTTCGATTTCAAGGCGATGGGACGAGGTTACACCCAAGCGGGCCTGGGCTTGGATCAACTGGGGGACCGTGCTCAAGCGCACACCATCCAACCGCAGCACCCGGCTGGAATCGCTATACGCGAGAGACGCCAGCACCGAAGCACTGGCAAAATGCCCGCTGGGATCGCGTACCGCCAAGCCGAATCTGGTGCTCACAACCATACGGTCCCGGAGCGTGCGCACTTCCACGTTGGGAAGGTGAGAACCGGCGCCATAGGCAGCCTGCCCCAGATCAAGCGCCCCTTTGCCGGCTAGTTCGGAAACCAGCGGCCCCCCCCCAGGAAGAGCGGCCAGCACCACCGAGATCGAGCCCGCGCCCTGGGTCTGCATCTTGAGGGCGGTGCTGGGAGGCCGTTTTGTCACGCTCTTCTTCTGTGCCCACCCCACGGTCGTCAGGAAGGAACCGAGCACAAGCACGGGCAGGACAGAGCGCAACCTGATCTCACACCTCTCGCGATTTCTACCATTCGCCAAGAACTATCATCGTTCTCCTGCGGCAGCGAATCCACTAAATTCCAATTGGCGGTAACTGCGTAGTTAATGGTATTGCCTATGATCGTACCACCGGATCGGCGCTCAGGGCACGGTAATGGGGGAGGGGGAGATTGTTATTGCTCGTACACGGGCCGGGGGCGATCCAAAGTTAACAATTTCTAATGATTGACGCTTTCTAGCAGAGTGATCGCACCACCCACCCGTCGTATGCCTGAAGCAGGTCTTCAGCGATCAGTGAGGCGGGCCGCTCCCAGCTACCGTCTGCGATGAAGTGTCGGCCTTGGCGGCAGCCTCTTCGGCGCTGGCCAGCTTCGATTCTGTTTCGTCAATCTTGCGCTGAAAAAAGACCATGTTCTGCCGGTTGTTATCGAGCGCATCCTGGTACATCGAACGCCTGAATTCACTGGTCTCTGCAGCGAGTTGTTCTTCGTATTTTCCGGCGGAGCGCCTCCAGCCTTCCTGCTGGGCCTTGAAGCCCTCAAGCTCTTTCTTCAGCCGTTCAACTTCATCCTGAGCTGAGGGCGGGCGGGTAGTGCTTTGGCCCTTATCTTCTTTTTTCTGTTCGGTCTTCTTTTCTGTTTGCGGGTTTTCGGTTTGGGGGCCGCTGTCTGAAGCCTTGGCGGCATCCGGTTTGCCGGAATCGACCCCTGTGACGCCGGCATTCGATCGTAGGCCGGCGCCTTTCTTTAAGAGAGGTTCCGTCTTGCCACTGGAGAAGTCATCATCGGTCAAGACGATCCGGCTTTTTCCCTGGTGGCGCGCAGCCTGATTTTGACGCGCGATATCGGCCAATGACGGTGGCTCGGATTGGGCCAGACAAAGACCGCCACTCATCACCAGGACTGCTGCCATCCAGACAAACTTCATACACACGCTCCTGCGCTAATAGGTGATCTCATGGGTTGCCAGCAGCTTGGGAGGCACGGTCGAGTTCTGCTGCGAAAGCGCGCAACTGTCGTAATTGAAATTGATGCTGCCGCCAAAGGTGTCGCTCTGGGCTTGATCGGTGGCGTTCACGTCTTCACCGGCCAGAATGGCGCCATAAAGGTTAACGCTCGGGCCTGCGCCACCGGTAAACTTGACTTTTCCACGGACCAGAAGCAGGCCATAATAATTCAAGCCGCCGTTAATCTCCAGGTCTCCATCCACCACCAGTACGCCCGACCCGGTTGCGGCGGAGGTAAGTTTCACGCTGCCCGGCACATAGACAGTCGCGGGCACTGACCCGATAGGATTGCTGGGAAGGCCCGTTGGATAGACCCCAAAGACCTGGCTTGATTGGGTCCCGCAGTTCTGATAGACCGCAGGGATGGCAGAGAAGTTCGCGGTCCCGGTGCAGGAGTAATTCCATGGTGGTCCGGCGGCGCTCACCGCTTGGTTTTTGAACTGCGTAATCAGGGTGTTGGTGTCATAGGGCCAGGGCGAAACGTTCTGTACGGAAGCGGTGCCCGCGGGATTAGATCCGAAGCTCGTAATGGTATTTCCGGCGTTGCCGGAAACGCTGACCGTGCCCGCTGTATAAATCGCGTGATGGGTGCCATTGCACCCGGCCCCGGTACAGGTAGTCCCATTGCAGGTGCAGTTGCAGTTGTCGTAGGCGTTAAGGGAGAAACTTCCTTGAAGGGTAACCGGGGCCTGTGTGGTAATGTTGGCCGGAGGCAGCAGTGGGGGACTGAGCGCCAGCTCCATTTGCAGAATACGCCGGGAACCGGAAATGTTTCCTACAGCAGGAAGCATGCCCAGAGAGGTCAGCAACCACACCGGTCGCATATTGACAGGCTGATTCTGACAGGTGCCGGCGGTAATGGCGACTTCCCTTGTTCCATCCCAGCAGATTTGCGCCCCAGCAGGCTGGGTGGGATCTACTTTCGTAGCCGTTGTCTGGCTCAACAGTCCCATCAGGTTCTGCTTATTGGTGAGCCGCACCCACTTGAAGGGCAGGGCATTCGCCTGCCCGCTGTTCGGGACGCTGCCCAAGGGCAGCACAGGAACCGTGAAATAGTTGTTGCTGGATTTCAACTCCGCGGCCTGCAAACACGCGACCCCTGACGTGTGGTTCAAACCGAGACCGGCAAATTGCTCCTGGCAAAGTTCATTGTCCAGATAAGGATTGGCGGCAACCGTGGCCCCGGCACCGGTTGTCGGGTCGATCTGCGAGGCCGTCTCCGACGCGTTGGGGTTTTTCACATATAGCACGTTGTTCTGGTTGCCGTTCGTGGGCATGCCCAGATTCAACGCCTGGACGGCCAAAGGCCCGGCCGGGGCCAGAAGAAGGCGTATGCTCTCTTCACCCGCGCGCGAGGCAAAATAGGCCTTCTGGGCATCGCGATAATTGTTGTTAACGCTGTTTTCCGTGTCGGCCATGAACATGAAACCAATGCCAATGGCGGCCAGCAACAGCACCGCTAGGAGTGCAAAGAACAGGGCAATGCCCCGTTCTTTGTTCCTGTAGTTTCGAACCGATATATTTGTCATGATCGTACTCCTAGTTGTTGGGCAGCCGGGCCATGCCCGTCATACTCACCTGGATTGACTGCTTGCTGTTGGGATCACGCTGCGAGGCCTGCGTGGTGAACGTAATTCTTACCGACTTGATTGCCTGCAGCGCAGGCCGAGCCAACGGATTGACCGCCGTGCCTGAGCCCAGGACAATCGGGTTGGTGAGATCGACCGCGCTTCCATCCGATTGATAAGCCGAGAAATACGGCTGGCCGGCGACCGGAATGATGTTTTGCACCTCGGTGTAATACACCGGCGCAGGCTGGTTCCAAGGCCAATCGGCGACCTTCTGGATCTGGCTTCTTTGCAGGCAAGGGCACGGATTGGGGCCGGGGCCGGCCCATCCGCTGCCATCGTTGTAGTTGTAACGGACGCTATCCGCAAAGCCATCTCCGTCAACGTCGCCTTCCATGGCCACAGTGTTTTGCGAGATGTACCACACCCCGGCGGCGACCTGGGAAGAGTTCAGGTCCAGCAGGTTGCCATATTGGGCTACGCTCGGATAGCCCGCCTGATGAAGGTCGCGGGTGAATTGATCGATGAACTCACGCTCCTGCTGGGTCAAATCCAGCTTCTGGCCTTCGACCAAGTAGCGGGTCTGCGCCATATCGATCTGGCGGAAGATACCGGCGAGCACAATTCCCAGGATCAGGAGAGATATCATCAGTTCGATCATTGAAAAACCGGACGAACGGACTCTTTGCCGTTTGCTCATTGTGGTCCCCCTCATAACCCCACGACCGTGCGCAACGTTATCGGGCGCAAGAACACCGTTCCCTTACCATTGGCGATGGAAGTTTGCTGCGCCGCTGCCGTCACCAGCTTCCCAAAGGCGCCTACATTGACGATGTTCCAACGAACGTCGTAGACGGACTGCAGCCCGTTGGTGCCGCACACAATATAAGTCATCTGATAATTGGCGGCGTTCAACGCCGTGGGACTCTGGGTGAAATCGATATCGCCGTTGGCCTGCGTCTGCGCGCCGCCGGCCGCCGTGTTGATCTTCAGGGTGGAAGTTGCAGGATTGGTCTGCAGGCAATCCGTCGCTGGCAGAACGATGTTGACGTTGGCGCCGGTCGAAGCAATTCTCTCAAGTACAGACTGGGCCACGTTGGTCCCCGCCGTATCGACCTTGTTGCTGTTGTTGCGCAGCATGCCAAACCCGACCATAATCATGCCGCCCAAGATGGCCACCACGATCACCACCATGGCCAGCAGCAACTCGATCAAACTGAAGCCTTGACTGCCGCGGCCCTTTCCGCTCTCTGCATGTCTTATTGCTATTTCCATTTGCTTTACTCCCTAATTCCAACAAGCGGCGTAGCCGCAACTGCTGTTTGCGGCAGCACCGGTCTGGCGCAGCCGCCAGCTCTTGATCCTGCCCCCCGGAGTTATCGTGATCGCTTCCCATGCGTTGGCCGTAGTGCCTCGCACATACCACTCAAAGCCCGGCGCACCCGGTGTCGCCGGGTCAAGCTGCTGGCAGAGCGTCCCCGAAGCATTATTGGCCACGCACGGCAATCCGCGGGAATTGAACCCCACCGGCGTTCCCAGCTCCACCACTACGCTGGTTCCGAGATAGGCATCGAGCTGCTGGTGGTCCGGCAGGCCGGTGGTTTGAAAGGCATAACCGGACGCGATGGGAACATCCAGGTCACCTTCAACATAGGCCGTAGTCGTATCGGTCTTTACGAAGGCGAGAGCCGGAGTCCGCGTCGTGTCGAAGCGCACATAGTTCGCCTGGTTGGTCTGGGCCGCCCGGATCCTGCCCGCCTGCATCAGACCGGCAATCGAACGTCCGGCGGCATCCAGCCTGTAATTGGCGACCAACGGCGGAAGGTTAGGAACCACGATCCCCGCCAGAAGAAGAATGATGCTTACTACGATCAAGATCTCAATCAGCGAAAAACCTGATTGTTGAGTCCGATATTGCATGATCTATGCCTCGCTGTATACAAGGATATACGCCCGCATTCAAATTGCTACTATGATTTAGAGCGCCAGCGAAGCACGAAAGTAATACGCCCATCTGTACCGGATGATGTAATGTGGAAGACTTTGGTGCCACCGAAGCGCTGAACGAAAGTGACTTTCGGCGCGGGCCGCCATATTGACCAGTCCTAATAATTTTAGAATCTGATGACAATTCGTGAATGCTGCCAGCGGAATGGAACAGCAGCGAAGAAAAGACCAGTTATCGGCATGTATTTCAACATTAAGAGAATTCGGCATTAAGAGAATTCGACATTAGGGGAAATAAGGGGAAGCGGCTGCGATCTGAGCGGACAATATACGGCAGAACGGTTGACCCCGGCGGAGATGACATTCAAGTGAATCTTTCAGAGACTGCGTGGGCCTGCCGTAGAACCCAGGGTGAGGGTAGACGGCGAAGCGCCGCGAACGGCGCTCGCCTCCACCACACCGAAGACCGGCACCCGTTGCCGGATGCCGGACCGCAGCGGTAGTTCCCGTGCTCGCCTGGGCCACTCCCGCTGCGTTCTGAACTCAACACCAGGAACTAGTTCGCGGTGGCCGTGTAGTTAATGGTATTGCTGATGACCGTACCGCTGGCCGTAGCGAAAGGCACGGTGATCGCCACCGGGAAATTGTTGTTGGTCGCATAAGCGCCCGTGGCCGTGACCGTGGCCGCAGCAGCATTGGTGACCGTTACACCGCCGACTTGCCATGTGTTGGTGGCATCCGCAGCGCCCAACTGCGCCTTCAGCGTGTAATTCGCGCTGGCGGAGTTGGCCTTGGTCACATTCACGTCAACCGCCGAACTCACGGTGAAACTGGCGGCCGCGGTGGTGCGCACGACGCCGGCGCCAACCGCGCCGAAAGCCGAAACGTTACCGAAAGCCAGGGTGGCAGCGTTGGTGCCTGAGCCGGTCAGGGCCACGCCGGCCGCGTCAGAGTTGAATACTAGGCTGATTGAGCCGTTGACGGTGGCAGTGACTGTCAGAGTGCCGCTGGCGGTCTGTGCGGACGCCATGGACGGGACAATCATGATGGCAGCAGCGATAGCGATCATTATAAGTTTCTTCATGGTAATTTTCCTCCTTGCGGCTTGCCGCAAGTCTTGTTAATTGGCCGTAGCCGTAAAGTTGATGGTTTGTGATGCCGGCGTCCCAACACTCGGGCCGCCGCCCGTAGGCGAAGCGGTAGAAATGATCAGGTCCAAGTTGTGCGGCACGTCCACGTTGTACGCGCCGTTGACCTGGATGGTTTGCGCCGCACCGGTCAAGGTGACGGCATCGATGGCGTAGGTGAACCCCACAGGGGCAGCACCTTGCAGCGCGGCCGTCAGCGTATAGTTCGCGCTGGCCAGCCCGCTTTCAATGACCTGTACGTCAAATCTGGTGCGTACAGTAAACGTCGCCGCGGTGACCGAAGGCCGGGTGACACCGCCCGCCAGCGGCCCGAAAGCGGAGACCGTGCCGAAGTTGGCGGTCACGGCTGTCGTGCCCGAGGCCCCTAGAGGGACTCCACCCGGATCGGTGTCGAAAATGAGGGCGATGCCGCTCTCGTTGAGGAACACGGCGTTGATCGTTCCGGAAGCCGTGGTCTGGGCCCACAGCGAAGCCCCGGCCAGCAGCAGCGCCGCATATACCGTCATCCGAATTGAGTTGCTTTTGTTCAACATCTCTGCACCTAGCTAATTCGCGGTCGCCAGAAACGTAATCGTTTCCTGTAAAAGGCCGGCGACCACGTTGTTCTTCACTTGCAACTGCAATGTCTTAGTCACCGGCGTGCCGTAGCTGTCGGCGACATCGAGGGTGGTAAAGCCCGCGTTGGTCAATGTCGTGTTGTTGACCAGCCACACCACGTTGGCGGGTGGCGCGGCCGAAATCTGCGCTGCCAGCCGGTAACTGGGGCTGCCGGTATTGGCCTTGGTCACCACCACGTCAAACGCGCTGCTGACCTGAAAGAAGCTGCCGCCGACATGCGTGTAGTTCACACAGGCCAGAGTGTCGGATCCACTGGTAAACGACGCGCTGCCCAGATCAAGACCCACTGCGTTGGTGTTGGGATTGGAGAGCGGACAGAACCCAGGAGTCCCGACACTGGGATTGTTTTGGAATATCAGGCTGATGGAAGACTGCACGGTAAGACTGATCGACAACTGGGCCGAACTGCCCTGCGCCTGGCACGGTGCGGCGGCCACCAGGCAGATCAAGCTTGCCAGTATTGCCGCCGTGAAAACCGCCGAGATCGGTTTTTTCGTGCCCATCATTTACTCATTCACCAACGCTTCACATTAAAAACATCTTGATCTTCATGAATTAGAAGACCCGGTCTCCGATATGGAAATTCTAATTACATTCCTAGCCGAGGCAATAGTACTTAGGTAACTGGGTAGGTTACATAGGTGGCGACCGGCGACGTTTCTCAGGGCCACGAGAATTGATCCGTGCAGCAAACATGCGGACAATTGCTCGACGCACGCCGGTAGGCTTGGCGGGCTTGTCGCTTCGGGCGATTCTCAAATATAGTGGTACTAAGGTAACCACATTGCCCAAATCATTCCTAATACTGTGTGTGGCCATGGCAATATTGATGGCCACCGGCTGCACCCAGCATTCCTCCGGAAGCGCCCCAGATGGGAAAAATCCGGCGCCGGCGGCTTTTCCAGTCAAAATAATAGTGGTCCAGGAGCAAATGGTCCCCGAATCCTCGGATTATCTGGCAATGCTGCGGTCGCGCAACTCCTCCGCGCTGCAGCCGCAGGTGGAAGGCGCCATTATCCGGATTCTCGTGCATTCCGGAGACCGGGTAAATCCTGGAGCATCGATCCTGGAAATCGACCCGTTAAAGCAGGAAGCCGCGGTCAACAATCAGGAAGCTACCCACAACTCGAAGATAGCCACTCTGGAATTGAACCGCGTGGAACTGGAACGCCGAAAGAAGCTGTACGCCGCGGGCGTCATTAGCCGGTCAGAGCTGGATACAGCGGATGCCGCATTCAACGCCTCAAAAGCGGACTCCGATGCCCTGGAAGCCGGGCTGCGGGAACAGAAGGTGCAGCTTCGGTACTACACAGTGAGGGCCCCGACCTCCGGGACCATCGGTGACATTCCAGTGCATGTCGGCGATCGCGTCACGACCCAGACCCTGCTCACAACGCTTGACCGGGGTGGAGAACTCGAAGCTTATATCAATATTCCCGCAGAAAAGGGGCGCGATCTGCGTACCGGAGCTGCAGTTGATATCCTCGATGGGGAAGGCCAGGCCGTGCTGCACTCCCATGTGACGTTTATTTCTCCGCAGGTCGATAGCGGCACGCAGACCCTGCTGCTGAAGGCGCCGGTGGCCGACCACGGCGGAAGGTTCCGCAACGACCAGAGCGTTGGCGCGCGGATCATCTGGCGGGAACACAAAGCAGCACTCATTCCGGTGACCGCAGTCTCGCGCTTGAGCGGAAAAATCTTTGCCTTTGTGGCCGAAAGCCAGGGACAACAGACCGTTGCCCGGCAAAGGATCATTCAGGTGGGTGACCTGCGCGGCAATGAATACGTAGCGCTGGATGGCATCAAGCCCGGTGACCGGCTCATCACCAGTGGAATCCAGTTGCTGGTCGACGGCATGCCCATTATTCCTCAGCCATAACAGAAAAGGCCATCATGTTTGTCAATTTCTTCATCCGCAGGCCGGTCTTTGCCACGGTCTGCTCACTGCTGATCGTTCTGGCCGGCGCCGTCTCGATTCCCACGCTGCCGATCGCCCAGTACCCCGACCTGGCGCCGCCCCAAGTCCGGTTGACGGCGTTCTACACCGGCGCCAGTTCAGAAGCTGTGGAATCGGGCGTGACTACGCTGCTGGAACAAGCGATGAACGGCACGGAGGGAATGCGTTATTTCAGCTCCACCAGCGGGAATGACGGCACTTGTTCCATCGTCACTACTTTCGACATTGGCCACAGCCTCGACCTGGCGGCCGTAGATGTGCAGAACCGGACTTCCACCGTGCTCGGACGCCTGCCCTCAGCGGTGCAAACCACGGGCATCACCATCGCCAAAGTCTCTAACGCGTTTGTGCTCGCTGCCGCGTTCTATTCCGAAAATGGCGAATACGACGACCTCTTTATCAGCAACTACCTTGATGTGTACGTGAAAGACGCACTGAAGCGTGTGCAAGGCGTTGGCGACGTGGTCATCTTCGGTGAACGCAAGTACTCCATGCGGTTGTGGCTGGACCCCGTGCGTCTGGCGGCCCGCAACCTGACCGCCGGCGATGTGGTCAGCGCACTCAGGGAACAAAATGTGCAAGTGGCCGCCGGCCAAGTGGGCCAGACACCGGCCCTTCCAGGGCAGCAGTACCAGATCAGCGTACGCGCCGCCGGCCGTCTTTCCACCGTCCAGGATTTTGAAAAGCTGGTGCTCAAGCGCACCCCGGGCGGCTCGCTCGTCGAGCTGCGCGATGTGGGCCGCGCGGAGTTGGGCGCCGAAAGTTATGGCGGCAGCATCCGTTACAACGGCCAAAACGTCGTGGGTCTGGCCGTGGTCCAACTCTCGAACGCCAATGCCTTGGACGTAGAAAAACAGGCGCTGGCCGAACTGGAACGCCTTCGTCCACATTTCCCCAAAGGATTGAAGTACCAGGTCGCCTTCGACGCCACGGTCACCGTCCGCCAGTCCATTGGTGAGGTGCTGAAGACCCTGCTGGAAGCGATCATCATCGTCATTCTGGTGATCTTCATTTTTCTGCAGGGATGGCGGAGCACAATCATTCCCGCCATCACCATACCGGTTTCTCTGATTGGGGCGTTTATCTTTGCCAAGCTTTTCGGGTTCTCCATCAACACGTTGACGCTCTTCGGCATCACCCTGGCCACCGGCCTGGTGGTTGACGACGCCATCGTAGTGATAGAAAACGTCGAGCGCCACATGGAAGAGGGGGCCGGTGACGCGGCCGAGGCCACGACGACGGGCATGAAAGAGGTCACCAGCGCGGTCATCGCCACTTCGTTGGTGCTGATTGCGGTGTTTCTGCCGGTCTCATTGTTTCCGGGCACCATCGGACGCATGTACCAGCAGTTTGCGCTCACCATCGCATTTTCCATCGCGATTTCGGCCTTCAATGCTCTGACACTGTCCCCGGCCCTGGCGGCATTGCTGCTGCGGCGCCCGTCAGGAACGAAGAATGCATTCTTCCGGGCCGTCGATACCGTCATCCGGCGGAGCAGCGGCCTCTACGAAGCGCTGCTTCATCGGCTCGCCAAAGCCAGGTTCGCCGTGGTCGTGGTCTTCCTCGCCGGCCTGGCAGCCACCTACATGATCTATTCGAGAGTGCCTTCCAGCTTTCTACCCCAGGAAGATCAGAGCTACTTTCTGGTCTTCGTGCAGGCGCCGCCGGGCGCATCGCTGGAGTTCACCACGGAGGCCATGGACCGGGCCAGCGTAGTGCTGAGCAAGAATCCGGATATCGCCGGTCAGTTCGCCATTCCAGGCTTCGCCCAAACCGGCGCCGCCCCCAATCAGGGTCTGATGTTTGTCATCCTGAAGAACATTGACGACCGCAAGGGCCCCGAACATAGCGTGGAAACCGTAGTGAACTCTTTGCGCGGGCCCTTGATGGGGGCCTCCAACGCATTCATCATCCCTATTCTGCCGCCCAGCATTCAGGGACTGGGCAGTTACGGCGGCTTCACCTTCGAACTGCAGCAGACGGGCGGCGGCAGTCTTGAAGATCTGGAAACGGTCCTGCATGCGTTTCTGGAAAAAGGCGCCCAGCAGCCGGAGCTTCAGGGGCTGTTCAGCACATTTTCCGCGCGCGATCCGCAGTACGTAGTGCAGATTGACCGCGAAAAATCCAAGAGTCTGGGCGTGCCGTTCAGCGAAATCACCTCGGCGCTGCAGATCTATATGGGCTCAGAGTATGTGAATGATTTCGACTTCAACAACCGGTCGTATCGGGTCTACGTGCAGGCGGACAAACAATTCCGCTCGCAACCGCGCGATCTGAAGCAATACTACGTGCGCTCCAGCGAAGGCAGAATGCTGCCCCTCGACAACCTGGTGACCGTGAAAGAGTCCACGACCGCCGCCACCATCAGCCATTACAACCTCTTCCGCAATGTGGAAATCACCGGCGGCGCCGCTCCCGGATACAGTTCCGGACAGGCCATCGCCGCCATGGAGAAGCTGGCGCAACAGGCGCTTCCGGCGGGCTACTCGTATTCCTGGACAGGCCTCTCCCAGGAAGAAATCGAGTCGGGAGGAAAGTCTTTCATCTTCTTCGGCCTGGGTCTGCTAGTGGTTTACCTCACACTGTCGGCCCAGTATGAAAGTTTTGTGCTGCCGTTCATTATTCTGCTGGCCGTTCCCATGGCGGTGCTGGGAGCGTTGGGCGCGCAATGGCTGCGCGGCCTGCAGAACGACGTTTACTGCCAGATCGGGCTGGTAATGCTCATCGGTCTGGCCAGTAAAAATGCGATTCTGATTGTGGAATTTGCCGAGCAGTTGCAACACCAGGGGCTGGGCCTGGTGGAATCGGCGATACGTGCCGCCCGCCTGCGCCTGCGGCCGATCCTGATGACTTCGATTGCCTTTATCCTGGGAGTATTGCCGCTGGTATTCGCCCGAGGGGCGGGCGCGGAAGGAAAACATGCAGTCGGAACCACGGTCTTCGGCGGAATGATCGTCTCGACATTTCTCAATCTCCTCATTATTCCCGTGATTTACATCATGGTGCGTGGATGGCTGCCCTCGCAGGCCGTAACCAAAATCCCAAGCTCCACCACGGAGATAAAACAGGATTTGTAATCGGGTAATTGGTAACCGGGTAATTGAAGACCCATACCGCCTTTCAATTACCCGGTTACAAATTACCCGATTACCAATCTTCTGTTGAATCTAGTATCTGCCTTTTCCGCCGCCGCCGTAACCACCGCCGCCGCCACCACCACGGCCGCCGCGTTTGTTTCCACCACCACCACCGCCGCCGCCACCGCTGCGGCCAAACCCACCGCCACCGCCGCGATTGAATCCGCCGCCCGAACTACGTTCGGTCTTAGGACGCGCTTCATTTACATTCAGGCTGCGATTGCCAAGCTGCGTGCCGTTGGTGCCCGCAATGGCTTTTTCCGCCTCTTCATCATTGGCCATCTCCACAAAGCCGAAGCCACGTGGCTGGCCCGTGTCGCGGTCACGCATAATGGTGACGTTATCCACCTGCCCATAAGCTGCGAAAGCGCCTCGCAGTTCATCCTCGGTGACGTTGTAATCCAGATTGCCTACATAAATGTTTTTCGACATAGGTCCTTTCCATGCTGCAGAAACAATTGCACGTTCACTGGCGGGACTACTTGATCCGGGCAGTTCAAGGCAAGCGTTGCAGGAGATTTCCTGCTTCTGTGGAAACATCCGTAAGATTACGCTTGCGTGCTGAAAGATGCAAATAAAGATGCAATAGAGACGTGGTTTCGGTGGTTCCAGACAAACCCATTTTATCTTGGTGATTGTATCGGTGCGTGGCCTCCATTCTTGCTCGATGCTTTATGCTCCAGATTCATGCATAGCGAGATTAGAGTCCTCTTGGAATGATCGCCGCGACAGCATGATCCTTGCAACCCCGGCGGCATGGGACTAAATTGTTGGCAGGATTTAATGACCTTGCACCTATTTGATAAGAAAACCGCGCAAGTCCTCATGACTGCCACACTATTTGCCCTAGGGGGGCTGTTTTTGTATGCGGCCTGGCGGGTCATCATCGCTTTTCTATTTGCTATTTTTCTGGCTTATCTGCTGGAAGCCCCGGTTTCCCGTCTGGCGGGCTGGCTCCGGGGATCGCGCAGCGCCGCTATCGCCGCCATTTACCTGTTTCTGCTGACCCTGATCATTGTGCTTCTGGTGCGGACTGTGCCGGCGGTCATGCATGAAGCCCAGGGACTCAAGCAACAGGCCCCGCAATGGGCGGCCAAGTTCAGTTCCGATCAGATCGAGCAGCAGATGAAACAACATGGCTGGAACGAAAAGACGGTTACCTGGGTGCGGGGCCTGGTGGCGGACCACCAGGGAGACATCATCAACGCTGCCCAGGGCCTGGTGCTGGGCGCCTTCCGCAGCCTGCAGGAAACCTGGTGGCTTCTCCTGGTGCCCATCCTGGCGATTTTCTTTCTCAAGGATGGCCGCATGTTCGGCGACATGCTGATCAATTCGGTGAAGCATGAAAACAACCGCCAGATTGCTGCGGCCACCGTGCAGCGCATGAATTCGATGCTCGGCGATTTTCTGCGCTCCCAGGTGCTGCTCTCAGTCATCGCCATGGTGGTCATCACCTTGGTGCTCTCGGCGATGCGTGTCGACTACGCTCTGGCGCTCGGCCCAGCGGCCGGCGCCCTGGAATTCGTCCCTGTTGTGGGCCCCTTTATAGGAATCGCGCTCATTACCGGGGCCGCCTTTCTCTCCGGCTACAACCACGTGCTATGGGTACTGATTTTTTTGCTGGTTTGGCGCGGAATCCAGGACTATGTAACTTCACCGCGCATCATGGGCGACAAGCTCGAACTGCATTCGCTGGCGGTGCTCTTCGGAGTGCTGGCCGGGGGCGAAGTGGCGGGAGTGATCGGAGTGTTTCTTTCCATCCCGGTGCTGGCGACCCTCAGGATCCTGTGGCATACGTGGCAACTCTATCGGCTTCCCGCCACGCCGGCTGCCGAGCCGCCTGCAATGTGACAGATCAGGCGATACCCCTGAAAAGAGAGGTGACTGTCACCTCAAGATGTTGCGTGATCACCAACAGGGTTGAAAGCGTGAGATTGGTCTCACCGCGTTCAATTTCCCCCATATGGCTGCGATGGATACCGCAAATATCAGCGAAGGCTTCCTGCGACCATTTCTTTTTCAGCCGCAACTCACGAATTCGGGCACCGAGTGATTTTTGGACTGGTTGCATTTGGCATGATTCTCAGCGCACAGCGAGTTTCCGTCTACCTGTTATAACTGGTCTTGTTATTTATTTCCTGGCGGATGGGAGAGATGAGAAGGGGGGCCTGGATCGTGGGAGGCCCCCCGGCAGTGAGGTTTTGCAAATTGACTTGTGGTGTTTATAGAAGATCCGCATGAAAGCAGCATTAAAGAAGAATGAATCTACTGTGACTTCTTTAGGCCAGTTCGGGCGGTCCGGCGAAGGTCCCGGGCCGCGGCGCGGTCTTGTGGGTCCTCCTCCGCAGCAGGGCGCCGGCCAGCACACTCTCAATGGCCTGGGCCAGGGATTTGCCCGAAATGGGCTTGGCCAGATATCCATCCATGCCGGCGTTCAGGCACTGCTCCCGATCGCCCTTCATGGCGTGCGCCGTCATGGCGATTATGGGTATGCAACGCCCGGAGAACCGTTCGGCCGTGCGGATGGCCGCGGTCGCTTCGAGGCCATCGACTTCGGGCATTTGCACGTCCATCAACACGAGATCAAAATTGCCCTGCTCCACCTCGCGCACCGCCTCCCGGCCATTCTCGACGATTACCGGAGTGTGGCCCATTCTTTCGAGCAGCGCTACCGCCAGCCTTCGATTGACGGGATTGTCCTCTGCCACAAGCACCCGAAGGCCCGTACGGCTGCGCTGGGCCATGGGGAAGGCAGCCAGTTGCTGCTGCACCAGCGATTCGGCCTTGCGGTTCATCAAGCGGCGCACCGATCGCAATAATTCCGCCGGACTCAGGGGCTTAACCAGCATTTCCGTGATTTCGAGATCGCGGCAGCGGGGTGAGTATTCGGCCTGTTCAGCGGCGCTGAACATCATGATGACCACGGCCATCATGTCACCTTGCTGGCTGATGCTGCTCACAAACTGGAATCCATTCATATCGGGCATGCTGCCATCCACCAGCATTACCCGATAGGGATTGCCCGCATCATTGGCGCGCTCGACCGCTTGTAAGGCCGCAGCGCCGCTCTCGGCCACCGTAGGGGCCATGTTCCAGCCTCTCAGGACCTCCGCCAGAATTCGCCGGTTCGAGGCATTGTCATCCACTACCAGCACCGGAACATCGCGCAGACTCTCAAGATGGGCGGAGATGGGTTCCGCGATCGCCGGCCTCTTCTTTCCAAAGCGCGCAGTAAAGTGAAACGTGCTGCCCACGCCCGGGGTGCTTTCGGCCCAGATCCGGCCTCCCATCAGCGCGACCAAGCGGGAGGAGATTGAAAGCCCCAGCCCGGTCCCGCCAAATTTCCTGGTGGTCGAGCTGTCGGCCTGCTCAAAAGGAGCGAAGATAAGATCAATCTTTGCTCCGGGCACTCCGATGCCGGTGTCCTTCACGGCAAAATGCAGATACTCGACTTCTTCTCCATAGCCATGCATCACGGTCGTGACCGAGAGTACAACTTCACCGTGGCCGGTGAACTTGACGGCATTGCCGATCAAATTGGTGATCACCTGCCGCAACCTGACTTCATCCCCGACCAGGAACTCCTGTATCCCATCGGCGATTTCAAAGGCCAGCTCCAGGCCTTTCTGGTGTGCGGGCCCGGCCAGCGACTTCATGGTGGCGGCGATCAAATCAGACAGATTGAACAGTCCAGGATCGAGCGTCAGCTTTCCAGATTCGATCTTTGAATAATCAAGAATGTCATTGATGACCGTCAGCAATGAGTCCGCCGAGGTCTTGACCAGCAGCAGGAAATCGCGCTGTTCAGGCGTGAGATTGGTGGAGAGCGCCAGCTCGGTCATCCCCAGAATTCCATTCATCGGGGTCCTGATCTCATGGCTGACATTGGCAAGGAAGTCGCTCTTGGCCTGGCTGGCGGCCTCCGCGGCCCGGCTGGCAACCAGATAGTGGGCATTCAGCGCCCGTAACTCCTCGGTGCGCATGGCCACTTCGTATTCGAGTTGGGTCCGCCTGCGGACCGTTCTGGCCACCTGCCACCGCCACACGCCGAGCCCAGCCAGCAGCAGCAGCAGCGCGGCTACGCCCAGTTGCGCCGGCTCATGCCACATCTGTGCCGGCTCAACCGAGAATGACAACGCCAACAGAACAGGCCATGGGCCGCTGGTTGCTTCCGGCGCCACCGCGTTGCTCTGGAAGCTGGAGCACTGGGCCGTTACGGGGACCAGCATCAGGAAAGAGACTGCGACCACCAAGACAGTGGCTAGGCACGCATGGCCACCACGGCCAGGCAGCCTCAGCCGAAGCGGTGCAATGCTGAGTTCCCTGAAGTTGAGTGTCACAGAATCCTGATTGTTACGCGCCATTTCAAACATAGCTCGTTGCCGATGGAAGGCAGATTAAGCAACCAGTGAGCCGGGCGCCAGTTATACTTTCTGGCCGACGCTGCGATTCCATAGACCCTCTTAACGAATGGAAGCCGATACAGCGAATTATTGTAAGTCTTTTATCTCGCCCTTGACAGAATATGCGAAAGTTTTTCCAATTCCAAGAATTCCTCTTAACCCTATCTACACTCCCTAGAGATCAAGGGCCTTTGGGAGCGATTTCTAAGGTTGCCACTTACTTTGGTAACTAGCGGTACGGCTGCGAGGAAGAGTAACCGCAAAAAAAACCAGAAAACTCTCATGTTCACACTTGCGGCCAAGCCGGCATGTCCTTGACCATTCTTAGCAATCCGCCAGCAGCTTCCGGGTGTAGGATTGAAGTTGGCGCACTCTTGGCCGGGTGTTTCCCGCCACAACTTCACCGGCCCGCCGGGGTTGAATTACATCAAGGAAGGAGGCGCAAGATGAATACGGTACGCTGGCTGGAAAAATGGTTTGGCCTGATGCTCGTAGGTGCTAGCCTGCTGTGGGCCGGGTATCACATGGTTCAACATGGTTCGTTCAGTCCTGGCTTCATGCGCCTCGGCCCCATGCAAGCTCTCATGCTCGGCCTGATGCTGTGGCTGCACGGCAAATTCCGTAATGCCTCCACCGCCCATCCCACCCCCCGGAATTAGCCCTCCCATCGGCTACACTATTCCGCATGCGTCTGGTGGATCTGATCCGGAAGAAGCGGGACGGCGGCGAACTCAGCGGGCCGGAAATTGAATTCATCGTCAGCGGCTGCACGGCCGGGGAGCTGCCCGATTACCAGCTTTCCGCCTGGCTCATGGCGGTGCTGCTGAAAGGCATGTCGCGGACGGAAACCGCGGCCCTTACCCAGGCCATGCTGCACTCCGGCGAGGTGCTTGACTGGCGCGAATTTACGCAGAAGAAAGTCGACAAGCATTCCACCGGCGGCGTAGGCGACAAGACATCGCTGATTCTCACACCCATCGTGGCCGCCGGCGGGCTGCTCGTTCCCATGATCAGCGGACGCGGGCTGGGGCATACCGGCGGCACGCTCGACAAACTGGAATCCATCCCCGGATTCAACGTCAACCTCTCATCCGGTGAAATGCGCCAGGTGCTGGCCACCTGCGGGGCATGCATGATTGGCCAGACGGCCAGCATCTGTCCCGCGGATAAAAAGCTATATGCCCTGCGCGACGTAACCGGCACCGTCGAGAGTCCGGCCCTGATCTGCGCTTCCATCATGGGCAAGAAAATGGCCGAAGGCATTGATGCCCTGGTGCTTGATGTCAAGACCGGCTCCGGCGCCTTCATGAAGCAGGAAGCCGACGCCATCCATCTGGCCGAACTGATGGTCGAGACCGGCGAGCGCATGGGCAAAAAGGTCATCGCCCTGATCACCGGTATGGACCAGCCCCTGGGCCGTGCTGTAGGAAACGCCCTGGAAGTCATCGAGTGCATCGAAACTCTGCAAGGACACGGGCCTGAAGACCTTACCGAACTCAGTCTGGAATTGGCCGCCTGGATGTTCTATCTGGGCGAGCGCACCGTTTCCGTCGACGCAGGCCGGAAACTTGCACGGGAATTGGTCGCCAACGGCGCCGCCCTAAGAAACTTCCTGCAGATGACAGGGCTGCAGGGCGGGAACGTGCAGTCCCTCACCGACTTCAGCCTCCTTCCCACCGCCCGCCATCGGATGGATGTCCCGAGCGAATCCTCCGGCTATGTGACCCAGATCGACTGCGAAAAAATCGGCATCGCCAGCCTGGTGTTGGGCGGCGGACGCAGTACCAAAGAAGACTCCATCAATCCCGCAGTAGGCGTGATCGTACACAAGAAAACCGGCGATAAGGTCAGCCAAGGCGAACCGCTTTGCACTCTGCACTACGACGACGACCGCCAGCTCTCGGAGGCGAAATCGTTGATTGAATCCAGTTATACAGTCAATGCAACGCCCCCTCCAGCCCGCAGTCCTCTGATGCGCAAGGTGATCGGCGCGATGTAGCTGGAATCAACGAACATTACCGCTTTTCGAGCACGGTCCTCAGCTTTTGGGCCAATATGGCAAGATCAAAAGGCTTCTGCAGAAATTGAGCATCGGGCCCAAGTTCCTCCACCTCGGGCATGTGATCGGAATACCCGGACATAAAGATCGTCTGTGCGTCGGGATAGGACTTCTTCAGGCGGCCGGCGACTTCTGGGCCGCGAAGACCAGGCATGACCAAATCTGTAAGGATCACGTGAATCGGTCCCTGATGCTTGTCGGAGACGGCGAAGGCCGCAGCGCCATTCGCGCTCTCCAGGACCGTGTAACCGATGGACTCAAGAAATTCCCGGGTGAGGGCCCTTAGCCCATCCTCATCTTCCACGAGCAATACGGTTTCTGTCCCCGTAGGAATACTCGCGGGCTTGGAGGGTAGCTGGGAAGCAATTGCCGATTGTACCGCCCGGGGGAAATAGACTTTGAAGATCGTGCCCTTGCCAATCTCAGAATAGACTGACACGAAACCACCGATCTGTTTGATAATTCCGAATACCGTGGAGAGACCCAATCCGGTACCCTTGCCGGTTTCCTTCGTGGTGAAGAACGGCTCGAAGATGCGCTCCCTGGTGTTTGCATCCATGCCAGTGCCGGTGTCGCTTACCGCCAGCATCACATAACTTCCCGGCAGGGTTTCAGGATGGAGCTTGGCATAACTTGCGTCCAGCTCCACATTCGAGGTTTCAATCACCACCTTGCCACCCCGGGGCATCGCATCACGCGCATTCACCACCAGGTTCATGACTACCTGCTCAGTTTGCCCGGGATCAATGTTGACGAGCGCATTCTCAGCGCCGGTAACGAAGATCATCTCCAGGTCTTCGCCGATCAGGGGCGGCAGCAGCTTGGTGAAATCACGCAACAACTGATTCAGGTCCAATACACGGGATTCAAAAACCTGCTTGCGGCTGAACGCTAGGAGCTGCCGGACCACGGCAACCGCCTTCAGCCCGGCCGCTATGATCTTCTCCCCATAGCCTTGCACCCGAGGATCGGAAGTATGTTTGAGCATGAGCTCCGCGCAACCATTTACGATCATCAGCAGGTTATTGAAATCGTGCGCCACGCCTCCGGCAAGGCGGCCCACTGCCTCCATTTTCTGCGCTTGCCGGAACTGTTGCTCAAGCGACTTGTACTCCGTAATGTCTTCGGCAACTACTTCATAGGCGACGAGTTCTCCGCGCTCGTTGCAAATAGGGCTGCCGGAGGTCCTTACAGTCACGGGTGTCCCGTCTTTCCGCTGCCAATGCAGTTCCGTGCCCATAAAGGAGCCTTCACCGGTTGCCGGTTCAAGAGGGCCGGTGCGCTTACCGGCCGGCAGATAGACGTCGCGTGAAAGCTTCAACTTCATGACTTCATCGGCCGACGAATAGCCCAGCATTTTCACCAGCGCGGGATTGACCGCGAGAAAGCGGTCTTCCGTTGCGCTGGAGCGATAAATGCCGACCGGAGCGTGATCAACCAGAGAGCGAAAGTTCGCCTCGGAGCGCCGCAGGGCAGCCGCGGATTCCATTTCTTTTTGCAGAAACTGTTCGCGAATGTTCCGGTTCTCGTCCTCGAACTGTTTTCTTCGCATCTGGGCCCTTACCCGCGCACAGAGGACCTGGATATCATTCGACTTGGCGGTGTAGTCGTCGGCGCCAGCGTTCATGCCCTCGATAAATGCGCCCTGGCCCTCCTGGGCCGTATGCATGATCAAGGGAATGTCGCGCCACTGTTTCGAACTCTTGATTCGACGGCAGGTCTCGTGCCCGGACAGCCCCGGCATGACAAGGTCAAGGAGAATGCAATCGACGATTTGAACGGACAGGAGTTCGATCGCCTCTTCTCCAGAGCGGGCCGTGACCACATCGTAGCCCTCCATCCGCAGCCTTGTTGCGACCTCCTCCAGATATGTCAGGCTGTCATCCACCGCCAGGATTCTCTTGGGATCGAGCATGCTGGTGGCCGGCCCAGCCACCGAGGGCGCCTTGGCGGTGCGTATAATTGCGGCCAGCCGGGCAAGGATGATTTGCGCGTCTTCTTCCTTGCGGACGTAATCGTCGGCCCCAGCGTCCAGGGCGCTGATCTCGCCGCTCTGCTCCTCCGAGGCCGTGAGCAAAATGCAGGGTGTGCGCCGCAGAATAGCATCCGCCCTGATTCGGCGGATCACCGTGGCGCCATCAATCCCGGGAAGTATGCCGTCGACCACAATGGCCACCGGACGCTCACTCACGGCAAGCCGTAGGCCGTCCTCTCCAGTACCCGCAGTCAGGACTTCATAGCCGGCGGATTCCAGCGTGGATTTCAATTGTTCACGAAAAGTTGGGCTGTCATCGATGAGCAGAACCGTGGTTGACCGTGATGTCCGGCTTTCAAACCCCTGCTGCCGCAGCAGCTCCCGCGCTCGCGCCACCACATATGCTTGGTCATACGGCTTACCCACATATTCATGGGCGCCGGTCTTGAGCCCCCGGACGCGATTTCTGACTTCCGCCTCGGACGACAGCAGCATGACCGGCACCTTGGCCGTGGCCGTTGCACCTTTCATTTCTCGAAGGAAGGCAATGCCGTCTCCATCCGGCAGCAAAACATCGAGGATAACGAGACCGAAAGAATCCCGTGAGAGCGCCTGACGTGCTTCTGCCAGCGTCGCGCAGAGCGTGGTCACAAAACCCGCCGATTCCAGGGCCCCGTTCAGGTCCATCCGGACCGTGAGGCTGTCGTCAACAATGAGTACGGTCGGCTTCACGGCTTCCTCCAAACTTCCATTTCGAGCGCGACCGCAACCAGCTCTGGGGCAATCTGGTCAAGCGCCAGCACTCGTTTGGCGGCTCCGATGTGAATGGCTTCTTTGGGCATGCCAAAAATGACAGACGACCTCTCGTCCTGCGCATATGTCAGCGCACCGGCCCGACGGAGCGTCAGCAATCCGGCAGCGCCGTCCTTACCCATGCCAGTAAGAAGGCAGGCTGTGGTTCCCGGTCCAACTTCTCTGGCCAGCGATTCGAAAAGCACGTCCACGGAAGGCCGGCAGGAATTCCGTTCAGGACTGGAACTGAGACTGAGTTTTCCCCGCTCTACGACCAGGTGGAAATCGGGCGGAGCCATCACCACTCCTGCTTGCCCATGTGCGGGTAGCGGTTCGCCGTCTTTGGCATAGCGCACCCGCAGCATCGACTGAGCGTCAAGCCACTCAGCAAAGGCGGCGCCGAAGGGACGGCCGATGTGCAGGACCAACAGTATGGGGATGGGAAAGCCCTGCGGCAGCCCGCAAAGAATCTGCGCAATTGCCGCCGGGCCGCCGGTTGATCCTCCAATTGCGATAATGCGACTGCCCGCTGCACCGTTAGATGTCTCAACTATGGCAGGTCCCACCACGGCCCTTCCAGCAAGCCCCATCTTCCCGCGGAGATGAGTAATAACTTTGACGCGGGCCACGGTCTTCACCACGGCCACCAGCTTTTGCTCCCAAACTCCATCCGAACTCATGCCCGTCGGCTTTTCTAGGACGTCCACGGCTCCGGCATTCAGAGCGTCGTAGGTCCTAAAAAGTTCCCCCCGATTCGTAGAAGCGGAGACGATCAGGATGGGGGTGGGGCAGTAGGCCATCACGTACTCGGTGACAGCGAGTCCGGTCATCACTGGCAACATCATGTCGAGCGTGATTACGTCGGGCCGCAGGGTCTGGCACAACTCGATGGCCCGCTTGCCGTCCTCGGCCACTCCGATCACCTCGAGGCCCGGATCGGCGCCCATCACGTCCACCAGATGTTGGCGAATCGTGAGCGAATCTTCCACGACCAGCACCCGCGTTTTTAGCATGGCCGGCATCTGCTATCCAGTCAGCTCGCATATTTTCCTGAGCAAATGACCCTGGTCGAACTCCCCTTTCACAATGTAGCCGCGGGCGCCCATTTGTTCGCCGCGCCGCCGGTCTTCTGGGGCATCGCGCGAGGTCACCAGGACCGAAGGAACAGTCCGCAGCACGGCATCGCTCTGCGTGCGGGAGACAAATTCAAAACCATCGATACCCGGCATCTCAACATCCACCAGAAAAAGGTTGTACTGCCTTTGCCTCGCCTTGGCCAAGCCCTCTTCGCCCGAAGTTGCCAGGTCCACCTCGTAACCCGCCGATTCAAGAATGTTCTGTTCCAGCATCCGCGTGGTCAGCGAGTCATCGACAACAAGAATAACGCTCCGCTGGGCGGAAGATGGATTGTTGGCGCGCGCGATTTCCTTGCCGGCCGCTGCTATGAGCTCTTTGGGATCCAGGACCAATTGCGGGTTGCCTTCAACATCGAGAGATGCTCCCAAAACCACGGGCTCGGCAACGGCCAATGCGGGGAGTGGCTTCACAATAATATTTGAGACGCCAATCAGCCGCTCCACGCCAATGGCGGCAGTTCCGTTGGAAGCCTCAAGGACAACTGCAGTCCAGAAATGCCTCTTTCGGTCCACAACCAATTCCCGGCGCAAGACCGCAGCCAGATTCAAAAATGGAATGACCTTGCCGTTGTAGACCATGGATTCTTTGGTGGCCGAACAGGCGATCTCCCGATCGGCAACCAGCTTGATCTCGCGGACTGCGTCCAAAGGCACGGCGACAATGGCACCGGCCGCATCCACCTCGAGTGCGGCCAGAGAAGAGAGCATGACGGGAACGCATATTTCCACCAGAGTGCCGCGACCAGGCTCGCTACGAATCGTAACTTCACCCTTGAGCCGCACGGCGGTTTCGCGCACAACATCCAGCCCGATTCCACGGCCCGAGACTTCGTCTACTCTCTCCGCCGTCGAGACACCGCCCTTCATGATGATGCGCACGACTTCTTCCATCTTCAGTGAGGCCGCATCGGAAACTGATGTCAGATTGCGGCGAACGGCCACCCGCCGGACCGCTTCCACGTCGATCCCGCGGCCGTCGTCACGACAAATAAATGCCACACGCTGTGATCGCCGTTCCACCCGTAGTTCGATCCTGCCCTGCGCGGGCTTGCCGGTGGCAGTGCGTTGGGCCGGGGTCTCAGTGCCATGCGCCACTGCATTGCGCACTACATGAAGCAGAGCGTCACGTAGGGCCGCGAGCACGTGCGTATCCAGGCGGATTTCACCCCCAAAAGACTCGAAGAGCACTTCCTTCCGGAGGGTCCGGGCGGCATCGCGAGCGGCCCGCTCCAGCGACGCAAACACGGTCTTGGCCGGAAGCAGGCGTAAGCGGTTGGCTGCATCGCGTACCTGCGCAAATTCGGCTGCCACCTGGTTGCTCCTGGCAGTTACGTTGCGCTCGAGATGCTCAAGATGGCTGCAAAGTTCTTCCGCCAAGGTCCGTGCCTTCACAGCCGCCATCCAGCCCGTCGCGTTTCCCCCGGCCCCTTCCCGTAGCGCAAGACATTCGCGCAGACTGCCAGCCAACTGGCGCGTCCGTTCGATGAATCCGGCTTCCCGTCGAAGCGCTGTAAGCTGCACCGCGGCCTCGGATATACCATCCAATAGCTTGTCTGTTTCTGCGATTTCCACGCGCACGGTTTCGAAGAATTCTTCAACCATCTGTGGAGGTGACTCTCCTGTGGCTGCTGTGGCCGGCAGATCCAGTGATGCGACTCGGGCAGCAATCGTATCGAGCATGCCCAGCGCTTGATTGACCTGTTCCGGAGAGACTGCATCCATCTGGTCCCTGTAGGGCGCGAATATATCTTCGATGGCGTGAGAGAGATCAGCGATCTCCGGCTGTTGGACGACACGAGCCGCCCCTTTGAGCGTATGCGCGAGACGTAAAATGCGTCCAATCAGGTCCTTCCCCGGGCTGCCTTTTTCCAACTCCAGCATGCCCTGGCTAAGCCCCTCCAGGAGTTCGCGCGACTCGATCCGGAAATACTTGTATCGATCTTTGCTTTCCGCCATTAGCTATGCACTCATATTTGGCTGAATCAGCCGGGTCAGTTCACGCGAGAGCCCGGTCAATTGGGTCGCGGTCTGCAGCGTCTGGGTCAAACTGGTCTCTGTCTCTTTAGTCGCAGTGGAGACGTTGCCAATGGCCGAGTTGACCTGCTCTACGGCTGTGGCCTGTTGCTTGGTGCTGAGCTCGATTTCCCGCGCAGCTTCCATGGTGCTCTCCGATAAACTTGTAATCTGCTTCAGGGCGGTTGTCACTTCAGCAAATTGCCGCGCGCCCAGATCCACCGCCTTTGTTCCTCCCTCGGTGGCCATGACCGTGGTATTGACCGCCGCGCGAATTTCCTCGATAAGCTGGCGGATCTCCTTGGTGGAGCCGCTGACGCGGTCGGCAAGCTTACGAATCTCGTCGGCCACCACGGCGAATCGCTTGCCTGCGTCTCCGGCGCCGGCGGCCTCGATGGTGGCATTGATGGCCAGGATATTGGTTTGCTCGGCCAGTTCATTGATGATTTCGAGGATCCCGCCAATCTGCTGCGACTTCTTCCCCAAATCGAGCATATGGGTAACAATGAGGTCCACTTGTCGCTTAATGCCGCTTACGGACTCATGGGCTTTCTCCACCGTCTGTTCGCCGGTGCGCGCCGCTTTGGACGATTCTTCGGCGATATGGGCGACCTGTTGCGCGCTCTCCGCGATTTGCCGCGATGAGGCCAGCAACTCGCTGATGGTGGTGCTGATTTCGTTCATGGCGGTGGAAGACTCTTTCGCCCCCGAGGCCTGTTGATTAGCTGTTGCTTGCAGTTCCACCGAAGAACTCTGGACATGGCGGACCGCTTGCCCGATCTGGCCGCTCAGCGAGCGTGTGATCGACACGCCGGCGCCCATGACAAACAGAAGACAGACCAGGGTGCCAAAAATAATGGTTGATTTTGTGCCGCTGGACGCCGATTCCACTTCTTCGGCCCGTTTTTTGAGCAAGCCTCGTTCCTCGTTGTCCATCTGCTCGGCTAGCCGGCGAATACTGTCCATCGTTCTCTTGCCTTCGCCTCCGCTGACAATCTTGGTTACTTGGGATGTGTCTCCTTTTCTTCGCAGGTCGATTGTGCGTTTGAGCTCTTCCATCTTGGCCGCAATGAGTGGCTCTACGTCATCAATCCGTTTTTGTTGGTTCTGGTTATCAACGGTCAGTGTTCGGAGTTCCTTGACCACCTTCGCTATGCCGCCGAGTGCGGATTGGTAGGGTCCCAGAAATGCCTCATCGCCGGTGATTACATAGCCTCGCTGCCCGGTTTCCGCATCTTTGAGCAAACTGACCATCTCCGCAACGTGTTCCAGAACTTCATGCGTGTGTTCAACCCAGTAGCTCGTCTGGGCGAGCCTGCCTGTACTCCGATAGGCCACCGCGCCGATTCCCAGTAGCAAGAGGAAGGCCAGCATGAACCCAGCCGCGATCTTTCGTCCAAACGTCCACATATCGTTGCTCCTTGTTTCATTGACGGTCAGACGCGTTCCTTACCGCAGCGCCTCTTAACCATCTCTAGGATTGCGGGGATACTGATGACCGAACGGACTACACCCGCCGAACGCGTTACTTCATAGACCGACGGATGGGCCAGGTGATCATGGTTGGCAGCGTAAATCTCCGCCAACGGGACCTGTAGATAGCCTTCGAAATCGGCGAAGGCCAGGCCGATTGGATCTTCCGCCCGGCACAACGCCAGCCATCGGACTTCTTCTGTGCCCCGATGGCCATCCAGCAGAGCGGCCAGACTGTACACCGGCACCAGTTCGCCACGGAGGCCGGCGACACCCAGCAACTCCGGGATGCCACTCGGGAGCGCAACAGGTCGGCGGTGGTTCGCGAGGCCGGCAATCTCTCTGACCCTAAGGGCGTAAGGGGCCCCCGCCAAACGTATAGCCAGCAGATCTTCCGTCTTGCTGGTCTGCTGGGTCTGGGATGGAAGCGCATAAGTCCGATCGAAGGCCGCCCGCAGGGCAGCCGCCGTGCCTGCCATTGCTGACTGATCGCTCATTGGCTGCTCCCCCATGCCGCGAGTTCCGCTTGGCAAAACTGAGAGAGCGCTTCGCGGCTGAACCCGCCGCCGAAAAGAAGAACTCTCGACGCATCTTCGCGAACCAGCAACGCCAGCGCCAGGTTGAGTTCCTGCCGGGCTTTCTCCGCATCACCGGAACGTTTGGCCATTAACCCCAGGTGAAGATGAGGCATGGCAAACACCGAATCCAGATAGACTGCGGCCTGATCGTGTTCTACTGCCGCCGCCATGTCGTTCGCATGCTCCCGGCTCAACGCTATAAGGTAGTGAGCGCCAGCGTTCAACTCATCGAGCAGAAGAAGACGCCGGCACACTTTTTCAGCTTCCGCCAGCTCTCCGCGGTTGGTCAGCAGGGCAGCGAGCAGCAGTTGCGCGTCAGGGTCGGCTTGTGTGCCCGGGGGAAGTCCGTGCAGAAGTTCGATGGCGTCCGCAAACCTTTCTTTACGCAACAGCTCAACCGCGTCTGTCCGGTCCCAGATCTCGGCAGGTTGTGAAGCCGGACTTGCGGACTGCCGGGCAGCGCTTTGCGGAACTTCGACAACCGCGCCCCGCTTTCCGTTCGTCAAGCGCGTAATCCGTTCCGTGGCTTGGTTGATGACGTCAAACCAGGAGTTGTCGTGCGCAGCGCTGGCCGGGGGATAGGCCACAGATTCTACCTTGCGCTTGGGCCTTAACAAAGAAGGACCGTTGTCTTTGGCGGCGAAGCTGTCCCGGCGCTGGTAGTAAAACGCTTCGTGGGTATGCAGCAGGTGGAAATCCTGAGAGAGGCCACGGAGGGTCTCGGCGTGGCCCATAAAGAGAAAGCCACCCGGAGTCAGCGATTGCGCGATACGGGCAATCACGGATCGAGTGGTCTCAAAGGTCAAGTACATGGTTACATTGCGGCAGAAAACCACGTCGAAAGCATCGGACTGCCAGAACCCAGAGTCGTCTTCGATCAGGTTGCGTTCTTCGAAGCTGGCCATGGATTGAACGGTGCGATCGAGAATAAACTCAGCGCCTTCCTTGCGAAAGTACATGGCGCGAAGCTCAGCAGAAGTGTCTCGCAGCGCCCAGGCGTTGTAGCGGGCCCGCGATGCCTTAGCCAGCATCGATACATTGACATCGATGCCCCGGATGGAGATGTCCCAAAAGGCCAGGTCGGGCAGTTCGTTGCGGAGAAGGATGGCCAAAGAATACGCCTCCTCGCCCGATGCGCAGCCCGCCGAGAGAACCCGAAGTTGCCGGCGCTGATCGCGCGCCCGAAGCCGCGGGATGACCACCTCGGCGAGCGCACGGAAATGGCCCTCGTAGCGAAAGAAGTATGTTTCGCAAACGGTCAATCTCTCAGCCAGCGCGCGGATTTCCTGGGTAGATGCGGAGAGACGCTGCAGGTACAGCCTAGCGCTGCTACATCCACTGCCTTCCATTTGCTGCCGCAGGACCTCCGCCAGAGCGTCCAACTTGCTGTCGTCGAAAAGCAGGCCCAAGCGCTGCACCACGAAGGACCGGAAGCGTTCGATATCATTGCGTTCCAGGAGGGCGGTCATCGAGCAGCCTCAGGGACTCTGTCCGGGACAATCTTGTCCCACACCGCTTCGGGTATGAGCCAGCCGGAGCGCAAAACGACCAGCATCTGCGTATCCAGAGTGCCAATGGCTTCAATGAAGTCACTGGAAGCTCCTTGCAGAAGCGGCGGCAATTCCAGGATCGTCAATGCATCCAATTCCCGGACGCCGCAGACCGCATCCACGAAGAGCGTGGCTTGTCTCTCGCCGAGGTGAAGCGTAACGAACCGCGCGGTGATACCCCCGCCAGTCACACCGTCAGCAGCCCCGAGAAGAACTCCCAAATCGACCACCGGAGTCGGAACACCGCGAATGATGGCTACGCCGCGCACAAAGAGTGGAGCCCCAGCGATGGCTTCTATGGCCAGTGGGCGCATGATCTCGACTACATTCAGGAGCGGGACAGCACAGAGACGTCCTTGAGCTTCAACCGCCAAAACTTGCTTTCCGCCGAGACCACCTTTTGCCACTGTCGCCTCACCGCACCCGGCTAATGGAACATCCGGCTCATCTGCCAGTTGCAAGCCCGGTCGTTCAAGCCCGCATTCTGTTAGACGACCGTAATTCGTTGGATACTCTCGCCGGCAAGATAAGAATCCCTGGTACATAGGTTATCGGCAATGCAAACAATATCTTGAGAGAAAAACTGAGCGATATGAAGTAAAGAGACGAATGAGTATTTCTTTGTCAAATGACTGCTGTTTGGATTCTCGCTTTGAGACAATTTCGGTTGGCGAGCGCCTCCGCGTGTGACTTTTCGGTAGCTTTTTGGATACGAGGGGTGGGGGCCTATCAGGGGCCTATCCGCCAGCCTATCCGCCCCACCCCTTGGCCTGGACACACCTCTCCTGCGCCCCCAAGGATGGAGGCCGCAAGTCATTTCAAAATGTCAAAGAGCCGCTCCCGCTTGACGCCTGAGCGCCTGCCTGGATTATTACCGATGGTGACGCCGCCATGAAATTATGCTGTCGCAATGCTGCCGATGTGACTGCCGGAGCGCATTTGCGGCGCCTTGGGAGAAAAGGCTACACGAAGGAGCTTCTATCATCGTGAAAGAGATGGGCCGCCGATGATGCTATGCCGGCGTGGAAGCGCCGCCCTCAGCCAATCCCCAGGTGTTCAGGCCCAATCTCTCAATCAACATCGTGTAGTAGCAATCGTCTTCGGCCAGGCTGGCCAGGGTTATCATCTCCTGCTCCAGATGCTTGTAGTGGGCCAGCAGCGTGATCGATATCTGCTGGTCGATGCTCAACCCGAGCAGGACACGGGACAGCAGAGCGGCCTGCCAGCGAAACAGCCCCCATCTCATCGCAGCGGCTTCATCGACCAGTTCCCAAGCCAGCCGCTCCCTAGGCTGGTATTCCAGCGCCGACTTGCCCGGGCTTTGAAGTAAATCCCTGGAATATTCGCAGGAAGCTTTCCCGCGTTGCTGCCACGATCAATGCGATCTCTACGGCCTCCGTCCACCAATACATCGCTACATATAAGTTGCGACTGATTGGCCAGACCACGAGCTGGGAGCACGCCACCACAACTTGCCAGGCTACGTAACAGGCGAACCACGGCAACTGCTTCCTGACATCTTGACGATGAATGATTATCAGTAGCCAGGTGCTTACCGCGAGGCCGACGATGATTAAAATGATCGTCATCAGAAAATCCGTACCCTCAAGGGTACAGGATTTTCTCATGGCTTACTGCCTTATGCACGGGTCGCCCGGAAAGCACACCGGCCCCGGGCCACCCTTTGCCAAACCCAACTGCTGTGGTCCGAGATCCATTGCAGCAGACAGCGCCTGCTGTGTTTTCGACTGTGGAAGCTGCCATTTCACGCACGCAGTACCCGGAATGCACGCAGGCCCAGGACCTGCTTTCGCCATACCCAGCGGATGCGGTCCCAGATCCATTGCAACAGACAGCGCCTGCTGTGTTTTCGACTGTGGAAGCTGCCATTTTACGCACGGGTCGCCGGGAAAACACGCTGGCCCTGGACCTGCTTTCACCATACCCAGTTGCTGCGGCCCCAGATTCATTGCAGCAGATAGCGCCTGCTGTGTTTTCGACTGTGGAAGCTGCCATTTCACGCACGCAGTGCCCGGAATGCACACAGGCCCAGGGCCACCCTTCACCGAACCCAGGAGCTTTGGTGCCAGCTCCATGTTTGGAACCTCGAGCCCCTTTGCCAGGATTATGGTTGGATTCCCAAACGCTGCTAGAACCGCAGCTAACATGAATGCGAAGTGTTTCTTGTTCTTCATTTTCGTATTCCTCCTTGAAGTTTGAGCTGTCTAGTGTTCGCGGCCCTGCCGACACTTTTCTGCCCTCTTGGCCCTTGACAGATAGGTCCGTTATTACGTATTCTTGAGTACAAGTTGCCAAGTGGCGGGCTGGGACTTTGGGCGTCGGGACCGCGGGCCTCATCAATCCCCCCAGGCGAAAACTAAGAAGAAGAACGACCACTGCTTGTGCGGTCCCGGCGCCTTTCATCGGGGCCTTGTCCGGTGTGGCAGACGCATGTGCGAAATCCACCCGGAGTATACCCCTTAGGCCGTCTTTCCAGAACCGCATTGGGCCGTCGGGATGCCTAAAACCGGAAGTTCTCTTGACATTGGACGGTCATAACAGGTAAATATTCAGCCGATGCGCGGCCCCGCAGAACCGCGATCTCCTTGTTGGTCGTTGTTCATTTTGCGCTGCGCGCAAGACAGGCGGCTTGCTCCTTTCGATGTACTCGTTGATCCAGGATGTCCACTTCAGCCTGCGGCTCATGCGCAAACGGCCAGGGATGACGTTCCTGGTCATTGCAGCGCTGGTGCTCGGCATCGGCCTCAACACCGCCATCTTCAGCGTGGTCAATGCAGTGCTCTTGCGCCCGCTGCCGGTATTCGAGCCTGATCGCGTTGTCTGGCTGAAATCCAAAGTGAACCGGACGGGCTCGTCTCTTGGGACCTCATATCCCGACTATCTGGACTGGAAGAGCCAGAGCCGCTCTTTTGAGGCGCTCGCAGCCATGCGGGCATTGTCCTTCACCCTGACCGGCAATGGCCCTCCCGAACATCTGAAGGGCACAGGAATCTCCGCTTCCGGGTTTAAGACCTGGGGTGTAACTACGATATGGGGGCGCGATTTCCGCGATGACGACGACCGTACGGACTCCCCCCGAGCCGCTATCCTGAATTATGCATTCTGGAAACGGAAGTTTGGGGGCGATCCTGCGGTCCTGGGAAAGTCGCTGGTCCTGGACGATCAGCTCTATTCCATTATCGGCGTGCTACAGCCGACCCAAATCAGCGTCTTGCGATACCCCGATGTGTGGGTTGCGAATGGCCCCTTGGTGGACCAGCACATCATGGAACGCGACACCCGGTTGTTTTTCCCGGTTGCGCGTTTGAAGGCCAACGTTAGCCAAGTCCAGGCGCAGGCTGAGATGGAAACCATTGCCAGCCGCCTCTCGGCCCAATACCCGGCCACCAACCAGGAGGTGGGAATCAGGCTGGTGGGGGTGGTCGAACAGCTCACAGCCGACGGCCGCAAACCGCTCTCCCTCATGCTGGTCGCCTCCGGCCTGATTCTGCTGCTGGCCTGCGTGAACGTGATGGTGGTGTTTCTCGGCAGCACGGTTGAACGCGGCAGGGAATTGGCGCTCCGTCTGGCCCTCGGAGCTGCGCGCTCCGACCTGCAGCGGCAGTTGTTTGTGCAAGCAGTGATTTTCGCGGGCGCCGGCAGCGCTCTTGGCTTGCTGCTGGCTAAGCTGGGGCTGGCGCTCTTCCTGCAACGCTTTCCCGCCGCGGTGCTCCGCTTTCAGGAGACCACAATTGATCTCAGGGTCATCCTGTTTACCGTAGGTATGGCCTTGGCCGCCAGCCTGGCGGCCATCGTGGCGCCCTCGTTCTATGCCTTTCACCTGAAGATCAATAGTGAACTTAAGGGCGAGTGGCGGTGGCTGGTATCGCCAAAATACCGGGTCTGCGGACGGGGCGCGTTGGTCCTCTTCGAGGTCTCCCTGGCATCGGCGTTGGCGCTGGTCTCGGGGTTGCTGATCAAGAGTTTCTATGAAGTCGAAAAAGTTGACCTCGGTTTCAATCCGCAGCAGGTCTTTTCGTTCCAAATCAACCTTCCCGCGACCCACTACCAAGGCCCTGCGAAACAAGCCGCGTTCTATCGGCTGGCGCTTGAGAAGCTGGTTCAATTGCCGGGAATGGAGTCAACCAGCGCTATTTCCGGCCTGCCCCTGACAACCCAGGGCGAAGTCAACAATTTAGATGTGGACGGACAATCGCCCCTTTCCGGTGAGCACCTGCTGGTGGAGGACGAATCAATTGTGCCCGGCTTCTTCCACACGATGAAGCTTCCTCTGCTCCAGGGCCGGGACTTCACTGACGCTGACCGTGATGCGACCCTTCCCGTCGCCATTGTGGATGACGTGCTTGCAGCCAAGCTTTGGCCAGGCCAAGACCCTGTGGGTAAGCGCGTGCGTATGACGGACCTTCGAAAAGACATCTCGCGCTGGCGCGAGGTGGTCGGAGTCGCCCGCCAGATCAAGCACTTTGGCCCCGAGGCAAAAGTCCGATGGATGCAAGTCTATGTTCCCCAATACCAAGATGCCACGCCCATGCTGTCTTTTGTAATCAACACCACGCTCCCCGAAGCCGCGGTCAAGACCGCAGTCGACAAAGCGTTCCAGGAGCTGGACAAAGATATTTCCGTCGAAAATTTTCAGACCATGGACAGATACCTGGACACTTTTCGCAGTGGCCGCAAGGTCACTCTGCTCCTGCTGAGTAGCTTTGCCGCGATTGGAATTGTATTGGGGATTATCGGTATCTATGGGGTGGTCTCTAATGCAGTCGTTGGCCGGCGGCGGGAGATTGCCATCCGAATGGCGCTGGGAGCAACCGCACGCGGGGCCATGGTTCTGGTCACCAGACTCGGGTTGGTGGCTACCGTGGGTGGAATTGCCGCCGGCTCCGCCATCGTCATCGGCATGACCCGCCTCATATCTTCTTTCCTCTTCGGCGTTACTGCCCTCGATCCAGCCGTGTATTTTCTTAGCGCCGCCATCCTCATGGTGCTGGCGTTGATGGCCAGCCTCTTGCCGGCGATGAGGCTCCTCCGATTCAATATTCAGGACATTCTCCGAGAATAGCGCGGTGCCTGCAACCTTGTTGGCGATTGGCAGAGGGGACACTCAGCGCGATATCTGTAGTAATATATACACACAATTCTTTGATTTCATGTCCATGCTAAGGTGGAGAAGGAGACCCAGCCCTGATTTTCTTGAAGTTTCTTAATAATTTATTCTGGAGGAATTCAACTTCCCTGATATATTCCCTTGCGAGAGCGCGACTATGCCTACGATGAAAAAGCCAGTTGTACGGCCTAATCTCGGCAGCTCCTTACGGCCACGCGCCAAATCCCGGCGGGACCACTTCCTGGTAACAGACTTTACCGAGGAAGAGCAAAAAGAAGTCTTACAGTATTGCCTGAAGAAGAAGATCAGCGTGAGCCAGTTCCTCGCCGACCTGGTGTTGCAAGACGCGGCCAGCCCCAAGCCGGCCGGTAAACAAAAAGTGTTGGTCAGGGCGGAATTCGAGCTGACTGTTGAAGAGCGGGAAAAACTCGAACTGCTGGCCAGGCTTCATAAAAAAGACACCATCGGTCAATTGGTCCGCGAACTTCTCCAGCCCAGCCTCGACATGCAGAGGACGCACGCGCCCCTGGAAACCACATCTCTCCGCTATTACCTTTCCAAAGAGGAACATGGAATAGCCACCCGGCACATGGCCGGCAAAGGTATTTCCGCGCGCAACTATGCCGCCATGCTGGCCCTCAAAGCCATGGCCAGGGAGCGCAAGAAACAGAAATAGCCACCCCTCCAGCTTTATTCTTCTGCCGGTTTTGCTTCCATACATGAACCCTCTATATATTTATTGAATGTACCCGTATGGAATTGCGCAAGGAACCATGCGGCGGCCGTCTATTTTTCCACTTGACATATATATTCTATATTTACTATTATTGTATATATGTTGACCGGAAGTTTTCGCGGGCGCCTCCTTGCTTGGCCACAGTCCAAGAAGGAAAACAGAACGGGCCGTTCTGGCGCCTTCCCCCTCTGGAAGGCCTGAACAGACGCGGCGGTAGGCAATCGTCTGGACAGGCCGGCCAGGGACTTGTGGGGATGGCTGCCGGCCAACAGGGTCCACGAAAATCGTTGGCCCTGTGCGGCAGTGTAAGGGGAAATCAAGACTGGGACGATTTGCTGACCTTAACCTCCGGGAACCGATTCCCGAAGCAAACACTTAACCATGTTCGGGGACCGGTCTTACCGGTTTTCATTTTCTTGAGTGGGGCTGGGAGGGTCATCTTCGGGTCCGGAAAGATGAGCTCCGGTTTCAAGCTGTGATCCTCTGCCCGTTGATGAATTCCTGCCCTCATGAATGACGCAAGACGGGGAGCGGCTAGGCTGGTTTCGAGGACTGGTTTTGAGCCTCTCCGAACCCCAGGCTTCTATATTGACGCCGAACACAGGCTCCATCTTTACATCCGGGAGTTTCCCCGCTGCCATCATTTGTCCGACCGGCCCGATGTGACATGGCCGGTGATGGGTGAAGTACTGGCGGCGCTGGGTGAAACCCCAATCTGGCTGGTGGAAGAATGAGACATCCAGGCAAACGACAGGGGACGAAAGCGGGCGGCGCAAAAATAGCGATGGCGACCGCGCGCCGGCAGAGGGCACTGGGCGCACGGGTGCGCGAATTGCGCAAACGGCGAGACTGGTCGCAGCGTGGTCTGGCGGACACCTGCGGGCTTGTTCCCAGCCAAGTGGGTAAAATTGAGCGCGGCGAGGGCAATGTAACCTTGACCACGCTCTTGAAGGTTGCGGCCGGATTCGACACCACGCTCACGCAGCTTTTCAGCGGTCTCGGCTGATTACAGCAACCCAGACAACCCTTTTGCTTGGAGCACGGCGCCACGCACGGCTATTCTAAAGATTTTATTCCCCATTTCCCAACGCCCCTCCCCCACCTGTAAACTTCTTGCGGAAACAGACAGCCTACAACTGAAGAGGCCGCCATGCCACGACTCGCGGGTTTGCTCGGTATCGCCGTGTTACTCCTGATCGCTTACATCTTTTCCACCAACCGGCGCGCGATCAGCGTCAAGACCGTGCTCTGGGGGGTGAGCCTGCAGGTCTTATTTGCCTGGCTGGTCATCCGTTATACCGTCGGCCAGACTGTCATGTCGGCGATAGGGGCAAAAATCACGTACTTCCTGTCGTTTTCTTACGAAGGTGGCAAGTTTGTCTTTGGCGATCTGGGCGCGCAAGGCTCGAAGATGGGGTTCTTCTTTGCCTTCCAGGTGCTGCCGACCATCATCTTCGTCTCGGCGTTCTTCGCCATCCTGTACCACCTGGGCATCATGCAGATCATCATCAAGGCCTTCGCCTGGGCCATGAGCCGCGTCATGGGGGTAAGCGGCGCAGAGTCGCTCAACGTAGCCGCCTCCATCTTCATGGGACAGACGGAGGCCCCACTGACTATCCGTCCGTTTTTGCCGGAATGCACGCGCTCGGAGCTGATGACCATCATGACCGCGGGCATGGCCCACGTTTCCGGAGGCATCATGGCCGCTTATATTGCCTATGGTGTCAAAGCCGGGGACCTGCTGGCGGCCGTGATCATGACCGCACCAGGCACCATCCTGATGGCCAAGATGTTTGTGCCGGAAACCGAGACGCCGAAAACCGGACGCACCGTGGAAATGCCCAAGGATGAAGAACATAAAGACGAAAACCTGCTGGGCGCCATCACCCGCGGCACCATTGCCGGCGGTCAACTCGCCTTTAACGTCGCCATCATGCTGATCGCCTTCATCGCCCTGATCGCCCTGGTCGATGGCGCGATGGGCGGCATTCACAGATACGTCGCGTTTTTCCCGGAAAGCATTGAGAAAGTGCTGGGCTTCATCTTCGCTCCCGTGGCCTGGCTGATTGGGGTACCGGGAAAAGACTGCCAGGCGATCGGCAACCTGCTGGGAATCCGCATGGTACTCAACGAGCTAGTGGCTTACACTCAACTGGGGGCCCAAAAGGCCATGCTCGATCCCCGTTCGTTTACGATCGCCACGTTCGCGCTTTGCGGCTTCGCCAATATCAGCTCCATCGGAATCCAGATCGGCGGCATCGGGGCGCTGGCGAAAGGCAGAATCGGCGACTTGGCCAAGCTGGGGTTTCGCGCCATGATTGCCGGAACCATGGCCAACCTGCTCTCGGCTTCCATCGTCGGGCTTTTGATACGCTAATTCCAGGCAGCAAGAGGACTATGAGTTATCTGTCGTTCCAGGAAGACTACTTCGCGCGGGCCAATGATGCCGCAAACTACATCCGGCAGCAGTGCAGCCTACAGCCGCAGATCGCTCTCGTCCTCGGTTCCGGACTGGGCAGTTTCGCTTCGGAACTCACCGAACCGACCGTAATTCACTACGCTCAAATTCCACACTTTCCCCTGACGGGCGCCGAAGGCCATGCCGGAAACCTGGTGATCGGCAAAATCGGGGACGTGCCGGTGGCCGCCATGCAAGGACGAGTCCACCTGTATGAAGGGTATTCGCCGCAGCGGGTCACCCTGCCTATGCGGGTGTTTGCCTGCCTGGGCATCAAGGCCGCCCTGCTGACCAACGCCGCCGGCGGAATCAGCACCCGGCTCAAACAGGGCTGCCTGGTCGTGCTCAAGGACCACATCAACCTGCAGGGCAGCAATCCGCTGATCGGGCCGAACGTAACCCGTTTCGGGCCGCGCTTCCCCGACATGACCGAGGCTTATGCAAAAGATTACCGCGCTATGGCCATGGAAGAGGGAAAACGCGTAGGTATCGATATTTCCGAGGGGGTCTACGCGGCGCTCACCGGCCCGAGCTATGAGACGCCGGCTGAAATTCATTATCTACGGACTATCGGCGCGGATACCGTGGGCATGTCGACCGTCCCGGAGGTGATTGTGGCCCGCCACTGCGGCATGAAAGTGCTGGCGATCTCCTGCGTTACGAACATGGCCGCCGGTATGGTAGACCATCCGCTCACGCATGAAGAAGTGCTGGCTACCGGCGAGAAGGTCAAAACGCAATTTGTCGCCCTGCTGCGTGCGGTCATCCCCAGGATGGCAGGAGCGCTTTCGTAAAACCAAGAACTTCTACCACGAATCAAAAACAATTTGGTAAGTGGGTAATCTGGTAATTGGGTAAGTTTTGATCAAAACAGATATTTTTCATTCTGAATTGAGCCGGCATCGACCCAAATTACCCAATCACCAAATTACGCAATTACCAAATTGCCTTCACTCTCTTCCAAGCTAGCCTCACACCGTCTGTCCCCGGATCAGCGACATGGGATTGGCCGGGACTCCGTTCTCTGCACGCACTGCCGGCTTCTCCTCTGGTTCTTCCTTGCCCGCCTCGCCTGGGGCCAGCAGCAGATCGGCTTCCAGCCCATGTTGTGTGGCATACAACTCGTAGTAGCGGCCGCCTAGATCGTAGAGTGACTCGTGGGTGCCGCGTTCCACGATTTTCCCCGCTTCCACCACCAGAATCTGGTCGGCGCGGCGCACCGTGGAGAGGCGGTGGGCAATCACGAAAGTGGTGCGTCCCTGCATGAGCGACCTCAGCCCTTTCTGAATCAGGGCTTCCGACTCGGAATCGAGGCTGGAAGTTGCTTCGTCCAGAATCAGTATGCGCGGATCAGCCAGCACCGCCCGCGCTATGGAGACGCGCTGCCGCTGTCCGCCGGAAAGCTTGACACCCCGTTCTCCCACGATGGTGTCATATTTATTTTCAAACTTCTCGGCGAATTCATCCACGTAAGCAAGCCGACAGGCCTGCATGATCTGCTCTTCGGTGGCATCAGGGCGCGAGAACGCGATATTCTCCCGGACGCTGCCATCAAAGAGGAACGACTCCTGCAGCACCACCCCCAGGACGGTCCGGTACGAATCGAGACGAACCGTGCTCAGGTCGATTCCATCGATGAGCACCCGGCCGGCAATTGGCTTATGGAATGCGGCAATAAGACCAATGATGGTTGACTTCCCTGAACCCGAAGAGCCGACCAGGGCGGTAACACTGCCGGGCGGCGCATCGAAGCTGACATCCTCGAGCACCCGCTTGCCCGGCTCGTATTCGAAATCAACATGCTGGAAGGCCAGATGGCCTTCGATTTCCTGAAGCGCGATGGTGCGCTCCGGGTCGGTGTCTTCGGGACGCTCGCTCATCACCTCTCGGGTGCGGTCCAGCCCGGCGATGGCTTCGGTAATCTGGGTGCCGATATTGGCGATCTGGACCACCGGCGCAGCCAGAAATCCCATGAACATGATGTAGCTGAACAGGTCGCCTTGGGTCATCCCTCGCGGATGAACCACTCCGCGGGCAACGTCCGAACCATGGATGATGACCTGGTGGGCGCCCATATACATGATCACCGCACCCACGGCCCCCATCAGCATAGTTGAAGCCAGACCCATGCTTGACATGGCGGTCAGCGTGCGCATCACGTTTTGAAGCAGACGGTCTACACCCTGGCCGAAGACCTTTTGTTCGCGCTCCTCGGCATGGTATCCCTTGACCACCCGCACGCCGCCCAGAGATTCGGTAAGCCTTCCAGTCACTTCAGCGTTGATCTTTGAACGCTCCCGGAAAATGGGGCGGATCACTTTGAAAATCCTCTGCAACACTACGGAAAATAGCAGCAGAGCGCACAGGGCGAACCCGGTCATGGAGGGGCTCATGCGCATCATCACCACCAGCACAATGGCCGCGGTCAGCAGTCCGCCGGTAAATTCCATCAACCCCGTGCCGATCAGGTTGCGCAGGCCTTCCACATCATTCATGATGCGCGACACCAGCGCACCGGTCTTGTTGGAATCGTAGTAGCCCACCGGCAGGCGGCCAACGTGGGCCTGCACCTTGCGGCGCATTTCGGCAATCAACCGTTGGCCTTCCTTGGAGAGCAGTTGCGTCAGTGCGAATGATGTCAGGCCTTGAATGACGGTCGCCAGCATGCCCCCCAAGGCCAGCAGCCCGAGCAGGCTGATGCCGAGATTGCGATTGAGATAATCGGCCGGAACCTTGAGGAAATGAGGCAGGGCCCATTCCCAAATCGGATGTTGGGGAATCACACTGTCGAGCAGAAACTTGCTGGAATAAGGCAAGGCCAGGCCGGCAACGCGGTTGATGATCAGAATGACAAAGCTGGCAAATAAAAGGAACCAGCGCGGACGGACCAGTTGCCAGATTTCCGGCCAGACGGCCTTCAATCGCTGCATTTGTGATTTCCCAGGCGTCTTTGTCTGCTTGTCCACAGATCTCTCCAAGCGCTCATCAGGGGAAGGCCACAGAAAGAAGGGCTGCTGCGCTTCTGTCAAAGCCTCCGGAGTTAGGCAGTCCCACCGGATTCAACTGAGAGTAGCTCCGTTCAATTATAGGGCTTTCTCAGGCAGCGTTGATTTGGCTTGCTCCGTCAGCGCCGTTCATGGAAAATGCAACCGAGCCAGGCATTTCGAATTGGATATTGAATTTCCCGCCGGGGCAGGACCACAGGCGAAGGATGTTGTCCCGCCGGCAATGACCGTTGCCTGCTCTTGAAGAACGGAGAATCTGCCAATGGCCATGCAATATCAATACACCGCCATTCCGGAAGCGTCCGTACCCAAGGCCGCAGATCCGGTGTTTCAGCACCTGCTCGATACCTACGCCAGCGAGACCAGTAAAGTGATCACCGTTTGGCGGCAATTCAGCCAGGAAGACATGGCTTTCCGTCCGAGCGAACGTTCCAGTACGGTGCTGGAGATCATGAAACACCAGCTTCTGTCAGAGCGGCGGTTTTTTGCGGAGTTCATCGGCCTGCCGGGCGAGCCGGAGGCCGCACTCCTGCTGCCCCAGGAACTCACCCCCGCGGCTTTCTGCCGCCGCAACGAAGAGCTGTGCCGCCCGCGGCTGGAGCGTCTGGCCGGCCAAAACGGGAAGTGGTGGCTGGAAGTTTCGCCATTCTTTGACGTGCAACGCGAACGTATCTGGATTTTCTGGCGCCGCGTACTGCACACCGCCCACCATCGCACCCAGCTCAGCGTCTATCTGCGCCAGTTAGGCAAGCCGGTGCCACCCAGCTATGGACCCACGGCAGATGTCACTTGGCAGGGCGCCGATCCAACCAAGAGCGTACAAGCCGCGCAGAGGAAGTAATAAGAAGAGCAAAACAAAATTAGCCACGAATCAACACGAATGACACGAATTAGATCTGCGCCCGGAAAAAGAAATCTCAAAGTCAATTCAATTCCTGTTCCTGTTTATTCTTTTGTTTTAATTCGTGTCATTCGTGTTGATTCGTGGCTAGTTCTGTTTTTGGAGTTCGGCTATCGCAGAGGGTAGTCCGCGGTACCCGGCAGCAGACCATCGATCTTGATAGTCTTCACGCCGCTACGGACGTCCTTCGCCGAGATCAGCGCAATGCCGCCTCTTTCAGTGCGCACCGCTTCCAGTTGCGTTCCATTGGAAAACAACACCAGGGGTTCGCGCGGAACTTCGCCACTATAGACTTTCTTCACCCAATACTGCTTGTATTCCGATTCCGTCATGTGCAACACGTGGCTGAGAAGCACCGCGCGTTCACGCGCCTCGGGGGCGCGCACCACCAGAAAGACCGGAAGGTTGGCGCGCCATGAGCGTTTTTCACCGGTGAAATATTTACGCAGCTCCACGGACGAAATAGAGTCTACTGAATTGACCGGATTTACTATGACCGCCAGATCGTCTTCCCGCTTCGGCTGCGGAGACTGCGCCGGCATCATGCCCGCCAAGAGCGCCAGCGCGCCCACCACGATGCTACCGGTCACGGCATTTTTATGTTTCTTCATCCTAATGACTCCATCGCTATCAGGCCCGTCAGAATCGGAATGCGAGTTGAAAATTTAGCGCGTTGAACGCGGCGAGACTGCTCCGCAGCGTGCGGTCGATCTGCGCCTTCAGTGCAACATAATCGTTCAACTCATAACGCAGGCCGGCGCTTGGACCATGGCGCAGCTTAACATCCGGAAATACAGGTGAATTGGCATTTACGTACTGATAGCGGAAATAAGGCCGCCACCGTCCGCCCAATTTTGCGGAAATCAACGAATAGAATGCGGGGGTGTTAAACGTCTGCCCGGTCTCTTGAACGTTATGCTGCACCACGAAGCCCTCATTGATGAATTCATATCGGGGCGTAACGTAGACCACGTGGGCGGAGACCACCGACTGGCCCATGTGCAGCGGTCCGCCGTTGGGCTGGATGCGATCATGGTAGAACGACCCGCCGGCTTCCAGTCCCGGCAGCCCGTCGGGCCGCGCGAAGAGGCCCACAATCGTGGATTGTCCGTTGTCTTCTTCTATCTCGGCGCTGCCGGAACCGTCAACGGTCGGACGGTGCGTGTCCGAGGTGCCATATTCCAAAATGTAGTTCAAGCCCAGGTGGCCGGAAGGGACCTGGCCTGTCACCGAGACGCCAACGGCCTGAGAGGGCAGCAAACCACCATGGTCTGAAAACTCCACAACCAGGGGACGGTCCACAGCCGTTTGCAGCCACTGCCCGTGGTGAAAAACCTGGTTGTAATAGCTGACCGCGGTGTGATAACGGCCGAACGACAGCTTAAGGTAATCATTCAGCTCATATTTCAGCAGCAGGCGCTCCACATCGATTTCAAACCCCTGCTCGGCGGTTTCGCTGAAAGTAATCTCGCCTAACACCGAGGCCTTGGAATTTAGATGGGAGGTTATAAAGAGACTGGTATCGCCCACCGCGAAGCTACTGCTGCTATGGTCGCGAAATCCCAGCAACGCGCTCTCCGGCGGACGTGCATCACTCGCCTTGAAACTCAGCGCTCCAAAGCCAGCGAATTTGATCCCACGGAAGACACCGAACTCAGCATTGGACTCGCTGGGCGCAACCTCGGGCTGTTTGGGAGGCTCAACTGCTGGGGCATTGGCCGCTTCTCCGGTCACCGGTTGTTCGTGTCTTGCCTCCAGAGCAGCGACCCGGGCCTTCAAGTCGGCGACCTCCTGCAGCAATGCTTTGATCGTATCCAGTTCGGACGGTTGGGTGTTTTGAGCCAGCGCCCTTCCCGTCAGAAGGGCCGCCAGGCTCCCTATTGCGAAAATTCTCCACATAAGCTTTTGCCTCACGGAAAGTGACACTTGAGAATATCGTGCCGTCGTTCACGTGACTTTAGGAAAAACTTTCCCTATCGGGTACAAAGGTAACAAAGCGGTGGTGAATTCAAATGAGTGCCCAAGAATCATAGGGAAACACCCTCGATTCGCGATAGTAATCAATATGGTTCAAGGCTTGGCGAGTTGGCAGATCCCGTCATATTCGAATACCGCCGGCCCCGATTCTCCATCTTTGCGCGATGTTGAGGCCACCATCGCCGCTCCCACCACCTCGGCTGCGACCGGACGGTAGCGTCGTAGCGGGCCAGCCATGACAAACTGAAAAAGCCTCCCAATCCATATTCCGGCGGCCTCCCCGGGACGGGAGATTTCGCGGTGTCCCATCAGAATACTGGGCCGCAGAATTCGTAAAGTGGAAAACGGAAGAGCACGCAACGCCTGCTCCAGCTCTCCCTTGGTGCGCAGATAAAAATTGCGGGATGCCGGATCGGCTCCTACAGAAGAACACAGCACGAACGATCGGGCGCCACACCGCAGGCCCAGCTTGGCCACTGCCAGCGGCAGTTCGAGGTCAACCTTGCGGAAGGCCGCCTGCGAACCGGCTTTCCGGATGGTGGTCCCCAGCGCACAGAAGACATCTGTAATGGCCGGCAAAGACAGGGAATCAAGCGATTCGTCGCTGAAGAACACGGGCATCAGCTTCGAAGACCCCGAGGGTTCCAGATCGCGCCGGGTAAGCGCGATGACCCTTTCATATTCAGGATCTTGCAGTAGCGCCTGCAGGCAAACCCGGCCCACCAGCCCGGTGCCACCCGCCAGTAGTGCAGTTCTCTGGTTCATTGTTCCACGATATACCTTCGGCGTGTCCGCATGGCGAACATTCTATGCGGGGTCAACGGAGAAGGCTCGACCATCTGCGGGTAGTCAGGAAGCCGCGGAGAGTGAGGCAAAGAACCGGTGAAGGCGGGTGATGGGTCTTTGCTATTTCACGTATAAAAAAGCGGGTGGCAATCTTGCCACCCGCTGGTCTAAAAAGATTACGGTTGTCCCGCGCTTTGCGGGCAGCCGCCTCGATTCCTTACTTTCCCTTTCCGCCGACCTCGGTCCAGATCTTCACATGCACCGTTTCCTTCAGCAAGATCGACCCAACCACAAAAGTCAGGGCGGCAATGCCGATCGGATAGTACAGGCCGTCGAACGGATTGCCAGTCGCCGCCGGAATCCACACGCAGACCAGCGGCACCAATCCACCAAAAAAGCCGTTGCCTATGTGGTACGGCAAGGAGAGGGACGTATAGCGAATCTTGGCCGGGAAGGATTCCACCAGGAACGCGGCAATCGGCCCGTAGACCATGGTCACGAAAATCACCTGGAGAAAGACCAGCCACATCAGCATGGTCTTGTCAGCTTTTGTGGCAACCGCAGCCGTAACCAGCTTGCCCGTGGCATCGAGGGTTTGGGGTGTGAGCAGCGTCTGCCCTGTCACCTTGTTCTTGGTGGCGTCCACGTGTGTCACATTGTTGCCGGCCGCGCGCTGCATCGCGGGATAGATGCCGAACTGGGTCCCCGGCACACGGTAGGTCAGGCAAGCCAGCAGCAACCCGGCCATGATGATTTTCTTGCGGCCAATACGGTCAGAGAGCCAGCCGAAGAGCACAAACAGCGGCATGCCCAGCAACAGGGCTTTTGCCACGATGATATTGGCATCGCGCCCCGGCACTTTCAATATGGCGGTCATGAAAAACAAAGCAAAGAATTGTCCGGTGTACCAGACCACACCCTGCCCGGCCGTTGCTCCCAGCAGCGAGATCAACACCTGCTTCAGGTTCGACCACTGCGTGAAGGCGTCTTTGAGCGGCGCCGCGGAAGTCATGCCTGTCGACTTGATCTGCTGGAATATCGGCGACTCCTCCATTTGCAGGCGTATATACAAAGAGATCATGACCAGGACCAACGAGGCCAAAAACGGAATCCTCCAGCCCCAGTCTTTGAAGGCCTGGTCCGTCATCTGGTTCTGCGTTCCCAGAATCACCGCGATGGAAAGGAACAGGCCGAGGGTCGCGGTGATCTGAATGAAGCTGGTGTAGAAACCGCGCCTGTTGTCCGGCACATGCTCCGCCACGTATACCGCCGCGCCCCCGTACTCGCCGCCCAGGGCCAGTCCTTGTAGGACGCGTAGCAGGATGAGGACGATCGGTGAGAACCATCCTGCCTGCGCATAGCTGGGCAGCGCGCCCACCAGCGCTGTCGCGGCTCCCATGATTGTGAGGGTCACGATAAAGGCATATTTGCGGCCCACAAGATCGCCAATGCGCCCGAAGAAAAGCGCGCCAAAAGGCCGCACCGCAAAGCCAACGAAGAATGTCACCAGGTAAGCGATGTAAGCAAACAGTTCATTTCCGGGTGGATAAAACTTGGGCGCCAGATAAGTGGCCAGCGTGCCGAAGATGTAAAAGTCATACCACTCAATCATGGTGCCGACCGAAGAGGCCAGAATCACCATCCATATCTTCGACTGGGGAATCTCATCGCTGCTGATGCCCTTGGATGCCGCGGTCATTGGAATGCTTGACATTAATGTCTCCTGAACTGGGGGCCAAATGCTGCGGCCCGAAATCTTGCTTACCTTGCCGGCCGGTCACCACAGGCCCGTCACTGGACTGTGCCTAAGGCCCGTAGCCGAACGGACCAAACGGTAAACCTTTCAGGGCAACTAGCCTAGTCATAATGCCGAAGTTGTCAATGAAAAAATGATTGCCCACAGCCACATGCCGATTTTGCCTCCCAAAACACCGCAGGTCGCGGCAGAATCAGGCCATGGCGAAAATCGCCTGTTGGCCAAGCCGGGATACAGCTTTGGCTTTTTCTCTGCGCCCCCTGCGATCTCTGCGCACTCTGCGGTTCAGCCTTTTGTTTTTCCTTTGCGTCCTTCGCGTACTTTGCGGTGGATTGCTTTTTCTTGGTTGCGGCTCCGCCTCCGTGGTGAGTTTTTGCTTTTGATATCCTGTACGGCATGAAGCGACTCGGTCTTATCTTCTTCTTCAGCCTGGCGCTGCCTGGAGCGGCCCAAGTAACCGGCGCAGTCCGCGTGCAGGGCCCGCGCATCGATCAACATTTGCAGGCGCTCTCCGCGTTTGGCCGGAATCCCCAAGGCGGGGTGAGCCGGGTCGCGTACAGCGAAGCGGACCTTCAGGGACGCCAGTATGCGATGCGGTTGATGCATGAAGCCGGCCTGGAAGTCGCCATCGACATCGCCGGCAATATTGTGGGCACGCGTCCTGGGACCGATGCCCAGCTCAAACCGCTGATCATTGGCTCACACATTGATTCCGTGCCGGAAGGTGGAAACTACGATGGCGACGTGGGCTCCATGGCCGCCATTGAAGTGGCGCAGGCGCTGGGCGAACAGCACATCGCGTTGCGCCATCCCCTGCAGGTAATCATCTTCCAGAACGAAGAAGGCGGAACGGTCGGCAGCCGCGCCATCAGTTCCGGGCTCGACGAGCAGTTGTTGAATCTCGTGAGCCAGAGTGGCAAGACCATCCGCGTGGGCATCGCCGCTGTGGGCGGTAACCCTGGCCGCTTGGCAGAGGCTGTGCGCCCGCCGGGAAGCATTTCCGGATACTTCGAGCTGCACATCGAACAGGGCGGCATCCTCGAACAGGAAAAGATCAACATCGGGGTGGTGGAAGGCATCGTAGGAATTTTGCATTCCGATGTCACCATCGACGGCTTCGCCAACCATGCCGGAACCACACCCATGAATCAGCGGCGCGATACGTTGCTTTCCGCCGCCCGCTTCATCGACAAGGTGAATCAGGTCGTCACCGGCATTCCCGGCCGCCAGGTCGGCACTGTCGGCTGGATCAGGGTGCAGCCGGGAGCTTATAACGTGATTCCGGGGAAAACCGTACTCGGCCTGGAGCTGCGCGACCTTGACCAGAATAAGATCGATGGCATGTTCAGCCGCATCCGTGAAGAGGCCACACGCATCGGTAGCCTGAACGATACCCGATTCAGTTTTACGGCCCCAATCATCACCAGGCCGGCATTGACGGACAAGCGCTTTCAGGCGATGGTGGCGGAATCGGCCCGCCAGTTGGGTTTCAGCACCAAGGTGATGCCCAGCGGCGCCGGCCATGACGCTCAGGAGATCGCCCACATTGGCCCGGTGGGAATGATTTTCATCCCCAGCATCGGCGGCATCAGCCACTCCCCGAAGGAGTTTTCACGTCCTCAGGATATCGAGAACGGCGCCAATGTGCTGCTGCGGACGGTTCTGAGTTTTGATCAAAACTGAGTCTGTGTTTCCTCTTCCAGGCAAAACTTTGTGTCTTCTTTCAGCCACTTGCGCAGTCTGCCCGGCAAGAATAAAGTGGTCGAGACCCTAAGCCGATGTCAGACAAAGACCGACAAGAAGACGACCCGTCTCGCCCGATCACGGAGCTGCTGGCCGAATTGCGCGGCGGAAACAAACAGGCCGAAGCCCAGCTCATTCCCATGGTGTACAACGAGTTGCATCGCCTCGCGCGGCACTACATGCGGGCCGAGCGCGGCGACCACACGTTGCAGACCAGCGCCCTGGTCAATGAGGCTTATCTGCGGCTTGTGGGTGAGCACGGGATCGATTGGAAAAACCGGGCCCATTTCTTCGGTGTTTCCGCCCAAATTATGCGCCGTATCCTGGTCGACCACGCGCGCACCCGCGATGCGCAAAAACGTGGCGGCAGCCTGCGCAAAATCTCCCTGGAAAATGCCTTTGTGTACACTGACGAGCAGTCATGGCAGGTGGTGGCCCTGCATGAGGCCCTGACCAAACTTGCCCAGTGGGACGAGCGCCAGTGCCGCATTGTCGAACTGCGGTTCTTTACCGGGCTCAGCGTGGAGGAAACGGCGGAAGCCATGTCCCTTTCACCCACGACCGTCAAACGTGAATTTCAGCTCGCCAAAGCCTGGCTGTATGGAGAACTTAGCCAGCACTTCAGCGAATAGAAAATAGAACGATAATGACCCCAGAACGCTGGATCCAGATCAAGGAATTATTTACCGCGGTGGTCGAGCGGCCCTTGGATTCGCGATCATCTGCGCTAGCCGAGCTCTGCCAGGGCGATCGGGAGTTGCAATCGGAGATCGAGCGGCTGCTCGCCCAGCATGACGAGATGGGCGGATTTCTTGAAGGCAGTCCCGCCCCGCCTGCGCCGGCCAAGGCCGAGACGCTGCAGGCTGGGGAGATCATCGCCGACCGCTACCGGATCATTGGACTTCTGGGCCGCGGCGGCATGGGCGAGGTCTACGAAGCCGAAGACCGGGAGCTCGGTGAACACATCGCCTTGAAGGTCATCCGCCAGGAAACTTCGCTGCAAGGCGACCTGATGGACCGCCTGCGGCGCGAGGTCCAGTTGGCCCGGCGCGTCACCCACCCCAATGTCTGCCGGGTCTTCGATCTGGGACATCACCGGCAAGCCGGCCAGGAAAGCATCTTCCTCTCCATGGAGTTGATCAAGGGCGAGACGCTGAATGACCGCCTGAGACGTACCGGCAAGATCGCCTTCCCCGATGCCCTGTACATTGCCCGGCAGTTGTGTCAGGCGCTGGGCGCGGCCCATGAAGCCGGAATTCTGCACCGTGATTTCAAGTGTGGCAACGTGATGCTCCTGGGGAGCGGAGAGCAGATAAGGGCCGTGGTAACGGACTTCGGAATCGCCCGCTGGATTCAATCGCGGGACGAAACCCAGAGTTTTGCCACCAACACCGGGCAGGTGGTCGGCACACCCGCTTATATGTCTCCGGAGCAACTCCTGGGAGAAAAACTCACAGCGGCCAGTGATATTTACTCCCTGGGGCTGGTGCTCTACGAGATCGCAACCGGCGTCCGCCCCTTTCACGGTGAATCGAGCTGGACGGAGACGCTCAAGCGGCTGTCGGCCGATCCCCCCGCGCCGGTCACGGTTGTCCCCAACCTCGATCCCCGGTGGAACCGCACAATCCTGCGATGCCTGCAACGCGACCCGTCCAAGCGATTTGCCGGCGCGCAGAAAGTGGCTGACGCCCTCCAGCGCCGCTACCGGTATTCATGGGACGACATTCCACGGACTGCGACCGCTGCGGCATTGTCTTTGCTGCTGGCGCTGGGGATCGGCGCAGTGGCTTTGCGCGCCCGTATCTGGCCACCGGCTTTACCGGCGCAAAAGCGCATTGCTGTGATTCCCTTCACTGTCTCCGGCGGCGGCCCTGCCGATCAGGCCACCGCCAACGGTCTGTCAGAGTCCCTTACCGGCAACCTTGGCCACCTGCAGGTCTCTGACAGCTCGGTGTGGGTCGTGCCGTGGAAGGAAGTACGCGGCCAAAAACCCGGTGATATCGGCCGTGCGGCCGCGACCCTGGGCGCCAACCTGGTCATCACCGGCGAACTGGAAAAGACCCCAGGAAAACTGCGCCTGCGGGCCACGGTGAAAGATGCCCGCAGCCTCGTGGACTTGCGTTCCCAGATCATCGAAATTCCGGAAGCCGACCTGCGGACCCTGGAGGATGCATTGCTGGAACGGGTTTCGGCCATGCTGCAACTGCATGTGCCGCCGGAAATGCTGCACCGCCTGCCGGTCGATGAAGCCATCGAGCCCGGCGCCTACGAATTCTATGAACAGGGCCGTGGCTATCTCGTGCGCTATAACCCGAAGGATGTTGACCAGGCCATCGTCCTGTTTCAGACCGCCCTCGACAAGGACCCGCATTTCGCTCTGGCCAACGCTTACCTGGCGTACGCCTATGCCTGGAAGTTCCGCAATACCCACGAAGCCAATTGGCGCGACCTGGCGCGGACCAGGTGTGAAAGGGCCCTGGCCCAGAGCGATAACCTGGCATCTGCTCATCTGGCCCTGGGGATGATCTTCCAGGAAACCGGAGAACTTGACGGCGCCGTGAAGCAATACGAGACCGCCCTGCAACTGGAACCTTCGAATGATGAAGCCTTAAATCTTCTTTCCCTCTCCTACGAAAAGAACGGCAATGTACTGCAGGCCGAGGCGCTCTTCAAAGACGCGCTCAAACGCACCCCCGGAAGCTGGGTGAGCTACAACTATCTGGGGGCATTTTATTTCCGCCACCAGCAATATGCGCAAGCCGAGCCGCTGTTCCACACCGCCACCCAGCTCGCTCCTGACAATCCGCTGGCCTTTTACAACCTGGGAGGCGTCTATCTGGCGCTGGGCCGCGACGATGACGCCGAAAAGATCCTGACCAAGGCGATTGCCATCCGGCCCAACCCGGGCGCTTATTCCAACCTCGGCATGGCCCGCTTCCGGCAAGGCCGGTATGCCGATTCCGCGGAGATGTTTCAGAAGGCGGTTGAATTGCGCCCCGCGGACCAGCGATTGTGGCGCAATCTTGGCGACGCCTACACGCTGTCAGGGAACAAGCAGCGCGCCGTGCAGGCATATGGCATGGCCATCGAACAACTGCAGAAGCTCCTCGCGCTCCGCCCCAATGACGGTGAGTTACTCGGTGAGCTGGCCCTTTACCATGCGAAACTTGGAAACCGGGAGCGGGCCTTGCCCGCCCTTGCCAGGGCTACACGCATCTCGCCCAACGACGCAGATTCTCTGTTCAATGCTGCCCTGGTTCATGAATTACTCGGTGATCATGATCGCGCGCTGACGGCGCTGCGCGGGGCGATTCAAGCCGGGTTCCCACCCCAGCAGGTCAAGGACGCGCGCGAACTTGACCCGCTCCGCACCGACGCTCGCTATGCCAGGATTATGGGAAGCCCAGCCTCTTAAGGATTCCGGACTCTTTCATTCGTGGCCGGCAATTGGAGGTTTTTTCAGGGCGAAAAGGTCTTCAAGGCCAGGATTTTGCGCTTATTGACGTAGACAAACAAAAATCAAGAAACAGGTTTGCTCGAAATGAGAAAGAAATAGAGAGGAGATATGCCGATGAAATACTACATAGTGGCCTATAAGGACATCGCTGGAATCGACCGCGTGGCGCCCAAATCGCTCAAGGTGCGCAATGGAGACTTTGTGATCTGGGCCAACAACCTGGGAGAAACCTATACAGCGCAGGATTTCCGGGGGCCCACTGACGCCGGACAATTGTTCCCCGAGACCAGCTATCAAATGCCGTCCAATGACACCAGCAGTCCTGCCCAGGTGCAGGTCAGCAGGGCAGGTAAAAGCACCTTCACCTACAATTGCGTGGATTCGGCGGGCAAGGCGCTGGATCCGGTGATTATCGTCGATAACCCAGGCATGAATGACGATGGTGGCAACGAGTAAAGCCCAGGGAACCGCTGAAGGGTAAAGCGTCAAAGGGCAAGGGTCCGAAAAGCAAAAAACGCCACCAGTGTCTTGACCGGCAATCAATATTGGTAACGTTGGCAGAAATGCAAGCTCGCGGTTCCGATCACCAGGTCTCCAGATCATCAGATCCGCGAAGATTACTTAATTCCCGGTCACTGTACTATTCCGTTCGGACTGGCGCAGGTTGGTCCGGGCAGGGGAAACAAAGACTTCCCCTGCCCGGGATCCCCCGGTCAAGATAACGCCGCTTTCCGCGGACGGGCAAGCATCCCCCTAGTCATTCAAAAATAGCCTTTTTGGGCAGAAATCTTGGTCCCTTTTCGTCTTGCTTTGCGCCTTACTCAGAGAAGCCCATTGCACTCCAATTGGGGCTAATTGCGTAAAGGAACCACTCATGGCCGCCATAGCATTTGCCCAAGTCAAGTTCATCAAGTTGCCGCTGGAAGCCGTTGAAGCGCCTCTGGCGCCCACCCCCGCCATGAAGCCCGCTGAGGTGTCACGGCATCCTGAGCTTTCAGGAAGGTTCGCTCGTATTCCGGGACGCCAGGCCCTCTTTATCATCGACCGGCAAGGCTACCGGCGGCTCATTCCATTCCCGCTGACGTTTATCCACCTCTTCAAAGACGCTTGCGCACTCCAGGATGTGCTGCTAACAACCTACGTGGGCAACATCGCTGAAGGTCCGTCGCTGGATGACGGTGCAGTCCTCATGCGTGGCTCGTGTTCCGAATGCATCTATCTCCTCGATCAGGGCTGCAAAAGACTGATCACCGGCCAGCGCATCATGGAGAAATACGGCTTCAATGAAACTGCGGTCGTCGTAGTACGGCAAGCGATCATTGATGCTGTCCCCACCGGAGAGGTCTGGGAATAAGCATTCCTGAATTCAGCCTCCCCGAACTCACTATCAAGGCGTTTTGTCGATTCTGAAGGCGTCTGGGAAGTCCTCTCCGTGGACCGGTATCCCGTCCCATCCGCCGCGCCCCTGGTCAATATTCAATATTCAATGTGAATCTTGAAGGAATCCGCCGCCCAATCCCCTGCATCTTGGTATATTGGGTCGGAGGCCTCGTTGATTCTGGCCCGGCGAAGGGAAAGCCGCGGGCGGGTTCCGCTACGCGTTCCCTCAGTGTATTCCTGGAGGAATAATGGCTGAAGAGAGAGAAGATAAAACCATCTATAAAGTTGTATTGAATCATGAGGAGCAATACTCAATCTGGCCGGCGCACCGCGAAAATGCGCTGGGCTGGAAGGACGCCGGAAAGAGCGGCACCAAGGAAGAATGCCTGGCCTACATCAAAGAAGTATGGACCGACATGCGCCCCTTGAGCCTGCGGAAAAAGATGGCTGAGCAGGGTGAGAAGACGGTCTAAGACTCATGATCCAGTGTAGAGCTGAAGAGCAGCCCAATAGTAAGGACGGTGAAACGCCTTCTCTGGAGACGTGAGCATATTCAGCTTCGCCGAGCGCAGGGCGGCAGCAGCGTTATTGCTTTTTTGCCACCCATTATAAAAGTCCGTCATTAACGTGGATGTGGACTCATCGTCCACATTCCACAACCCGGCAATTACCTGGTGCGCGCCGGCTCGCAGGAACGCCCAGGCGAGCCCCACTAGGCCCTCGGCTGAATAGGTACGTTTCCCCGCTCCGTAGCAAGCGGAAATGACCACGATTCTGGCTTTAATAGGCACCTTGATGATATCCCGCGCATACAACTTGAAGGCCCCATCCGTCTGCCGGGAAAGGATAATCGCCGAATCTAGAGGACTCTTTTCGCTGGCGAATCCATGCGTGGCAAAGTGAATAGCGTCATACTCACCAGGCCGGGCGGATTCATAGGCTGAAGGAATCGCCTTCTCTCCAGGGAAGGCCATCTTACCACTGCTGAAACCCGCAGCAATCTGGACCATCTCGCTTCCTGCATACCGCAGACGGGGATATTGGGGATCAGCCTCAATGGGATCACCCATGATCAGGAGCTTCTTTCTGTTGGTATGGTTGGGCCGCGGTTTCATCAGTAAGGCAATGGAACTGGCGTCCTGCACCTCGACATCACGAATCCAGAAATGCGGATGCTCCCCGGGCGCCAGCAGGGTCTCAAAATTGAGCCGTCCCAGGCTGCCATCTGGAATCACCACCACCCGCGCGCGGGCGGGAATGAGGGCTTTGGCCGGACCTACTAACATCCGGTAAAGGGCCTCTCCATTTTCGTCCCCCTGCTCAACATCTTTAGCGGCATTGATGGATTCCTGGTAAAGCTTTACCCGGACGTCAATCTTCTCCTTGGCCGGAAGAGTAAAGAACCGGATCGTGGATGGGGTGATGACCCAGAGGAACGACCGCTCCGGAGCCAGCCAGTAGGCCATGATGACCTGATTTCGCTTCAGGGCCTTCTTTGCCGAGGAGACCTGCGGCTGGAGTGAATGTTTAATACCGCCACCCATGCCTTCTTCCAGCGTGCGCGCGCGCATTAATTCCGTAACTTGCAGTGCTCCTTGAGTGTCCTTCTGGTCCGCCAGGAAACGAATATACTCCGTGTGAAATCTGGCCTCCCAAAACGAGAATGCGAGTCGGTTCTCATCACCGTCAATCTTGAGACGCACATGTTCAATCTCGTTGAGCACACTTTTGAACTGCTCTCTCGCCAGCGATGTCTTTCGCCTGGCCGCATAAATATCGGCCAGTACAGCTTCAGCTTCTAAACGGACCGAGGGAAAGGTATCGGCATCGTGGATCACTTGGCGCAGTAGCGGTTCAGCGGTTTTAAGATCATTTCGAGCATATGCGATGATGGCGGCCGTCAGCAAAGACCTCATCTCTTCAGCATGGCCGTTGGCCTCCTCCCGGTGTATTTTCAAGGCCCTTTGGTTATAGGCGTAGGCGCCATCCTTGTCCCCTAAGCCAAGCACCGCCAGAGCCAGATTATCCAAGGACTTTCCAGCTTCAGACCTATTCTCGCGGCGGGTGGCAATCTCAAGGGCATGCTTGAAATACTCGCTGGCAGCCTTATCGTCGCCTTGATTGTGATAAATCCTGCCAATATTCAAGTCGGCAATCTCTTTCAAACCAGGATCGGAAGAAAAATCTTCATACCTCTTGAAGGCGTCAAGAGCATTGTCAAAATCACCAAGTTCCAGATAATTCCAGCCCAAATTGATCAGCACTCCAGCCTGCAAACGGCGAAAGTCATGGGATTTGTTCACCGTAAGAGCCAAATTGTTCGAATCCTTGGCTTCGTCGTAGCGTCTCATCCGGGTGAACAACCGGCCCAGATTGCCGAGGGCTTCTGCCTCCACGAAACTGTTCTTGGTTTGCCGCGAGAGCTTCAGTGCTCGTTGGAATTCCTGTAGGGCTTTGTCAAAGATGTCCTGTTTCCCGGCAAGCAAGCCGCGCGTCAACGCCACGTCTGCGAGCAAGCCGGACGTGACATTGCTGGCCAGTCGCCCGGCTTCATCGAGCAAGGCGGGGACTTCAGACGGACGGCTCGAAATGAGCGCAGTACCGAGTATTATGTTGCGGCGAATCGCCGATTCGGTGCCAACAACGTCAGCGGGCGGTGAGGAACGCAGAAGATCAAGGGTTTTTTCTTTTTCCCCTTGCCAAAAAAGCACTTCAGCTTCGAGATCTCTGAATTTGTAGTTCCATTTTGGATCAGAAGTCGATTTCCTGAAACCAGCTTCTGCCTTCGCCAGAGCAATGTCGAAATCACCTCGCTCAAAAGCTGATCGCCCTTGCGAATAGACCGCCTCCCATTGGGGGTGCGGGTCACTGCAGGCGTTGGTCCACATAAGAAAAAAACAAGCCAACGCCAGTTTTATACAGGTGGGAAGGTGGTGCCGTTGCTGCCCCCGCTGCCAGCGATCAAGGTTCCGCCATCGGGTGAGCCCAGTTCCAGTCTTAACATGTTCACGCGACGCTGCCCTGACGACACTACAGCCTCGCCTAAATAAATCGTGCCGAATTGAGGAACAACGATGATGGGGCCCCAATTCTTGATCTCCGTGCCGTCAATACCGTCGACTTTGGTAACGAATGAAGATAACACAGTTGGCTTGAGGTCTGGAGATGCGACCAGATCCTCATAGCCTTTGTAAATATCACGAAGATGTTGCGGAGCGGTGGCCACAGGGGCATCGGGTTTGGGTATAGTGCTTCCCAAAACGCTATTGAGTATCCTGGCATGGGGGGCTCCCCCGGCCTTCCAGTCTGCCTGCCACTTAGAGTAAGTGGGCAGATCAGAGAAGAGGTTGTGGTCAGTCTTTACTACTGCGGCATGGCCGGCGATCCGCAGGCCGTCATAATGGCATCCTGTGGTGATGATTTTGGGCTCCGGGTCGTTAGGGCCATGCTCGGCTGCCAAGCGTACCACAATGCGGTCTGCCATCACCATATTCAGAATGTTCAGGCCTTCGATGACCGTCGAAACACGAGTAACATTGAATTCCGTCCCACTCTTCGTCTCGATTCCGCCGGCCACATCGGACTGCGCCATGTCGAAGGAAACCAGACCATTCAAGCTGAACTTCTCGACTCGCGCCGTCGCGGTGCCCCCGGTGGTGGGCAAAGAACATGCAGCTTTGGAATCAATAACCTGCGGCACCGGGCGAATCAATGTCCCCCCGAGCGCGAGCGCATCGGCATGATATAGATACATTTCCAACTCCTTACCTAGAAAGATTTGCGGCACCTAGAGAGATTACGGCGGCGGTGAGTGAATTCTTGCGGTCTAATCTCCTTGCAGCTCTAATTTAAACGGAAAGGACAGCGCTTTCCCTTTTGTCGCATCGATTACATCTGTTGGAGCGCCGTCCCGCCGGAACCCCCGGATCATCACAGCATGGCTGCCAGATTCGAGATCACCAGCCGGAATGGTCCATTCGATCATGTCGCCAAGTTCCTGATCGGATATGTTGTGGACCCGTTTGTCACCGGACTTGGTCGCGATCGCCGCTTCATAGGACACGAACTCCGGAGACTTGTCCGCTGATCGAATCCTGAAAGTCAGGACGAGGGGCTGCTTTCGGCCTAGTTTGATGACGGTGAGATTTTCCCCGCTGGCTGACCTCGACTGTTCCAGATGTGCGTGCAGAGCCGGGGGTTCCAGTTGCGCCGTGACTTGATCTTGCGAACCGCCGGGACTGCGGTGGTATAGACCAATGCCAGCGGCAAGCATCAGTACGGCAAAAGCCCCAACCGGCATGGCCCGCATCCACACAGGCCGGCTGAACACGCCGGGACGTATCTGCTTGGTCTGTCCCTGGACTACGGCTTCACGGGCAGTGTCTTGCAGAACGACCTCGCGGGCGTAGTGCATGAACTCCGAGCCGCTCGTCAGTTCTTCCGCGCACTCCGAACACCCGAAATAGTGTTCTTCGTAGGCATCGCGCTCGGCCTCTGTCAGTTCGCCCAAAAGGTAACGCTCGGTCGTCATGTTTTCAATTACGAGATTGTGGTCCATCATTTTCTTCACCCACTGGCCTTTATGTTTTCTTCCGCTGTTCTGAGCAACGGACCTCAGTGCTTTCCATAGAGGTCCCTGAATAATTTCAGGGCCCGGTGCAGCAACACACGCAGATATCCGCGGTCCACATCGTGCTCGCGGCAGATTTCGTCTTTGTTGCGTTCATCCAAATAGATTGCCCTTAGGATTTCACGGTCGCGAATAGGCATTTTCGCCAGCACTTGCTGCACGCGCTTCTTGATCTCATTCACCTGGACTACACGTTCGAGATCAATGGCGTCAGGCACATCGAAATCGTCCTTCAGGGTTTCGTAGGGCGCCGCGGACCGGAAATGTTCAAAAATCAAGTTTCTGCAGATGCCGTTGATGTAGGCGCCCAGCCGCGAGGGATCCCGTACCTCGTGGGCCTTCACTTTCTCTAAGGCGCGCATGAACGTATCCTGCATGATGTCGTCAATCGTGTGCGGGGCCAGCCGCCGGGACTTGAGCTTGATGCGCAGTAACCGGGTAAAGTAGGCAAAAAAATGGGAAACAGTGTGAGGGTCGCCCTCCTGGAGCCGCCGCAAATAATTTTCGTCGAATAAGAAAAAGTCCACAGGATTTGGTGACAAGTATACTTCACTGCCGCCATGCCTCTCCGCTTTCACCGGACCTGCGGGGCGGAAGATCTCGATCACCTTGGCCTGAACTTTGGCTTTGGTGGCCGCTCCAGCCTGCAGTTTTTTGTCTTGATTCACTTTGGGCATGTTGCTGAATCCGCCAATCTTCGCCGGTGACGTGAAGCGCGCGCGTTGGATAGATCGCTTTCGTGCCGCACCAGGGCACAAACTGCGGCCAGTGCCGTCACGACTCTCCCAATCGTGGATATTCTGCGATGCCTCATTTTTGGGATTATCATCGGACGTGTTGCTTCCTCTAGTAACCAAGCCTTGCTTGCAGTTGCGATCTACTCTAGTAGTGTGCTCTGGAGGGGGTATCGTTTCACGATATTGCGAACATTCTTTTCATTATGAAAACTCTAATGAACAAGCCGGCTGGAGATGCAACGCTGAAACTGACCGAAGCGTAGGAGTGTAAGTAATTGAACCTAAAGGGGATTACGCGAGATTGATGCCGGTGGCCGCCCCTTGCACCCCTCGCGCTACTGCAGCCTGGAACCGGGAGTGGCTTCCAGCCGGGTCTTGACCATGCGGTAAAACGCCCAAATATTGTCTCCTTCGCCCTCCGTCAGCCTCCGGTGGACCTTCATGGAAGGAAACAATTTGCTGCCTCCGACATTCAGAGTCAGCGTGGCAAACTGCTTTCCGGGATAGGTTTCGATGCTCCACTCCCCGCCAAAACGAAGCCGGACGACCTCCCCCAGATAGCATCCCCAGGCCTTGCATAGCTCACCAACATCTTCGGTGGAAGGCTTCAGCGCCGGCATCTCGCGGGCCAGCCCCGCCAGAATTGTCTCCACCTCCATGACCGAGTTCTCGCTGAAATCAAGCGTTGATTGGAATTCGGCGGCCAACATCACCGCCTGCTGGGCGTAGGCTTTCACCATGTCGTCAATGGAATTGTGGGTCTGCATGTCGTGTCGTTTTATCACACCAGGTTTATCTCACCAGGTTTTATCACACCAGGTCCGTCATCTTCTTGTCATGCAAATACTGAACGATCTTGCCTACATCCTGGGAATGCTTGCGGGTGGTGACGAGCAGCGCGTCTTCCGTCTCGACGATCACCAGATCGTCCACGCCGATGGCGGCCACGAATTTCCCTGGCGCATAAATGTAGTTGCCTGAGGCATCCAGCACGCATGAATCCCGGGCTTCCACCACATTGGGATGGGCGGGGTCGCTGGCGGTGCGATGGCCATACAGGGCCGTCCAGGAACCCAGGTCATTCCAGCCGAAATCGGCGGGCAGGCAGAAGAGGTTTGAAGCCCGCTCCCCTTGGCCCGAGCGCGGTTCCAGCACGGCGTAGTCGATACTGATGTTCTCGCATCGGGGATACAGCTCGTTAAACTTTTCCTGGAAACCGTCGCCACCCCAGGCGGCGGCTATTTCTTCCAAATAGGGCGCTGTCTGCGGCAGGTGTTCACGCAGCGCGTTCACCAGTGTCCGCGCACTCCAGACAAACATGCCGCTGTTCCAGTAATAATTGCCCGCCGCCACAAACTCCTGCGCCTTCGCCAAGCCAGGTTTTTCGGTGAATCGACGGACATGGAGCACGCCATCGTCCTTTGACTTGCCGGTTTCGATATAACCATAACCAGTTTCGGGATGGCTGGGTTTCACTCCCATCACCGCGATGTTGCCGGCGCCGGCGGCGATTTCTGCTGCCGATTTGAGCACTTCGAGGAATTTACCCTCGTCGGCGATCACGTGGTCCGCCGGGAACATCCCGATAATGGCCCCAGGATCGAGCCTTTCGAGAAGAAATGCCGCCAGCCCGATAGCGGGAGCAGTGTTGCGCGCCACCGGTTCAATCACAATCTGCCGCCCGGGTAGCTGGGGAAGCTGCCGCTGAATCTCGTCCGAGCAGAACTCGTTGGTGATGACCCAGAAATCTTTTTCGCCGCAAACCGGCAAAAGCCGGGTGACCGTATTCTGGATCATGGTGCGCGCGCCGTCTAGCGCCAACACCTGCTTGGCGGAGCGGCGGCGGCTGCGCGGCCAAAAGCGCGTACCACTCCCGCCGGCCAGAATGACCGGATAGAATTTTTCCATTCCCACAATCCGACTCCTGTTCGATGTCCAGTCTATGGCGAAACGGTTTCCGGCGGCACCGTCCCCTCCACCGGCAACGAGGCGCACAGGAATTCCAACTCCCACTGGGGCTGCAAGGTCAACTGCCCTATGGCGGCCGGCACCACTACTGCCTCTCCGCAGTTAAAAATGACCGGCTCCGAGCCCAGGGCTTGCACCACACCGCACCCGCCGATGCCGATCAGGCACCAGGCCGCGCGTTGCGTGTGGCCGGGCCGCCGGAATTCCCATGGCTGGGTCAGTTTGAATCTGTCGACCATAAAATAGGGCGACGCAACCAGGCTCACCTGGGTCTTGCCCTTGCTCGATTGCGGCGCAGCTTTGATCACCTTGCCTGCTCGCGTCTTCTCCTTGGTGGCCTGCAAACCGCGCTCGATGTGCAGCTCCCGTGGCCTGCCATAGTCATACAAACGGTATGTGGTATCGGAATTCTGCTGAGTTTCAACAATCACCACGCCCGGGCCAATCGCGTGGACTGTGCCTGCCTCTACATAAATCATGTCGCCTGCACTGACCTCGATCCAGTTGAGCAGTTGCTCCATCCGGGCCATGGCGATGGCGCGCTCCACTTCCGCTTTCGTGGTTCCCGGTTTCAGTCCAAGGCCAACCTGGGCGCCCGGCTCGGCCTGCAAAATGTACCAGCACTCGGTCTTGCCGCTAGGCTCACCCAGACGGGCCGCGATTTCGTCGTCCGGATGGACCTGCACGGAAAGCTTATCGTGAGGAAAAAGAAACTTGATCAGCAGCGGAAAGCGATGGCGCGCAGCCACCGGCCCTCCCAGCAGGTCCGCGCCAAATTGGCGGCAAAGATCCCCCAGCGCGCGACCGGCCAGCGGCCCGTTGGAAACACTGCAGTTCTCGCCGGTCAGCCAAACCTCTCCGATGGGGCCGCCTCTGATCTCATGCGCATAGAAAGGCGTGAGACTGCGAGCGCCCCAAACGCGCTCATGAAACTCCGGGCGCAAAAGCATTGGGTAAAGGCCAGACATGTGTGTGCAGTTCGCAGGCAAAGCGAAGTGGTTCTAGATTTCAAATTTCAAATTTTAAATTCTTTCTGCTTTTCTCCGTGACTCCATGCCCCCGTGGTGCGCTTTTGATTTTCTTACAACAGTTTGGCAAACCACTCGCGCATCCGCTCCAGCCCGCGCTGGATTTCCCCTGAAGATGTCGCATACGAGAGCCGGATATGGTCACACGTGCCAAAAGCCTCACCTGGAACGGTGACCACATGGGCCTCATGCAGCAACCGGCGGGCGACATCGGCCGCGCTATTGACGCCCTGGCGTCCAAAGTAGGCGGATACGTTGGGATAAACGTAAAATGCGCCCTCGGGCCGGACACATGTAATCTGCGGGATCTTCGCCAGTTCGCCCAGCACCTGGTCGCGGAGCCGGATATACTCGGCCTTCATCTCGGCCAAACAGTCCTGCGGGCCGGTCACGGCCGCCACCGCCGCCTTCTGAATCATGTGGGCACTGCTGGAGGTATTTTGGCTCTGCAGCTTGCCGATGGCGTTCGATATGGCTACGGGCGCCAGGGAATAGCCAAGGCGCCAGCCGGTCATGGCGTAGGTCTTTGAAAGTGAACCGATAATCACGGTGTGCTCGCGCGCCTCGAGGACCGAGCCGGCCGAAAAATTCGGCCCCTTGAAATTCAGGTAGACGTAGCACTCATCGGCGATGACATAGATACCGCGCCGGTGGGCCATCTTCATGATAGCGGTGAAATCCGCAGGCGCAATCACTGCGCCGCTGGGGTTATTGGGGCTGTTGATGATGATGGCGCGGGTGCGCGAAGTCAACTTCCGCTCGATCATGGCGGCCGTCAGTTGAAAGCCCGCGGCCTCGTCGGTCTCCACGTAGACGCACTTGCCCCCTGCGTATTCGATGATGTCCTTGAACGATACCCAGTAAGGCACCGGCACAATGACTTCGTCGCCGTGGTCGACCAGCACCTGAATCGCGTTGAACAAGGCCAGCTTGCCGCCGGTTGAAACCACGGTCTCTTCGGGCTTGTAGCCGGAACCGAAATCCGCGGCGTGACGCTTCACGATGGCCGCGCGCAATTCAGGAATGCCCGGTACCGGGGTGTACTTGGTGAAATTCTTCTGGATGGCCTCAATGGCCGCGTCCTTGATGTGCTGGGGCGTAGGGAAATGAGGCTCTCCGGCGCCGAACTCGACCATGTCCGCCCCGCCGGCCTTGAGTTTGGCGGCCTCAGCCACTACCGCCATGGTTGCGGAAATCTCGATGCGCCCGATACGGTCGCTGAATTGTTTTACAGAAGGAATTGTCGCCATCAGGATGACCTCACTTCGATTGTAAGGGGAGCGCTGTAAATTTCTCCCGGAGTTTCTGTTCAACCAGCGCGGGCACCAGCTCGCGAACGGAGCCGCCCAGCCGGAAAATCTCTTTCACCAGCCGGGAACTCAGGTAAGAGTAGGCTTCGGCGGGCATCATGAAAATCGTCTCAATCTGGGGCTGGAGTTTACGGTTCATCCAGGCCATCTGTAATTCGTATTCGTAGTCGCTGATGGCGCGGATGCCGCGCAGCACCGCTTTGGCGTCCTTGGCAATGGCAAAATCAACGAGCAGCCCGCCAAAGGAATCGACCTTCACGTTGGGATAACGTTTGACCATCTCTTCCAGCATGTTCAGCCGTTCGCCCAGGGTGAAGAGCGGATCTTTTTCCGCGTTGCTGAGCACCGCCACAATCAGCTCATCAAAGATCTGGCTGCCCCGCTCGATCAGATCGAGATGGCCGTTGGTAAGCGGGTCAAACGATCCCGGATATATGGCGCGCACACGATTCAAATTGGGAACCCAAGTGTAAGACTTGATTCTAAGCCGGATTGCGCGGCGGAGCAATGCGTGGAAAGACAACAACACGGAAGGCCCCCGTAAGTAAGCACAGTGAAGTGAGCAAATGAACGTGGTTCAGCAAAGCTCCGCCAAAGCGAGAAGCGGCCTCGGCATCGGCGATGTGGCCGATGATTTCAGCCAGGTCGCTCAGCGCCTTTTGCGAGTAGAGGAGGCGGTAATCCACTGAGAAAGGAGTTTTGGAACTTCTTCGGCAGGCACGGTTCGACCCGCCTCAACATCGCGAATGCCTTCGTCGATAGCGGCGAGAGTTTCCTCGTCCTCATCATCGGGAACAGGTAGCGGATTATGGTAGCCCAGGTGGAAAGCCAATGCAACGAGGGTGAACAATTCAAGTGTGGCGTTGCTGAGAGATGAACAGGCTGTTTACGTCCTCTAGCTTTTAGACGTAACAAGTTACGTCTCTACGTCCAGCGATTCGCTTGCCCACCGATCTTCTCTCTTCTACCAATCCAGTCTTTTATCGAGCGACCCCACAAACTCCCGCAACACTCTGCCATAACTCTCCCCCGCCACCGCATCCAGATCGTTGTGGCCCGCTCCCGGCACCCAGAAATGTTCTTTGGGCTCGCGGGCAAGTTCATAGAGCTTCTGGCCGTGCCAAATGGGAATGATGCTGTCGGAGACGCCATGAATCACCAACACCGGGCACCGGATATGGCCGATGCGCTTGTAGTTCGGAAAGCGGTCGAAAGGCAGCAGCGGGATGCGGGTCACGATCCGGAACGCGGACAGGAAAGGGCTTTGCAGAATCAAGGCGGCAGCCGGTCTTCGAGACGCCATGTAAACGGCCGGGCCACTGCCGACCGAGCGTCCGAAAATGATGATGCGGTCTGGCCGGCAGCCCAATACGCCGATTAGAAAATCGTAGGCTGCCTCTTCATCTTCGTAGGCGCCCTGCTCGCTGGCCTTTCCCTGGCTGGTGCCGTAGCCCTCATAGTCATAGGCAAATACCGCAAACCCGGCGCGCCGCAGCCCTTCGAGCCAGTAGCGGTCGTCGCCCAGGTCTTCGGCGTTACCGTGGCTCACCAGCAGCGTATAGCGGGCGGTGATATTGGGTAGATACACGGCGGAGATTCGATGACCGCTGCGGGTGCTGAGCTTCAGGATTTCCGGGGTGTCCCGGTAGGAAGCAGGATGCGGCAGAAAGATCGCGTCTTCGGAAAACAGCCACGCGTATGTGAATAACGCCAGGTAAAGCGCAACCGGCAGCAACAGAATCATGCGGAGGAGTCTCTTCATTCACGAACAGCCTGGGGATGTTGTGTTGGCTTCATAGCGAATCGCCACGGTAGTTGGTACTTGGTATTTGGCCTTCGTCAATCGGCCAGTACCAAGTACCAAGTACCGAATACCAGACTACCTCTCTGCCCTATTTCTTCCCTGCGGCCCAACGCGGTATTTGGCCTTCATCGATCGGCAAATACCAAGTACCTCTCTGCCCTACTTCTTCACCGCCGGCACGGCCACCGGCCCTTTGCTGTGGACGGCTGCCGCTGCCTGTTTCTGCTCGGCTGTCAGTGGAGGTGGCTCAGGAACGGCGGCGCCCCGCAGGCCCAACGTCTTGCGCAGTTCCGCCTCGATTCTGGCGGTGATGTCTTTGTTTTCCTTAAGGAATTGCTTGGAGTTTTCGCGCCCTTGGCCGATGCGTTCGCCCTTGTAGCTGAACCAGGCGCCGGATTTCTCGACGATGTTGCGTTCCACACCCATGTCGATCAGGTCGCCTTCGCGGGAGATGCCCTCGCCGTACATGATGTCAAACTCGGCCTCGCGGAAGGGCGCAGCCACTTTGTTCTTGACGATCTTGCACTTGGTGCGCGAGCCGGTCACCACGTCGCCATCTTTAATGGCAGCGATGCGGCGGATATCCACCCGCACCGACGAATAGAATTTCAACGCGCGTCCGCCGGTGGTGGTCTCGGGGTTGCCGAACATCACCCCGATCTTTTCGCGGATCTGGTTGATGAAGATCAGGCAGGTGCGCGACTTGGAAACGATGGCGGTCAGTTTGCGCAGCGCCTGTGACATCAACCGGGCCTGCAGACCCATATGGCTGTCGCCCATCTCGCCTTCCAGTTCCGCCTTGGGGACCAGGGCCGCAACCGAATCGACCACCAGCACATCGATGGCATTGGAACGCACCAGGGCCTCGGCGATTTCCAGGGCCTGTTCGCCCCAGTCGGGCTGCGAGACCAGCAGGTTGTCGACGTCCACGCCCAGCTTCTTGGCGTAATTGGGATCGAGGGCGTGTTCGGCATCGACGAATGCGGCCATGCCTCCGGCCTTCTGCGCCTCGGCGATGACCTGCAGCGCCACCGTGGTCTTGCCGCTCGATTCCGGGCCGAATATCTCGACCACGCGCCCCCGGGGGAAGCCGCCGGTGCCCAGGGCCGCGTCAAACGAGATGGAACCGGTGGATATTACGGCAATGGGCACAATCGCTTCTTTGCTGCCCAGCCGCATGATGGAACCTTTGCCAAATTGCTTTTCAATCTGCGATAGCGCCAGATCGATTGCTTTGCTTTTTTCTGCTTTTTCGTCAGCCATAATTTCTCCCTGAAGGCCCGGTAAATTACCCGTTGTTTTTAATTGAAGGGGGATTATACAACGAGGCGAAGAAAAAGAGAATACCATCTGCTGGTTCTGTTGCCTCTTGCGGTTCCCTTGCGTCCTGAGAACGCCCGGGGACAGCAAAGCTTGCAGACTTTTTTTCGAAAAAGATCAAAAACTGGCCACCAGTAAATGCGAACGGATGCAAATGGGGCAGTGGTTCACCTATCCTACCCCATTCGTGTCATTCGTGTTAATTCGTGGCTAATCATTCCGCTCCCTCGCGGTCAATTCCCGCCCGGCTGCTTCGTGAACTTGTGCGCATCGGCCGCGGTTCCCTTCAGCAGATCGCGCAGGATCGTGACTTCGGCGATCATTCCGGTGCGCAGCGCCGGCTCGGCATTGGGCGCGAACAGCGGCGAGTGGTTGCTGGGCAATTGCCCGCCCGCTGCCTTGGCCTCGTTGAGCTTCTGCTGGTCGGCCACACCCACCGTGAAATAAAACGACGGTACGCCGGCTTCCACGAAATAGGAATAGTCCTCGGAAGTCATGATCGGTTCTTCGGTCACTACGTTACCCTTGCCCAATGCGCCTTCGAGAGTGGTCGCGAGGTGCTGGGTGAGCACCGGATCGTTGTAAACGGCGGAAGTGGATTCATAACGCTCCACCAGCGGCATCTTGGCGGCGCCCGCAGCCATGGCTTCCGCCCGGACGATCCGTTCGATGGCTTCCAGCAGATGCTTGCGGACCTCCGGCTTATAGGAACGCACGGTCAGCCCCATCTGCGCTTCATCGGGAATAATGTTATTTTTGGTGCCCGCCTGAATGTAGCCGACGGTGATGACCGCGGCGTCACCGGCTTTTATCTCGCGGGAAATAATCGATTGCAGCGTGACCGCAGTGCGGGCAGCCGTCAGGACCGGATCAATTGTGGTATGGGGCGACGCGCCATGTCCGCCTTTGCCATAAATTGTGATGCGTATGGAATCGGCATTGGCCTTGGCATAATTTGGGGTCACGCCCACCTGGCCTACCGGCAGCCCGTTGGTATCGTGCATGGCGACGCCGATATCCGGTTTGGGGAACCTCGTAAACAACCCATCATCCAGCATCATCTTGGCGCCGGTGATGATCTCTTCCGCCGGCTGCGCCACCACCATCAGCGTGCCGTGCCATGAGTCTTTGCTGTGGGCCATGATCGCGGCCGCGCCCCACCACGAAGCCATGTGGACGTCATGTCCGCAAGCATGCATCACGCCAACGTCGCGCCCGCTATCGTCTTTGGCGCGCGCCTTGCTCGCGTACGGCAATCCGGTCTTTTCTTCCACCGGCAGCGCGTCGAGTTCGGTACGCAGCATGACCGTGGGTCCGGCGCCATTCTTCAAGACGCCCACCACACCTGTCCCGCCGACGTGTTCCGTCACTTCATAGCCCAGTGTGCGCAGCCGCTTGGCCAGCTCCGCGGCCGTCCGCGTCTCGTGCAACGAGAGTTCCGGATGTTGATGCAGGTCCACATATAGGTCCAGGGCATCGTGCAGGACCGCGTCAGCTTGTGCAGCCACAGGGCTGCTCTGCGCCGGGGCGGGAACGGCAACACCCACGGCCAAAAAAATGGCGGCAATCAGCGTGAAAATGGCGGCTTTCATCATTCCGGGATGATAGCCCAAAAACCAAAATCGCACCACGCAGGACCGTTGGCATGGATTTGCGAGATTTTCATCCCGCTGTGCGGCTGGGCCTGATACATTTCTTAAGGACGCAATTATTCCAAGGACTGAGATACTGAGATATTGAGCGATACATCCATGGATCTGGAGCAGGCCCCTCATCGAACACCCCGCAGGACGAAAATCGTATGCACAGTAGGCCCCGCCAGCCATTCCGAGGCCATGCTGCGCGACCTGATGCGCGCCGGCATGGATGTCGCCCGCTTGAACTTTTCTCATGGCACCCATGAAGAACACGCCCGCGTGATTGAGCGGCTGCGCAAGGTCGCGGAGAGTGAGGGCCGCACCATCTGCATCCTGCAGGACCTGCAGGGCCCGAAGATCCGTACGGGACGGCTTAAATCCCACGCCGCCGTAGAGCTGAGGGCCGGCGCCAGTGTCACCATTACACCTCGCGAGATTGCCGGCACGTCGATGGTGCTTTCCACCACCTTCAAAACGCTGGCCCAGGAAGTCGAACCGGGCTCTCGCATCCTGCTTTCCGACGGGCTGATCGAACTGCGCGTCAAGGTGTTGCGCGGCGCTGATGTGGAATGTGAAATCATCAATGGCGGCCTGCTGGGCGAGCACAAAGGCATCAACCTGCCGGGCACCATCGTTCGCGTTCCCTCCCTTACGGAAAAGGACGAGAAAGACCTGGAATTCGGCCTGAAGCACAATGTGGATATGGTGGCCGCCTCGTTCATCCGGACTGCCGACGACGTGCGCGCAGTCAAGCGGCTGGTCTACAAACACCATGCCGACGCCTGGGTCATCGCCAAGCTCGAAAAGCCGCAGGCCATCGAGCATCTCGATGACATCCTGGCCGAGGCCGACGGTGTGATGGTGGCGCGCGGCGATCTGGGTGTGGAAGTTCCGCCGGAGAAAGTACCCATCATTCAAAAGCACATCATCCGCCGGGCTGCGGAAACCCGCAAGCCGGTAATTACCGCCACCCAGATGCTGGAGTCGATGATCGAGAATCCCCGGCCCACGCGGGCCGAAGCCAGTGATGTGGCCAATGCCATCTTCGACGGCAGCGACGCGGTCATGTTGTCGGCGGAGACCGCCAGCGGCAAATATCCGCTGGAGGCCGTCACCATGATGTCCAGGATCATTCGTGAAACCGAGGCGCATATGCATGATCCGCTGCCCCGCCGCCGGCAAAAAGACAAGCTGTCAATTTCCGAGACCATCTGCGAATCGGTGGCCCACGCCGCCCAGGACCTCGACATGCGCGCCATCGCCGTCTACACCGAGACCGGCACTACCGCCCGGCTGATCTCCAAGTATCGTCCGCAGTGCGATATCTACGCCCTGGCGGCCACGCCCGCCACCTGTGCGCGCCTCAACCTGCTCTGGGGTGTGCAGCCGCTGCTGTGCGAGATCGACCACCGCACTGAAGACATGGTAATCAAGGCCGAGAAGCTTCTTCTGCGAAGCCAGGCCGTGCAATCCAACGACGTGATCGCCATCGTGGCCGGGACGCGCAGCGCCAGCGGCTCAACCAACTTCATGCGCTTACACGTTGTGGGCGTGGCGGAACCAATGTCTGTGCCGGTGGCGCGAAAGAAAGCCAGGAAATTGCCAAAGAACAGCAATTAGCAATGGGGCCTGAAACCATTCATCGGTGGCCAAGGACCGGGCCACGCGCAGATCTTGCGAATACCGGCCTTTGATAACCGGACCACGATTCGTCTGCTTTCTACTTGCCGGGCCCACAACTTGTCTTTAACTTGATCTGCAACTATATCTGCGCAAACTATAACTGCACGGAAGTACCTGTCCATTGGTCTCAGAAAAATACGCCTGGCGGTTCGTGTGGGACGGCCTATCTTTGGTACATGGAAAATAGTGATAGTAGTACTAGTTCCATATATATATTCAATTGCTTGTTGTTGAGTTCAAAGCCTTTGGTCTATATCCTTCAAGATTAAATAAGTATATCTGCCTGACATCTGTATATGAGTATCTAGGCCCAGCAGATATATAAATGGATTGTCAATATTCTGTAATTTCTAGCCAACCCTGTTGATCCTAAAACCTTTGCTTAGCTAATATGTGCTTGCCGCATGCGATTTCAACAGACCAAGGACCCGGCCAATTAGGTTGGCTACTGGTATCGGCGAAGTCAATGCGAATTTGAAAATACGGGGGCCCCACCCAAATGAAAGATCGCAAGAATTTTGGCACGAAACAAGGCGATCCGGCTGGTTCCAAAGACCAACCGGGCAGAGTAAGCAGAAGAAGCTTTGTCAAAGGCGCTGCGATCGCGGCCGCAGCGGTCCCGCTTCAGCCTTTGATCGGCGGAAAAGAATCTCTCGCCGAGGCGTCAGTCATAAGCTATAGCTCTTCGACGCGGGCGCAAAATAGCTTCAATTATCGCACCAACAAGGCCAAGGCAGAAGATGTTGATCTTGGTGTGCTCGCCGACAATGGCGATGCAGCCAAATTTACCGACTTCAGCGCGCTCTACAGCAAGGCCCTCAAGCACGATGGCTTGGGCGTGCCCAATGCGGCCTCATACCAGAGCTTTGAGAAAGCCCTCGCCAGCGGCAATTTCACCGACTTTCAAAATATCGCCGTTGGAACGCCCGGCGGCGGACCCAATTCCAGGGAAAACGGCCCTATGGTCGCATTCGCGTTTGATCTGGAAGGCCGCGACTCCCACGCCATCGCTATTCCGCCGGCGCCCAGCGTCACCAGCGCCGAAACGGCGGCTGAACAAGTCGAGCACTACTGGGCGGCCCTGCTGCGCGACGTGCCGTTCACCGAGTACCCAAACAACTCGCTGGTTTCGCAGGCGGTGACCGATTTGAACAAGCTGTCATTCCTCAAGGGCAGCGCGAACAACGAATTCCCTTTCCCGGTCACCGCGCAGAACCTTTTCCGCGGGCGATTCGTGTCGGGTGACGGCAATGTTTTGGGGCCCTACATCTCGCAGTTCATGGTCCAGCCGACGGCCCTGGGCGCACAAACTCTCAGCCAGCAGTTCAACACGTTCGCCTCCGGGACGCAAAATGACTTCATGACCACGGTGGCAGAATACACAAATATTGCTAACGGCGGCGCCTCTCAAGGTAATCTGGCCCTGGATGCGACTCCGCGTTTCATCCGCAATGGACGGGACCTAACCGCCTTTACCCATGTGGATGTGCTTTACCAAAGCTACCAAACTGCTTTCCTGGTTCTCTCACAGCTCAATACGCCGCTCAACCCGGGTAATCCTTATATCGGCTCCAATACGCAAAAGCCCTTTGCTACCCTGGGCGGGCCGGATGCCGTAGGGACGCTGGCTGAAATGGCCACCCGTGCCCTCAAAGGCGCGTGGTTCCATAAGTGGATCGTAAATCTGCGGATGCGTCCGGAAGAATACGGGTCCTTGGTGCATGCCCATCTTGCTGGGACTCAACCGGTGCCCCAAGCATCAGGATCGCTTCATGCCGACGTCCTGAACTCAGCCGTGCTTCCTCTCATTCACAACCAGTTTGGCACCTTCCTGTTGCCCCAGGCCTTTCCCGAAGGGAGCCCAACCCATCCGTGCTATCCCACCGGCCACGGAACTGTAGCCGGCGCCTGTATCACGGCGATCAAATTCTTCTTCGACTGCAGTAAGAAGATCCAGCCGCTGCTCCAGGCCGCCAAAACCGACGTGAAGGTGCCAAGCACCGACGGCCTCTCCCTAAATACCTATACCGGCAGCGATGCCGGCCAACTGGATATCAACGGAGAGCTGAACAAGCTGGCATGGAACGTCTCTGTGGGTCACGGGATCCACGCCGGAATCCACTTCCGTAGTTCGACCTACGAGTCGATCCTGCTGGGCGAGAAGATTGCGCTCGCCGTCCTGCGGGACCGTGCCCAGGCCTACGCTGAGCCGTTCTCGATCAGCATCACGAAGTTCGACGGCACCACTACAACCATAACCAACGAGAATATTAGCGATTCGACAGCTACAACCTCGATCGTTTGATCTTCGAATCGTTTCAGAGAGCGGACCGTTGTAAGCGGTCCGCCCTCTCACTCGGGCGTATTGCGGCATCACAAATTTGCCCCAAAGGTCGCTTTCACTCGTGCTGAGGTGAGGAAGTAAGCTATCCATACGAATGAAATTAGCAGACTTGCCGTTTCTCCGGCCAGGCTGAAAGCCACGTCATGCCCTCCAGCGGTGCCATCGATCCCAAACAAGATAATTGACAACAACCTCGTGAAAATAGAAATAGCAAAATCAATCATAAGCAAGCGAAGGGCCAACTTAGAAACACTCCAGAGATTCACACCCACCACAATGCCAAATACCGTGGACGCCAGCCGAATAATGTCCACGATCAAATGCCCACTGGATCGATAACCGAGGATGGTCAGCAGGGGGCGAAACAATGGTCACTAGAATGCAAAAAAATAGGAGCCATCCACCAACGCCTGTGAGCTCCGCGGATGCATCGACTTGCACATGCGTTGGGTAGGGCTGTCCACCAGTATCTGTACTTGGGAAGCCCCGACTCATCGCCGCCGCCGGCTCAACAGAGGCGCCGACGTAGCCACCGCAATATTTACAGTAGCGGCCAGAAATATCGGCTTGCTTACCACATTGAGGGCAAAACATTCTCCCCTCTTCCTCCGGAAGCACAATGATTGACTGCGAACGATTCTATCTGGACTTCCTTCCGATGCAGCAATTTAATTCACCCATCCGCCTGGACCGCCCCCGCCATTTTTCTTGTTCCAGTCCTCCGGCTTGCGTGGTTCTTTCTCGTCGATGAAGCGTTTGGGATCGTCCTGATGGTCGCGCATGTAGACTTTGAATTTTCTGCCAGCCTGGCGCCGCTTCCATCGGTGCCAGGCGTTGAGCACGCCGTAATAGCCTTCCGAAGTGGTGAACCGCAACCCGCGTCCGGGAAGGAACTTCAAGTAGAGATAGCCGAACAAGGCCCCGCCCAGATGGGCGACGTTGGCTACGCCGTTGGGCCCGCTGAGAGAAGCGGCAAGCGCAATGAGAATCAGGATGGCAACCAGATACTTCGCCCGGATTGCGAATGGCCAGGGAAACATGAAGATCTGGCGGTCAGGGAAGAGCATTCCGAAGGCCAGCAGCACCCCGTAGATTCCGCCGGAAGCCCCGATGGTGGGTACATTGAGACGCAGACTCAAAAAGCCGCCCGCGGTATAAGCCAGGAAGACCGTGACCAACGCCGCGCCTACCGCGCAGAAAAAGAAGAACTCCGCAAAACGCCTGCTGCCCCAATACTGTTCAATCGTCGAGCCGAACATCCATAAAGCCAGCATGTTGAACAAGATGTGACTGATGTCGGCATGCAGAAAGGCATAGGTGAAGAGCTGCCAGATTCTCCCATGCGCGGCCAAAACCGGAACAAGCCCGAAAGCTCCGTAGATTTCATCACGGATACCGTTCCGGCCTAACAACAGCACGGCGAAATACACTACGACATTGATCAGAATCAGCTTCTTGACCATGCCGCTGAACGGCGGAAATGCGAGCGTGGCTGTCTGTGACATCTAAGGACTCTTTCTATTTATCTGTTGGCATCGGGCGTACCTGCTCGCGTGGCCCGTTCAGCCGCGGGCGTGACCACCAGGCTTCTGTGGCCTTTGGGGCCGATCGAACGCACGCCAAAGATCACATTGTCTTTAGACTGGTCGAAATCCACTTTAGTTTCCGTGGTGCGCATGGTGTTTTCTGAAGCAAACTCCGCATCCGTGGTTTTGCGCCACAGGACTTCATAGGCGGTGGCGCCCGGCACCGCTTCCCATTCGATCTTGGAATCGTTTTCCAGCACCCTGGTCAGCAGTTTGACCTTGGCGGGCGGCGGAGGGGCCATGGCCAGCGAAGCCAACGTGGCGGCATTAAGGCGGGCCACGTTGCCGACATAGTTGAAGTCCACGAACTTAGGCAGGTCGCCGTATTCCACGCCCTTCTCCATCCTGACGTTCTGGTGCTGATGGTTGTAGTCTTCACGGTATTCGGTGAAGCGGATCGCGGCGAAGCCCTGGTCGTTGAAAGCGCTGTGGTCGCCGCCCCGCAGGTAGCGATCGCGGCGGAAGATCAGCTTGGGCGTGAACTGGCCAAAGTGATAGGTGTCACCCACTTCACGGATGTAGCGGGCCAGTTGCCGGGACGTGGAATCATTCTCACTACCCATGGAACGGATCGCGCGCAATTGGGCCTCGCTGGCAACTGCCGGCAGGCCCTCGGAAAACACCCGGACCCAGTTGGGGTTCTGTTTGGTATCGCCGGGCGTATGGTTGCCGCCCACAATGTCATTGTTCAGGACGCCTTCCAGCTTCCATTGTTCCGCTTTTACCATCTTGGCGAAGTGGCCGCTGCCTCGCAGTCCCTGCTCCTCGCCGGCCACGGTCAGAAAGATGAGGGTGGCCGGGAAGCGATGTTTGCTCAGCACTCGGGCGCATTCCAGTGAGACCGCGGTGCCGCTGCCATCGTCATTGGCCCCGGGCGCAGCGTCCGTGCTGTTGAAGTTGTCGCTGTTACGGGAATCGTAATGCCCGGTCACGAGATAAATGCGGCTGGCCTGGGCGGGATCGGAGCCCCGGAGAATCGCATAGACATTCTGAAGCTCGGTGGGCTCTTTGATGCGGTCGCTCGTATCTGTGGACCCCTCCGGCAGGTCCTTGGCTGCCTCCGATGGGTTCCTGGGCTTTTCAATGAACGTATCCGTCATTACCGACAGGCATCCGCCACAGTCGGCGGAGTAGCGCTCAAATTCCGACTTGATCCAGTTGCGGGCGGCCACGATGCCTCGATCGGATGCCGCAGCCCCCGGATTGTTGACCGAGAGTGTCGAACGAGTCCCAAAGCTGACCAGCTTTTCGATGGTCTTTTGGATTCGTTCGGGGGAAACGTCTTTCATTACCTGAGTAATCACCGGGTCGCGTTCCAGCCTGGGGTGTGCGATATTCTTTGTTTCGGAAGGCTGCGCTGCGGCGGTCTTTGGCTTCTGCACTTTTTTGGTGGCAGCATCTTTCCCGGCCGCCTGGGCGGACATGGCCGGTGGCAACACCAGCAGTGTGGGCAACATCCACTTCAAGAACAGGTTTTTGGTCAATGCGGAATCCTCATTGGAAGAGCTTGACGGCTGTACCCAGAGATTCTAAATATATTGTTAGGGACTGCGCCACTGTGCCGGGCCCGCTTTAGGAGGAAATTAAAGATGGCGTTTTGCCCTGAATGTGATACCGACCTCGATATCGATGAGGATGAAGTGGAGGAAGGAGAAATTATCTCCTGTCCGGAATGCGGGTCGGATTTCGAAGTCGTCACCGCCAGTCCCCTGAGCTTGAACCCTCTGGATGAGCACACCGATGACGATGACGATGAACCCGTGGAAGAAGAAGAGGAAGAGCGTGATTACTAGGCGGGGGCTTTTCCGTCTGGCGCTGCTGGGTCTGGTCTTGGGCGTTGGTCCTCATTATTCTTCTTTGGCCCAGAGAAATAAGGGGCTGATCAAACACTTTGGACTGATCTTCGGCACCGCCTACGGGCCAGACGACCGTCCACTTAACGGGGTGAAAGTCGTGATTCACCCGGCGGGCCAGAAGCACCCCCGATGGGAGCTCATCTCCAATCACCGCGGCGAGTTTGCGCTACGCATCCCTCCCGGTCCCGGGGACTACGTTGTCTCGGGCGAGGCGGAAGTCGCGACCACCGACCCCAGTTCGCATCATACTAAAAATAAAAGGCTTAAAGGTGAAGCCAAGACCCATGTGGAAGGTGAAGAGCGCCAAGACGTGGGCCTGCATCTAAACTAGCAGCATCGAAAAAATGAGCTCAGAGAGGAAGGACGCGATGAGTAAGCCTTTGACGGCAATTGCTATCGTGATGTTGGCGGCCGGCCCCATCCTGACTGCCGCCCCCGCGTCGGCCCTGGCTCCGCCATTGCAGCAGCACCAGCTCCGCAGCCTGACCGGCAAGGTCCTCAACCGCCATGACGATCCGCTGGCGAAGGCCATTGTCTATCTCAAGAACACGAAGACCCTCGCGGTAAAAACCTACATCAGCGATGCCGATGGCACGTATCGCTTTCCCGCCCTCAATGCCAATGTCGATTATGAGATCTATGCGGAATTCAACGGGCTGCACAGCGACACCAAGACCGTCAGCGCGTTCGATAACCGCAAGGCCGTCACCCTGACCCTGAGGATCAAGACCGACAAGTAGAATATCTTTTCGCTAGGCCACGGCGCGGGGCCACGAAGGCCCGGAACAGCAGTTTGCTTTTGTCTTCTTACACACGCGCTTCAATTTGATTTATGCTCTCTATTCAAACTCTTTCCTCATGAAAATTCTTTTGATTGGCGGTGGCGGCCGGGAACACGCGCTGGTGTGGAAGCTGCGCCAGTCACCCCGTGTCTCGGAAATATTCTGCGTTCCCGGCAACGGGGGCATCGGTGCCGAAGCCGTGTGCTTACCGGGCGATCCCCGCAATATTGAGGAGCTACTGGCCGCCGCCCACCAGGTGCAGCCGGAAATTACGGTGGTGGGCCCGGAGATTCCTCTTTCTCTGGGCATCGTGGACGAGTTCTCGCGGCGCGGATTGCGGGTGTTTGGTCCCACGCAGGCCGCGGCCCAGCTTGAATCAAGCAAAAGCTTCGCCAAAGAGTTCATGCAGCGCCATAACATCCCCACCGCGCAATATGCGGTTTGTTCTTCCGAAGAGGAACTGCGCAAGACCCTGGGGCTATTTTCCGCGCCCCTGGTCGTGAAAGCGGACGGGCTGGCCGCCGGCAAAGGCGTGGTGATCGCCGCCACCAAAGAAGATGCAGCAGCAGCCGGCGCGGACATGTTCAGCGGCAGATTGCTAGGAGAGCCTTCGCAGCGGGTAGTTTTGGAAGAATTCATCAGCGGCGAAGAGCTGTCTTTCCTGCTGTTGAGCGATGGCGAGCGGGTGGCCCCGCTGGTCGCCTCGCAGGACCATAAGCGCGCCGGGGACGGGGACATCGGCCCCAATACCGGCGGCATGGGAGCTTACTCCACCGATGCCATTATCGACGCTCCCATGGTGGAATGGCTGACCAACCACATCGCGCTCCCGGTTGTGAACGGCATGAAATCCGAAGGCGCAGAGTATCGCGGCATTCTGTACTGCGGCCTGATGATGACCGCAACCGGCCCCATGGTCCTGGAGTTCAACTGCCGCTTCGGTGACCCCGAAACCCAGGCAGTGCTCATGCGCCTCGACAGCGACCTGCTGGATGCGATTGAAGCCTCAATTGAAGGCCGCGTAAGTACCGGCGTGTTTCGCTGGTCGGCGGAAGCAAGCTGCTGCGTGGTGATGGCCTCCGGCGGATATCCAGGCAGCTATGTTTCCGGAAGGAAGATCACCGGACTCGAACGCGCGGCGGAACTCCCAGGCGTCAAGGTCTTTCACGCCGGGACCACCCAGCGCGATGGCGCATTCTTCACCAGCGGAGGACGCGTGCTGGGCGTGACCGCCCGCGCCCCGCAACTGCAAGACGCCATTGCCCGCGCCTACGAAGCCGCAGGTATGATTGATTTTCAAGACGTGCATTACCGTAAAGACATCGGGGGCAGGGCCAGGAAAAATTGAACCAGCCCGCAGAATAAAATTAAAACCACACCACGGAGGCACGGAGAAGGACAAAAACAGGTACTTTGGTATTCGGTAGTTGGTAGTTGGTAGTTGTGATTGATCCTTGCCGTTGGGGACCTGGCAAGACCCACAATTTCTCCGCAGTTACCGAATACCAAATACCATTTCTCGTTTTTCTCCGTGCCTCCGTGGTGTGTTCTTAATTTTACTTGGAAGACTTCCGCAGATAAAAGGTAACAATCCATGTCACAGAATCCGCAAGTCGCCATTGTCATGGGATCAGACTCTGATCTCGAAATCATGAATGAAGCTGCCAAGGCCCTGGAATCATTCGGTATCCCGTTTGAAATCGACGTTTCATCGGCCCACCGCTCACCGGCGCGTACCAGCGAATTTGCGCGGAACGCCGCTGGACGCGGCATCCGGGTAATCATCGCCGGGGCCGGGGGCGCGGCCCATCTGGCAGGCGTAATTGCCGCCGAAAGCACTCTTCCCGTGATCGGCGTTCCCATCCCCTCAGTACTGAACGGGCTGGATTCGCTGCTTTCCATCGTGCAGATGCCTGCAGGGATTCCCGTGGCCACCGTGGCCATCGGCAAAGCCGGCGCAACCAACGCCGGCATTTTGGCTGCCCAGATTCTAGCTTTAAACAACAACCAGCTAGCAGCGAAACTGAAAGGCTACAAGGAAAAGCTGGCAAAGAGCGTAGAGGAAAAGTCGAAGAAACTGAAGGAAGTGAGAGGGAAATAGAAAGATAGATTTGAAATTTAAGATTTAAAGTTTTAAATCTAGTACTGACTGTCCCAGCCATGAACTGTGTCGCTATCATTCCCGCCCGTCTGGCGTCCACGCGGTTGCCGCGCAAGGTGCTGCGTGAAATCGCCGGTAAATCCATGTTGGCCCGCGTTTATGAAGCGGCCCGCAACTCCCCGCTGCTGCACGACGTGATCATTGCCACCGATTCCAGCGAAGTGTTGCAGGTGGCCCGAGCGAACGGCTGGAACGCCCAGTTGACTTCGGCAGACCATCGTAGCGGCACCGACCGTGTTTACGAAGTCTCACGACGCGTGCCTGCCGATGTGTACGTCAACATCCAGGGGGATGAACCGCTGGCGCGCCCCGAACATCTGGAAGCCCTGCTGAAGCCCATGCGCCGGCCCGAGGTGATGGTTTCTTCCATTAAGACCCCCTGCCCGCCGCAGGATATCGACAATCCTAACGCGGTGAAAGTCGTCACGGACAAGAATGGCCGGGCCCTTTACTTTTCCCGCTCCACCATTCCCTTCAACCGTGACCGCATAACGGGCATTGAATATTGCAAGCATCTGGGTTTTTACGCCTATCGCAAGCCGGCCCTCGATCGCTTCTGCAATCTCCCGGAATCGCGCCTGGAAGCCGCCGAACGGCTGGAACAACTGCGCTTTCTCGAGGACGGAATCGATATTTACTTGGAAACCACGCCCTTCAACACCGTAGGCGTGGATACTGAAGACGACTTAAGGCGGGTGGAAGAGATGATCCTGGGGCTAGGCTGACCGGCAATATTAGTAATGTTGGCGAGGATGCGAGATCGTATTTCCGATCACCAGATCAACCGATCCGCGATGATTACTTAATCTCCCGGTCGCTGTACTAGGGCGCAAGGCTAGGGCGGTTTTCCCGGGCCCAGGCTTCGGCAGCGGCAATGCGTTTCGCGATCGCCGGATGCGAGTAGAAGAGCACCTCCACCAGGCGCGAGGGGCTGCGCTCGCCAAGGTTCTGGGCGTTCAGCTTTTCCATGGCCGTAACAAACGGCGTAATGCTGGAGATCGACTTCCAGCAGTAAAGGTCTGACTGGCGTTCGGCAAAACGCGAGAACGCGTGCAAAGCCGGCATGAGCAACATGGAAAGCAGACTGCTCACCAACACCAGGAGCGGCAGGTTGGCGAAGTCCGCCAGGTGTTCAAACATGTGCCGCTGGTGTACCGAATATTCGAGCACCCAGCTCGCCGTGTAGAAGCCAGCCAGCGTAACAATGGCTTCCACCACAATGCCTTTCATGATGTGGCCATGGACGTGATGGCCCATTTCATGGGCCATGACCGCTTCAATCTCATCGACGGTGTAATTCTGCAACAGCGTATCGGCCAGGATGATGCGGCGGGTGTTGCCCAGTCCGATCAGCGCTGCGTTGGCCTTCCTGGTCTTTTCCGAGAGGTTCCATTCATAGACACCCCGGATTCGCGTGCCGGCCCGTTCGCCCAGACGCATGAGCCTGACCTTCAGTTCCTCGTTCTGCAGAGGCGAGAACGTGTAGAAGAGGGGAAAGAGCGCTACCGGGGCAATCTGGGCGAAGAAGACAAAGAGGCCGGCAAAGATGACCCAGGCATAAATCCACCAACGCTCCGGCGAGGTCCGTATCAGGCCGTACACAATCTCTGAGAGCAGGGCGGCGATGATCAGGCCCAGCACCCAACCTTTGACTTCGTCTTTGATCCAGCCGGAGAGTCTCTGGTTCGAAAGCTGAAAGCGATGCTCTATGTGGAACCTGTACCAGTCAAGCCCGATGCTGAGGACCTTGCTGATGACGCTCAAGAACAGTACGTAGATGAATAGCCGCAAAGCGTAGCGGTCACCGGCCACGCGCTGGGCCAGAGCGTGGATCGAATTTGTCCAACCGGTGGCCAGAAGCAGGGCCAAAAAACCGAATTTCAGCGCCAGGTCACCCAGATCGAGCCACCGTTGCGTACCGTTGTACCGGCGAGCTTCCTCTGCGCTGGCCTGCGAATTCATGGCGGGCGTGTTCATGGGTGCGTGTGCGAAGCCTCCGGTGCGGACGTGCCGTTGAACTCCAGCGTAACGAATCTTGCCGGTTTCTGGCCAGCGTTGGCGACCGTATGGGCCACCGGGTTGACCCACAGGATGTCGCCGGTTTTTGCTGAAGTCTCGTTCTCCGGTTGGCCTTGACTTTGCGTCTTCAGATGCAGGTCTGTGACAGCCACCGCCAGATGGTGGGAGGCGTGTATGTGTTCCGCCAGCTTCGCCCCGGGAGGCAGCGTCACCGAGGTTACCACCCATTGGTCCGAGGAAAATAGCCGCTGTATGGCGGGGCAGATCGATTTGTCAGGAAGATTGCAGGGTAACCAGCAGTCCTGGGCGCAATTGCGTTCACCGGTCGCCGGATTGAGAATCTCAATCGTGATATTGCGGAAGATCGTATCGCGGTTGTTCCTCGCGGCATGCGCGAATCCCCCGGCCGTAAAGCGGGCATCACCGTCGTTCAGCAGGACTTCGGACGGCTGGGCCCCTGTGCGGGCGTTGGTAAATGCAGCATCGCCAAGCGCCACGAACACATAATCGTGGTCATGGCGATGGACCAGGGTCGTCGCCCTAGGGGCAACGCTAACGTCGAATACGCGCACAAACGCGTTTTCCAGTACCAGATGGTGACTCGGTTCACTGGTGAGATCCACGGCCGGTGTCTGGGGTGCAAAAGCAGCCAGAGCCAGCAGCAGGATTGAGGATTTGAATACTCGGCGAATAAGCTAGAATCCCCTTATATATTGTTCGTTAAATTCTAGTGGGGTGCAGCGTCCGCCGCAAGGTGACCAAGGCAGCAAATAGCGACTAGCACCAACCGACAACACAGATTGGCAATTGCCAAAATTGATAATCGGGCAATTGTAAGGCGGCGGTTTGAAACTCTTCAATTGCCCGATTGCCAATTTTGGCAATTGCCAATCTGCCGCAGGGCCAACTGCTAAATCGCTTCTAAAAAACCACGAACCGCTTCTTCTTTTTGTTGTTCCTGCTGGCCCTGATCTCGTCACCGTTGCTGACGGCCGCCACGATGATCGGCTTCGTTTGATGGTCGCTGGCGCCCGTATCGACGAAACCCGCGCGAATATCGATGTATGCCTCTTCCCGCAACTTGGTCAGGTAGGCACGCAAGCCGGGCTCCAGCTTCTGGCTGTAGATGGCTTCCCGGATCTTGTCCTCAATCTCTTTCAACGCGGGGACCCCGGCTTTTTGGTGCTGTACAACCTTCAGAATCAGAAACCCCTGCTTCGTGCGGATTACATCCGTGATCTCCCCGGATTTCAGGGCGAAAGTCTTCTCTTCCAGTTCACGGGCCAGTTCGCCGCGCTTGAACGAACCCAGTTCGCCCCCATCAGCGGCTGTCGGGCCGTTGGAGTTTTTCTTGGCGACTTCCTCAAATTGCGCCCCTTTGCGCAACTCTTCCAGAAGTTGTTTCGCCCGCGTTTCAGCCTGGGCCACCAGCACCGGATCTTCAGGTAGCAGACTGGAGGGCACCGGTTCTTTGCCTTTTTCAGCCGCCGGACGGATCGGCTGAGTGGATACCAGAATTTCCGCCAGCTTCACCTGTTCCGGGAAGGTCAGGTCGGCCTGATGCTGCTGGTACCATGCCTGAATTTCCTCGCTGTTGATGTGGATGCGTGAGCCTACTTCACGCCCTACCACCTGCTGCGTGACGATGCCGATGCGCGTCCGTTCCTTGAATTCTTCATAGGCGATACCCTGCTGCTCGGCCGCCTTGACCAGCTCTTCCGTGCTCGTCAGATTCATCTGTTTGCGGATTTCATCCAGGCGCTTAATGACTTCGACTTCACCCGTAATCCCCAGCTCCTTGCCCTTGTCGAGCAGCAATTGCTGGTCGATCAGCTCCCGCAAAACGTCCTTCTGCTTGGCCGCCACGCGCGTCTGCCAGTCGCTGGGGAAACGCTCTTTCATCTCTTCCGTCTGCGCCGTCTTCCCTCTCTCGAACTCCGAGCGGGTGATGATGTAGTCCCCGACCCGCGCGATGATCTCATCCACGATATTGTCGGCATGCAGTACGGCCACGGACAACAGAACGGCCAAGGCCAGCAGCGGCGTATTCTTCAACCAGATTTTTTTAGGCATGGGGTCAGGTTCCAATCAGTTAGTCTGAGAGAGCAGAGGGCTATCTTGCCATTTTAGCAAGCCGGGACGCGAAAATGCGGCATTTTTGCCGTTTGACCCATAAAACCTAAGGCTTTTTTTTCTTGTCCTTATTGAGAAAGTTCCCCAAAATGCCGCCCAGGTCCTGGCCCTGATTCTGGCCTGGGCTCCCCTGTAGGCTCTTGAGGGCGTCCCCGACCCCGCCAAGAGCAGGCAGAAAGCTGGGGTTCGAGGTAGTGCCTTTGATCAAGAAGGGAATGCCTTTGCTCTGGCCGCCGCTGGTCGCGCCCGACAGCCGGCCCAGAAGACCCCCGCCGGCGGCGTTCGATGGTTTGAGTAGCATTTTGAAATCCAGCACGTTAGCGCCACTGATAATGCCGTTGCCGGTCACCAGCCCAATCGACGGGACCTCCAGCACGATGCTATCGGCGTGGATGCCTTCCGGGGCCACCCGCAACGCCGAGCTAAAGGTCTGAATCAGAGTATCGGAGCTGGGCTGAATGCCCGTAAAAGCGGCGATCGCGCCCAGCTTGGAATTCAGGTTGTAGCCGTTGAGGTGTGTGTCTTTGACCTCGGTGGGCCCGGTGATGACCAGCCGATCGAGCGGGCCATCGGCATTGAGATTCAGGTTGATCGTTCCGCCTTGCAGCGACGCCCCCGGCGGCATCACGATTCCAAATGCGGGCAAGATGCCTTCTACGTCGTTGACGGCCATGTTCTTGCCGGTTAGCTTCAGATGGGCGATTGCCGATTCACCGCGGGTGTGGACCGTTCCATTAGCGTTGGCCTGGCTGTTGCCGGTGTGTACGGTGGCGTTCACGGCCGCAATCTGTGATTCCACCATGTATTCGGAGTTGTAATCCAGTCTTACGGCCTGGCGCGCCGGTGAACCGCCTTTGACCAGGCGAAGGTTGTTGGCTTTGGCCTTGCCCTCGGAATGGAGCCGCCTGCCGTCAGATTTGATTTTGGCGTCAAAGTCGAGCGTTCCACCCAGTCCGGAAGCAGGACTCAGCGCCGCAGCCGCCAGATCGGTGTGGTCGAGAGTGACCTTGGCCTCCAGCGGAGTGCGCGAAAGGTCGCCGGTATCCATCGGACCCGCTTGGCCTTCCACTTCCAGCGCCCCGCCGCCGGGCGTGACCGCGCTCAGCGTAAATGGCGCCACGGTCGTGCTGGAGATGTCACGGGCCAGCAAATTCACCTTCTGGTATGTCTGTTCATGGCTGATGGACCGGCCGTTGGCGTTTGCGATCCTGATCTTGCCGTCCTGAATTTCAATCTTGGCCACCGAGAATTCAGGCGCCGGGCCGGAGGCCGCTTTGACTTCTCTCTTGCCCGAGGCCGCACCCAGGGTGGAAAAATTCCAGCGCCCCGCATTGTTCTTGAGCAGCAGGATCTCAGGTTTGCGGGCTGTAAGGCCGGTCACCTTAAACTGCCGCGAAAAAATTAACGGCAGCCATTGCAGGCCAATCTGCAGAGACGAGGCTTGCAGGAAGGGAGCGCTGCCAAAGGCCGGGTCATCACTGATGGAGATCTCGCTGGCTTCCGCCCCTCCGCTGAACAACGAAACCTGCAGATGGCCAATGTGTACGGTCCTTCCCAACGCGGTGGAGAGTTTCTGCTCGACGGCAGGCCGGAAGCCGTCAACGTTAATCAGAAAAGGAAGGACCAGCGCAATCAACAAAATGGCGGCCAGCATGACGGAAGCAACGATCAGAAATCGCTTCATGATCAATGCTAGCAGCAATCAGCCGGCAGGCGAAAGAACATAATGAAATCACACACGGGCGCTCAGTAGCAAAGCATGGCCTCAAGCCGCCCTCTTTTGGCGGCATGTCTGATCGTGTCGCGAATCCTCCGTTTGCCGCAACCTGTTCAGCCGCGCATTCCGAACACTCTCCCGGCGAACCAGCCACCACCATGTTTTACTCTCAGGTACATATAAGAAAAGGGCCTTATTCCGCTACAGCGCTACAAGCCGTATAAATCCAGGCGATTAGAGCAATTTCGATCTGTCACGGCAGGAAATCCGTAGTACTACAAGCGCTACAGATAAGAATCATGGGGCTGCCTTTTTAGGCCAAGGCATTTCCTTCCCGTGCGTCTTCGCCCACCCGCGGTACGGGTTTTGGTGGCGACCTCGTCGCGTTGTATTGCAACAATCACCTCACCAGTGTTACTTACACGATGGCCAACTATCAAGAGCAGGCTGTCGGGTTGCTGCCGGGGTGCTGTCGGAACGACCCGATGATTCATAGTGACTTGGCTCTGGCCCTCATTCTGCCGATAACATCTCCCTGGTCGTCCCCTGAAATGGCTATGGGGCCGGTTTCCCGTTCTTGCCATCAATTTTGAACCTCGATCTCATTGTATTTCCGAAACACGCGCTGCCGCGCGCTTGGGCCTTCGCTGCCGCGAAGACCCAGAGACGGTGCCGAGCACCGTCTCTACGACCGTGGTTGTTTATGCTGGCTCCGGGAACAGAAGGACCAAAGCCTTGAAGCTCTTGATCTTGGCAGCGCCGCAGGGTTTCTTTGCCGGAGTGCTAAAATAGCAGACTAAGCCCCATCCTCATGGACCGCGCACACATCCGAAATTTTGCGATCATCGCCCACATCGATCACGGCAAGTCCACGCTGTCAGACCGGCTGCTGGAACTGACCGGCTCGCTCTCGATGCGGGAAATGCAGGAGCAGGTGCTCGACGCCATGGACCTGGAGCGCGAACGGGGCATTACCATCAAGGCCCATGCCGTCCGCATGAAGTATGTGGCCCAGGACGGCCAGGAATATCAACTCAACCTGATCGATACGCCCGGGCACGTGGATTTTTCCTACGAGGTCTCGCGATCGCTGGCCTCCTGCGAAGGGGCCCTGCTGGTGGTGGATGCATCCCAGGGCGTGGAGGCCCAGACCCTGGCCAATGCCTACCTGGCCATCAACAACGGCCTGGAAATTATTCCGGTGATCAACAAGATCGACTTGCCCAGCGCCGATATTCCGCGGGTCAAGGAAATGATCGAGCATTCTGTGGGGCTTGACACCCAAGACGCGCTGCTGGTCAGCGCCAAGACCGGCGTGGGAATGCCGGAGGTGCTGGAAGCCATCGTCAAGCGGCTACCGCCGCCGAAGGGCAATCCGGACTTGCCGCTGCAAGGGCTGATCTTCGATTCATGGTTTGATCCGTATCGTGGCGTAGTGATTTTGACCAGGCTCTTCCAGGGTACGTTGCGCAAAGGCGCCCGCATCCGGCTGTGGTCCAATGGCCGGACCTTCGATGTGGAAGCCCTGGGCGTGCTGACGCCCAAGCCGGTGGTGGTGGAAGAGCTGGTGGCCGGCGAAGTGGGTTTCATGATCGCCAACATGAAGATCGTGGCCGATTCCAAGATCGGCGACACCATCACCGAAGACAACCGCCCGGCCAACGAGGCGCTTCCGGGCTTCGAAGAGATCAAGCCCATGGTCTTCGCCGGCCTGTACACGGTGGATGCCCACGAGCACACCGCGCTGCGCGAGGCCCTCGAAAAGCTGCGGCTCAACGATTCGTCGTTCTTCTTCGAGCCGGAAAGTTCGGCCGCGCTGGGCTTCGGGTTCCGCTGCGGCTTTCTCGGACTGCTGCACATGGAAATCATCCAGGAGCGGCTGGAGCGCGAGTTCGGGCTGGAGCTGATCATTACGGCCCCCGGCGTCCGTTACCGGATCACGCTGACAGATCGATCGGCGATCGAGGTCGATAACCCTTCGCGCTGGCCTTCGCCGAGTGAAATCGGCAAGGTGGAAGAACCTGTGATTCTGGCGACCATCCTCACCACCGAGGCGTATGTCGGGGGAATTCTGAAGCTGGTAGAAGACAAACGCGGCAAGCAAAAAGGGCTGGAGTATGTGGCCGCCAACCGGGTGATGCTTACGTACGAGTTGCCGCTGAATGAGATCGTGCTCGATTTTTACGACCGACTGAAATCCATTTCGCGCGGCTATGCCTCTCTCGATTACCACCTGACGGGCATGTGGGAGTCGCCGATGGTGAAGCTCGATATTCTGGTGGCCGGCGAACCGGTGGATGCGCTCTCGATCATCGTCCACAGCGAGTTCGCCTACGAACGCGGGCGGGCGCTGGTCTCTAAAATGCGTGAACTGATTCCCCGGCAGATGTTCGAGGTCGCCATTCAGGCTTCCATCGGGGCCAAAATCATCGCGCGCGAAACCGTACATGCCATCCGCAAAAACGTTCTCGCCAAGTGCTACGGCGGCGATATCTCGCGCAAACGCAAGCTGCTGGAAAAACAAAAAGAAGGCAAGAAACGCATGAAAAGAATAGGGAAAGTCGACATTCCCCAAGAAGCTTTTCTGGCTGTGCTCAAGGTGGGCGACAATACGTGATGCTTGCCCGCAGGGAAATAATGCCTGTTGCTAAATGTGCAAATCCAGTTTCCGGGCATTGCCGTTTCAGTTATAGTGCAATGTTTACGGTGCATTCTTTGCCATCTGTATATACCGCTTAGAATCAGTGGCTTACATGTTGCAGTCAGACTAGGGCAAAAGGACCGAAGCTCTGGATATCTTTCGAATTATCTGAGAATCCATTAAGAATTGCACAGACTTTTCCACAGACTTCGGCCCCCACACCTCTCGCCTAATTCTCAATTCCCTTTCCGGAAAGTGACGGTTATATACGTCTCTACTTCGACTGGTTCGCCGTTGAGAATATAAGGCTTGTATTTCCACTGTGCCACCGCATCCATGGCGGCGGTCACCAACAGCGGATGGCCACTGATGAGCTTGAGGTTCTCGATGGAACCGTCGCGAGCGATGATGGCATACAGCTTGACGTCTCCCTGAATTCCAGTGCGCGAGGCGATCACCGGATATACCGGCGTTACCTTTTGAGTCAGGAGCCCTTCATCGATATGGGAAATCCTGGGCCGCTCTTTTTTTCCTCCCAGATCTACACCCGGGCCCTTGCCCTTGCTGGGGTCGCCAGGAAATCTGTCGCCGGTGCGGCGACCAAGATCGAAGTCCGGGCCCGACTTTGAATCATCAACCAGGGGATTCTCCGAAGGGCAGAGCCGGCAACTCCTGCCACCCAACACAACCGTGGGCTGTGCGAATGGAGGATAAGGACCTCCGCCGCCTCCGCCGCCAGAGGGCCCGGAGACGCTGGCTTCAACGACAGGTGGCGCCGCCAGTGGCGTAATCGTTGGAATATGCAGGACGAGCGGAATTACGCCGAGCGAGAACAGCGGCAGCAGCAGGAGTACGCCCGCTACCAGCAGTTGAGTGAAGAATGCCGTGGCGATTGGCCAGGGGCTGCGTCTGCGTTTTTCCGGCGATGATTCAACCAAACTTTCCAGGAACATTGTGTGCCTCCGTATAAGAGACAGACACCAAGTGGGCAGCTTAGTGTTCCTGGACTTCGCAACAAAAAGGCCGCCGAAGATCGGCGGCCTCGTGCGTTCCCTAGGAACTATTACGGTTTCTTCGGTGTCGTCGCACCAGCAGGTTTCGTGGCGGAGGCTGCCGGCTTGGTGGCAGCCGGCCCGGCCGCGGACGGAGCGGCTGATGGAAAGTCTACGTTGTAGGCGTCCACCAGTTCCTTGGTCAGGTTGGTGGTCTTGGCCGCCCAGAGCACGGGTGTCTGGGGATTGGAAACATCGAGAACCACAGCGAAGCCGTTGGCATTCGCGTATTTTTCGAGCACGGCAATCATCTTCTGGCCCAGACGATTAACAACATCCTGCTCGGCGGCTTGCACTTCCGCCTGAAAGTCTTCGGCACTGCGCTGCAGGACTTTTTGCTTATCGGAAATGTTCTTGACCTGAGCAGAGCGAGCTTCTTCGCTCAACTTCTCCTGCTGGGCCTGCAACTGGGTCTTGAGCTTCTCGACTTCGTCATTCTGGGTCTTGAGTTCGTTGTTGCGGGGGCCGAAGCGCTGTTGCAATGCCTCGAATTCCTTTTTTCCCTCGTTGGTGTTGACGATCGCGTCCTGAATATTCACGATCCCAATTTTGTTCCCACCCGCAGCGGGAGCGGGAGTGGTTTGGGCCACGGCGGCGGCGGAAAGGAATGCGCTCAGCGCAAGACTGAGAGCAACAAGGTAGATCTTGGAAGTGCGAAACATTGGGTGGTGAGCTCCTTAAATTCCTTTTGCAAGCTGCATTCGTCTTGGTCAACCACTCACAGGGTGAAGAAAACCGGCAGAGGGGACGAATACGCTTGATTATAGGTTGTTAATTCCGGCACCGTCAACGTCCGGTTCCTGCTTCAAAACGTGGTGCTGACGGTGAAACGGAATGTTTTTCTCGGTTCCCTCAATCTGAAATCGGGTGAAAACGTCGATACCGCTGAGAGGAAAGTAAAATCGCCGGCCCCTCCTGCCGGAAACAGGCCACGGGTAATCTTGTTGGGTGATGAAATAGTTGAATCCAGAATCAGCGGGTTATAGGCGTAGTAGATCCGGAAAGGCGCCTGCACGATCGGCAGCAGCACCTGCAGTTCGAGCCCGGTGGACATGCGCGGCACGAAGTTGGTGCCCCCAACCGTCCTCAGGTCGGGGCTGAACGGAATGGGAACGCCGCCCACGCACTTGAAGTTTACGGTAGCCGGGCAGCCATAGTTCGTGTTGTTCAGCAGCGCCAGCGAGTCGGGATTGATCTTCAATTGGCTTTCGCGCAGCGCAAAATTCATACCGAAATCGGTGAAGGGCGCCAGAGTGACCGGGCCCAGCACGTGGATGCGATATTCGAAGTTGCTCACAAAGCTGGTGTCACCGCCCGGAAAAGTAACGTTGGTGAGGGGCACGGGAACGGTCACCGCGCCACGGCGCGGATTGGAAGGGTCCAACGGTACGGGGGTGCCATCCGGGTTTTGCAGGGTGATGTTCTGCACGCTGGAGACGAAGACGTAGGGCGACACGGTGCGCACATCGAAGCCACGCAGGTCGCTTTCGCCACCCATGTAAAAACGTTCGAAGGGCGGCGCATCGCGGCCGCCAAAGCCGGAAACGTAGCTGCCCTGAATTCGCACTCCCAGCGTGTTGCCATGGTAGATCGGCTTCCACTGGGTATAAGTGAAGATCGGGCGGTAGAAGTTCACGTTGCCGCCCAGTCCGGCGATCTCAGTGGAAAGGAAGAGGCTCTTGCCCTTGTAAGGCCGTATCGGGCTGTCAATGGTGCTGAAGCCGAAAGTCGGCACGAGCTTGCTGGTGATGATGCCTTTGAGCGAGTCAGGGCCGGAAATATTGCGGAAGTTAACGGACTGGAAGAACGTCGTGGAGGCGGAGCTAAACACCGAGACGCTGGACTTATCCAGCGAGTAGGTGATGCCCACACGCTTAAAGGTGTGGAGCAGATGGTTCACGGAGGCGGTGAAGCCGATGCTTGACTGGCGGAAGTTCTGGAGCTGATCGAGCACGCTCTGGGGCAAGTTCAGCCTTTGTCCGGTGGTAATTTGCGCCTGCTGCGCCTGGTTGAAGTCAAAGCGGCGGTCATAGACCGTGAAGCCCAGTTGCAGGGGGCGGTCGAACAGATAGGGCTCGGTGAACCCAAACAGCACGTTGCGTTCACGGTTTCCGACGCTGCCCTGCACGGTCAGCGTCTCGCCCAATCCCAGGAAGTTGTTGGTTTCGTAATTCAGGCCGATAAATGAGCCGGCCAGGCCGCTCAACCCGCCCGTTAGTCCGATGCTGTTCTTGCCTTTCTCTTTGACCTTCACGGTCAAGTCAACGGTGGCGTTCTTTTCATCGATCTTGCGGTCCGTATCCTCTTCGGGCTTGAGGGCGTCAAAGTAATTGAGCTGGTTGAGGCGAAGCACACTGAGGTCCCAAAGCCGGCTGTTGAATACCTGGCCTTCCTGCACCAGCAGGTCGCGGCGTATTACCTTGTCGCGGGTGGTGGTGTTGCCCTGGAATTCGATGCGGCGCACGAAGAAGGGCTTGCCCTCTTCCACGTCGACGTTGAGGGTGAGCAGCTTCTTTTCTTCGTTGATCTCGGTTTCGGGCACGGAGGTGAAGTTGATGTACCCGATCTCACCATAGGCTTTGCGCAGGTTTTCGAGGCCCTTTTGGACTTTATGGGTGTCGAAAATGTCGCCATCTTTAATGGGGAAGAGTGTACGCAACAGGGCGGAATTGACAATGGCCTTGTTGCCTTTGAACTTGACTGCCTGCAGCCTGAACTTGTCGCCCTCGTCCACGCCGATCTTGATATCCATGGCCTTGCCAGCGCCGTTCTGGACAAACGGGATACGGAGCTTGCTGTTCTTATCGCGCAGGGTAGTCTTGGGGTCATCCACCACAACTTTGAAATAACCATGCTGGCGGTAAGCGTCGCGGACGCGTTCAGCGTCTTCTTCCAGCTTGGAAGAATCGAAGGTCCGGGCAAAGAGATTTTCGAGGAAGACAGACTTGGGGACCCCGATGGGGTGGAGATTTTTCATGGCGGCCCGCAATTCCCGCCGCGAGACGTGACGGTTGCCCTGGAAGGTGATATTTCCAACCTTAATTTTGGGGCCTTCTTTCACCGTAAAGGTGATACCTACGGAGGCCGGGGGAATCTGCTGCACCTGGATGGAAACCGTAGCGAACTGGCGTCCGTGCTCGGAGAGAAGCTGTTTCAAGGCCACCTGGGCGCGGATGACCTTGGCGGGATCATAAGAGCTTTCGAGCGACAGGCCCAGTTTGGCTTTCTTGAAGCGTTCCAGCACATCGCTCTGCGAAATCGAGCTCAACCCCTTGTATTCGATGGTACGGACGGTCGGTTTTTCGCGCACGTAGAAGTAAATCCGCCAGCCTTTGGGTGATTCTTCGCGTTCAATACGCACATCGTCGAAATATCCAGCGCTCCACACGGAGCGCAGATCGCGCTGCAGTGAGGCTTCATCGTATATGTCCCCGCGATGGGTGAAGACTTTCGCCAAAATTGTCTCTTTGGGGATGCGGCGATTGCCCTTCACGTCGATATCTTCGATGATCTGGCCCTTCTGGGCGAACGCGGAGACTGCCCGCGGGAAGCACGAAAGGATTAGACCCAGCGTGAGCAGAGCACACTTGGCCACAGGAACGAGCTTTGGGACACTTCCCTCAGGAAACCGCAATCTCACTACCCTCAGAACAGTTTGGGAAAACCTTGATTATACGGAACTCATTGCTCCAGCGCCACTTGCAGGCCAGAATTCTACCCAGGCGCCGCAGTCCCGCTCTTAGAACGCTCCTGGAGCCGAATCTTGCAGGATTTCTTTTGGCGACGGAATGGAGCACACGCCAGCGTTCAGCTATTGGTTGGAAGCACTTCCGGGGTCCCCGGACGGAGATAGCGGTTCGATTTCCACCAGACAGGAATAAAATGCCGGCCCTCCCCCCATATCGGTCAGGGTCTCGGAGGTAAGGGCGTTGATACTATTGCCGCTGGGCGACGATTTCGCCCAGGTGAGCCGGGTGGCAACCACTCCCGCCTGCACTGAGCCGTTGACATGGGCCTTCAGCCGGACTTCGCCCCGTCCGTTGAACACCCGCACCCAGTCGCCATCGTGGATTCCACGCTTTCCGGCATCGGCCTGGTTCATTTCCACCAGGTCAGCCTGTTCCAGCTTCTGCATTGAGGCGATATTGCAAAAAGTCGAATTGAGGTAATTATCGGCCTTACGGGAAAGCATTTCCAGAGGAAATTTTCGGGCCGGCGGCTGATGGCGCGATTCCTGGGGGGGCTTAAAGACGACCACCGGATCCAGACCCTGGGCGGCCATAGCTTTGCTGTAAAGCTCGGCCTTACCGCTGGCGGTGCCAAAACCACCCTCCGCAAAGGGCAAAAATGGCCCCGCCCCCAGATTGAGACGGATCGCGCCTTCGGTTTCAAGGCGCGTCCGGGTCAGGCCTTTCATCCAGACGGGAGGCTGGGCCTCGCCGGTCCACAGAGCTTCATCGATCATGGAATCAATGCTCTGCTGAAAGCAATCGTCGGTAAAACCCATACGTCCGGCAAGATCGGCAAACATCGCCGCATTAGGACGGCATTCGCCCAGAGGCTCAATCGCCGGATTTGAAACCTGCAGATAGTAATGACCGTAGGCCCGATTGACGTCTTTGTGCTCAAAAAATGTGGTCGCAGGCAGCAGCACGTCGGCGTACGCGGTGGTGTCGGTGAAGAACTGCTCATGCACCACCGTAAACATATCGGACCGCAAGAATCCACGGACGACGTCGTTGTAATTTGGGGCAACCACGACCGGGTTGGAGTTATAAACGAAGACGGCCTTCACCGGAGGATTATCCAGAGCAGTGAGCGCCTGGCCCAGCTCCGACATGTTGACGATCCGCGCCGGACGCCCGAGGGGGCTTTTCAGCATCAGGTCGGGGCGCTCGAGGGCTTTGTCGTTGAAGGAAAACGATCCACCGGTTGAGAGCTGCAATCCTCCGCCAACTTCCTTCCACGATCCGGTAATGCAGGGCAGCATGGTGATGGCGCGGACCGCCATTCCGCCATTTTCAGAGCGCTGCACTCCATAGTTCACCCGGATGACCGCGGGCCTCGACGTAGCGTACTCCCGGGCCAGCTTTTCAATGTCATCGGCCGCGATACCGGAAATTGGCGCTACTTTCGCGGGCGGGTATTCCTTGACTCTTTCGCGCAGTTCCTCGAAGCCCACCGTGTGTTTTGCAACGTAATCGGCGTCATAAAGCCCATCCCGGATGATCACGTGCATCATGGCCAAAGCCAGCGCTACGTCAGTTCCGGGATTGATGGGCAGATACCAATCGGCGCAGCGGGCCGTGCGCGTCTTATAGGGATCAATCACCACCAGCTTGGCGCCGTTGCGGCGGGCTTCCTCGATAAACGGCCATAGGTGAATATTGTTGCCGTGAATATTAGCGCCCCAGGCAATGATGTATTTTGAGCGGGTGAACTGCTCGGGCTCCGTACCCACCCGGCGGCCCAGCACGGTCATGAGCGCCTCACCGCCGGTGCTGGCGCATATAGTGCGATTCAGTTGTGAAGCTCCCAAACGGTGAAAAAAACGGTGGCCCATACCGCCAAAGCCAATCACAGCCATGTTGCCGGCATAAGAATAGGGAAGAATGGCCTCTGGGCCGAATTCATCCGAGATTCCCTTGAAGCGGGCGGCGATTTCATCGAGCGCTTCATCCCAGGTAATACGCGTGAAGTCGGTGGCGTCGCCTTTGCCTTGGCCCTTCGGCGCGATACGGCGCATGGGATACAGAACCCGGTCGGGGGAATAGACGCGATCAAGATATTTGGCAACCTTCGCGCACAAAAAGCCTCGGGTCACCGGATGGGCAGGATCGCCCTGAATGCGCGTTGCGCGTCCATCTTCGACGGTGATCAGCACACCGCAGGCGTCAGGGCAGTCGTGAGGACAGGCGGCGCGGACGACCTTCTTCATGGGGACATTATAGATGTTGTATGGGCCGGGAAAAAGCTTTCACCGCTAAGTACGCAAAGGGCGCAAAGGGAAACCATTTGGCCGCGAATGAACGCGAATGGGGGCGGGCGCGGGTTTACCGTTGAAACCGGGTCGCCTTACTCAAGCCGTCTGACTTCAGGGATCGCGGACCGCAAGGATGGAACACAGTGTGCCGGTACACCAGCGTTTGGGCGGCTCCATTCGAAGAGTTTTTCAGATGCCGGTTTGATTTGCTGCTCGAGTTGGTGTTGATGACTGTAATCAGTATCCTCGTTCACTGCGGCACCCGTAAGACATAGAATCCAAGTTTCAATGCTTCGCTTTGGAATGAGGTGAGTGATTTTCTCATTGTTGGAACGGGGTTCAAGGCCGCTCTCGATCAGCGCCTGGCGAAATTGTTGAACTCGTTTGTCTACATCGTTATTGTCAGCGTCGATTACTACGACGAGCGCGGTCTCAACGCGAACGGCACGCTTGCGGAAAGCTAAAACATTTTTTGCATACCGAGTACGCACCCACTGCTCGCCGCATCCTCGGCCAGAGGGCAAGTCCTCATTCTGAATCTCGTGATTTTTGTAGCCAAGCCGCATCAAGTAGTGCCGGACAAAACGCTGATGCGGCTGGTCTTCGGCTAAGACTATGATCCGAGAAGGCCTATTCATTCTCCCATCCGCGAGCGATCAATTCCGACGGAGACAGAGGGCTGTCAAGCTCACCTTGAAACTTCTTGACGCGTACGGGGCCCATGCCTTCCCGGACAAATCGAACGCCGTAGGCAGGCGCCCATTGATCGAGCATCTCCGGGTGATGCGAAACGATGATGATTTGTCCCCGGCTCTCGCTGATAGTATCGGAGACGGCATTCAGCCAGGGCTGAATCTCGCGCAGCGATATGAAGTTGTCCGGTTCGTCCAGAATAGCGGTCCGGCCTTTGGCCAGGACAAAATGCAAAATACTGTATAGGCAGATCAAGCATCGTTGGCCGTCCGACAGTTCGTCAAAACGGAGATCGACGCCAGGGCTCTTACCACGAGCAAACTCGGCAAGCAGCAAATATGCATCCCCTGCTCTCTCAAGCTTCAGGAATGCAAAGTCATCAAGCGCTGCTCGCAGACTCTCGCGCAGCTTAGCATTCTCTTCCGGTTCGGCAAGGACCAAGTGTCTGTACCATGCACCAAAGTTCGACAAGTCAAAGAAAGGGCGGTCGTGTTCCCGTTTAGCCTGATGTCCTATCAGAAAGGGATTGATCCGAATGCATACAAGCTGGCTGAACCACTGTTTGAATTGCGCCAGACTCTGATTGACCCTCTCTTCGCTGATGGTTGCTATTGCCGAGCGATGAGGGTCGAACGGGTAGGCCACTACTTGCTGAAGTTGATCGTCAAACAAATGCACCCTGCCGTCTTCGAACCTGAAGATCAACTTTCCGTTAGATTTCAGACTTTCCGACTGGACACGGGCCCGAGTTGGGTTTCCGTAAGAATCGATCACCAGTCGATAGATATAGCTAACGCCGTTGACAGAAGCCTCCAACTCAAACGTCTGATTTGGCAGGTCCATCCAGCGGGTTCGACGGCTCAAGATTTCCAATCGTTCCGGGTCTTTGCCGAACAGCACGACTCGCCGAAGGAATATCAGCGCGTCCAACAAAGATGACTTGCCCGAACCGTTCGCTCCAAGGATGAGTTGCTGGCGGGCAGGCTTGTACTCGAAATTGACAAAGCACCGAAAATTATCAATGTAAATACGAGTTAGCATCTGGTCGAATTCTACTATTCTAAGCCGGTGCGATCATCAAAAAGAGCCTGCCCGTTACCCGCCAAGTAACCTTGCCAAACCAACACACCGTCCCGGCTAAACCGCTCAGCTGCCATCGAACCATGGCCGATGCCGGCGATTTCCCGATGTGCCGACGTCCCGATCTTCGTTACGGCTAGACCGTCATGAGTTCTTTCTCTTTGGCCTTCGACATCTCTTCCATCTTCTTGATTTCATCGTCGGTCAGCTTTTGGATTTCATCGAGGGCCTTGCGGTCTTCGTCTTCGCTGATCTTCTTGTCTTTGAGCGCCTTTTTGATAGCGTCATTGCCGTCGCGGCGGATGTTGCGGACGGCCGTGCGGTGGTCTTCCAGGATCTTGTGCAGATGCTTGACCATATCTTTGCGGCGCTCTTCGGTCAGAGGCGGCACCGGAATGCGGATGATCTTGCCGTCATTTTGGGGATTCAATCCTTGTCCTGAGCCGCGAATGGCCTTTTCGATATCACCCATAATGCTGGGATCAAACGGCTGTACGGTCAGCAGTTGCGCCTCCGGAACGTGCAGAGTGCCGACCTGGTTCAGGGGCATTTCCGATCCATAGCAGGCGACTTTGATGGTTTCCAACATGTTGATGGAGGCGCGCCCGGTGCGGGCGGCCGCCAGATTGGTGCGGAAATCTTCCACTGCCTTGTCCATGCGGGTCTTGAGCTGGACGTACATTTCTTTCAGGGCCGGAATCGAAGCAATTGCAGAAGGTGCCATGGCGTTAGCCTCTGTGTCAGTAGTGAACACTCGATTATAACGCGAGGCGCTCAAAAGCTTCACCACGGAGGCACAGAGGCACGGAGAAAAACAAGGGCGGGTATTCGGTATTCGGTACTTGGTAAATTAGTTTCAGAAGATCACGCGCTTGCCAGATTCGGCAATGCCGCATCGGCAAAACAAATACCAAATTCCAATTACCAAATACCTCGTTCTTGTTTTTCTCCGTGACTCCATGCCTACGTGGTGAAGCTCTTGGTTTTCTTTCGCACCAGCTCTAGCGCTTCTTCTTTGGTGCCGATTGCGCCTTCCAACTGCGCATCTTCTACGGCCAGCAGCAGGTCCTTGAACAGCGGGCCTGGCGTGTAGCCTGCGGCAATCAAATCGTCTCCGTTCATCAGCGGCTGGGGCCGAATCTGCTCGACGGGCATCGCTTGCCGCCGGTCCCGGACGAATTCATAGAGCGCGAGATCGCGATGGCTGGCCAGGCAGTCGAGCCGGTGCAGCGCCATGTGTTCCTCGAATTGCTGCAGGCGGAGAAAGCGTTTCAGTGTCGATTCCTTCATCTTCTGCACATCGCCAAAACGCATGTGGTTGGCCACCAGAGCGCACACCTGGTCCGTTTCATCATTCGAAAGGCGGAAGCGCCGGCAAATCTCCATGGCCATACGGGCGCCGACCTCGGCGTGCCCGTCGAAGCGGATGCGGTCGGGCGCCACGCGAAATGTGGGCGGCTTGCCAACGTCGTGCAGCAGTGCTCCCAGGGCCAGGGTCTTCGAGCATCCGGCTTCCAGCCCTTCGAGCAACAGCAGCGTATGCACCCACACATCGCCCTCAGGATGAAACTGAGGCGGCTGCTGCACTCCCTGCATCCGCTTGATTTCGGGCAGCACCTCGCCCAGGAGGCCGGTTTCATTGAGCAGTTCAAATGCGTGCTTCGCGCGGCCCTCGGTCAACATCTTGAGGACCTCGTCGCGAATCCGCTCCTGGCTTACGCTGTGAATTTCTCCGGCCAGTTCGCGAAGGGCGCGTAGAGTCTGGTCTTCGATCGCGTAGCCGAAGCGCGCAGCAAAGCGCACCGCGCGCATCATGCGCAGCTTGTCTTCCCCAAACCGCTGGCGCGCATCGCCAATGGTGCGGATGATCTGACGTTGCAGGTCATCGCGTCCACCAACGTGGTCATGCACCTCGCCGGTCAGCGGGTCGAGGAGCAGGCCATTGATGGTGAAGTCGCGGCGTTGCACATCCGTCTGCGCGTCGCGGCTGAACTGCACCTCATCGGGATGCCGCCCGTCGGAGTACACGCCATCACTGCGGAAGGTGGCCACTTCGATCACATAGTTGTCGCGTTCGCCTTCGGGGTCATCGTGCCGGACCGGCACCAGCACCACGCCGAACTGTGCGCCTACGGCATAGGTCCGGGGAAACAGGCGCATCACGTCATCGGGAGTGGCCGAGGTGGCAACGTCATAGTCGGCCGGTTGACGATCCAGAAGCAGGTCGCGCACACATCCGCCTACCAGGTAGGCCAAAAACCCGGCCTGCCGCAGCCTGCGCACAATCTGCGCCGCCTGTTGCGCTTTGTCGGAGGTAAGGTCCAATGTCGTTTTCCCGGCGAGCACTCTACAGCCAACTTCAATAATATAGAGAGATGACCGGGCCCTGCATACTGGGAATTGAGAGTTCCTGCGACGAAACCGCCGCCGCGGTGGTGCGCGCGGGTGAGGAGATGCTGTCGAATGCCGTGCTCTCGCAGATCGCCACCCATCAACCGTACGGCGGCGTGGTGCCGGAGCTGGCTTCGCGCGAACACCTGCGCGCCATTGTGCCGGTAGTGCGCCGCGCTCTCGAAGAAGCCGGCCAGACCTATGAATCGATCGATGCAATCGCGGTGACCCAGGGGCCGGGACTGGCCGGGGCTTTGCTCGTGGGCATCACCTTTGCCAAGGCGCTGGCGTTTGCTCTGGGTAAGCCGCTGATTACCGTGAACCATCTCGAAGGGCATATCCATGCGGTGCTGTTGGAAGAGCGCCAGAAGGGAGACTTCAAGGTAAGTTTTCCGGTGCTGGCGTTGGTAGTTTCCGGAGGCCACACCCATCTGTTCCTGGCCAGCGAGCACGACCGCATATGGAAGTACGAAACCATCGGCCGCACCCGCGATGACGCCGCCGGGGAAGCCTATGACAAGGTGGCCAAGTTGCTGGGGCTGGGATATCCGGGTGGCCCGGTGATCGATGCGCTGGCCCGGCACGGCAATCCGCGGGCGGTGCGTTTCGGCCCGGCCCAAATCAAGCACGATAACCGGGGCGTAACCAAAGACCGCCAGACTCCCTTCGATTTTTCTTTCAGCGGCATCAAGACGGCGGTGCTGCGCTATGTGGAACTTGAGGCGATGCGTGGAACGGTGCAGGACCGCCAGCAGGCCCTGGCCGGAATTGCCAAGCCTACGATCGAGAACATCCTGGAGCAGTGCGACCAGAAAACGCTTGACCTGGTAGCGTCCTTCCAGCGCTCGGTGGTGCGTGATCTGGTGGCGAGAACTCTGGAAGCGGCGCGCGCGAGTGAAGCACGTACCATCTTTGTAACCGGAGGGGTGGCCGCCAACAGCGAATTGCGCCAGACGTTTGAATTGGAAGCCGGAAAAGAAGGTCTGCCGGTGTATTTCCCATCGCGCAAACTTTCGACGGACAACGCCGCAATGATTGCCGCGGCTGCTTATCCCAAGTTCGTAGCCAAGGAGTTTGCCAGCCCGGAGTTTTCCGCCGAAGCGTCGCTGGTCCTGCGCTGAATGGCGAGAGAGTAAACGTCAGGCTTCTTCTTGCGGCTCGATATTATTCTCTTCGATGGCCATATCTTTGAATTCGCTGGAATCGAATACATCGCCGCACTCCAGGCACTCTACAAACTCTGCGTCTTCCTCGCGGGCAACGATGCGCACGCGCGTATGCCTACACATCTTCTCTATCTCCGTCTTTAAGGGGGGTTGGTTCTCGATAGGTGTGTATCCTGGTTGAGCTCATAATCCGGATCAAGGCGTCCTTCGGCCTGCGCCAGTCACGAATTGCCGGTATTTTATGCCGGAATCATCGCTTGTCAAGTGTTTCCGATGAAGCTTGGCGGGGCGCGCCGTTCTATCCCGGCGCCCGCTTAAGATATTCTCAATACGGGCCGTCGAAAACAGGCATTTCAGCGGGCAAAGATGGCAAAAAACTTTGACAAGTGCGGCCATTTCGGGGCATAATTCTTAGCCTCTAGTTCACGCACATGGCGATTGACGTTGTTTTGTTCGCGGCCAGAAATGAGTCTCCTGATTCTCGCTGCTGAAATTTCGCAGCGTACCCATTGAGCTAAAGGCGTGGACAAAAGAGATGACGATGAATGAGGAATCATTCATTTCGGAAAAACCGGCAAACTTCTTGTGAATCGCAATCACGTTATACTTATCTTTCGCATTGGGCGAAGCCCAAAAACCACATTCAAGAAACAGAAGATGGAGGATCTATGAAGTCAACCAAATTATTGGGTTTAGTTGCATGCCTGCTGCTGGTGGCCGCGATGGCCAACGCGCAGGGCGTTGGCGCCTCGGGCGAACTGAGAGGGACGGTCATTGATCCTTCGGGCGCAGTGGTGGCGAAAGCCACAGTCACCGCTACCGACACCGAAAAAGGCATCAAGCGCACTGCGGTCAGCGACAGCGACGGTCAATTTCTTTTTACCTTGCTTCCGCCGACGACCTACGACGTCAACATACAAGCGTCCGGCTTTCAGACCTCGGTCCAGAAAGGCGTGACCGTAAGCATCGGGCAGAGCCTGGTACTGGATTTCCATGTCAAGTTGTCAAAAGCCGCAGAGTCGGTGGAAGTAACGACGGAACCGCCGGTGGTGGATACCCAGCAGGCCGGGCAGTCGAACGTTATCGACAAGCAACTGGTGGAAGACCTTCCCATTAACCGCCGCGACTATCTTTCGTTCAGCCTGCTGGCTCCAGCGGTTTCGGATTCCACGCGTCTGGCGGGCGACCAGGATTTCCGCGTTAAGCAGACACCGCAGAGCGGCCTGTCGTTCTATGGCAGCAACGGCCGCGGCAACAGCGTGACCGTCGATGGCGGCGAAACGAATGACGATGCGGGCGGCGTGCGGCTCAACCTGGGCCAGGAAGCAGTGCAGGAGTTCCAGGTCAACCGCAGCAACTACGGCGCGGAGTTGAGCGGCGGCAGCGGAGCTTCCATCAACATCGTGAGCAAGTCAGGCAGCAACACCCTGCACGGCAGCGCGTTCGGCTTGTTCCGCAATGACGCTTTCGACGAGCGCAACCCCTTCGCCTTCACCCAGGCCCTGGGCGTGGGACAGACGTTTAATCCGGCCCTGCCTGATGTTTCGGGCGCGCCCATTAAGGACTCTCTGAACCGCTCTCAGTTTGGCGGCTCCATCGGGTTCCCGATTACAAAAGACAAGACATTCGTTTTTGCGGCTTTTGAAGGCTTGATTGCCAACGCGCAGAATTCCGTGCCCTTGTTTACCAGCACCAATGTGTTCCGGCCAACCTCGGGACAAGCGCCGATCCTGTCGGGCTTGACGGCCCTGGGTGCAACGCCAGTCCCCTGTCTCACCGGACAGCCGGCCCTGCCCGCTGCCACCTGCGCTGCGATTCTGACCAACATTCTTACGATCAACCCGGCCACCAGCCCCCTGAACCAGTACATCGTCAATCAGTTTGAGGCCAACGGCGGTTTGTTCGCGTACGACACGCGCCAGTACTTCGCTTCCGGCCGGCTAGACCACCAGTTCAGTGAAAGTAACCAGGTATTTGCGCGCTACAGCTTTGCCCACGACAACGAACAAAGCCCTGACGTGCAGTCGCTCATCGGTTTCTCGGCGGGCAGCTCGATTGCGCCGGCCTCCGACAATACCCTGCAGGCCGCCTGGTTCCACCAGTTCAGCCCCCGCACCCAGAATGAATTGCGCGTGCAGGGCAATTATTCGCGTTTCGACGTGATTCCCAACGCCCCCGGCACACCCGGCATCAACGCCCCCGGCTTTGGGTTCCTGAATTCCAACATCTTCCTGCCCAGCAGGACCATTCAGCGGCGCGCCGAGTTTGCCGACAACTTCACCGTGGTCCGCGGTCACCACAGCCTCAAGTTTGGCGGCTATGAATTGATACGCGGCAACCATACCGAATCCCACACGTTCTTCCCCGGGCGCTTTCAGTTCGGCAACCTGCCGGGTGGTCTTCTCAGCCCCTGCCTGCAGGTGCCGGCCGCTTGCGGCCTGACAGGCGTGAACGCGGCGACCCTCAGCTCCTTGCAGTCGGTATCGCTGGGTCTGCCCCAGTTCTACCAGCAGGGATTCGGGAGTCCTGTTTATGCCAGTACCCGTCCATATTTCGCCGCCTTCGCCCAGGATAGCTGGACGGTCCGGCCGAACCTCACATTCAATTTTGGCCTGCGTTACGATCTCGACTCGCAGTACGGCCCCTTGGGTACGGACAAGAAGAACGTCGCCCCCCGCCTTTCCTTTGCATGGGACCCCACCAATGATCACAAGACCGTCGTCCGTGGCGGCTATGGAATCTTCACTTCACCTGTCTACGGCCAGATACCTGGCGTGATCCAGACCCTGGGCTTAAACAACGGCTTCCAGCCAATCGCCCAGGTGTTCGTGCCCCTGACCGGTGAGCCGGGCAACCCTGCGCTGACTTCGGCGGCCATCTTCCAGACGCTCTTCGCCCAGGGGAAGATACAGTGCACCAACCCCGGCGCCGGCCTGAATTGCATCACGCCCGCCGATCTGACTCAGTTCGGCATCAACATCAAACATGACGGCACGGCCCCGCTGAGTGTCTTTTTCAGCGGCCAGCCGAACTACCGGAATCCCTATTCCCAGCAAGCTGAATTCGGCGTTGAACGGCAACTGGGCCCGGGTTTCTCTGTTTCGATCAGCGGCGTCTATGCGCATACCATCGGACTGCCGACCTCTATCGACAAGAATTCCCTGCCTACCACCCCAACCTCGACCGTACTGCTGGCCAACGGGCAAACTGCTACGTTTAGGAACTTCAGGTCCCCGGCCTGCGCCGCGCTGGTCAACAATCCCTGCTTCGCCAGCCTGCTGAAACTTCAGGACAACGTCTACTCCTCGAAGGGTTCGAACATCTACGAGGGCGCCATCGTGGAAGTTAAAAAGCGCTTTAACAGCCATGCTTCCCTGCAGCTCAACTACACGTGGAGCAAGGCGTTCAGCACCTCGACCGATTTCAACAGCGACTTCGGCCCCCAGGACAGCACGAATCTTGCGGCGGAACGGGGTCTCTCAGACTTCGATCAACGGCACAAGCTGGTGTTGATTGCTCTGCTGGAAAGCCCGTGGAAGGGTGGCAGCGGCGCATCGATTGGCGAGCGTATTTTCTCCGGATTCCAGTTGGCGCCCATCGTCCGCTACAACAGCGGGCATCCATTTAACCTGCTGGCGGGCACGGACGTGAACGGCGACCGGCACTCGACTAACGATCGTCCCATCGGCGTCGGCCACAACACCGGCGTTGGTCCGGATTTCACTTCCTTCGATATGCGCGTAACGCGTAACTTCAGGTTCGCCGAGAAGGCCAATCTGGCCTTCGTGGTGGAAGGTTTCAACATCTTCAACCAGATCAACTACGCCAGCGTCAACAATGTGGTTAGCCCGAACTTGCTGCTACCCACTTCCGCCGGCGGTCTGGGCTTTACCACGGCAAATCTACACGGAAGCGCCATCATTGCTCCAAACCAGCCCTTGGGCTTCACTTCGGCCTTGCCCACACGCCAGATCCAGGTGGGCGCCAGAGTGACGTTCTAAAAACCAGCGGGCAGGAAGCCGGGCAATTGCGCCGGTCTTTCTGTTCCATACTCATGATGGGAGCTGTGAGATCGACCTTGCAGCTCCCATTCTTTTCTATCTCTAGGATGGCAAGAAATGTCTTCTTCTGCAGCAGCAGCGGCGGTAACGACCTCACTGAGCGGCGCCCAAGCAGTGGTTGCCGCCCTGATGCGCCATGGCATCACACGCGGCTTTGGCATTCCCAGCATTCATAACATTGCGATCTATGACGTGCTGCGCCAGACACCCGCCTTCCAGCACTGGGTGGTGCGGCATGAGCAAGCCGCAGGTTATGCAGCGGACGGCTACTATCGCCGGTCGGGCAAGATCGCGGCAATTTTCGCCTCCACCGGACCCGGCAATCTGCTTACATTGGTTCCTCTGCTGGAGAGCCTGCAAACCAGCACGCCGGTGGTGTTGATTGGCACGAATGTCGCCACTGCGGTGCTTGGCAAAACGTGCGGCGCCCTGCATGAAACGCCGCATCAATTGGAAATCATTCGTCCGCTGACCCGCTTCGCCACGCGGATTACGGCCCCGGAGATGATTCCAGGGGCGATCGCGGCGGCCGCCGAAGCCGGGGGCCCGGCGTTCATCGAGATTCCCCACGACCTGCTGCTGGCCCCGCTTCCCCCAGGGACAGCCGTTGGCGAGAGTTCGCAACCGCTACAGGCGGCTGCCGCAGAAATCAAGCTGGCTGTGGCCATGATTCAGAAGGCCCGCAGGCCGGTCATCGTCGTGGGCTCCGGTGTGGCGTCACATGACGCGGTGCTTCCGGTGACTCAGTTGGCGGAAGCCTTGCAGGCGCCGGTACTCACTACGACCAGCGGCAAAGGTGTAATTGCAGATGATCATCCGCTGGCCATGGGCTGCCTCTCGCGCCAGGGGCCGGTTATCGATCTGATGAAACAGAGCGATTTGCTGGTCGGCATCGGCGCCCGGCTCACGGAGTTCGACAGCAACCGGTTCTCTCTTAAGCTGCCGCCAAATTATCTGCAGATCGACGATGACCCGGCCAGCCGCAGCGAATTCTTCGTGCCGGGGCTGCGGGTCATTGGCAAGATTGCACCGGTTGTACGGGCGATTCTGGATGCCACGGAACGCCGCCAGCCCTGGTGGGACAACGCCCCGGTGCGCAAGCAGGAAAATGAAAGGCTCGCGGCCTTGCCGTCGGAGGCCTACGCAGCGTTGATGCTGTTGCGCGCGTCGCTTGACCGCGAGGATGTGGTGGTCAATGACCAGTCGATTCTCAACTACTGGGCGTCCGCCTTCTTCCCCGTCCTGCAGCCCCGCACGTTTATCTATCCCACCGGATCTGGGACCCTGGGTTACGGATTACCCGCTGCCATTGGCGCAGCCTGTGCCGGAAGGCAGGAGGGCAAGCCGGGCAGGATCGTCTGTATTTCCGGAGACGGCGGATTTCAATACACGCTGCATGAACTCGCGACTCTGGGGCAGTATCAGTTGCCGGTCAAGATACTATTGGTGAATGATCGCGCTTACGGCATAATCGGATTCCTACAGCGCTCGCTCTTTGGCCACACCCACGAAGTAAAGTTGACGAACCCCGATTTCTGCGCTGTGGCGGCCGCCTATGGAATTCCTGCCCAGTATGCCACCAGCCTGGACGACCTGCGGCAAAAAATGGGCGCGTGGCTGAACTCCAGCGGGCCAGCCTTGCTGGAGTGGCGCACCGAACTCCAGGCGCCCTGGGAAGCAGGGGCGATTCACCGGGATGCCACCCCGCCGCCGAAGCAACAGAAATAGAGCAGGCTGAAATAATCTTTCGAGACCAACATGAATATCCCTCTGACGCCCGTCCGTTTTCTTCGTTATGCGCAGCAGCAGTTTCCCCACAAGACCGCGATTGTCTGCGGCCCGCAGCGCTTTACCTATGCGGAGTTCTCAGAGCGAGCCGCGCGGCTGGCCGGCGCGCTACGCCAGGCAGGCATTCAAGCCGGTGACCGCGTTGCCTTCCTGAGCGCCAACTGCCACCGCCTGCTGGAGGCCTACTATGGCGTGCTGGAAGTGGGCGCGGTGCTGTTGCCGCTGAATATCCGGCTTGCGCCCCATGAACTGGCCTACATCCTGAATGATTCCGGTGCGCGGATTCTTTTTTTGGAAGACCAGTTCCTGGGCATGGTGGAATCGTTCCGCACCCAAGTGATCTCGGTGGAGAAGTTCGTGATGCTGGATGGCGCTCCGCAGGCGCCCTGGCTGCAGCCTGCCAA
>DATMNZ010000016.1:0-44862 GCA_035568495.1 Saccharimonadales bacterium (SeqCode) | reverse complement strand
GGTGGTCAGGATCGGCGCTAAGGCCTCCAGTTCGGTCGCTACTTCGCGTGCGTGATCGGCTTCTTTCAACATCAAATGTTCAAATTTCCGGACTGCCTCGTGGTGATCCATAGACCTCGCTTTGGGTACATTCAAGTGCGTGTTTTACTTCAGCGACACCAATTTCTCCACCAACTCCGAATAATCCTTCTTCTCGATGCCGTGGACCTGTTTGTTGTATTCGTCCACCTTGGAGGAATAGTTCATGGAGCAGAACTTCGGTCCGCACATGGAGCAGAACTTGGCTTCTTTGTAGTAGTCGTCGGCCAGGGTCTCATCGTGCATGGAGCGCGCCGTCTGCGGGTCGAGCGACAGGGCAAACTGCTTTTCCCAGTCGAAGGTGTAGCGCGCATAGCTGAGGGCATCGTCGCGGTCGCGCGCACCCGGCCGGTGGCGGGCCACGTCGGCGGCGTGCGCGGCGATTTTGTAGGCAATGATGCCGTCTTTTACGTCCTTTTCGTTGGGCAGGCCAAGATGCTCTTTGGGCGTCACGTAGCAGAGCATGGCGGCGCCGTGCCAGCCGATCATGGCCGCGCCGATGGCCGAGGTGATGTGGTCGTAGCCGGGAGCGATGTCGGTGACCAGCGGACCGAGAGTATAGAAGGGGGCGCTGTGGCACCACTCCACTTCCTTATCGACCTGCTCTTTGATCTTGTCGAGGGGGACGTGTCCGGGGCCTTCGATCATGACTTGCACGTCGTGTTCCCATGCCTTTTTTGTCAGCTCGCCCAGGGTCTTCAGCTCCGAGAATTGGGCTTCATCGCTGGCATCGGCCAAACAACCGGGCCTCAGGCCATCGCCGAGCGAATACGATACGTCGTACTTCTTCAAAATCTTGGTAATGTCGTCGAAGCGCTCATACAGGAAATTCTGTTTATGGTGGTGGGCCATCCATTGGCCGAGAATTGCGCCGCCCCGGCTCACGATGCCGGTGATGCGCTTGGAGACCAGCGGCAGATACTGCACCAGCACTCCGGCGTGGATGGTCATGTAGTCCACACCCTGCTGGGCCTGTTCTTCGATCACCTCGAGCATCACGTCGATATTCAGGTCTTCAATGCGTTTCACGCGTGAAACCGCTTCATAAATCGGCACCGTGCCGATGGGCACGGGAGAGTGGCGCAGAATGGCCTCGCGAATTTCGCGGATGCCGCCCCCGGTCGAGAGGTCCATGACGGTATCGGCGCCAAAGTGTACCGCGGTGTGCAGTTTCTTCAGCTCTTCTTCCACGTTGGAAGTGATGGCCGAGTTCCCGATGTTGGCGTTGATCTTGCACAAAGACGCCACCCCAATGGCCATGGGTTCCAGTTCGGGATGGTTGATATTGGCAGGGATAATCATGCGTCCGGCCGCCACCTCGTCGCGCACGGTCTGGGGAGAAAGTTTTTCCTTCTCCGCAATGAACAGCATCTCCTCGGTAATCAGGCCCTGGCGGGCGTAGTGCATCTGGGAAAAGTTATCGCTGCCGGTGCGGGCGGCCTCCGCCCGCCGGCGCGCAATCCACTCTTCGCGCGGACGGGGTGCTACACCGTTTTTGCTGCCGTTATTACTGCCATTTTTGCCGTTTTCTTCTGTCATTGGATTACCTCGTGGCGAGAAACAGTCAATTATACCCGCTCCTCCTGGCTCCCTTTCGGGACGTGAGATCTGTCACCCTTTCCGGGCCGGTTTTCTGAGATAATAGGCGCGTTCTCACAGGTGCCTCTATGAACAGCGAAACCCGAAAATACGTCCGATTTGGCGTGACCTCTTCCATTATCGTCCTCGCCCTGGGATATCTGGCTTACACCGGCTACCAGGAGAGCAAGGACTATTACGTCACCATCAAGGAATTGAGAAAGCAGGGTGACGACAAGTACACCAAGCGCTTGCGCGTGGGCGGCAACGTGCAGCCTGGTTCCATTCGCATGGCAGGCTCCAATGCCGATTTTGTGATCGTGGAAAAGGAAAAGGACCAGCCCGAGGAGGCCCTCAAGGTCAGCTATAAGGGCTCGGAGCCTCCGCCCGACACCTTCAAGGACAATGCCCAGGCACTGGTGATGGGCGAATTCGGGAAGGACGGCGTTTTCCATGCGCACAAGATTGAAGCCAAGTGCGCCTCCAAGTATGCTCCGAAGGAACAGCAGCAGCAATCGCAGCCGACGATGGCCCCCGCGCAGCCCTCGAAAGGATACTAGACAATCCTGAATACCGACGCGGCTCCAGTTCAGGCGCAACACGTCTCGAAGATCTATGGCCGCACCGCGGCCCTGCGGGATGTTTCTTTGCAATTGGAGCGCGGACGGTTTTACGTGCTGCGCGGTGAAAACGGAGCGGGCAAGTCCACTTTCATGCGCATGGTCGCCGGGCTGAGCGCGCCCACCCACGGTGAAATCCTGATTTATGGAAGGCCGCCGCGCCAGGCGCTTGACCGCCTCGGCTACATGGCCCACGCGCCGCTGATCTATGAAGAGCTTTCGGGCATGGAAAACCTGCGGTTCTTTGCACAGCTCTACGGAATTCATTCCGATGGGCCGTTGCGCAAGACGCTGGAAATGGTAGGGCTCGATCCGGACCTGGCCCGCCGCGCCGGACAATACTCGCAGGGCATGCGCCAGCGCCTTTCGCTGGCCCGCGCCATGTTCCACGCGCCCAGCCTGCTGCTGCTCGATGAACCGTTTTCCAATGTCGATCCGGAATCGGCCGGACACATCGCGCAACTTCTGGCCAGCCTGCGGGCTTCGGGAACAACGATTCTGCTCATCACCCACCAGCTCGGCCTGCTGGCGGAAATCGCCGATGAGTTCCTGTTTCTTTCCGCCGGCTTGCTCGTCGAGCGGAAAACGGCACGGCAGGCGGGCGCGTGAATCCACCTTCCATTACCCGCCTGATACTGGCCAACCTGTCCAAAGATCTACGGCTGGAGTGGCGTTCCCGCGACGTATTCAACTCCATGCTGTTCTTTGCTTTGCTGGTGGTGGTGATTTTTAGCTTTGCCTTCGAACCCACCACCGAGGAAGCACGGCGCATGACCGGAGGGCTGTTCTGGGTGGCTTTCCTGTTCTCGACTATCGTGGCCTTGAACCAGTCATGGGCGCGCGAGCTGCGCAACGGCGTACTGGATGCCTACCGGGCCTCGCCCGCGGCTTCCGAATCTCTGTTCTTTGGCAAGTGTTTCGGAAACTTCATTTTTGTGGCCATGCTGGAATGCCTGATGGTGCCGCTGTTTGTGCTGTTCTATAATCTCAGCGCTGTCGGTTCGCTGCGGCAGTTGGCGGTGGTGCTGCTGCTGGGCACCTGGGCGCTGGTGGTGAATGGGACGTTTTTTTCGGCCATGTCGATTCGCACACGCAACCGCGAACTGATGCTGCCGCTACTGCTGCTGCCGGTGGCCATCCCAGCGGTGGTGAGCATGGTCAAGGCCACTACCGGCATTCTCACGGGAGAGTTTTCGCCGGGGGCGCACATTAAATTTCTGGCGGCCTATTGTGTCGTGTTTACGGCCGCTTGCTTCATGCTTTTCGACTTGGTGCTGAACGCAGAATGAATACAAAACTCTATCGCTTCTTGGTCCTGGTGGTCTTGGCGGTGCTCAGCTACGGCACCTACATGGCCTTGGTGACGGCGCCCACGGAAGAGACGATGGGCGACGCCCAGCGCATCTTTTACTATCACGTGCCGGCCGCGGTCACCGCATACACGATGTTTTTCATCAACTTCGTGGCTTCAATCCTTTATTTGTGGAAGCGCAGCCGGGTGGCTGACACTCTGGCCCATGCCTGCGCCGAAGTGGGGTTGGTCTTCGCCACCGTGGTGCTGATCACCGGCCCGATATGGGCGCACTTTGCCTGGGGCTCATGGTGGGCCTGGGACATGCGCCTGACCACCTTCCTGGTGCTATGGCTGCTGTATCTGAGCTATCTGGTGCTGAGGCAGTCGGCGGAGCCGGGGACTTCTTCGGTACTGGCATCGGCGCTGGCGGTCATCGCGTTTCTGGATGTCCCGTTCAATTATTTGGCCAACCGCTTGTTCTCGACCATCCATCCGCCGCCGGTTACGCTGACCGCGCCCATGATGAAGATTACCCTCTCGGTCAACATGCTGGCTTTCATGGCCTTCGGAGCCCTCATTGCCTGGTTCCGCTATGAACTGGGGAAGACGGAGCATTCGATTACCAAATTGCACCTCAAGAAAGCCGCAGGAGGCGCGGGATTTGCCGTGCTGCTGCCCGCGCTTTTCCTGTTCCAGGTTTCCGATTCCCCGTTGAGCGAAGAGATGCGCACCGCCCACGCCCGCAGCCACATGATGGGCGGCTACATCGCCACATGGGCCATCTATATTGGCTACCTCCTGGTGCTGGCCATGAGGGTCCGCCGTCTGCAACAGGAAGGGGCGGAACTCCTTGGAAAATAATTCTTAGTCGCCACCGCTCATGGCCTCCCGGCTCAATCCTTTCTTCGCTGGCCTGACGCTGGTGCTGCTCGCGTTCGGCATGCATCAGGCGCTGGTGGCCACACCGCCGGACGCCACCCTGGGCGACGCTCAGCGCATCCTCTATCTGCATAGGCCGGCAGCGGTTGCCGGTCTGCTGATGTTTCTTTGCAACTTCATTGCGTCGCTCACCTATTTGCGCAATCGCAGCCAGACAGCCGATGCCTGGGCCGTGGCCGCGGCAGAAGTGGGCGTGGTGCTGGCCACCGTCTTTCTGATCAGCGGATCGATTTGGTCACGATATGTCTCGTATGTGTGGTGGACATGGGACCTGCGGCCCACGACGGCGCTCATCCTATGGCTGCTGTATGTGAGCTACCTCATGCTGCGCCGCTCGGCGGAAGCCGGGTCTGTTTCCGTGATGGCCGCAGTCCTGGCGGTGTTTGCCTTTCTCGACGTACCCATGGCCTATGTCGTCAATCGCTGGTTCCGGGACAATCCCCCGCCAATGACGACCGGCAACGGACTTACTCCGGCGATGCAATTTGCTCTGATGGCCAACGTGATCGGCTTCCTGGCCTTCGCTGCTCTGCTCTGCTGGTTCCGATATTCTTTGGAACGCCGCGAACAGAAAATCGACGCGCTGCACCGCCAGAAGGCCACGGCTGGGACCCTCGTTCTGGCCCTTCCGGCAATAGCGTTCTTTCAACCCTTGAACGGAACTCGCTCCGTGGTTTTCATGTACGCCGGATATATCGCCGTGTGGAGTGTCTACCTGGGCTATATCGCCTTGCTGGTTCGCAGAATGAGACGGTTGAAAGCGGAAGAAACGGGCCTTGGTTTCAAGAACGGCAATTGAAATACAAGAGCGACGTGGCCGCAACCAAGACTTGGCCGCTGATTTCCGCTGATGAACGCTGATAAACCTGGAGTGCGCATCGCACGAATGATCGGCCCAGTGGATAAAGGTCCATGCGAAGTCCCGCAGGGACGTGTGAAAGTAGCCGCTGCAATCATATTCCCGTGTGATATTATTCTGCGTATCCCCCATTACCCCAAATGAGTTTCTCCCAGGAAACTCCCATATGAGGCACATGATGTTCACGAGCAAGCTTCGGCTTGGTATTGCTGTTGTTCTCTGTACGGCCCTCGGGGCGCACGCACAAGACTTAGGAATTTCCAAGCATCCTGGCATCGCCCCACCGGCGATCACCAATGCCTTTGGCGCGCGCAGTGTGCAGCTCAGCACTCCTCCAGCGTTCCAGGGAAGGGGTTCCGTTTCGGGCGTGGTGCTCGACGGGTTGCAGAATCCGGTGGCCGGCGCAACCGTTACCGTAACTAGCGGGAGTGTCTTTGGTGGAGGAGGAACGGTCACCACTGATCTTCAGGGCCGGTTCCAGGTCCACGGGGTGGCCGTGGGGCCGTTCCAGGTGAGCGCGGGCTCGAGCGCCCTGCGGCTGGCGGGCGAGGCACGGGGGAGCATCCACCAGAACGAGGAAAGCTTAAGTCTCGATATCGGTCTGGGCGCTTCCGCCACCCTGACTGGAACGGTGCGCGAAGCCAACGGCGGCGTGCCTGCAGCGAATGCGCAAGTCGTCTTGTCGAATGGACTGACTACCACTGCCGATAGCAATGGAAACTTCGCTTTTCAATTTGTTCCGCTGGGCAGACACTCGATGACCACCACCGATTCCACCGGAGCGCACCATGGCGCCGGAACGGTGTCGCTCACGGCCCAGGATGAGATTCTCACCACCGACATCGAATTAAATCGGTCGCGCACCGCTCAGACCACGCCCCTGACTTTTACGATTACGAACCCCAACGCGAGCGCGCCGCTCAGCGATATCGGATTTACCAACCCGTTGCCCGCCGGCCTGCTGGTGGCCTCACCCAGCCACTTGAGCGGCGACTGTAGTGGAACCACGACCGCGGCCGCCGGGGCCAACAGCATTGCGCTTTCCGGCGCTACCCTGGCTGCGGGCGCTTCCTGCAGCTTCTCGGTCAACGTCACCGGCATTCGCCCCGGTGAGCAGGCCCAGACCACCGGCCCGATTTCTTCACGGGAAAGCGGCCTGGGTGCGGCCAGCAATATAGCGATCCTGGTCGTGGTCTCTCCTCCCTCGATTGTGAAATCGTTCTCGGCAGCGTCCATTGCCCTGAACGGTAGTGTCACCTTGACGTTTACGATCACCAACCCCAACGGGGCGACCGACCTGACTGGCGTCTCCTTCAATGACACGCTGCCCAGCGGGTTGATTATTGCCAACCCTGACAGCCTCACCGGCACATGCGATCCGGGCGTCATCACGCCGGCGGTCACCAGCATCAATCTGGTGGGAGGAACAATCCTCGCGGGAAGCTCCTGTACATTTTCCGTCGATGTTCTGGCCGTCGGCGGTGGCACCCAGGTGAATACGACCGATCCGGTCACCTCCAACGAGGGCGGAACCGGCAACACGGCCACAGCGTCCGTAATTGTCCTGCTGCCGGACATGACCATTACCAAAACGCATACTGGTAATTTCACGCAGGGCCAGGTAGGCGCGACTTACACTATCACCGTCACCAACAGCGGCGCTGCGACTACCAACGCTGTGGTTTCAGTCACCGACACTCTGCCTTCCGGCCTAACGGCGACGGCGATTAGCGGCACAGGTTGGCTCTGTTCTACCCTGACGAGCTGCTCCCGGCCCGACCTGCTGGATCCAGGGCTGAGTTTCCCGCCCATCACGGTTACGGTCAATGTAGCGGCCAACGCGGCGGCCACGGTGACCAATACGGCCACCGTTTCCGGCGGGGGGGAAGCCAACACCAGCAATGACACAGCCAGCGATCCCACCAACGTCACCGCGCTGGCGGTAGCGCCGCTCATCCTTACATCTCTCACCGACAGCGTCACGGTCCACGCCGGGGACAAGGCCCAGTTCCTGTTCATGGTGACTTCCAACGCGCCTTCACTGGGACCGATCAATTTCAGTTGCAGCGGACTGCCCGCGGGCGCACTCTGCAGCTTTGATATGCAGGGCGAATCGCAACCCTCCGCTCAAGTAACGCTGACGGTCAACACCGATCTTGGATCGACAGCGGCGCTCCTGCCCCGCTCCGGAAATCTGGTCGTGGCTGCGATAGCCATAGGATTTCCGCTGGTTGGATTGGTGAGCCTCGGACGGCGGCGTAAGCCCGCGCTGGCAGCCCTGCTCGGCGGTCTGTTGTTTCTGCTGGCGCTGTCTGGATGCGGTGTCGCTCCGAAGTTCAACGTTCTCCCCCGGGGCAGCATCGCATTCTCGGTCACCGCCACCAGTTCGGCCACGCCGGCGGTGCAATCCACCAGCAAGGTGACGTTGGTGGTGAAGTGATATTGGCGGTGAAGAACAGGAAGAGCGGCAGTTCAACCTAGAAACGGCAGTTGAAATACCGGGCGATGCGGCCGCAACCGAGATTTGGCCGCTGATTTTCGCCGATGAACGCTGATAACAACCTGGAGGGCGCATCGCGTGAATCATCGGCCGAGCCGGTAAAGACGCAATGCATCCGCCTGCGCTTTACTGCGTATCTTCATCGGCTGGCTGTTTCTCCATCCGTCAGTCCCAGGAGCCGCAGCAGCGGTTTGATCGTCAGCCCCTGGACCAGAATTGAAAAGACGACCACCCCGAAGGTCAGGTCACGGACCTGTGCGCGGTAGGGGAAGGTGCTGTCGAGGCTCAGGGCCAGGGCCAGCGCCAGGGAACCGCGCAGGCCGCCCCAGATGATGACAGGCTGCCAGCGGAAAGGAATGCGCTCAGCAAAGAGATTGCCGATCTGCACCAGCGGATAGACTGAAACGACCCGCCCGATCAGCACAGCGGCGATGGCCAGCAAGACGGCCTTCCATGCATAGGCAATCGCCGCCAAGTGGACTTCCAGGCCGATGAGCAGAAACACCAGGGAATTCATGACGAAAGCAATATATTCCCAGAACGATTGCAATGCCTTCCTGGTCTCGCCGCTCATGCCATGTTTTACGCCCAGGTTGCCCACCATCAGGCCAGCCGACCCGGTAGCAATCACCCCGGAAAGATGCATGTGCTGGGCGAGCAGATAGCTGCCATAGGCGACGATGGTGGTGAGGGTGATTTCAATTTCCGGGTCATCGATTTTTCCGGTGAGCCTGCTGGAAACATATCCGAGGGAGAAGCCCAGCGCGGCCCCACCGGCGACAGCAAAGATAAACTGGCCGGCCCCTCTCGCCACGCCCAGACTCCCGCCCAGAAATGCAGCCAGCAGGACTTGAAAGAGGACGACCGCGGTGCCGTCATTCAGCAGGCTTTCGCCTTCGATGATGACCGAGAGCCGCTTGTCCATTTTCAGGTCTTTGAAGATCGCCAGCACCGAAATGGGATCGGTGGCTGAGATGATGGCGCTAAAAATCAGGGCGATCATCAGAGGCAGACCCACTGCCCAATGGACCAGATAGCCGGTCACCAGCGTGGCGGCCAGAACACCGGCGTTCGCAAGCAGCAGAAGTGGCGCCCAGTCCCGGAGCAGGTCGCGTACATCGATCTGGATGCTGCCCTCGAATACCAGCGCCGGAAGAAACAGGATCAGGATAACTTCCGGCGTAAGCCAGTTGGGGCGCTGGCCGGGGACCAGCGGCGACAGTAACGGCAGCCTCATCAGGCCAAGCAGCAAGCCGCCGACGACCAGGGCCGCGGTATAGGGAATGTGCAGGCGCCGGGCCAGCAGTGCGATGGCCGAAGCGGCGATCAACAGCCAGATTAAGAATTCCACTGCGGAGGCTGCGGTCATGATTTGGTTCAGGCTGTGGCGGTGCGCATGGAGCGCAATGCCACGGCGCCGAGCACAATGACTGCCAGAACGATGGCCATCCATAGGACCGCAGGGTGGCGCTCGGACCACGGGCGTTCATCCGGCCTTCCCGTATATAGGGAGTTGGCCTGTTCTGGGCCGAATTTTGATTCTGCGGCCCTGGCATCTTTCTGGAACAGCCTGGCGTAGTCGTATACCGGAGCCGGGAGTTTTGCGTCACCGTAGTAGAGCCGCAGTGCCCCGGCCGCGGAGGGCGTGAAATAAAGCCGGCGTTCGTATTGCTGTAAACGCACCGCGGTGATCTTCAGCGGCTGGTCGTCGCCGTTGCGGACGATGATTCTCACGGTCCCGGTGTGCGCGGTATAAACGGAAAGGCTGGTCTGCTCGGCATCGATCTTCTGCCCGTGGCGCACGGTGTGAATGCGGCTGATTTCTCCGGAGCCGAGACGCTCGTGGTGCTGGTTTTCAACCTCGACGCTGCGCAGGAAGTCCGGCTGGGCCGGATCGACCACAAACTCTATGCGTTCCACCGGCGCCTGGCTGGCGAGATTGAAGGTGAAGATGTTGTCTTTGCCCTTGGTTTCCACGGTAGGCGCGCCGCCCAACAGACGCCACACTTCCTTTTCCTCATGGCGCACGGAGGCGGATGCTCCCTGAATGTCTGCCGGCTTGACCTGTCCATCGACGGTCACGCGAAGGTATTTGTAGGCGGTGACCGGAAGACGCAGCGTGTTGTTGCCGCCCAGGTGATCGCCGGAGAGGTCGTAGAGCACCGTGCGTCCCAGCGCCACCCAGTTGGGGCCGTGCAGGTCGTCCTGGCCTTGAATTTCGGCCTTGACCACGAAGTCGCGGGCGGCCAGCGCCAGCTCGATGCGGTCGTATTCCGCCAAGCCCGCCATATCGAGAAAGAACTGGGTCTTGCCGCCGATGGTCCCCGGCTGTAGCACACGGATATTCGTGGTCGCATGCTCAGAGCTGCCTCGTTCAGTCAGAATTGCATACGGAATTTCGATGTCCCCGGCATACAAGCGCAGATCGTCCAGCCCGGCGCGGGAATGGTTCCACAGGGTTTCATCGATGACCACATAATTCTGGCCACCGGCGGCGGCGACCGGCACCGGGCGCTCATATTGGAAGTAGGCAACGGGGGCGCCCGCCATCATCATCATCAGCGCCAGCAGTTTCAAAGCAGTTCGCATGTCATTTCCCCTGAGAAGGTTCCCCGGCGCCCGGAGAAGAGAGTTTCAGCCAGTCGCGCTGATAGGCAAAGGAGACGGCCAGCAAAACCACGCCCAGTGCCATGAAGCTCAAAACACGAAGCCCCTTGCTGAGTTCCCATGCGTCATAGACAAAGGCCTTGCCGATCGTCAGGGCCATGAGCACCAGCGCCTGCCAGCGCACAAAGGAGGACTTCTTCCAGAAACCGAACACCATGATGCCCGCGCCGTACAGCAGCCAGATCGCGGAATCGGTGAAATGATGGGCTATGGTGAGATCTCCCGACGTGGTGTAATCGGCGGCCGTATTATAGAGCGCTGACTGGCGGCGGCTGAAGTAATCCGCGGCTTCTAAAGTGAGCGCAATCAACGCCAGCAGGTTCAGGCCGATGCCGGCAAGTTTCACAAAAGGCTGCTCACGCTCCGAACCATAGAGATCGCCGAAGTACAGGATAGCGCCCATGATCGCGATGGCCACCAGGTAGGTAGCAAAACGGGGGTTGAATAGCAGTTGCCTGGTCAGATACTGGTCAATCAACAGCAGACGGAAGATGCCCAGGGCCAGCGTGCTGCCGGCCAGCAAGCGCAGGAAGTTGGTTTCAGTTTTCACCGCGATCCACAGCAGCACGGCCGATTCAATCAGCCACCCGATGGTGATCCAGTGGCTGTTGTGGTGCTGCAACTTCAGGGGAATCGCAATGGTGATGAAGGCGATGGTCAGCGCAATGTGCAGCAGGTAGATGACCTGGGCTTCCTTGCCGCTGAACTGGCGCTTGAAGACGGCGCCAATGACCAGGTAAACCGCTCCCAGACCCAGGGCATACCACGTCAGCGTGAGGGTCTCGTCCCTATACATGGAATAGAGTGCCAGGAACAAATTGCCGGCATTGAGAAGTGGCAGCAGCGTCAGCGTGATCGAGGGGCCCTCCACCCGTTTAGAGCGTTCAAAGGGCGTCACCAGAGGGATTGCGGCAAAGATAGCGCCAAAGAGCACAGCAAAAAACACCGTCATGGGCCGCTGATCACTGGTGTATTTGTCGCTGTACCAACCCCAATACATGATGAGCGTCCCGATAAAGCTGAGCCACATCTGGCGTTTCCAGGGTTTGAAGCGGGAAAGAACGAGAATGGCCAGGTCAAGAAGGCACACATAAGTGAACAATGCCATCTCATGGTTCTCGCCGGTCGAAACCAGGACCGGGGCGCTGAATCCGCCAACCAGCGCGTAGGTGGCGAGCAACTCGGCATCCTGGGCCACCGCCATGACGATGGTGGCGGCGGTCACGAGCGCCATGGCGCCAAAGGCAACCGGGGTAGGTATCAAGTGGTAATAGCTGGATGCCGCCCAGAGCGATAAGTAGAGAAAGCCGATGCCTACAGCCTTCAGCGAATAGGAAAACGGCGCGTGGCCCTTGCTGCGGAACCGTTCGCTCCATGCCACCAGCCCAATGCCCGCCAGTATGCCGATGGCTACCTGCGCGGAAGGGCCAATCCATTGATTGTCAATGGCCAGCTTGAGGAAATAAATAGCGCCCACCAGCATGACCACGATGCCAATGCGGTTGAGCCACACCTGGCCAATCTTGCTTTCGAGGCTGGGTTTGTCTTCTTGGGGAGCCAGAGCGGAAAGCTGCCGTTGGGGTACTGTGCCCGAGGGCACAGGCGGAGCGGACGCAGGAGCAACCATGCGTGGCGGTGGAGGCGCAACCGGCGCCGGTTGTGGTGGCGGGGCTTCAGAAACCAGACCGGCCCTCTGTTCCAGCCGGAAAATACGCGCAGTCAGCCCCGCAACCTGCGCCCGTAGCGCAGCCAGTTCTTCGTTGGAATCAGCCATGCGGTAATTATCGCCAGCCGTGAGAACGATGCAAGGGTTATTTGCACCCTGTCGTACTTTATCGCAGGCAGCCAAGGCACAGTGTGACGTAGCCACAAGCAAAGGCAATTAGCCGCGAATTGACGCGAATCAACACGAATAAGAACCGGGTTGTCGTTGCTCCTGGAATCGCCGTGTACCGCGAAGATTCTGGGGGATAGCAATACAGAGGAACGGAGGAAGCAGAGGATTTTGGGGGTTGTGAGGCGGCCTAGAAAACCCGGCAGGAGGCCGCAAAAAGCGAGCTGCCCGGAGCGCTTGTTTTTACTTCAAGCAGCACTTGGCCGGATTTTTGCGGCTCGTGGCGCGCTGGTTTTCGCGCCGGAGGGCCGTTAAGATGCAGGAAGCGGACCAGAGATGCTTTGGGATTTCGGCGAAATACAGTTCCAGGAAGAGAGTGGCAGACATCACCAAAGGCAATCCACCGCAGAGTACGCCAAAGACGCAAAGGAACAACATTTTTAAAGAGGAAGAAACCAGTTGATGATTCAAGACCGGAAACTCCGTACGCCGGCTGCGGCGCTTATCATGGCCGTGGTCAGCATCGCGGCACTGGCCGGCGCGCACGCTGCACCAGCTTCGGCTGCGCGGACCGTGTTCTCGCAAGCGGCACAGCCAGCGGCGCAACCTCACTATGAAACCCGTCAGGCCCATGATCCCAACGGCACCGGAAAGTTCTACATGGGCCGTGAAATCGCCCAGGTCATGGGGCCGGGCGGCATCCCATGGCTTGATCGTCCGCAGCGGGAAGATGAAGAACATCCGGCGCTGGTTGTGGATGCCCTGGAGCTTCGCGGCGGAGAAACCGTCGCCGACCTGGGCGCCGGCTCCGGCTATTTCACCTTCCGCATAGCGCCCAAGGTCGGCCCTGCAGGCAAAGTGCTGGCGGTCGAGATCCAGGACGAAATGATCAAAACGCTTCGCCAGCGCGCGGCCGCGCAGAACATCCTCAACGTGGAAGTGGTGAAAGGCGGCGAAAACGATCCTCACCTGCCGGCCCATGGAGTCGATGTGGTCCTGATGGTGGATGTCTACCACGAACTCGCCTGGCCCTTTGAAGTGATGACCAAAGTGCGCAAAGCATTAAAGCCGGGTGGGCGGGTAGTATTCGTCGAGTATCGCCAGGAAGATCCTCAGGTGCGTATTAAAGAAGTCCACAAGATGTCCGTGACGCAACTGGAGAAGGAGATGAAGGCCGTGGGACTTGAGCACCTGCGGACGGTTGAAACGCTGCCCATACAGCACATCATAATCTTCGCAGCTAAACCGTGACTACGGCCGCCTTCATCGGTGTTCACGGTCTTCATCGGTATTCACGTCCGCCGGCCTTTAGACCTAACAAGTGACGTCTCTATACATTGATTTTCGTTGCCCTCGTACCACGCCTAACTCGGCTGGCGCTTTCCTTCCGCCGGCACCTTATCTGTGGGCTTCAGCGAACGCCGCACCACTCTTTCAATCAGGCCGGGGAAGTTCTCATTCATCTTGATGGCTATGGAGTAAAACCGGGGCGTAATGACTTCGCGCTTGCGTTTGAGCATCCCGCGCAGGGTGGCGCGGGCCACTACGTCGGGGGTCACGGCATATCTCGCCGGACCGCCGACCCGCTCGCCGCTCGCGCCCTGAATCATGTTCTTGCCAAAATCGGTGGCGATGTAGCCGGGGCAGACCGCCAGGACATTGATGTTGTACCGCTTCAGCTCCATGCGGGCGGCAAAGCCCATGGCGTTCATGGCGTGCTTGCTGGCCGCGTACACCCCGGCATAGGGCATGGAGATATGGCCGGAGACGGACGAGATGTTCACGATGTCTCCACCACCCTGCTGGCGCATGATGGGAATGACCGCCTGCATGCATTCCATGGCGCCAAACAGGTTGGTGTCAAAGAGCTGGCGGGCGTGGGCCATATCGAGCGCAGCCAGCGAGTCATTCAGTCCGAAGCCGGCGTTGTTGACCAGGATGTCGATGCGTCCGAACCTCTTCAACGCCGCCTGCACCATGGCGTCGATCTGGCCGCGATTGCTCACGTCGCAGGCCACGCTGATGGAGTTTTCCGCGGCTCCAATGCGTTCCTGGGCGGCCTGCAGTCGTTGGAGGTCGCGCGCACACAAAACCAGCCGGGCGCCTTCACGTCCGAACAGCTTCGCGATTTCCTCACCGATGCCCATGGAGGCGCCGGTAATGATGGCTACTTTGTTTTGCAATTTCATAATCCAAGGTTGTATTCGTTGAAGGAATTTAAATCAAGGGTTGAGGAGGTTCCGGGGAGGTTCCGGAAATAGATTGTCGAAAAATTGCGCCTTCTTCCTCCGGGATGTTATTTTTATAGGTTTGGCATCTGCGGCGAATTCATCTTGTGGGAGGGTTCATGGCTTCATACAACGGCGTCCCGCTTCCGGCCGGGGGCGCGGCAATCACATTCAGCGCGGGAAAGCTTCAGATTCCTGATAATCCGATCATCCCCTATATTGAGGGCGACGGCACCGGACGCGATATATGGGCGGCTTCGGTGCGGGTCTTTGATGCCGCAGTCCTGAATGCCTACAAAGGCAAGCGCAAGATCCACTGGTTTGAAGTGTTCGCCGGCGAGAAGGCCTTCACGAAGTTCGGCGATTGGCTGCCGCAGCCCAGCGTGGATGCCATTCGCGATCTACACGTGGCCATCAAAGGGCCGTTGACAACGCCCGTGGGGGGCGGCATCCGTTCGCTGAATGTGGCCCTGCGGCAGATTCTCGATCTTTATTCCTGTATCCGTCCGGTGCGCTATTACCAGGGTGTGCCTTCACCGGTGAAGCATCCGGAACAGCTCAATATCCTGATCTACCGGGAAAACACGGAAGACGTTTATGCCGGGGTGGAGTGGAAACAGGGCACGCCGGAAGCCAAGAAACTGATCGATTTCCTGAACAACGAAATGCTCGCCGGGACGCGCAAGAGCATCCGCCAAGACTCAGGCGTCGGCATCAAGCCGATTTCGATCACCGGCACCAAACGGCTGGTGCGCATGGCCGTCCGGGACGCGCTGTTGAAGAAACGCCGCTCCGTAACCCTGGTACACAAGGGCAACATCCAGAAATTCACGGAAGGCGCATTTCGCGAATGGGGCTATGAGCTGGCCACCCAGGAATTCCGTGAGCAGGTGGTGACCGAGCGCGAAAGCTGGATCCTCGACAATAAAGACAAGGACCCCAGCCTGAGCGTGGAACAGAACGCCGCCATGGTTGAGCCGGGCATGGAGTTCGCCCCCGACTCTTTCAAGCAGGAAGTATATGCCGAGGTCAAGAGCGTGCTCGATTCCATCGGCAAGAGCCACGGCGGCGGCGCGTGGAAGACCAAGCTGATGGTGAATGACCGCATTGCTGACTCGATCTTCCAGCAGGTCATCATACGGCCGTCGGAATACGACGTTCTGGCCACCCCCAACCTCAACGGCGACTATCTTTCCGACGCCTGCGCGGCGCAGGTCGGCGGCCTGGGAATCGCGCCCGGGGCCAACGTGGGCGATCAACATGCGGTCTTTGAGGCCACACACGGCACCGCGCCCAAATATGCCGATAAAGACGTGATCAACCCGGGCTCGGTCATCCTGTCAGGGGTGATGATGTTCGATTTCATGGGATGGGGTGAAGCCGCCCGCATGATCGAAGATGCGATGGAAGTTACCATCCAGCAGAAGAAAGTGACTTATGACTTTGAGCGCCAGATGCCCGGGTCAACGAAGGTGAAGACCAGTGAATTCGGGAACCACATCATTGCGAATATGAAGTAAGAAACAGTTCACATCTGAGCTTCAGTGTAACGAATGGCAACGAAAACCTTTGAAACACAGATGAGGGAAGGTCTTTTATGCGTAAAAAAGTGACGATTGTAGGCGGGGGCAACGTGGGCGCAACAACCGCCCACTGGATTGCCTCGAAGGAACTTGCGAACGTGGTCCTAATCGACGTGCTGGAAGGCATTCCGCAGGGCAAGGGGCTCGATCTACTGGAAGCCATGCCCATTGAAAAGCGCGATGCCCATGTGCTGGGGACCAACGATTACGCCGATACCGCCAATTCCGACATCGTGGTGATTACCGCGGGTGTGGCCCGCAAGCCGGGCATGAGCCGGGACGACCTGCTGAACACCAACTTCAAGATCATGCAGGACGTGGTCGCGAGGGTGGTGGCCAATTCCCCTAACTGCATCCTGGTCGTGGTGTCGAATCCGCTCGATGCCATGGCCCAGGCGGCCTTTAAGCTGAGCAAATTCTCGCGCAACCGGGTGCTCGGCATGGCCGGGGTGCTCGACTCGGCCCGCTTCCGCACCTTTATCGCCCAGGAACTCAACGTGAGCGTGGAAAACGTTACGGCCTTCGTGCTGGGCGGGCATGGCGACACCATGGTGCCGCTGGCCCGCTATTCCACCGTGGCCGGCATCCCTATCACGGAGTTGATTGCCAAAGACCGTCTGGAGGCGATCATCCAGCGCACCCGCGACGGCGGCGCTGAAATCGTGAAATACCTCAAAACCGGCAGCGCCTACTATGCGCCCTCGGCGGCCGCCACGGAAATGGTGGAAGCCATTCTGAAAGACAAGAAAAAAATTCTGCCCTGCGCCGTCCATTTGCAAGGGGAATACGGAATCAGCGGGCTATTTGTGGGCGTACCCTGCAAGCTGGGCGCAACCGGACTGGAGCAGATCATCGAGATCAAGCTGACCCCCGACGAGCAGGCAGCGCTGCAAAAGAGCGCCGACTCGGTGGCTGAACTGGTGAAGGTGATTGGAGTCTGAAGAAATTGCCAGAATTGCCAAAATCGCCGGAATTGCCAAAATTGAAAATCGAGCAATTGGCAGTTAGCAAATAGCCGTTAGCCATTCAGGGTCCTAGACTGTTTTCGCAGCGGTGCAAAACCGAACTGCGTGCTGATTGCCAAACGCGGGTTTCGCTAATTGCCAATTGCTATTGGCTTTGCCTCAGAAGGCCATTATGCCTCATAAGTACATGGGGCTGCCCCAAAAGTGGCTTCTGATTACGGTGCTATGTTGCTCGGTTGTATTCGGGCTTGCCCCAAGGCTCCGTGAAAGGGTCGTCAATCGCTCGTTTGTAATCTCTCCAGTAGCAAAACCGCGTTTCGTGCTGGTTTTCTGCTCCGGTTTCAAAAATATCCTGATATTTGATGGCTCCGCAGGCCCAGAGTATTTTCCTTCCGTCGTTCAATTCGGCAAGCTGCTCTTCGCTGATGATTCCCATAGGAGCGAGTACGGCCTTGTAACAACTGGTAACACAGGGTGGAATTATTTCAGTCAAAGAATAATCAGCAGAAGAGAAGAACTTTTCCATATCGGGTGGAACGAGAGTTTCACCCATCAACAAGGAGAATTTAACGGCTGTGATCCGAGCTGGAGTGTTCCCGAAGTTCTTGATACATACATCGCATTGAACCTGTTGAATTTCTTCGCTTCGCACACCATCAAAAGGGAAGAGGCGCAGATTTATGAAAGGTTTTTCTCCGAGGCAAATCCAAGCACGTTCTGCTTTGATGACGGCTTGGGCATTCAGCAGAGCAGCCTGAGCCGCATTTTTCGCAGCCGTGAGCATTCTATGCGACAAGACAGCGTAATAAATAGTGGCGATGACATAAACAGCAGTCAGGGCAGACATTACTATCTCAAAGCGGGTCATCGAGTTTTCCTTTCACTTTTGTTGGTGCTGATGGGAGTGTCAACGGCTGCCTATGGCTCCTGTCTTCTGATAGACAAAAGAGACAAGCATCGAAGCGCGGCGTTTTTTGTTCTGAGTTTCATTTTTACATTCACAGGGATGCTGTTGTGTTTTTCCTTGCGCCACTTATGAGCGCTAATGTTAGCAAAAAATGCGACTCCGATTGACGCTCCAAGAGTCGCCAGAATGCTGAGAATGTCTTTTGGGGTTCAGCATTCGATTGGCTCCTGCCAAAACACAGGGTCAATTCCCAATTCGTGCATTTCGTGAATGAGTACCACGATGTTATGACACAGCACCTTACAAAGCGCCTCATTGACCATCGCGACATTGGTCTTACTCCGCAGGTAATCGCCGAATTTCCGCTTGACCATACTGAAGGTCGATTCCGAGTTGGAACGCTTGTGATAGTGCTGCAAAAACTCTTCCCGCTTGAATTGGAAATAATGAAACATCTGCTGGTATGCTCCGCCAACCCCGCCGGTCGCTGTGGTTCTCAGCGCAATGTACGGAGTCCCCTTGGTCGCCACAACAGACTCCACGCACTTGATGCTGTCATATGCCTTATCCGCAGAGACTTCGGAGATTTTGAAATTGTTCGCCGTGGTTTGAACCAGAGAAGGGAAAAACGGACTGTCACCAGAAAATTGCTCTCCGATCTCAATTGCGGTCACCACGTTTGTCTTGACGCCGCACATCATGTGAGCCTTAACCCATTCATGCTCTGCGCGGGGCTTCCCATACTTCACATCGAACCAGCGAATGAATTTCGATGTGGTGAAGCCAGACGAATCCACAGCAAAATCAACTTCAACGGACTTGAGCGGAAGGCTGCTTTGTGTGACCAACTCCCGAAGGATTGGCGTCAGAGAATCGGATTCAAGATATCTGAAAATCGAATTGTAATGCGGAGCCTTCCAGATGTAGCCGCGCTCCTGAGACTCCCGCAGATCGCTCATAAACCGGCGACCAGAGAACGTCGAATATATCTTGAACGTCGCACTGAAAATCATGTCCTTCAGGGGCAGGGGCGGTCTGCCAAACTTCGGCTCAGGGTCTTGCACCCCGGCGCAGAGGTCACGCAGGAGTATTTGAAATTTATCTTGCTCTGTCGTTTGGGCTTTGTTGTAAGCTGGCCAGTTTTGCGGATAAGTTTTCTGTTTCCTGGCGGTGACGGTAACGGTTTCGGTGACGGTCGTGGAGCCGTCTTGGTTCTGCTCTCTCACGACCGTGTAAGCAACGGCGTAAACGTGCTTGCAAGGCTGGTTTCTAAGTTCAAAATCGGGGCAGTCGCAAACCGGATTTTCTCCGCTCAAATCGACTCTGTAATATCCGTTGCGGCTTTGCGCCGGAACTTGCCAGATCAATTCCTTAGCGGTCTTCTTGACAGCTCCCATTTCTGCGATTGCTTTACCACGCTCTTCTCTCACGTCCATAATCCTCGCCCCTTCATTTTGAGATTGCAGTTGGAGCGGGGATTAACCGATAATGAAAGTGCGCCTTACATTACGGCTAACCCCGCGATGTTTTGGTTAACCCCGCAGCCTGTTCAAGCAGGTTGCGGGGCGGTTACTTCAGTTCATTACAGTAACGGCGGAGGCGGCATTCTCGTTGTCTCCCTTCAAGATCGGCCTGATGTGTCAGCATCGGGCCGTTCGTATTTACGTCCAAAGTCATTTGTCTGGGCGCTTACCGCTCAATGCCGCTTCGAGTCCGCGACGAAAAGCCGATTCTCTTGTAACGAGCGTGTAGGAATCGCCAATCTTCGTAACCTCTCCCTGTTTTTCAAGTCTGGCAAGTGTGTTGTGGATAACCGCCATAACATTTGCATAGCGGTTCACGTCTATGCCAAACACACCCAGTTTTTCTCTCAACTCTACCGGCGAGAGGGGGACTTTTTTTGCGGAGAGAATATGCCGGATTGCATCACTGATGCCAATCACATCAGAGCCTTCGTTCATTGCGTCCATGAGCGCCTTATGGTCAATCTGTGGCGTCTCTTTCAGCAATATAGAGAGGGAGTCAATAGTGCTCTTGAGTTGAGCCAAGCGCAAATCGAATGCAGCCCGTTTTGTGAGAATGTCCTGCATCTCCGCGTGGGCAGCCTCAAGAGCTTTCTTGTACTCAAGATTTTCCATTTCTTTTTTATATCAAAAAAAGAGGTAAAATGCAACATAAAAAGTATAAAGAACACGACTTCTGGAATCAAGCACTTAAGGATGCTAGAGGCAAATTAGCCGAAGGCCGGCTTTACGTGGCACAGATCAGGGCAGTTATAAAAGTTCTGGAGAAAAAGCGAGACACAGGGGAACCGTGTCCGGGAGAGGATGCGGGAACGGGCAAGAAGAGAAAGTCCGTTCCCGCCTGAAGTGAAGGGATTATTCTGGCTGCCGTGTACGCCGTCCGTACCGTGCCCAATGCTCCTGTTCGATATCTCGCAGGACTTCGAGCAGGTGGAAATTCGCGTCTGACTGAAGTTCTTTGGACATACGGTAAAGACGGATCATGGTGCGCTTTTCAAAGACTCCGGTTTGCTCCAGAGTGGAAAGTTTAGCAGTGACGCGGGCGAATGCTCCGTTCAACTGACCCAAGAGATCGTAGACGTAAGGTTTCTGAGCGGGTTTAAAATCGTTCTCAGCCATTGTTCCTCCAACACAGGGATGATGGTCAGGGGCGCGTCCGGTCTCAACCACCGGGCGCGTCCCGTAACAGTGCTGAGATTACATCAAGAGCAGGGAAAGCGTCTGCCTTTAAAGTACAGTGCCCTGCCCTGAAAGTGCGGTTATAAGCGGACTTATAAGGCAAAGCCATTGCTATTTGCTAACTGCTATTTGCTAACCGCCAATTGCTTGATTTCCAATTTTGGCAATTCCGGCGATTTTGGCAATTTTGGCAATTCGTCAGAGTTACCCGGCTGGGCCTACCGGCTGCGATTCTCCCGGTGTGTCATCCGCCATGGCATCTTCGAGAATTGCTTTTAGAAGCCCGGGGATGTCCCAACGGGAAATGATTACCGTCGTGCCATTCCAGATGAGGCAGTGGCGCGTTTCGGTTTCGATCATTTTCTGAAGTCCCGCGGGCGTAGCGACCACATAGGTATTGGTCCATGAGACTGGCCGGTGCGTTGTGCTTGCCGTTTCAGGCAGCACCATCTCGATGTAAAACTCATCGCAGAAGCAGAGCGGATCTTGCGGCCCGGCAACCAAGTCAAGCGTCTTGAAATAGTAGTTGCCGATTTCCGCGCGATTGTACCTGCCGTCAGGGAGGAGTTCACGGGGTGGCAAGGCAGCCGGCCAAGGCAGGTCCGAGCCCACCACCGCCGGCTGTTTCCGGAATGGCGGGCTGACCGCAGCCTCCGCATCGGGGTGAGGCGGAGGCTGCATCGGCCCATAGACGATCTCGTTGGAAAACAGTCTGCGGGCCATGAACAGGAACAGCCCGAACACTGCGGCAAATGCGATGAGCTTGGTCGTATCCATCGCGGCCCCTCCTCAGGGTTATACCCGCTCGATGGCCACGGACTGCAACACGATGTCTTTTTCCGGGCGGTCCTGGCGGTTTCTGGATGCGGCGGTGATTTTATCCACCACGTCCTGGCCTTCGATGACCTCGCCAAAAATGGTGTGGTTGCCCGTCAGCCAGGTCGTGGGCGCCACGGTGATAAAGAATTGCGACCCGTTGGTTCCCGGCCCGGAGTTGGCCATGGCCAGCTTGCCGGGTGTGTCAAATTTGTGGGGTGAGTCCTTGGTCTCATCTTGAAACTTATAGCCGGGGCCGCCCATCCCGGTGCCGCTGGGGTCGCCACCCTGAATCATGAAGCTGGGAATCACGCGGTGAAAAATGGTGCCATCGTAGAGCGGCCCACTCCCGCCCTTGCCGCTGACCGTGTCCTTCCATGGCTTTTTGCCTTCGGCCAGATCGGTGAAATTTTTCACCGTGATAGGTGCGTCTTTCTCAAAGAGACGGCAAACGATATTGCCGAGTGAAGTATTGAGCGTTGCGTAGGTTCCAGGTTGACGGGCCATAATTTCCTTCCTTTGGATGAGGTGTTCAGCGCGGCCCTCGCCACCGAAGGCCATGAAAATAAGGTCTGCCGAACTTGTTCCGGGCAGACGATGGTTCAGGGTTTCTTTGGTGCTCCAGAGGCAGCAGGCCGGGCCGCCGGCTTGACTGGGGCGGCTTTCTTTAGCGGGGGCTTGCTCAGTTCCGGGACCTCAATGTGTACGATCTTGACCGGGTCCACGGGGCTGGAATTACCGCCTGTGCAGGGACCACCCGTGCAAGGCATGCGGGCGATCTTCTTGACCAGCTCTACCGTAGGATCATCGCACTGGCCGAAGATTGTGTATCCGGAGCCCTTGGAAACTCTTCTCTGGCCCCTGATGCAACCACCCTCTTCGAGACACGGGTTGAGGAAAGACACTTCCTTCTCGGTGATGAAGAACTGCGAGCCATTGGTGTTGGGGCCGGAATTTGCCATGGCCAGTCTACCCGGCTTGTCGAAGAGCAGGTCAGGCACTAACTCATCGTCAAAATGATAGCCAGGGCTGCCCGAGCCGTTACCGGCCGGGTCGCCTCCCTGGATCATGAACTCGGGAATTACGCGGTGGAAGATCACGCCATCGTAGAGCGGCTTGGCGTGCATGGGCTTGCCGGTTACGGGATTGGTCCAGTCTTTTTTCCCGGTAGCCAGGCCGACAAAATTATCAACCGCGGCCGGCGCCTTGTCGGGAAAAAGCTGACACTTCATGTCGCCAGCAGTGGTGTGCAGGATGACCGCCTGAGCAGCCAATAACTTCGGCTTGACCGCCGCTTTGGTTGCGGACTTCCTTGCCGTCTTCTGGGCGGCGGGTTTCGGGGCAGTCTGGCTTGCGGCGGCCAGAGTCAGCACCCATACGACGAGCACAACACGTTTCAGCATCAGTATCTCCAGGTGAAAATAACTTATATTACATGATCTTTTATTACATGATCTTTTTAAGTCCGAAACACGCGCTGCTGCGCGCTTGGGTCTGCGCGGAGCGCCGGCCCAGAGACGGTGCGGAGCACCGTCTCTACCACCGCGGTTGTCGATGAGGCTACTTATTCGGCCCGGCCTGCATCTCCCGCGAGACCTTTTCCACTTGGCGCATGACTCGCAGAATATTTCCGCCCAGAATCTTATGGATCTGCTGGCGGTTGTAGCCGCGCTCGAACAGCGCCTGGGTAATCTTCGGAAGATCGGCGACCGAATCGATGCCTTCGGGAAGAGAGGTCACGCCGTCAAAATCCGATCCCAGCCCCACGTGGTCGATGCCCGCAACTTTGGCTACATGGTCGATGTGGTCGATCAGGGCGTGAAACGGCGGTCTCGGGAACTGCGCCGCCCACTTCTTTTCCAGGGCGACGGTGTCGTTGTAATTGAGCGGACTGCCATCTGTGTGGGGATGCGCTTTGGCATAGGCCGCTATTTCGTCATCCCGCTGTTTGTTCTTGGCTGGATCCGACGACGCCTCCAGGTAATGTTGGTCCAGGAAGGCCGAATAGAAATTCACCATGACCACGCCATTGTTCTGGGACACCGCCCGCAGCATCTCATCGGTCATATTGCGCGGGTGGTTGGTCAACTGGCGCGACGATGAATGCGATGCGATGATCGGGGCACGGCTCACCTGCAGCGCCTGAAAGAAGGTCGCGTCGGAAACGTGCGAGATATCGATCATCATGCCCAGGCGGTTCATCTCCCGGACAATGTCTTTGCCAAAATCGGTCAGGCCATTGTGGTGCTTGACCTCGGGGTTCTTGATATCTCCGGAAGAGTCGCCCCACTCGTTGGTGTTCGACCATGTGAGGGTCATATAGCGGACGCCCAGGCGGTAGAACTCCCGCAACAGGCGCGGATCATTCTCAATGGCGTGTCCACCCTCGATGCCCAGCAGGGCGGCAAACTTATGCTGCCGATGGGCGCGCACGATGTCATCGGCGGAGAAGGCCATCGCCATTTTCTCCGGATGGCGGGCCGCCTGTTCGTAAACGCTGTCAATCAGGGCCATCGCCCGGTGCGCATACTGCCCTTTGAACGTGGGTTCAACCCAGATGGAAAAGAACTCACCCGCTAGATTGCCCTTCTTGATTTTGCCGAAGTCCATATGGCCGTCGGCAACCGGGGTATCCTGGCCGAGGTCGAAGCCTTCATCAAGGAAACGTTGCGGAGTATCCGCGTGGGTATCAATGATGATTGCGGATTGATGGATCGCCTGGGGGGAGTCGGCTTTGGAGGCGGGCTTCGCGCCCTGGGCAAAAATCGCCGCTGGCAGCAAGGCTTCTAAAAGTAGGGCGGCTAAGAGCAGGACAGGGGAAATCAGCAAACGGTAGATTGGCTTCATTCTCTTACAAGTTTATCAGCCAACTGGTTCGTTTCCCGCCAATCCGTATAGCGATCTGAAACCATGACATGGAAGCAGGCTTGGCGGCGCTCTTCGGCGGCTTCCACCAGTCCCAGGTCACGGAAATTCTTGAGATACTCTTCCACCCACTTGTGCTGGGGTTTGGTCAGGCCGCGTTTGGCCAGGTCGACGGTGATGCCGGCCAGGTGTGACGAGGCCGTGTCGCCGGCTTCCGGGGCGGCATTGCGATTGTGATGGCGCAACTTGAGCTGCTGCTCCGCCGTCCGCACCGCGGAATTGACCTGCAACGGAACACGGAACTCACTGTAATAGGCGTCGGCCATGTCAGCGACAAACTGATTGGTCCACGGACGGCAATAGCGCTTGTCGGGCTTGACTGCGGCACTGACATGCAGAGACCGGGTTTCCTGGATTGGCACCAGTTCCTGTGTGCGGACCAGCTCTTCCAACTGTTCCTCATCGTTAATCCGGGGCAGTTGCAGACGGTCGATTTCCTCGTTCTGCCGGAGCATGGAGTCGTACGACCCCTTCAACACCGGATTCCACACCACGCGGCGGCGATGGGCCTTGACCTTGGCGGTAGTGTGGTGAACGGCAGCGGCCGGCTGCGCAGCGGCCAGGGCCACTGCAAGCACGATCAAAAGGCCCCGGCAATGAATCTTCTTTTTCACAGCTTCTTACCCTTTATAAAATAAACTTTCGTAACCCGGATGCCTCAAAATACAGCATGCTTCCAAGTTCACAAATTCTACCCAAATGCATAGGCATATAGCCAGCACCAAAGGTGACAAGAGAGGTGCATCATCGGAAGTGCATGGTCCCCAGCCTTTGGTAATTCCAGGTGACTTAAGTTCCAGGTGACTTATTTGTATCCTTCCAAGACGCTGGCCGCCCGGTTTAAGGCGGCGGCGAGCACTTGTAGTTGTTCCGTGACCACCGCCGCGTTCTTGGCGTCAATGGCTTCGTTCACTCCCGGAATTACTACGGCAGCGTAGCCGGTATATTGGCCGGGAGCGTAAATGGAGTGGCGGAACCAGGGGCGGTCAGGCAATCCTTTTTCGATGAGCAGGGCGCGCTCCGCGGCGATAAGAGTCTGGTTGAGCCGCGATGCGTCCTTGGGCGGGTCTTTCTGGATCGCCAGCATTCTGGCCCCGGCTGCATTGAATCTCTTGGCGGCCTCGGCGGCGTTACTGAAGTCCGGGGCGCCGGCGCCCAGCGTTTCTTTGGCTTTGGTCTGGGCCTGTTCAACGTAGGCAGCGATCTCCTTGCCATACAGTTCGTAGTCATAGGGCAGCACATCGGCCTGCGCCATGTGCAAGGCTTCCACCCCCAGGATGCGCGCCATCTGCTGCTCATAAACAAACGTGGGATCAGCGAACTTCTTGAACCAGGCGAAATTGTCGAAGGCCGAGTGATAGACGCCATAGGAGCCACTGGAAGTCATGTCCGCCGAGGGCACACCCAGGTGCTGGATGAACACGCTGTAATCGGAGCCGCTGCCCAGATCGCCTACGGGCACCTCACTATCGACGCGGGCATTGGGCGAGCGCCGCTCGCTTGAGCGTGCCGATTCCTTGTTGCGCTCCTTCCACACGTCGTAGACCGTGCCGCCCTTGGGGCTGGGCACCTGCCGGGTCACGTCACGCACAAAGCCCTTGAGACTGGGCACCGCCGACGCGCCGAAATTCGGCCCATTGACCGCCACATCCAGATTGAAATAGGCCACGGCCTGCAGGAGGTCTTTCTCGTGCTCTTCGCCCCATTCGGTGCTGCCAATCAAGCCTTCCTCTTCAGCGTCCCAACTGGCGAACAGGATGGTGCGGTCCGGCTTCCATCCCTGTTTAAGCAGTTCACCCAGACCATGGGCGCTCTCCAACATGGCGGCTGTGCCGCTGTTGGGGTCCACGGCGCCGTAGACCCATGCATCGCGATGATTGCCAACGATCACCCATTCATCCGGATGCTTCGCGCCCGGAATGCGCCCCACCACGTTCCAGATCGGCCAATATTGGTAGTGCTGCTTAAGATGCACCTTCACCCGAACCGGCCCCGGGCCGACATGATAGGTAAATGGCAGTGCGCCTTGCCACTCACGCGGAGTCTCAGGACCACCCAGGTTATGCAGAATGGGCGAGGCATCTCCGTACGAGATAGGCGTCGTCGGAATCTTGGCCATATCGACTGCCTGGGCCGGCGGCACACGTTTCGAGTCGGGCAGGTTGGGCAGCGAAGCGAAGCCGGGCGTGGTCGGGTCACCCGGATACTTGAATATGTATTGAATCGAACCGCGCTGTACAGCGCTCTCCGGACGCCACGGCCCCTTCGGATAAGGATCGCCCTTGAAATATCCGTCATCCGCCGGATCAGAGTAGATGATCACGGCCGCGGCCCCGTGCTCTTCGGCCACCAGGCTCTTCACGCCGCGGAAGTTATCGCCATAGCGGACGATCACAATCTTTCCGCGAACGTCGATCTTCATTTCTTCCAGCTTCTTGAAGTCCTCAGGGCGGCCATAGTTGGCGTACACCACGTCGGCTTCCGCGTCACCGGAAGGCGAGGAGCCGTTGAAGGCCGGAAGGATGCGGGGATCATCCTGAAACGGATCGCCTTCAACATGCTCGCGGGAGGGACCGTGCATCTTTACATTCGCCGGAGCGGTTACGCTCACGCTGATCTCTTCCGGGCGGTTCATCCAGACTTTGTATTCGACGATTTCCGTCTGCAGTCCGGCTTCTTTGAACTTCCGTGCAACATAGTCGGCGGTCTTCCGGTCTTCGGGAGAGCCCGCCACGTGGGGCTCGGCGGTCAGTATCCGCAAATGCTCTTCTGCGCGCGCCGGGTCGGGCACGGCGATAAACTTCTGGTCCCATTGGCGTTGCTGGGTGAAATCACGGAAGCCAAAGACCGCGGTCCCGGCCGGGCTTTCCGTAGATTGCTGGCCAAACGTGGAAATGACAAACAGCGCGGAGACGAGAAACATTCGGGAACGGTTCAATTTTTTCTCCTGAGCGTGCTGAGGCAACAAAAAAGCTTACACTATAAGTGAGCGCGGGTTCGAATGCCGCATCCCGCGTCCGCCGGCGCGTGCGCCATCTTAGGGACCAATTCCTTGAGCGACAATCAGGAGATAGAATCGATCACCAGTCACGGGCTGCAGGAAATGCCCGGTTTCAGTGGCTCCGGCCCGGAAGGGACGGCTGCCTCAACCGCTGAAGAAGCCGGGATCTCCGCCGGAACCTCATCGCTGCCACGCGTGATTATCGCCCTGCGGCACCGCGATTTCCGCCTGTTCTGGTCCGGTAATTTTCTCTCGAACATCGGCACCTGGATGCAGAACGTGGCCCAAGGCTGGCTGGTGCTCGAGCTCACCAACTCGCCTTTCTGGCTGGGCGTGGTGAGCTTTGCCGCCACCTTTCCAATTCTTCTGCTGGCCCTGGTGGGCGGCGTCATTGCCGACCACGTGGATAAGCGCCGCCTGCTGATCTACACCCAGTCGGCCATGATGGTTTTTGCCTTTATGATGGCCGCCCTGGCCTATACCCATCACATCAAGGTCTGGGGAATTGCCCTGCTGGCCATGGGCACCGGCATCGCCATGGCGCTCACCACACCCAGCTACCAGGCGCTGGTGCCGCAACTGGTGCCTCGCGAGGAACTTGCCAATGCCATTGCCCTGAACGCCGCCCAGTTCAACATGTCGCGGGTCGTCGGGCCGACCCTTGGCGGTTTTGCCATGGCGCTGGTGGGCGTCTCGGGCAATTTCTTTCTCAACGGGCTGAGCTACATGGCCGTCATCATCGCGCTTTCCCGCATCCGCTACGGAAGCAGTACGCAACTGGAAGAAGGCCAGTTCTGGCAGAAACTCAAGCAAGGGTTTCGTTACGTGTTCGGTCATGAGGAAATGAAGCTGCTGGTGTGGCTGTCAGCCATCAGCAGCCTGCTGGCGGTTCCCTATCTCGCCTTTGCGCCTTACTTCGCGCGGGAGATATTGCATACCAACGCGCGCGGACTGGGTATTCTGATGGCCTGCTCCGGCCTGGGAGCATTTCTGGCTGCGGTGAGCATCGCTTTTCAGGGGCGGGGCAAGCGCCGCGGGCGCTTTGTTGTCTTCAGCGGACTGGGTTTCTACGCGTCGATTATCATCTTCACCTTTTCGCGGTCATTCAAACTGTCGTGCGCGCTGTCGGCAATCGCCGGATACTGCATGATCCTGATGGTGGCCACCCTGAACACTCTGCTGCAGCACCTGGCCGAAGACGAGATGCGTGGCCGGGTCATGAGCATCTATTCCACCGCCTTCCTCGGATTGCCCCCTATCGGCAGCCTCTCCGCCGGATTCATGACGCACTATATCAGCGCTCCGCACGCCATCGCCGGCATGTCAGCCGTGGCGTTTGCGGCAACCGTCGCACTGTTCGCTGGGAAGAAAGCTCTGCGGTATCTGGATTGAATGCAAGGCATGGAATTGCCATGATTGCCAGGATCGCCGGTATTGCCAATATTGGAAAAGAGCAATTGGTAGTTGGTAATTGATAATTGGTAGTTGGTAGTTGGCAATCTGCACTCGGCATTCAGCCCCGAAACCGTTTTGCTTTTCAGCACTCGACAGAATTAGCCCACCGCACAACGCTTGCCCTCTCGCGAAGGGAACGAAATGGCTTCAGGGCTGAATGCTGAGTGCTAATTGCTAATTGCTATTTGCTAATTGCTATTTGCCAATTGCTCTTTCCCAATTCTGGCAATACCGGCGATCATGGCAATTCTGGCAATTTCGTGCCCGTTGCCAGGTGTTCCAGTTGTTTCCGCCAATCCAGGTCTTCTACAAACGCCGCCGATTCCCGCCAGCCGGGTTTGACCTTGACGAAGATCTCCAGAAAGATCTTCTTACTGAGCAGTTGTTCGAGATCGTGGCGCGCGGCGGTGCCGATCTCTTTTAGTTTTACTCCGCCTTTTCCGATCAGGATTCCCTTCTGGCCTTCGCGTTCGCAGAAGATGACGGCCGCAATGCGGGTCAGCCTGTCGGTCTCTTCGTAACGTTCCACCACTACGGCAATCGCATACGGGACTTCTTTTCCGGTCTTGAGCAACACTTTTTCGCGAACAATTTCAGCCGCTAGAAAGCGTTCCGGCTGGTCTGTAAGCTGGTCTTGCGGGAAGTAACGCGGGCCTTCGGGCAGCGCCCGGATGCTCTTGTCGAGTAACACTTCCAGACCTTCGCCCTTGATCGCGGAAATAGGAATGATTTCCTGGAACTGATGCAACTTGCTGTACGCCTCGATCAACGGCAGCAGAGCTTCTTTACGCAGACGATCGATCTTGTTCAGTAGCAGGAAGACGGGCCCGCCGGTCTTCTTGATCATATCCAGGACCTGCTGGTCGCTGTGGCCGGGTTTCTCACAGGCATCCACAATCAGCAGAACAAGATCGCGGCTGTCGAGCGCCCCGTAGATTTCGCTCATCATCTTGCGATTCAGCTTGCTGTCGGCCTTATGAACGCCGGGGGTGTCGATGAAAACGATCTGTCCCGCCGGACGGCCCTTACGGGCCTTCACGTTGACCATGCCCTGGATGCGGGTGCGGGTGGTTTGCGGCTTATCGCTGACAATGGCTATTTTTTCGCCGACCAGCGCATTGAGCAGCGTGCTCTTGCCCGCATTGGGACGTCCGATGATGGAAACAAAACCTGATTTAAAAGCCATAGTTTTTCTGGGGAGGTCCTGCTCCCACATTTCTTAAAGCGCAACGAGTGGCGACGAAAACCTTTGCAACACAGAGGAACAGAGGCAACTGAGGATTTTAGGGTTTGTGAGGTGGCCCATCATCCTCGATGAAAGCGCAGGCCCGTGATCGCTAGACCTATTTCATCATTCGGCCTGAAGAGCTACGGTCTGAAGAGCGACTACTCAAAACCCTCGCGGCTTGCGGCGATTTTTCCTCCGCCTCACAACCCCGAAAACCTCTGCCTCCCCGGTTCCTTTTCCTCCTGCATTGCTATCCATCAGAACCTTCGCGGCCCGCGACGATCTTGGAGCCGCCTCACAAACCCCAAAATCCTCTGTTGCCTCTGTTCCTCTGTGTTTCAAAGGTTTTCGTTGCAACTCGTTGCGGTGTGTCTTCGTTGCTAAGCCGTCATTTCTTTTACCGGTGGCGCCGCGCCCAGCCGGCTGATTCGCAGTTTTTCGATTTTCCTGTCGGTCGATTCCAGTATCTCAAATCGCAGGCCATCTTCTTCGATGACTTCCCCGGGCGGGGGAATCCTTCCCGCCATGGCGCTCACCAGACCGCCGACGGTGGTCGAGTCTTTCGGTTCCAGCCGCAGGTCGAACAGGGACTGCAGCCGCGAGATGTCGAGGCTGCCGCGCACCACGTAGGCGCCGTCGCCTTCGGCAGCGACCTCTTCGATCTGGTCGTGTTCATCGTGGATCTCGCCAACAATCTCTTTCATCAGGTCGCCCAGGGTGACGATGCCGGCCACCGCGCCGTATTCATCGATGACCACCGCCATGTTGATCTTTTCTTTCTGCATTTCCCGCAGCAGGGCCGCCGTCTTTTTTGTCTCGGGCACGAAGCCCACCGGACGCATGAGTTTGCTCACGGTGGTGGTCTTGGCTTCTTCATCCGGAATCTGGAGCACATCCTGCGCCAGCACCATGCCCTGAATCTGGTCGATGGTGGAACCATAGACCGGCACCCGCGAATGAGGCCGCTCACGCAGCGCAGTCTTGAAATCTTCAATTGTGGTATCGGCTGTAACCGCGAAGACCTCGGGGCGGGGCGTCATGGCTTCGCGCACCGTCATGTCTCCGAATTCCACCACGGACTGGATCAGCTCGCGATCGCTCTCTTCAAGAATACCCTCTTCCCGCCCGGCTTCGATCAGGGCATCCACAGCTTCGGAGGAATCTTCGGGTTGTTCGGGTCCGCGCGGTTCAGCCAGGGCCACCACCGACAAGCCAAATCCCAGCACGAGCGTAATGGGCAGCATGGCGTAGATCAGCAGCTTGAGCACCGTAATGTAGGAAACCAGCCACTCACCCCGTGTGCGGGTAAACATCACGTAGGGAAGCCAGCGGTTGCATACAATCACGATCGCCACCATGGCCACCGCCGATTGCAGCGCCTCGGGGAGAGTCCACTTCTCACGCGCGGAAAAAGCCAGATAGGCCACCAGCATGGCAATGGCAGCCGTGGTCAAGTGCGCCAGAACGGAGATGGCCAGTTCGGCGCGCACACTCACCGCGCCCAGGCGCGGTTCCACCAGGGCCTTGAAGGCGTCGATGTTTTCCTGGAATTCGCGGGAGAGGAACTTGCCACTCTCGGTGTACAGGCGCTCGACGTAGGAAATCAGCGTCAGCAGCGCCGCCAGCGCCACAATCAGCAGATAGATCACACCGATGTTCATGGGCGGCCCCGGTGCGTACGATCGATCAGTGATGCCGGCAGCCGCAGACGCAGGCGCAGATCGGCTTCCCTGGCCGCCATCTGCCCCTGATCGGTCTCATGATCGTAACCGGCGAGATGCAGCAGGCCATGCAGCACCAGGATCTTCAACTCGTCGGCCGTGGAGTGTCCGTAACGGGTGGCGTTGCGGGCGGCTATTTGCGCGGAGATGGCGATATCCCCGCCGTTGGGGCATGGGAACGACAGAACATCGGTGGCCGTGTCTTTTTTACGGAAACGGCGGTTCAGCGCGCGAAGCTGGCGGCTTCCGGTGATCAGCACAGCCACCTTCCCGGAGACCCCGGCGAGCTTCTGGGCGTTGCGGGCAAAGCGGGCAAGCTCACCCTGGTCTACGTCGTCGAGTGGTTTTTCCAGAATAATCACGAATGTGGCATAACAAAGCGGGAGGACCTAGTACTGTGACCAGGAGCTTGGATCATCATCGCGGACCGGGACATCCGGACATCGGGTAATCGGGACATCGGAACTGCACTCCGGCTGTTTTATCCACATGACCAATTTTAGCGGTCACGGTACTAGGACCGCCCTCCATATCCAATTCTATCAGCGGACCTTCTATCAGGGGATCATTGCTGCAATGGTTCCTGGGACTCTTCCTGCTCGCGCAGCAGAGACAATTGCTGGCTCTTCGACTTTGCGTCATAAGCATGGATGATCCTCTGCACCAGATGGTGCCGCACCACGTCCTCTTCGCCAAAGAAGTTGAAGCTGACGCCTTCGACGTTCTTCAGCACCTCACTGGCTTCCACCAGACCGCTTCTGCGGACGTTGGGCAGGTCGATCTGGGTCACGTCGCCGGTAATCACGCACTTGGAATTGAAACCCATGCGCGTGACGAACATCTTCATCTGCTCGGAAGTGGTGTTCTGGGCTTCATCGAGAATAATGAACGAGTCGTTGAGCGTGCGCCCGCGCATGAAAGCGATAGGAGCAATCTCGATGAGGTTCTTTTCGAGCGCCCGGTCGACGCGCTCCTGGTCCATCAGGTCGTAGAGCGCGTCATACAGGGGACGCAGATAGGGGTCCACCTTTTCCTGCAAGGTGCCGGGCAAGAACCCCAGGCGCTCGCCGGCTTCGACCGCCGGGCGCGCCAGGATGATGCGCGACACCTTCTTATTATTCAACGCCGAGACCGCCATGGCCACCGCCAGATAGGTCTTCCCGGTGCCCGCCGGCCCGATTCCGAACACCATGTCGTACTTCTCGATCGCATCGAGATAGCGGCGCTGGTTCATGCTCTTAGGCTGCACCTGGCGCTTGCCAAACGATCTCTGCCGTCCGGCCTCCGCCAGGCCGCGCAGGGTGGTGGAAGAATCAGCGGTCACCACGCGCAGCATCGCCCCCAGGTCGCCGTTTTTGAAATCAAAGCCGGAACGGCCCAGGTAGTCAAAATCCGCAAACACCTGCTCGGCGCGCGCCACATCGCGGGCGGCGCCGTCAATTTCCACGGAGTCGGCCTTCAGGCTGATGTTGACTTTGAGCCCAAGTTCCAGGACCTGCAGGTTCTCGTCATGCGTGCCAAAAAGCTTTTCGATATTTGTGACAATTTCAATACTTTTCTTCATCCAAGTCCGCCATTTCTTTCGCGCGCCATGGACACCGCTGGACGCGGTGCGGCGCGCTGCGCAGGCGCAAAGATAGTTTCAAGGGAGTTGAGAAGGAGTGCCGCTGGCCCACGTGATCGTGGAAGCATGACCATTCGAGGAGAGAGTATCTCCGCTCGCAGATGAAAGTCAACCACTCTTGCGCAAACCCTTTGAATTCAAAGCTGTGGGATCCGGCCCGGCCCCGTAAGATGGCAACCGAAAGCACCGGACAGAGGCAAGGCGCAGGAAGACAACCTTCCCGAAGCCGCCCAGGAGACTTGCCGCCGGGCGCATCAGGAAAAGAACTTTTGCCACGCCAGGACCAGCACAATCACGACCAAACCAGCCGTAATGCCGACGCTTCGAAAACTCTGTAGTTTTTGTGAGTAGTGATTCACACCTCTATGATATCGCATTCTGCATTTACCTTTGCGTTCTTTGTGCATCCCAACCTTCGACGCGCGCTCGGAGCATCACTCCGTAGGGTGTTTTCACCGGTTTGAAGGGTCGATGCCAATACTTGATTTGTATCCATCGACCATGCGTCTGATGGCCCGCTTTCTTAAGAGGTGTGGAAGAAAAGCTACTGGCACAACACCTGCAATCCACCATAGATTCCCGTCGAGTGCCGGAATAAAGGGCGCTAGTATGGCAGGATAAAATAATGCTCCAAGCCAACCATAGACCGAGAGGACCTGCCTTAAATTGGGTCTTCCCTTGGAATGGATGTAGTATTTTCGGGAGGAATAGACCACGAAGTCGGTTCTTTCATTCGATTCGCTTATCCGCAAACTTCGGAGCGGAATGATAGGAAAATAGACAAACACGATCCATTCCGTCGTTGTGTACGTCCCATCTAGCAAAAAATCACGTGCGCCATAATAGGTCGTACCAATACCATTGAACGTAAACGGCATAACGGTGAGTATGCTAACATAGGCTGACAAATAGGCGCAGGGTTTGCTGGTCGATCAGTCCATCTGTCAGATCATCAGAGGTTCCCCAAAACGGACAAGCGCACGGCGGATCGCAGAGTGATTGACCGGAAGCGCTAACTGCTAGTAAAATAAGACCTTCGGCTATTCCCCGAAAAGAAATCTCCAGAGGACAAAACAGCAACATGGCAAATCATTTTTCGGCGCTGAAGCGCGCCCGTCAAACCGAGAAGCGCACGGCTGTCAATCGCGCCAACACTTCGCAGTTCCGCACCCAGTTGCGGAAATTCCGCCAGGCCCTGGCCTCCGGCGACAAAGCCGAGGCGCTGAAGCAGTTCCCGGCCACCGTGTCGATGATCGACAAGGCCGTGAAGAAGGGCACTATTCACAAGAACACCGGCTCCCGCTATAAGTCGCGGCTGAACGCCCGGCTGGTGGCGGTGAAGTAGCTTTTTAAAGGAGAAACCATGAGCGGCGCAGGCGCCCATCCTGTCCGGTTTGAAGAACATATCATCCGCGATGCTGGAATTTGCGGCGGTGAACCGGTCTTCAAGGGAACGAGGGTGACCCTGCGCACCGTGCTCGCAAGCCTCGCCGCCGGAGATTCCACCAAAGAGATCCTTGGCAGCTTTCCCAGCTTGAAACCTGAAGACATTCAGGCTGCGATCGCCTTCGCAGCGGCTTCCGCTGAAGAAGATCTGCCGGTTCCAGCAATCCCCCAGATTCGATGAGAATCAAGCTCGACGAAAATCTTCCTGCCCAAATTGCATCCAGCCTAAAATTGCTTGGCCATGATGTTCATACAGTCGACGAAGAGGGCCTGGGCGGCTCCAGGGACGAGGAGATTTGGGAGGCTGCACAGCGAGAGCAGCGATTTCTGGTTACTCAGGACCTCGATTTCTCGGACACCCGGCGCTTTGCCCCAGGCACACATTGTGGCATTTTGCTGGTACGTCTGCATTCACCGAGCAGGTTCAGCCTGATCTTACGGATCGAAGAAATTTTTAAAAACGAAGATGTTGGCAGTTGGGCGGCCTGCTTTGTGGTGGCAACAGAGCACAAAGTGCGCGTACGGCGTCCATCCGACCTGTCCTGACTATGCGGCGAGATATGGCGAAGGCAAAGAATAAAATCGATGTCGCACCGGGGTCAGGAAATGTCTTTGCCGACCTCGGCCTCCCCAATGCCGATAAGAAACAAACTAAGGTCCGCCTGGCCTTTGCTCTCAATCAAGTCATCAGGCAACGACATCTGTCACAAGCGGTCGCAGCCAAAGCGCTGAATGTCAATCAGCCAAGAATCTCCGCACTGGCCAACTATCAACTGGAGGACTTCTCGGTGGGGCGGCTGATGCACTTTCTCAACGCGGCTGGGCCGGGATATCGAGATCGTCATTCGCAAGCCTCGCTCCCGCAGGGCCAGCGAGAATCGTTGTAACGGCCGGGTGATCCGCAGGCACTGCCGCTCAGAGGCTGTGACCTTGTTTCTGCCGAGAGGGTAGAGCAAACTCGTCGTTGAAATGCCCTGATGACTTCTCGATAAAGCCAGCATTCACGGGGTCCTTCGTGCTGCGCACTTGATGACGCCGTGTTGGGGGACTAAAAAGTCACAGCCTCTCAGCGGAGTTGTGTCCTGCTCACTGCGGACCTTCCCTTCGCGCCAAGACCATCTCGGCTGGGCAGCCACAAAATGTCAGCTCCCAACTTGTGATAGTCACTTCGAACACGGTCCCACTTTTTGCCTGGTGACGCCAGCGTTCCGCGGTGCTTTTGCCCAGCGGACGTGGAGTGTCCGTCTGCCGCAGCAGTTCCGGTACGTCTGCGGTCGGGCGGATGTCACGGATCGACATCCGAAGGAACTCCTCGCGGGAATATCCATATTGACGGATGGCGGCGTTGTTGACCTCCAGGAAAGCAAAGGTCTCGCAGTCGTAGATCCACATTGGATACGAATTCCTGGCGAACGGTATCCCGAGTACGGCTTCAGGGCCGGTTTCCATATTCACTTTTCAGCACTCCGGTTGTTTTACTTCGGGCAGAGGAGATACTCAGTGCCCAAAGTATGACACACGGGGAAGTCCCTCAGGAATGAAACTTTGCAATCGGCGCGGTTACCTTGGATATTGTGACGCCGTCCGAACTCCTCAGAAGATTCTCATCCATAGCAGAATAGCTGCCGAAGAAGCAGCTACGCTCCCGGCCCCTTGCGTGAGTGCTCCAAAACCGCTTCTGTCTGGGGCCTGGTGAGGACAGCGCTGAGAGCAGCGGCATCTGCTTCGAGGACTGCGCGCGCGCTGCCGAAGTGCTGCAGCAGGCGCTGGCGCGTACGTTCACCGATGCCCGGTATTTCCAGCAACTCCGATTGGCGGTCGCGCATCTGGCGGCGCTTGCGGTGAAAGGTGACGGCGAAGCGGTGGGATTCATCGCGAATCATCTGCACCAGATGCAGCACCGGCGAGTGCCGTTCGAGCACCACCGGCTCGCTTTCCTGCCCATAGACGTAGATGATCTCTTCGCGCTTGGCGATCGAGGCCAGCGGCTGGTTGGTGATTTCGAGGGCTTCCAGGGCCTCGGCGGCCGCGTGCAACTGGCCCAGGCCGCCATCCACCAGCACCAGGCTGGGGAAGGGCTGCTTTTCATCCCGTAACCGCTGATAGCGCCTGGTAATAACTTCGCGCATCGAGGCAAAGTCATCCACACCCTGCACTGTGCGGACGATGAATTTACGGTACTCACTCTTGTTCATCGCGCCGCCTTCCCACACGACCATGGAAGCCACGGTCTCCGCGCCCTGAATGTGGGAGATGTCGAAGCATTCGATGCGTTTGGGGACCTCGGGCAGGCCGAGCGCATCCTGCAGGCCTTCCTGAATGGCCTCGGCGGCGGGCTTCATGGTCCTGAAGCGTTGATCAAAAGACTGCTTGGCGTTCTGCGACACCAGGTCGATCAGTGATCGTTTTTCCCCGCGCTGGGGCGCCAGTATCTCCACCTTGCTGCCACGTTTCTCACCCAGAAGCTCTTCGAGCGTAGCCAGGTCTTCAAATTCCACGGGCGCCAGCACGTTGCGCGGAACATACTGCTGGTCGAGATAGATCTGCTTGAGCAGGGCGGAAAAGAATTCCGCCGGGGAGAACTGCGCCCCCGGCGCCTGCTCCGGAAGGTCTTCCCAGAAGAACTCGCGGCGGTCGAGCACCTTACCGCCACGCATGTGGAACATGTTGACGGCCACCATCTGGTTTTCGACGTGATAGCCGAAGACATCCGTGTCATCGCCTTCGACGGCCGCCATACGCTGCTTCTCGTGCAACTGGTCGACCGTGGAGAGAAGGTCACGATAGCGGGCGGCGCGCTCATATTCCTGTGCGGCGGCGGCCTGTTCCATGCGCCCGTGCAGGGAGCGCGACAGGTCGGTCTGGCGTCCTTCGAGCAGCAGGCGTACGTCGCGCACCGCTTCCTGGTAGAGCTCGGGAGTCGTCAGGTCTTTCACGCAGGGGCCCAGGCAGCGCTTGATGTAGTACTGCAGGCAGGGCCGCGGATGATAACGGGTGAGATCCACTTTGCAGGAAGGGACCAGGAACGACCGGTGAATCAGATCGGCAATGCGGTAGGCCAGGTTTCCGGGGAAGTATGGCCCATAATATTCGCTGCCGTCCTTTTTCAGGCGGCGGGTGACGTATACACGCGGGAAGCGCTCGCCCATGGTGAGCTTTACATAGGGATACGTTTTATCGTCACGCAGCAGGATGTTGAAGCGCGGCTGCTTCTGCTTGATCAGATTGTTTTCAAGCGCCAGCGCTTCCTTTTCGTTGCCAACGACGATGTATTCCACATCCACGGCTTCGCGCAGCAGTGAGCCGGTCTTGGCGTTGGCTTCGCCTGCGCCTTCTTGAAAATAGGACCGCACACGGCTGCGCAAGCTCTTGGCCTTGCCCACATAAATCACCTTGCCTTCGGCGTTTTTGTACAGATAGACGCCCGGCTGGGCGGGCAGGCTCCGTATTTTCTCGATCAGGTCCATGACATGGGCGCGTACGGCAGAGTGAAACCTTGTTCACAGCTATGTTAGCAGGGGGTGGTGTGGGTAAAAATTTACCCGCTTTGGGGGAGAGTACCTGGGATGACTGCTCTGGCAGGGATTCTAACTCATTGAATTATAGTGGTTTAATAGACTGCCTCTGACCCTTGGCGATTGGCAATAGGCTTGCTCGTTCATCTGTGAGGTTCCGCGGCCCAGGCTGTCCGAGCCTCCTAAAAAAGAGGAGCTTCAACGTGAAATCGAGTCTTGCAGTTGTGCTTGCCGGTGCGGCGCTGATTTTCAGTTCCGGCTGTGTTTCGAAGAAGTCTGTCAGGCAGCAGACCGAGCCGATCATCGATAAGTCCAATGAGTTGGACGCGGTCACTGCCAAGAATACCAATACCCTACGTGACGTGGATACCCGTGCCCGGCAGGGCATCCAAGGTGTGAACGATAAGGCCGCTTCCGCCGATCAGAGGGCCGGCGAAGCCCGAGGACGCGCCGACCAGGCACAGGAACTGGCCACGCAGGCGGTGCAGCGCGTCGATCTCCTCACGGGCCAGGTAGCCAACCTTGACAGCTATCATCCCGTGGCAGAGACTTCGGTGCAGTTCGGCTTCAACAAAGCGGACTTGACGAAAGACGCCAAGACCGAACTCGATCAGATTCTCTCCAACGTAGCCGGCACCAAGGGCTATCTCATCGTACTGGAAGGCGGCACCGACTCAATCGGCGGCGCCAGCTACAACTATCAGCTTAGCGAGCGCCGCGCCGATGCCGTAGTGCAATACCTGGCGGCCAACAGCGTTCCGCCCCACAAGATTTACGTCATCGGACTGGGCAAGGACAAGACCGTGGCCCCCAATGACACGGCCGGCGGCCGCGCGAAGAACCGCCGGGTCGATGTCCGGCTGATGAGCAACAGCACCGGAATCGATAATTCTCCAGGGCAAAAGACGGCCCCTGGCACAAACCGCTGACCCGTCTCTTCTCCCCCTGGCAAGAGCGCAGAAGCGCCGATCCAGCGGTCCGAAGGCCACCCTGATGGGTGGCCTTTTTATGAACTAAAATAGAGACATGAAGCTGGCATTCCGTCTTTTTGTTATCGTATCCGCACTCATCGCAGTTGCTCAGGCGCAGGGCGGCTCGCCGGATGACCGGGCACACATCGAACCGCGCAAACCAGTCAAGACGAAAGAACAGCACCAGCCTCAGGGCGAAAGTTCCAGCCGCGATTCTTTGATTTCCAAGAGCGGCGGTGCGAGCAATGCCGGCTTGCCCGGGGCGAACAATGATACGCAGGAACTGCTGCCCTATGATCCGCACAAGGCCGCGAAGGACATTGAGGTAGGCGAGTATTATCTGAAGCACAAAAACTACCGCGCCGCGCTCGAACGATTCAACCATGCGCTGCTTTATAAACCCCGGGATGCCGATGCCACCTACCGTCTGGCCCAAACCCAGGACAAGATGGATCTGACCGACCCTGCTTACCGGAACTACCAGATCTATCTGGAAGTGTTCCCTGGTGGGCCGTTTGCCAAAGATGCCCAGGAGGCAATCAGGAGGCTGGCGCCCCGCGTTATCGCCAGCAACCAAAGCAACGCCGACCCTGACTTCCGGCAGAAAATCGAAGAAGGCGAAGCCTTGCTGGCCGCCAATGACTTCCAGGAAGCACACTCCAGCTTTGCCCGCGCGGTGGAGATCGCCCCCAGCGACCCGCTGGCCAACTTGCGGCTAGGGCAGGCGCTAGTGGGGCTGCAGCGCCTGGATGAGGCCCGTATATATTTTCAGAAGTGCCTGGAACTGCACCCCAGCGAGCGTGATGCAGCAGAGGCCAAGAGAGGCATTGCCAAAGTCAATGACATTCTGGGTAAGTAAGAGGCCGAGTACAGCGACCTGGGATTCAGTAATCATCGCAGATCGGGACATCTGGACATCGGGTAATCGTACTTGACTAGTCCTTGCGGACGAACGAGCCGGTGCTGGCGTCGACCACCACCGACAGCTTTGCCAATCCCTCGTTGCCGCCGTAGATCACGTGCCATCTCAACTCGCCGGCGTGCGCATCCCAGTCGAGCAGATATTTGATTTCCGTTGCGGGAGATTTTTCCAGCAATTCCTTGCCGCCGTGGGCCTGGGCCACATCGAAGGCCTTATCGCTATCGATCCGGAGGCGATTCAGGTCAAAGGGCTGAGTGGAACGGTTGGCGGGGTTGAAGGAATCTGAGGCGCCATGATCGACTCCCCGCGTTGGAGCGTCGGGTCCTGACATTCCTGACCAACTGAACGGCTGTGACTTAAGACCCTGAGGCGAAGCGAAGATGGCGCGCCAGAAGCCTGACTTTCCACCATGTCCATCGCTGCCTTTTATTACCTCGGAATCCAGACGGACCGGTTGCGCATCCGCAGCCCACAGGCGGGCCGAAGCCAGTATTCTCTGCAGGGCGAAGCGTCCGGTTTCGAAAGTGGACGGAACAGGTGAAGTGGCCGTTTGCGGGGAACTGTCGCAGCCGGCCAGCAGCATCGAAACAGCCAGCAGGCACAAAAGCCGGAATGATTCAAATCTCATCATTGAAGTATTAGCGAAGTATTAGCTGAAGAATTACTCCGTCTGGCTGGAAGGCAGCCCAGCTTTTCGGGCTTGTTCCTGTAAATCTGCCAGCTTCTGCTTTGCGGCTTCGATACCCTGCTTTTTGCTATCGATCTCTTCCTGCTGGTTGCGGGTGTCCTCGGCAAACTTGGCCTGGTTGCGCAGTTGCGAACCGGCATCGGCGTAGTAAGTCGCGGCCCGCATTTTCGCTTCCCGCTCGGATACATCAAGTTCGCGCTGCAACTGGGCAAGTTCTTTTTTTACGCCCTCGATTTTCGACTTGAAATCGTCAGCGGCCTTGGCGGCATCTTTCGGTGGATCGCCTTTGGCTTTGCCGTCTTCTTTCCGGGCGTCAGCTCCCTCAGTCTTGTCTTTGTCCTTGGCCGCGTCCTTGGCTTCCTTCGCCGGTGCTTCTTCCGGGAGGTTGGCGGAGGGCATCGTATCGTTGTCGATGACCATCTTTGAAGTGCTTGCCGGCTTTTTCCGGGCGCGGTTCGCGCGGGCGATATCGCCCAGAGTCTGCTGGGCCGATACGCTCACCACCATGAAACCGGCACACGCGATCAGAAATAAAAATATTCGTTTCATAGGCAAAAGTTTCCTGCCTTTATTCTACTGCGAATCAAGCCCCTTTTCCGGCCCACATGAGGGGGAAGCGGCAAGGTAAACGACCTAGAACCATAGTAACGAGAGTGATGGGCAGCGGGCACTTGGGGAATTTGGTAAGTGGGTAATTTGGTAATTGAGTAATTTGGTAATTTGAATCGCTCACATCGCATCAGTGAAGCCAGTGCAGGTGCGAACACACTGCCGTTCTTCAATTACCCACTTACCAAATTACCCGCTTACCAAATCCCACTTACCCACTTACCAAATTACAAAATTACCAAATTGGCGAGCCATGCAATGACAACTCAATCCTTATTCGAGCCGGCGAATTCCAGAAATTGTCCCACGATGCGCGCCAGGGATTCGGCTTCGGCGACGATCATTTCCGCGCAATGGCGCTGTCTGGCGTCACCGGGCTGGGCTTTGGTGAGCATCTGGGCGTAGCTGGCAATGGTGGCCAGGGAATTCTTGAAATCATTGACCACACCGGCCGAGATTTCACCCAGCGAAGCAAGGCTTTCGTTGCGTTCCATCTGGCGCGCGAGTTCTGCGATTTCCGTCCGGTCATCCACCAGGCAGCAGGCGCCCAGGATTGTGCCGTCTTTTCCGGATACGCCGGTCGCGGTCACGGCCAGTACGCGCCGTTGTCCGCCGGGCGTCAGGTAATCGATTTTAGTCCGGGGCAGGGCGCCGCCATCACGCAACAACTGTTGCATGGCCTGGACAAAGGGCGCGGCCGACGCCGCTTCATCGCCTTCCGGCTGCCAGTAAATGCGGGTGATGCCGCGGAAAATGTCGCGGACGTGCAGAGAGAAGGGCGACTGGTAACCGAACAGTAACCGGGCCGCCCGGTTGGCCTGACGCACAAGACCCTGGCGATCAAAGAAAATCACTCCTGAGATCAGGTTCGAGAGCACCGCTTCCTGTATCGATTCGGCCACGGCCGCCTGCTGCAGTTCCTGCTCCCGCCGCCGCTGCAAGGCCTTTTGTTGCTCGCGCAACTGGTCGATGATGCCCTGGTAGGATACCAATGCCATGGAATGGGCGGTGCCCGTGCTGGGGGGAGAAATATCGGCTTCCTCTGTCAGTCTTCGCCGCGCTGTGCGCATCAGGCCGACGCACAGAACAAACACGAAGACCACCACCACCGCCAGAAACAACATCTTGACCGCGGTGGTATTGTGCAGCGACTTTTGCAAGAGTTGCAACATAACTTATTTTGTACCGCTTACGGCTTACTCAGAACATTCCCACGTACCAGCGGACCAAGCCATTTCCCCAGAAAAAAGCGACCAGCGCTGCTACACCCAGAAATACTCCAAACGGGACCTCGAAATTCCTGAAGATTAGTTTGGCCGATTGCCAGGCCCGCGACCGCGCCTCGGCCGGGGACTCGGAACGCCGCGCTTTCCGGCGCGCCAAGCGGCGCCGCCAGACAGCGACCATGAGTAACCCGCCGAACAGGCTGCCAATCAGCGAACCCAGTAGGAGCACCAACAGCGTCAGCTTCACGCCGATGAACGCCCCGATCATCCCCATGAGCTTAACATCACCCATGCCGATACCTTCCACGTTGCGGACGGCTTCATAAAGCAAGGCCACCCCCAGAATGAAGCCTGCGCCGAAGAATGCGCCCATGAACGCATTGCTAAAAGAAAGGATATGCCAGTTAAGGGTCCCCCAGCGGCGCAGCAATAGATTTGCAAATCCATCCACACTCACCAGGAGGCTGAACACCAGTCCCGCTACCAGGCCCGGCCAGGTCAGCAGATCGGGCAGCAGCTTGGTTTCAGCATCGGTAAAGACCAGGCCCACCAACAGGAAGCACAACACGCAGCTCTTGATGGCCAGCGGAAGATTGTCCATGGAATAGAGCCATGAAGAGGCAAACAGAATGCCGGTCAGCAACTCCACCGCGGCGTAACGGGGCGAGATAGGGGTCTTGCACTGGCGGCACTTGCCCTGCAAAATCAGCCAGCTAAACACCGGTATGTTGTCATAGGCGGCTATCGGCGCTGAGCAGGCAGGGCAGGCGGAACGTGGTCTTACCACGGAAAGCTCCCGAGGCATCCGGTAGATACAGACGTTCAGGAAGCTGCCAAAAATGAGCCCGAACAAGAAAAATACGGCGATCAGGAAAAGGTGCAGTTGTCGGCTCCGTTCACAGGAGATTCGGGGAATGGTTTCGATTATACGTTGATTGCATGGATGTTAAGGGTTACTGAGGGTCACGGCTTTATGCCCTTCTTTTCGGGTAGCAGAGAGATCCAGCTTCGAAATTCTGAACGGTGGCTCGTTCGACTCGAGAGAGTGTACATCTTGAGGTACAATAGTACCATAAAAGGTGCAGAGCGATGAGCAAGAAGCATATGGGTTCTAGCATTGATGATTTCCTCAAGGAAGAGGGGATCTTTGAAGAGGCGCAAGCACAGGCAGTCAAGGAAGTGGTAGCGTGGCAGCTTGCCGGGGCCATGAAGCAACAGAAAATCTCCAAAAACAAGATGGCCACGCTGCTCAAGACGAGCCGGACGCAGGTTGACCGGCTGCTGGATCCGAAGAACGACATCACGCTCTCAAGCCTGCAACGGGCGGCAGCGATCGTCGGTCGCCGCGTCAACATCGAACTCGTGTAGGCAGGGGCAAAAAAGCAACACGCCGACATGTAGCCGTTTTCAAAGAAAGGTGAATCTCTATTTTCGCCCAAGTCCAGCAGGTCTTCGTCTCTTTAGCAGGGCTCGCCTTGCGTTAACCAATAAATGTGCGTTGAATCATGCACCGTTCGCTGGGATAGATTCTAAACGTTTGTAACAAGTCTACCGGTTTCAAAATGACAAAATCTGGAGTTGAGTCCTTGATCCCTGTACGACGAGCCGTAGAAATCAGCTCGCGATTTATGAAGCTTTTCTCGGTCAATTGTCCTCCAGCCAATCCATCATCCATCATCGCTTGCAGGTAGATTTAAGAGTTAAAAATATAGGACCAGTATTCGTCCGGATTGTAAGCATCCTTTGAGATTTTGAAATGCCAGCCTCCAAAAAGTCTTCTAATAAGCCATCCTTTGCTATGAAATTTAAATTACGGGGGCTAGTACTACTGTGTTATTAATTCCGCAGGCAACACGGACACCTGGGTAAGACACGAGCGAGATGAGTTGCGATGTAGCGTCGTAGGGTGGCAATGGAATGAGGATTATGCCGTTCGGTCCTGATAGGCAGATCCTCGGGGC
>DATMNZ010000015.1:0-3158 GCA_035568495.1 Saccharimonadales bacterium (SeqCode) | reverse complement strand
GGCGGCCTTCCTGCAGAAGTAACCCGTATGAGTTAAGCTCTGAAAGAGGACCTTGCCCGGCATGCACAGTACACTCGAATTCCTGGTGAAGCACGGGTACCTGGTGCTTTTGGTTTGGGTGTTTCTGGAGCAGGCAGGTTTGCCAATGCCTTCCATTCCACTGTTGCTTGCGGCCGGGGCGCTCGGTGGACTACACCGGCTGAATTTTGGCCTGGCCCTGCTGCTCTGTATGATCGCTTCGGTTGCCGCCGACACCATCTGGTATCAGCTCGGCAAAAAGAAAGGCATCCGGATTCTCCACTGGCTGTGCAGAATTTCCCTGGAGCCGGATTCCTGCGTGCGGCGTACCGAAGGTCTCTTCGAAAAACAAGGCGCGAAATCCCTGCTTATTGCCAAGTTCCTGCCTGGCCTGAACACCGTGGCCACGCCGCTCGCCGGCATCTTCCACATGAAATTCCGCAGGTTTCTGGCCTTCGATGCATTGGGCGCGATCCTTTGGGCCGGAACGTATCTCGGCCTCGGCTACATCTTCAGCGGCCAGATTGAGCTCATCGCGCAGGAGTCCCAGCAATTGGGCGGCGGACTGATGGTACTGCTCGTGGCGGCCCTGGCGTTCTATGTCACCTACAAGTTCGTCGCCCGCCAGAAATTCCTGCGTGAACTGAGAATTTCCCGTATCAGCCCGATGGAATTGAAGGAAAAACTGGATGCCGGCGAGCTCCTCACCATCGTGGACCTGAGGCACTCTGTGGATTTCGAGGCGGACCCGGAAACAATCCCAGGCGCATTCCGAATGGACGCCAGCGATCTTCAGCAAACCAGCGACCGGCTGCCCCATGACCGCGAAGTTATCCTCTACTGTACTTGACCAAACGAAGCCACCAGCGCCCGTGTGGCGCTGCTCCTCAGAAACAAAGGCGTGAAGCATATCCGGCCGCTCCAGGGCGGCCTGGATGCCTGGCGTGATCTTGGCTACCCCTTGCAGGTTTTGTCGGATACCACGGAGAACGAACCCATCTCGAGGCCCTGAAACGGAAAGGAGACAGGAAATGAGTATCAAGGTTCAGGTAATTTTCTACAGCATGTACGGCCACGTCCACAAAATGGCGCAGGCTGTCGTCGAGGGCGCAAAGCAGGTTCCCGGCGCCGATGTCTCGCTCTATCAAGTGCCGGAACTTATGTCGGACGATGTGCTGGAAAAGTACGGCGCCAAAGCCGCGAAGGCTGCGCATGCCAAAGTGCCCGTGGCCACCGTGGACCAGTTGGCCGACGCGCACGCGATTATTTTCGGAACGCCCACGCGCTTCGGCAACATGGCCGCACAAATGCGCAATTTCCTGGATCAGACCGGCGGGTTGTGGATGAAGGGTGCGCTCATCGGAAAAGTGGGTAGCGTGTTTGCTTCCACCGGTACTCAGCACGGCGGGCAGGAAACCACGATCACCAGCTTTCACAGCACCCTGCTGCACCACGGTATGGTCATCGTCGGCGTCCCTTACAGCGAACCGGGCCTGACGTACATGGGCGAGATCTCCGGCGGTACTCCGTACGGAGCGACAACGCTTGCCGGCTCGGATGGCTCGCGGCAGCCCACCGAAAACGAACTAAAGATCGCCCGCTACCAGGGCAAGCACGTCACCGAAATAGCCGGCAAACTCTTTCGCTAAGGATTGTAGCGGCCGCCCGCCGCGGCGGGCGCCTTTTTTTGAGTGCGACAGCGAAGCTGCCGCTTTTGCGGCTTAAACCTTCACAGCCAAATCTCAATCCGCGCAAAAGTTGAACTCGCAAAAGCGGAAGTTCCAACCTCAGCTACTTATTGGCGTTCGGCTGTTCAGCGGCCGGCAACACCAGTGATTTCACATCGCGTACCAGTCTGGCCATGGCGAATCCGAATTCCTTGTCGCGATTCCCCTGCAATATTGCGGATTGGGAGTGTTCTGTGATGGCCCACAGCAGAATGCGTGTCTTGGAGTCCAGAAAGACTAACCTGAGCTGCGCGTCCACCTGTTGCTTATTTTCATCAAGATAGACCGGACAGGTGAAGTGGATTTCCATCACCAGGTCCGCATCGGCTGGCGTGGTGAGGAGGGTAAAGTGGCCCCATTTCTTCACGGCCGAGAAGAATTCGTTATACGCCAAGTCCGGCCCGCCAGTGAATTCTGTGTCTCCAAACGGACTGCACTCACCGCCTGCATTGGCGATAAATACTTTTTTTGCGGTGGCAATCTGCGTGGGAATTGGCGCTGGGTCGGCCGATTTGGCTTGTTGCGCTTGTGACGGCTGGGCTGATACTGCCGGCAGTACACAGGCAAAAAGCGCGAAACGCAGTATAAGAGTTCTCAAGAGAACCTCCTGACGGTGTGAATAGTGGGAACGAGCAAGAGGCTGTGGCTTGCTTAGCCCGCACTCAAACGTCAGACGTGGGCAACTTCAGTTTTCAGTACAAGCGTTTTGGGCGTGCGTGTTGTAGTGATTCCCGGCAGCAAAGCCAGGAAGGGCTGCGCTGCAGGTTACAGCCGCGGCAGCACGATCCCGCCCTGCGCCTGATACTTCCCCTTCTTGTCCTTGTAGCTGACTTCGCATTCCTCGTCGCTCTCAAAAAAGAGCACCTGGCACAATCCTTCGTTCGCATAAATGCGTGCGGGCAGCGGTGTGGTGTTGCTGATTTCCAGCGTCACGAAGCCTTCCCACTCTGGCTCGAATGGCGTCACGTTCACGATAATCCCGCAACGGGCGTAGGTAGACTTGCCGAGGCAAATCGTCAGCACGTTCCTCGGGATGCGGAAATATTCGATCGAACGCGCGAGCGCGAACGAGTTCGGCGGCACCAGGCAAACGTCGCCCCTGAATTCCACCAGCGAGCGCGGATCAAAGTTCTTCGGATCCACGATGGTGGAATTCACGTTGGTGAAGATGCGGAATTCGTCGGCCACCCGGATGTCGTATCCGTACGAGGACACGCCGTAGCTGATCACTCCTTCCCGAACCTGCCGGTCGGTGAACGGCTCGATCATCTTGTGTTCCAGCGCCATGCGGCGGATCCAACGGTCTGGCTTTACGGACATCCAATCCTCCTGACAGAAATCTTAGAAAGTAGGCTCGCAAAAGGTTAAAGTGTAGATGAGGCGGAACTTCTTGACAACCCGGGCCTTAGCCTC
>DATMNZ010000014.1:0-23464 GCA_035568495.1 Saccharimonadales bacterium (SeqCode) | reverse complement strand
TGGCCTCTCAGCGAGGCAACAGTGCTGAATTCCCATGCCTGTACTTTGTTATGGGGGCGTTGAATGGTGCATCCTGGTCGCTGTCAGTATCCATAGAACATAGAACTCTGAGCCTGCGTTCAATGTCCGGCAATTCCGGGGCCGGACAATTTCCGCGCGTGGTGAGCTTGACTCGGCCGTCTCTCGTTCCTGAGACGGCCTTTTATTTTGGCTCCTTTGTCACGCCACTGTCGCCACCTTTGAACCGGGTCAACTCAGGGAACATGGGCGCGACTTCGAAGGGCATCTTGTCACGAGCGGAGCGCAACGGGGTCTTATCCTGCTGCATCTCCAGGTGATCGTCCCAGGGATCGAGCTTGATGCGATTACCCAGCGGCAAAGCGGCAATCTGGTTGATGTCCTTCTCCGCTAGTTCCGGTGCAGACCGCGCCAATTCTGGCATCCTCGTAATGCTGCTTCCTTTCGCGAGCTTATCTCCAAAATGTGGGTTAATGAGCCAACTTAGACTGCGGGAATGGGCTTCCACCGCGCGAAGGAACAAGCCGGCGCTGGCCAGCTTGTCCTTATAAGGAGACTTCTGCAGGAACTCCAACCCTCTTTGGTCCGCAGCGGCCTCGTCTCTCTCGTTTTGGGCCATCCCGATCTGTGCGAAGATATTTTCATCCGGAAATATCAGTCGATCGGTGAATGCATATTTCGTATTCATGCGATGCCCCAAGGCAATATGGCCCAATTCATGCGCCATCACCATGGCAAGCGACGGCTCGTCCGGAAGAACATCGAGCAGCCCCCGGCTTACCACGATCGTATTGCCAACAGTGAACGATTCTAACGGCGTTGTCAGCAATACGCGGCAACGCACTTCAGGATCGATATTCAAGTTGTTGGTGATTTCCAGATTGTTGATCACCGCTTGCAGCACCTTGGAAACCTCTCCTGGTGGGGCCAGAAGTCCAGCGCGTTCCATGCGGTCGAGTACGTTGTCCTCGGCTTCCCGTTCCAACAGATATTCGCTCCGCCTCGGGGAAATCTGGTTTCCGCTAACTCCGCTCTGGTCGCTGACTCTCCCTGTCAACGGCTCTACTTGCATTCCCGTAAACTCGGTCTGCAAACCGAACCGCTTCCGGTCGTAATCCCAAAGCCGTGTTTGCCCTTTCATGGTGAGATTGCGGACCAGTGCGTACTTCGCATCTGATTCCTCCGTGTAGACATAAGCGGGCAGCCACAGGCCCGGCTGCATATTGAGGCGCCAACTGTCAAAATGAAAATTGTAGCGCGAGCCTGAATCTGGAGCATATCTTCCGTTGATCCGGACTATATTGTAATCCTGGTCTTCAACCCAAATACGGCCCACGAAGTGGGGCCCTTTGACCCGTGGTTGGGGTTGCACGTCAAAAACAAGGGTGCGCACTTCACCTAGAAACTGTTGCCGCTGCAATTTCAATTGATAGTTCTCTTTGTCAAAGCGATGGTTGAGGACCAGGAGCTGCATAAAGCCCTGAGGAAGATAATTCATCCTGTAGACGCTGCCCATGCGATCAACGACCCTGCTCATCAGTCCCTTCTTGTCCTGCTTGTCGAAGGACTGCCGTTGGAGGTCCTTTCCGTTCGCCAGAAGCCTGCCAATGAAATATTTATCGCTTGCCGGCACATTGCCCAGGTCTTTATCAAACTTCAGGTTCTGAATATATGTCTCTACCAGCGGCGAATAGCTGCGTAGGGCTTCCGCCAGTTTAGCTTCTTGCTCAAAAATGCGTCCGGCCAATGCATCGTCCTGGAACGGTTCGCCTGAAGATGTGGCAGAGGCGTGGTTCGCAGTGCCCGTAACCAGACCCACAACCATAAGTGTCAAAACAAGCGAGAGCTTGTTGCCCACATGCATCATCCCTTCAATCTGCTCGACAAATTGGAGTGTAACTGCCTTGGATACAATCCACTTCGACGGAGTTGAGTTGCGCCAAACCAACCAGTCACTCTTGCTAGGTTAGCATAGGTTATATGAATATTTATAAGTAATTGATCTCTACATGCTAAGTTCGTAATATCTATGCGATGCTCCGGTTGGATATACTCTGAATTATTAATTAACTATCATGTAACGCGACGAGCGCCAGGGGAAATGTGAAGGGTCTTATCAGCGAACCGAGGCAACTTGTGGCCGAGGGTGAGAGTGAGAGTGACGCATCAGCAGATGAGACAATCAGATTAGACTTCGTCCCACGTCTAAGATTAAGGGTTTCCAAATCTCAGCTCCAGGTGGAGAGACTCATCTGCCTAGGGCTGGATACGCATTCCACCGACTGTTGGCAGCGCGGGCATTTCATTTCGCCGCCGGAGTCTGGGTGACCCACTGCAAATCCCTGTTGGGATTCTAAAGATTCTTGAAACTCCTGACTAATCCGGTGGACTTAGGCTCCTAGGTTTCCAGATTTCCATCCACCGCAACCAAGACTCTCATGCGCTCCAGCACTTCATCCGGCACGCGAACATTCCCATGCCGCCCCGACCCCAGATGGATATCGGGCTTATTCGCGCCATGAAAGTCTGACCCTCCGGTCACCGGCAGATTGAATTCCTCGGCAACCTGCAGAAGGACTGACGTCTCTTCCGGAGTATGATCGCTGTGATACGCCTCAATGGCGCCCAACCCGTAGGGGATGAGTTTCCCGATAAGAGCTTTGAGGGCAGAAGGCGGAGAAAGACCAAGACGTCCGGGGTGGGCCAGCGACGCAATGCCGCCATTCTGGCGGATTCGCTGAATTGCTTCCGGGGGTGACGGAAGTTCTCTTTCAATCCCCGCTAAGGCAGCATCACTTAAATAAAGATCGAAGGCGCTTTGGGAATTAGGAACATAGCCTTTGGCCACGAGGACACGGGCAAAATGGGGCCGGGCCGCGCGCTCCGGTCCCAGGCCGGCGAAATCTTCCCATGAAATGTTGATATTCGAGCCTCGTAACCGCTCCATTAATTCCAAGTTGCGCTGGCGCCGTGTAGCCGAAATCGAGGTTAGCCAGTTCCGGAATTCATCGCCAGGCGGCTGATGCAGGAAATACCCAAGCACATGCACGGAGAGTCTCCGCTGGCCGGGATTCTCCAGTTGCGTACTCAGTTCGATGCCACATATGAGCTCTACGCCACATTCGCGAGCCAGCGGCAGGGCCGCGTCAAACCCCGCCAGCGTATCGTGGTCCGTAATGGCGAGCGCCTTGAGACCGATTTTGTGCGATGCTCGCAGCAGATCCGATGGGCTGGAACTTCCGTCGGATGAGTTTGTATGGGTGTGCAGATCTATCATAGGGACTATGTAACCTTCGTATGCACCGCTTTGTGTCTGGCTGAAGCATCCTAGGAATGCAGATGCATGCCGCTCAATTGGGGTTTGCCGGAATCGATTCCCTGCAAATTGGTTCCCTTCTCCGCCTGAATCCTCACGGCCGTTCCGGCCACGAATGCCTGGGATAACGGCGCATCAATTCCCGCCGGACTTGTGGGTATAGCCGTTCCCAGAATCCCGCAAGGTCGGTTGTCGTCTGCACCGGCCGTTGATTCGGAGCCAGCAGATGGACCACCAGAGGCGTTCGATTGGCCCCCATGCGCGGAGTTTCCCGCATGCCGAAAAAGTCCTGGATGCGGGACGCAACCCACGGCGGCTTGCCCTGCTCGTAGTGTACCTTGGTCTGGCGTCCGTTCTGCAAGCGGATATGCAGAGGAGCAGTCTCCTGGAGACGTCTCGAATCCACCTCCTGCTCAAGCAGGGGAAGGAGATGCTTGGCCGCGCCTCTCAGTTCAGTAAAGCTCCGGAGCCCTGAGCACAGATCACGGACCACCTGCGTGACATCCGGCCTTGCAAGACCGGCGAATTCCACGCGCGCCATAAATTGCTCCATCGCGTCTTCGTCGATGAATCGCCCGAGGCCGGCTTCCACGGCCTTGCGCGCGAGCAGGGCCGACGCCGCTTCCGCGCCGGGCTTCACGTCCCGCGATTCCTGGATGACCAGCTCATCGTAGAGAAGCGCGCTCACGGCATCCACGCGCTCGGCCTCGCGGTTCCACGTTACGCTCACTTGCTCCCGCACCCGGTCTGGAAACAGATCAATGAGCCATTCCGGTTCGATGCGCGCCGTCATGCGGATGAGCGGGAGGGGTTTCTCTTTGCGGTCCTCGGCGTCGATTGCGACCATGAACTCATACGGAGGAGGCTCGCCCGCCAGCTCTGCCGATACACCCGACGACAGCAATACCTGGTTGCCGGCTCGATGCCGCGCGACCCGGTCTGGAAATCCAGTGAGCACCGACATCAGCATCGCAGAGTCGTCGTGCTGCCGCTGCCGGAGAGGCCTGGCAATTCTACGGAGTTGCTCAGCCATCTGCAGCGATCGATGGTCCTGCTGTGACTCCATGGCCGCCAGCAGATCATACTTGTCGCTGCGGGCGCCCGATCCCAGCAGCGCTGCCGCCACGCATCCCGCGTCGCCCACGCCCCGCTCCATCGCCTCGGCCAGAACTCGCGACAACCGCGGTGGCAGCGGATACCGCGACAACCGCTGGGCCATGCTTCCCTTGGCGCCCAGGCGGTCCAGCAAAGCTTCGGCATTCTGCATGGCCGCCGCTGGAGGCGCATTCAGCCAGTCAATGTCATCGAAGTGCGGAATCTGCATCGCCCGCAGAGTAAGCCCTAACTGCGATAGCTCAGCGCGCTCAATCTCGGGCGTATCGTACTCAGGCCGGCGCAGGTAATCTTCCTCCGGATAGAGACGCAACACCCACCCTGGCCCCGTGCGGCCGGCCCGGCCGGCCCTCTGTCTGGCCGAAGCTTGGCTCACGCGTTTGACCTCGAGCGTCGGCAATCCGGTCCATGGCGAGGACGCGGCGAAGCGCGCCAAACCACTGTCGATGACCGCAGTCACGCCTTCTACGGTCACCGAGCTTTCCGCAACATTGGTGGACAGAATGAGCTTTCGCTGTGCGCTGGGCAAGACCGCGCGGTCCTGTTCGGCAGGCGGCAGGTCGCCATGCAGTGGCAGCAACAGTAACCCGGCCCTGCGTCCTACCGCTTCGCACTCGCGCATGGTTCTGCGGATCTCCGCAGTTCCAGGAAGAAAGACCAGGATGTGGCCGGAGCGGTCTTCCTCGATCAGACTCTCCACCGCCTTCCTTACCTGAGTATGCAGTGGCTCGGGCGAATACGGCAGATGCCTGATGGAAACATCGAACATCCTTCCCTCAGACCGCAGTATGGGACAGCCGCCAAGATAGCGGGCCACCGGAGCGGCATCAAGCGTAGCCGACATCACGACAATCCGCAGATCGGGCCGGGACCGCTGCAACCGCTTCAGCAGGGCCAACGCCAGATCGCTCTCCAGATGGCGCTCATGAAACTCATCCAGCACCACAGCGTCCACACCCCGAAGACCCGGATCGGAAAGCAATCGCCGGGTCAGCACACCCTCAGTGACAAACCGCAGCCGCGTACGCGGGCCCACGGCTTCTTCAAACCGTACCTGGTACCCGGCAGTTTCACCCACTTGTTCGCCCAACTCCCATGCTACGCGCCGCGCCGCGAGCCGGGCGGCAATCCGGCGAGGCTCCAGTACCACCACGCCCCCACGCATCGTAGCTACAAGCGCAGGCGGCACCCGAGTCGATTTACCGGCGCCCGGCGGCGCTTCGATCACAAGGTTAGGATTGTGCTCCAGAGACGAGATTATGTCCGGCAGAATGGCATCAACCGGCAGGGCTGCTTTGCGGTTCACGAATCCATCGGAACACGTGTTTCTTTGGCCGTCAAATTACGCAGCAGACCGCTCAGGCGCGATTAGGCCACATTCGGCCTCTGCCGGATGTGATTGATGGCCTTGCCAAGCTGCTTGCGGACAAGATCAAGATCGTAGGTTTTCTGCAGGTTCATCCAGAGGTCTGGTGTGGTGCCAAAATAACGTCCCAGACGCAGGGCAGTGTCTGCCGTGATCGCCCGCTTGCCAGAGACTATCTGCGAAATACGATTGGCCGGTACGTCGAGCGCACGGGCCAGTTCGGCGGCGGAAATGCCAATCTCGTTCAGTTCATCGGCAAGGATTTCACCGGGATGAATGGGGGTACGAGCCATGTTCATCTGTCTCCTAGTGGTAATCGACAATTTCAACGTTCTCAGGGCCGTCAACTCCCGAAGGCCATTCAAAGCAAATGCACCATTGCTGATTGATTCGGATACTGTACTGTCCCTTGCGGTCACCGACAAGGGCCTCCAAATGGTTGCTGGGAAGTTGAGCTAGATCTCTCAAGGTGGCTGCCGCTTCAAGAATTCGAAGGCGCTTCTCGGCTTGATGACGGAAGCCTTCAAAAGCGCGGACCCGTTTGCCTTCCACCAAGCTCTGCGTGTCGCCGTCTTTGAAACTCCGGATCACGGACCAATGTACCATGAAAGACGCAGTACGTCAAACGTATCTTCGAGATTCATCCGTGGAGGTTGTTGGCGGATCTACTGCGACTGTGCCGGATTCCGCACCCTGGATTCCGTCGTACGCACCCGCGATGTTTTTGGACACTCCAGCATGACGATCATTTCCCAAGAATTCCACAACCAACGCGCCATCTTCCTCGCCCGCCACCACGGCATTGACGCCATCGGATTCAACGCCCAGGACGCCGATCTGGGGGATGTCTCTGGAACGCACCGGCGCGAGAAACTTGCCCGGGTGAAGGCCGCTCTCGACATCTATCTTCTGCGCACTACGCCGCGCTTCCTGGGTGCCAGGATATCCATCGGGGTGGATGCTCCAACCACTTGCTCCGGCCGGCAATAGCCGTTCGGCTTGTGAACTTCGGAACTCTCTTGACTGAATTGTGATTTGCAGTTGTGAACCGAGAAGAGTGCAGCCAGGCAGGAACGCGGAATTCTTTGGGGTAGTCTTGCTTTATTTTCTTGGGCCGCTGGTAGCGGGTCCCAGACTCGCTACCAGCCAAACCCAACCGATCGGTCTAAATACCTTTAGCTTTATCAAGGGCAAGTGCCATGCCAAATAGCAGCCGCAAGTATGGCCTTTGTTTTCTTAACCTTAGACACATCTTCTTCTTTCTCCGGCTTCCCCGCTTGTCAGGATTCTGTACAGATCGATCAGGGTATTTACACATTATGTCAACCGGTCATAGTGGAATCGAGGCGATCCTTAAGCCCTCAGGAAAGGCTGGCCTCTGGCCTCGCAAATGAAATGTGGATTTTGCCCTGGATGTGTTACACTGATCTTGCTTTAGGTTCCGGTTGCAGGGAATGCCCTGATCGAGATCTGGTCAAGGATTTCCGCCTCAAAGTTTTTCCTCCGTATCTACAGCAAACAATTCAACTTATCGGCATGAGATCACTCTGCCTTGACGTTTGAAAACGTCTCGCCGGACCGGCGCCGACCAGGAAAGCAAAAACTGACAATGGTTCGATTTACCGAACTGCCAATATCTCCATATCTACAGGGCCGCCTTGCTGCGGCTGAATTCGTAACACCCACAGAAGTGCAGGCGGCGGCCATTCCGCACGCCATCCAGGGCAAAGACATTCTGGCCACGGCACAAACCGGAACCGGGAAAACCCTGGCCTTCCTTATACCCATCATTGAGAAGTTTCTGTCCCAGCCTGGGACCGGCGTACAAGCCCTGGTGCTGGCCCCCACCCGCGAACTGGCGATGCAAATCAACAAGCAATATGAACAGCTTCGGGGCAAGAAGCTGCCGGCAGCCGCGCTGCTCATCGGTGGCAGCTCCGAGCGCAGCCAGCTTGAAACTCTGCGCCGCGGGGCCGGCCTGATCGTGGCCACTCCCGGGCGATTCGAAGATCTGCTCGGCCGGCGCATGTTCAACGTCAAAGGTGTGCATACACTGGTGCTCGATGAGGCCGATCGCATGCTCGACATGGGCTTTATTCCCGCGATTCGCCGCATCGTGCCTCAACTGCCGCGTTCGCGCCAGACCATGTGTTTTTCCGCGACCCTCGATCCCGCCGTGGCCCATCTGATGGAAGACTACCTGCGGACTCCGGTCCGCTTGGCCTTCGGTTCGACCCGCAAAGCATCGGAAAGCGTAGATCTGACCGCCTATGAAGTGCATGCTGATCAAAAGCTCGCACTGCTGCGGCGCTTGCTCGAAAGCGAAAGCGGACGGAGCCTGGTCTTTGTACGCACCAAGCGCTCCACCCAACGCCTGGCCGACAAACTGGAGCGGGCCGGTCTGCCGGTTTCCGTGATTCATGGCGACCGCACCCAATCGCAACGCACCAACGCCCTTTCCGGCTTCCAGCAAGGCAAGTCCCGTGTGCTGGTGGCCACCGACGTGGCTTCGCGCGGCATCCACGTCGATAACATTGCCCAGGTCATCAACTACGACCTGCCCGCGGTCGCCGAGGACTTCATTCATCGCGTCGGCCGCACCGGAAGGGCCGGCCTTTCAGGAAACGCCATCACCTTCTTCACCCCGCTGGAACGCTCCGATCTGGCCGTGCTGGAGCGCAATCTGCAACTCCGCATCAAGCGTGAACGCGTCGATTCAGACCTGCAGAAGGAAGACCGCGTCATGCCCGTGGATGTCTCCGGTCTGATACCCGTACCGGTGAAGCCCGGTTCGAAAACCATGCGCCTGCCTGGGGAAATTCTCCAGCGGCACGTTTAACCAGAAGTACTTTACAATTTTTCGTGGGGCGCCGCCCGGAACTGCTAAATGCGGCGCCCCGCGAATCGAAACTCACGGCAAGTCGAAGAAAGGTAGCCCTTGGCCCTCCACAACAAATACGAGCAATTCGGAAAAGCGATGAACATTGACGACGAAGGGCGGGACTTCCTCACCGACGACGAGGCGGGTGCCCCGGACACGGACAAATCCTCTGCCATGGATGGCGATTTGGACGGCCTGGCTGCGATGCTCGACCGCCAGGGCCTCTATCCCCGTCACATTACCGAACTGCCTTCTCAGCGCCGCATCAAGCTCGAACCGGAGCTCGAGGCCGGCGAAGAAGTGGAATTCAGGCTCGCGCCCGAAGTGCTGGAAAAGACCAGCGATCCCGTGCGCCTGTACCTGCGCGAGATGGGAACTGTGCCGCTGCTCACCCGCCAGGGAGAAATTGAGATTGCCAAGCGGTTCGAGCGTGGCCATCTGCGCGTGCTCAAGGCCATCTCCCGTTCTCCCCTGATCATTCAGGAAATCATCACCATCGGCGCCGACCTGAAGCGCGGCAGCCGCTCGATCAAGAGCTTCGTCGTTTTCGATGAAGAAGAAACGACCGACGAAATTATCGCCGCCCGCGCCCGGGCCACCATCACCATCATCGACCTAATTGAGAAGCACGCGAACTCGGCCCGGCAGTTTGCAGAAAAACTCGCGGCCCTCGACCGCAAGAAGGCCCCGAAGCCCTACCGGCGAATGCGCTGGAAAACCGGCCGCGCCCTCATCGAGGTTTCACGGCTGATTCGCTCCATCAAGTACACGCCCTCGGAACGCAAGCGGCTGATCGAGCGCGTAACCACCACCGCCGACACCATGCGCTCCTTCGACCGCCAATTCCAGCGCCTGGAAAAGAAGTGTGAGAGCACCCGCAGCGAGCAAGTCCGCTCTGAATACCGGCGCCAACAGCGGGATTGCAAGGCCGACCTCAAGAAACTTGAGCAGGAAGCCGGCGCCCAATTCGCCGATCTGCAGCGTACCCAGCGTGAAGTGATCCAGGGCAACGTGGATGCCGAGTACGCCAAGCGTGAACTGGTCGAAGCCAATCTTCGCCTGGTGGTTTCCATTGCCAAGAAATACATGAATCGCGGCATGCAGTTCCTCGACCTGATCCAGGAAGGCAACATGGGCCTGATGAAGGCCGTGGACAAGTTCGAATACCGCCGTGGCTATAAATTCTCGACCTATGCCACTTGGTGGATCCGGCAGGCGGTCACCCGCGCTATTTCCGACCAGGCCCGCACCATCCGTGTGCCCGTACACATGATCGAGAACATCAACAAGGTGATTCGCGTATCGCGCCGGCTGGTGCAAGAGTTGGGCCGTGAGCCCACTTCCGAAGAAATTGCCCAGCGCCTCGATATCCCCGTGGCCCAGGTCCGCAAGGTCCGCAAAGTCGCACAGCAACCCATCTCCCTGGAGACACCCATCGGCGAAGATGCAGATGCCCATTTGGGCGATCTGATCGAAGATGCCGGGGGAATCTCACCGGCCGATGCCATGATCAATGTAGACCTGAAAGAGCAGACCGCCCACGTCCTGCGCACCCTCAGCCCGCGGGAAGAACGCATCATCAAAATGCGGTTCGGCCTCGAAGATGGCTCCGAGCACACGCTGGAAGAGGTAGGAAACAACTTCCAGGTCACGCGCGAACGTATCCGGCAAATCGAGGCCAAGGCCCTGCGCAAGCTGCGCCACCCTTCGCGCTCCGGCAAGCTGCGGGCCTTTGTGGATGGCGCAGGAAGCTGAAAACATTGGGGCCGCTGATCTTCGCAGATCAACGCTGATGGGATGAGCGCTGGGGCTTGCAAAATATATGATTGAATCGTATATTTTGCATATGTGGATTCCGCGCACCGTCGAGCCTCGCTTGCTGCGCTCCGCCCGCACTCGTCCGGCCATTGTTTTGACCGGGGCGCGGCAGACGGGCAAGACTTCCACGCTCCGGCGGCTCTTCCCGGACCATGCATTTGTCTCTCTCGATCTCCCCACCGAAGCCGAGCAAGCCGAGAAGGAACCCGCCAGCTTTCTTCACCGCCATCCGCCACCGGTAATCATCGATGAAGTGCAATATGCGCCAATTTTATTCCGGCACCTCAAATCAACGGTGGATGCCAGCCGGACCCGCAACGGACAATTCCTGCTGACTGGTTCGCAGAAGTTCACCCTGATGAAGAACGTCTCTGAATCCCTGGCCGGGCGCGCGGACATTGTAGAGTTGGAAACACTCTCGCTGGCAGAGATTCATGCCGCCCTGCCGCAGACCTCACTCGAACGGACCATCGTGCGCGGCGGCTTTCCTGAACTCTACGCCAACCCCGATATTGACCTCGCTGCCTTCTACAACTCCTATCTGGCGACCTATCTTGAACGGGATGTGCGCTCTCTGGCCAATGTCGGCAGCCTGCGCGACTTTGAGCGATTCCTGCGCGCCTGCGCCCTGCGCTCCGCCAACCTGCTGAACAAAGCCGATCTGGCGCGTGACATCGGCATTGCTCCTTCCACCGCCAACATCTGGCTGTCGATGCTGGAGGCATCCGGTCAGGTGGTGCTGCTCGAACCGTGGTTCTCGAACCGCACCAAGTCAATCACCAAGAGCCCAAAACTCTATCTCGCGGATACCGGCCTGCTGTGTGCCCTGCTAAATGTGCGCACCGAAGAGGCCCTTCGCCACTCGCCAGCAGTGGGCGCCATCTGGGAAACGTTTGTCTTCGCCCAACTGCGGGACCGCGAACGCCGCGCGGGTCGCGCCGGCAGCTTGTTCTTCTGGCGCGACCGCTCACGCGAGGTTGACTTCATCGCCGACATCGGCGGACGACTGGAACTGTTTGAGGCGAAGTGGACCGAAGTGCCAGGCAGCGGCGAAGCTGTGAATCTGGAGTTTGTACGCGAGGTAGTGGGCAAGCCGCGAATCATCAGCGGAGCAGTCGTCTGCCGCACCCCCAACAGCTTTCCCCTACCCAACGGTTTTCGGGCAATACCGGTAACGGAATTGAGCTGGTACGGTGACCGGGAGATTAAGTAATCACTGCGGATCGGGTGATCTGGAGATCGCGTGATCGGGTGATCGGAACTTGCGAGCTTGCGTTTCTGCCGGCACGATCCCTCAGACCCTTCGCGGTACGCGGCGATTCCGGAAGCAACGACAACCCACATCCCATTCGCGTTGATTCGCGGCTAATTGCTTTTGATCTCAGTTGCGGCTACTTGCCGCTAGGCGCAGTCTCCGGCTTGCTCACAACCGCCTTGCCATCGGTATCGAACAGTTCAACCTTGCCATACTTCTCTACCGCCTCACGCACCTGTTTGGCGTCGCCGACCACCACAATCTGCAGATGTTCCAGATCGACAAACTTGCGGGCCACGCGCTGCACGGTTTCGGCATTCACAGCGGCGATCCGGTCGGCGTAAGTGTCCCAGTAATCATTGGGTAGGCCGTAGTATTTCACCGTCAGCCAACTATTGAGCAGGTTGGCCGGACTCTCCAGGGACAACGCAAAGCTGGAAACGATAGAGCGGCTGGCTTCCTCCATCTCACCCTGTGGGACCCGCTCGTCCCGCAGACGTTTCAACTCATACATCAATTCATGCAGCGAGCCGTCGGTCACCGCGTTGCGCACCTCGGTGTTGGCCGCCAGGGTCCCGGGAAATGCATGCACATTGAGGCGGCTATAAGCGCCGTAGGTATATCCCTTTTCCTCACGCAGGTTCATAAAGAGCCGGGCGGCCCCGCCTCCGCCGAGAATACGGTTAGCAACTACCAGTGGAATGTAATCCGGATCATTGCGCCGCAGAGTCAGCGCACCCGCAAGAATGTTGCTTTGCACTGAACCGGGGCGGTCCACCAGAAAAATCCTGGCGGGCGCAGGAGCAGGCAGCGCCGTCGCTACCTTGGCCGTCGCCGGATGGCCCTTCCACTGGCCAAAATATTTCTTCACCAGCTCCGTAGCTTGCGCCACTGTCACATCGCCGCCAATCGCCAGAATGGCGTTGTTGGGCGCGTAGACCCGGTCATGAAACTCTTTCAATGCCGCCGGCGATGCCTTCTTCAGTGCATCGGACGTGGTTGTCTGAATCGAAGCGGGAAAGTCGCCATAAACGGCGCGCGCGAAACGTTCCTGCGCCAGGAAGCCCGGGCTGGATCGCTGCTGCGTAAGACCGGCAGCCTCGCGACGGCGGTACTTTTCAATCTCTTCTTCAGGGAAGCCGGGGTTAAGCACCATGTCACTCATGAGGTCCATGAGCTTATCGGCGGTGCTGCTCAGCCCTGATGACTGTATATAAGTGACATCGTCACCAAACGGCGCGTTGGCGGCGAAGGTTGCACCCAACTCATCCAGGTCGGCGGCGATCTGTGTGCTGTTGCGCTTCACGGTGCCTTCCCGCAGAAGATCGGCAGTGAACGACGCCAGCCCCGGCATTTCCTTCGGATCGGAGAGCGCCCCGGCCTTGACCCACAGGGCACAGGTCAGTGTCGGCAGCCGGTGTTGTTCGAGCACCAGCAGCGTCAGACCATTGGGCATCCGGACTTCCACCGGATGCGGCAGCTTGACCCTGAGGGTTTCAATGCTGATCGGCGCTTTGTTGAGGCGTGTGACCTTGGCCGGCAGTTGTTTGGAATCGCCGCCTGGCGTCTGTGCGGCAACGCCGGCCATCAAGAAGACCGCGACCAGTATGAGGATGGAAAGTTTCTTATGCATGGGGTCTCCTTACCGCATTCCGGAAGGCGCAGCCGGGGCCGTGCGTCCAGCGGGCATCGTGATGACAACCGAGCGGTGCGCGGGCACCAGATACTTCCGGGCAACGTCTCTTACCTGTTCAGCGGTAATCGCCGACAGCTTCCCATAAGCCGTGTTGACCAGGTTCGGATCGTTGTAGTAAACGGTGGAGGTCCCAATCTGGTTGGCCAGGAACAAGCTGGAGCTGCGGGTCTGTATCTGCTGGCGCAACAACTGGACGCGCACCTTGTCCAGTTCCTGCCCGGTAATACCATCTTTCTTCACTGCTTCAATTTCGTCGTCGATGGCCTTCTCCAGATCTTCCACCTTCACCCCCGGCCGGGGCGTGGCGACGATATTGAAAAGGCCTGGTCCACGGCGGTTCTGCATGAACGCAAAGGCATTTACGGCCAACTGCCGCTCACGGACCAGATGCTGGTACATGCGGGAGCTGCGTCCGGTGGAAAGGGCCGACGCCAGGATCTGCAAAGCATAGCTATCAGGCGTGTTGCCGGGCGGGGCGTTGTAGGCAGCCTGATACCGTGGCAAACGCGCCAGGGAATCATCCAGGGTCTTGCGCCGTTCCTTTTCATGGTCTGGTTCGGAAATGCTGACGGCCGGCGGCGCAGGCTGGCGCGGGATAGGGCCAAAGTATTTCTTTACCTTTGCTAAAGCGTCCGCCGACCCGACATCGCCCGCCACCACCAGCACGGCATTGTTCGGAGCGTAATAGGTGCGGAAGAAATCTTTCACGTCATCCAGACTGGCGGCGTTGAGGTCTTCCATCGATCCGATCACCGAATGGTGATAAGGGAAGTTGTCATAAGCCATGGATTCCAGCTCTTCGAACGATTTGCCATAGGGTTGGTTGTCCACTCCCAGACGCCGTTCTTCCTGGACGGCATTGCGCTGATTATCGAGATTGGCCGGAGTAATGTTGAGCCCGCGCATGCGGTCAGACTCCAGGAACAACGCCATATCAAGCTGGTTTTTCGGCAGCTCTTCGAAATAGTTGGTCTGGTCGTTGTTGGTGCTGCCGTTGAGCGTACCGCCGTAGTTCTGAATCAGCAGCATGTGTTCGCCCTTGCCCACGTTGGTGGAGCCTTGAAACATCATGTGCTCGAACAGATGGGCAAACCCGGTGCGCCCCGGCTTCTCATTGCGTGACCCGGTGTTGTATGTCAGCGAGGTCGAAACCACCGGCGCAAAATGGTCAGCCACAATGATGACGCGCAAGCCGTTTTCCAGGGTCGTATCAGAGAACTCAATTTTCGGGAGTTTGGTTTGGGCGCCGGCCAGGCAAGATACGGCCAATAAACACACGCACAGTAGGGCCTTGATCAGCGTACGCGTCACAGTGACACCTCAGCTTGGGAATAGCTGCAATATTACATCAGAAACCGTCAGGTTCTTCCCTTCGCCACTGAAAGAAAACAAGATCTCACCCGCAACCAAACCACCACGGAAATCTTGGCGTAATGAGTTGTCACGAAAACCTTTGCAACACAGAGGAACAGAGGGTTTGGGGGTTGTGAGGCGGCGGAAAAATCGCCGCAAGCCGCGAAGGTTCTAGTGGATAGTAATACGGAGTCACGGAACGCCTCACGGCCCCAATTCCTGCTGCTCCTCTGTTGCCTCTGTTCCTCTGTGTTTCAAAGGTTTTGTTTGACACTACGTCGCACTGGTGTTCAGAGGCCCTGGTTCTTGATTTTTCAGTTGCGCCTATGTCGCGCTGTGCGGCTTCTTCGCCTCTTCCACCCGGTCGAACTGCAGCACATCTTTCAGCCGCTTGCGCTCCGCATCTTCAAACCAGAGAATCTTCATGCTCTTGCCATCGAGCCCCACCACACGGCTGTAGTACCGGTGTCCAGGGTCGCTTTCGTCGATGATTTCACCATCGACCCAACTGCGGTTCTTGTAGTCGCATTGGATCGTCACCGTGTCATACGCTGGCTCGACCGTTCCATCGCACTTTGCAGAAAGACTGTGGGACGAGGCCTTCCCAGCGGCCGGATGAGCGTCCCACCACTCTTTGATCTTGTCGCCATCCAGGCTGTAGACGCGGGTCATGGCCGCAATCCGGCCCTTCGGATCGCGGAAGCGTGATTTCCGGGCGTCCATCTTCCACCGTCCGAGAATGGGATCGCGTCCGGTACGCGCCGGCCCGCTCTGGGCCCCGGCGGCAATAGAAAAAACACAGGCAACAATGAGGGCGAAACACCAAAACCGCACGGATCTGTGTTGAATCATGTCACCTCCCTCGATAGCCTACACGAGCCGGAGTGAATTTGAAATTTGAAATTCAAATTGGAAATTTCAAATCTTAAGATCACGGCCTTTCGACAGCCGACTATGGCTTGCAAGCACTGGTATATTTGGATGGGATAGATTCCAGGAGTTCTACGATGAGGATTTCTCCAGCGACCGCCATTCTTTGTTTCGTGGGCATGGGTGTTGTGTGCCTGGGCGCTATACAATCTGCCGCGGCCCCTCCGCAAGCCGCCCGCACAGATTTAAATGCCGCACTCTCAGAACTTCAGCGCGTCGCTTCGGCGACCAGCGCCGATATCGCCAACCTGCGCATCGATAAATGGGGCGCCAGTTGGAAGGTATGGAAAGGGCGCGCGGGGCAGAAGAAAGAGGACATGGAGCACATTGCGGCCTCCTTGCAGAAGAACCTGAGCAGCGCCATACCGGGCCTGATTAAGGACGTACAGGCCGCGCACGGCAGTCTTTCCTCCACTTTCAAGCTCTACCATGACGTGGACGTGGTTCACGAGTATCTGGGCCGTCTGGCCGAGGCCGCTGAAGTCAACGGCAAGAAAGAAGAATACCAGCCGCTTTCCGATGATGTCGCAGCCTTGGAAGGGTTGCGAGGCAAGCTCTCTTCTTATATCGAGCAGGCCGCCGCTGCCCTGGAATCATCCGGCAAGCTGCCGGTCATGAGTTCCGCCGCAACCAGCACCCCAGGCCAGCTACCGAAGAAGATCGTGGTTGACGACCCGGCATCAAAGAAAACCAAGAAAAAGCCCTGACCCCGGCTTTCCCCTTTAACTTCTAACTTCCTCCAAGCGTGGCCATCGGCAAAAAAAGGTGGAACTTTCCTCCCCAGGGTGGGGTCTATCTTTAAAAGAAGGAAGCTGCTTGGAAACCCCGCCCCGGACGGCAAGGGTACCGAGGTTTCCAGGAAGCGGTTGTAGCAGCCCTTAAATACTGGTACCGTTGGGGTAACGCCATGGCCAAAGTGGCGGGAGCAACAACATTGGGGAACATCGCCAGCGCGATAGCGGTCAGGCCGGAAGAAGCCTCGATTGTCGCTGAACTCCAGTCCGGTTCAGACGAGGCCTACAACTGGCTGGTCGCCCACTACCATCAGCCGATTTACAGCCTCGTTTACCGTATCCTGAGCGATCCCTCGGACGCCGCCGACACTACCCAGGAGGTCTTCCTGAAGGTGTTCCGGGGCATCAAGCGGTTCAACGGGCAGTCGAGCCTCAAGACATGGCTCTATCGCATCGCCGTCCACGAGGCTTCCAACCAGCGGCGTTGGTGGTTCCGTCACAAGAGCAAAGAGACCTCGATGGAAGCCCAGGAAGATGGCGAGGGCAATGCTTACGGGATCTGCGACACGCTGGCCGATCAAGGTGAATCGCCGCTCGAACTGCTGGCGCACGAGGAAGTGCGCACCCGGGTGGAGCAGGAACTGCGACAGATCGCCGAGCCTTTTCGCACGGTGGTATTACTACGGGATATTGAAGGCCTTTCCTACGAGGAAATTGCCGAGGTCCTTCAGATTTCTCTGGGCACCGTGAAATCCCGTCTGGTTCGGGGGCGCGATGCCCTCAAAAAACGCCTGGAGGTATTTGTCCGGCAACTGGGTTGCGAACCGGGCCGGTCTTCGGGGCAATCCCGCAAGGACTGCGCCAATTCGTCTGCGCAAACCCGAGTGGAGGCAGTAAAGCGATGAGATGTACAGATGCAAACCCGCTGTTCCCGCTGTACCTTGATGGTGCGGTGACCGGAGTTGAAATGCACGCTCTTGCCGAGCACATGAATGTTTGCTCCCAATGCTGCTCGGAATACAACAAGCTGGAAAACTCGCGTCAACTGCTGGTGGCGCTGGGCCGCAGGCCCGTTCCGGCCGATCTGGCGCTGAAGATCCGGCTGGCCCTTTCGCACCAGCGCACGCACAGCCTGGGCTACGTGTTGCGGGGCTACGCTCTGCGCCTGGAAGAGGCCCTGAATACATTCATGCTTCCGGCCACCGCCGGCGTTGTCACGGCCGTGACCTTCTTCGGAGTGCTCGCCGGCTTCTTTGTCCCGGCCAAGGCCGGGGCCGATGATGTGGTGCCCGCCATCTATTCGCCGGCACGGTTGCAGCCACCGCAGAGCGCTATGGCAGCCTCCGCGGCAATGGACATGAACCTCGAAGCGCCGGTGGTCGTTCAGGCATGGGTGGATGCCAGCGGAAAAGTGCAGAATTACCAGATCATCTCCGGCCCTGATAATGAACGGGTCCGTTCACGATTGAATCGCACCCTGCTGTTTTCCGATTTCTTCCCTGCTCACGCCTTCGGACAGCCGGTGCCTGGAAAAGCGATCGTCTACTTCTCCAACGTCAATGTAAAGGGCTAAGAGCTTATAATTGAGGGTGACGTTTTAAGCTCACAGGGAAGAGATGGAATACTGCGTTCAGACCTGCTGACGGGCCTTGGCCCCTTCCAGCAGAAGCGCTTGGCCGGAAACGACGATAGGCCCGCTTGATGCTGACACTTCATTCCCGATTTTCCCTGTAAAACTGTGGAGGGGTTCTGAGACCCAAGTCGCAAGCGGTCCTATTTTGCCTGCTGTTCGCAGTCATTCCGGTTGGCGCCAGCGCCCAGAACGCCCAGACTAAAGCCCAGCTTGAAGTCAGCGAAACCATATTTACAATCACGGCCGCGCTCAACAGTTGTGGTTATGACGCCGGCCTCGATGCTTCCCTGCCCCTGCGGCGGATGGTGCGTAGCGAAATCGAGAAAACCCTGCTCCGATCGCCGGAGGCGGCTACCGCCCAACGCGCGCTGTGCCAGTTCCAAAGGGAACACACCCCCGCTGAACCAAGCCGCGACACCGCCCAGTATATTTCCCTGGCGCTCGACCTCGGCCCTCCTCCGGAATTCAAAACCACCGTGCCGGAAGCCGACCTGCCCCCTGACGCCAGCCAGGTGTTGGGCGTGGTTTCACTCTTGCAAACTTTTTACCGGGCGGCCGGAATCCATGCCCTGTGGCAGAAGCACGAGCCCGAATATGAGGCATTGATCCGGCGCTTTCACGAGCCGGTGGCGGGCGCCATCGTCCAGACGGACCTCTATCTGCAACTGCCGTTCAACAGCGCCCCAGGCCGAAGGTTTGTCATCTACATGGAACCCATGCTGGCGCCCAGCCAGGTCAACTCCCGGAACTATGCCGACAGTTATTTTCTGGTGGTCTCGCCGGCGCGTGAGGGCGCCAGCGAACCCTTGCGGATGTATGAGATCCGGCACACCTATCTGCACTATGTTCTGGATCCTCTGGCCTTGAGCCATGGCCGCAGCCTGAAGCGGCTGGATGCGATCCTGGAAACGGTGGTGACCGCGCCGCTCGCCGATGCCTACAAGCAGGATGTTGCGCTGCTGACTACGGAATGCTTGGTTCGCGCCGTCGAAGTCCGATCGGCGGCGCCCGGCGGACGTATCGACGAAGACACACAGTCCTCCTATATCAAGCACGCCATGGAAGAAGGCTTTGTGCTGACCCGGTATTTTTACGAAGCTCTGGGCAAGTTTGAAAAGGAATCCACGGGCATGAAAGACGCCTACGGAGACCTGCTCTACAACATCGACCTTGCCAAAGAAAAAAAGCGAGCTGCCGCGATCGTCTTCGCCCGCCAATCCACTCCTGAAATCATCGCCGTTTCGAGGCCGCTCACCCGCGACCAGGGGCTGCTGGAGAGCGCCGAGCAGCAACTCGCCAGCGGAGACGCGCTGGGCGCGCAGAAGCTGGCCACCGAAGCCCTGCAGTCCTCACGCAGTAACGCCGAGCCCGGGCGGGCATTCTTCATTCTCGCCCGCGCCTCCCTGCTTCTCAAGGATCTGGAAGGGGCGCAGCAGTATTTCGGGCGCGCTATTGAATCCGCCCATGATCCCCGCACCCTGGCTTGGAGCCATATCTACCTGGGCAGAATTCTGGATATCCAGGAGCAACGAGACACCGCCGTGACCCACTACCGCGCTGCACTCAATGCCGGAGACCCGACACCCGACACCAGGACCGCCGCGGAAAAAGGCCTGGCCTCACCCTATAAATCCCAAGCCTCACCCCAGAATTAAAGGAGGGACTCTTTTGTCTATGCTGAAAAAAATACTTCCCATCGCGCCCCTGGCAGTCATTCTCTGCGGGCTTTCCCTCTCGGCGCCCCAGCCAGCGTACGGCGCGACTCCGGCCCCGGCGCCCAGGCACGCACAGCAAACGCCCGCAGGCGCCCCGCCTCAGGCAAAGACTCCACCGCAGGCCAAGACGTTGCCGCAGGCCAAGACTAAAGAGGAATACAAGGCATACACCGAGGCCGCCGCCGTGACCGGCGGCGCAGCCATGGAGAAGGCCGCACTGGATTTTGCCGGGCGATTTCCAGACAGCCAACTCACCGTCTATCTTTTCTCCCGTGCTCTGCATGAATATCAAAATGAAAACAACCCCGCCAAGATCCTGGAGATCGGCAGAAAGATCCTGACCTACGATCCCGATAACGCGGTTGCTCTGGTGCTCACCGCCACCGTGCTCACCGATGGCCTGAGTGAGAAGGATACCGACCGCCCCAAAAAGATCAGCGAGATCCGCGAGAATTGCAGCCGCGCACAGAAATCGATAGCCGCCGGCATCGCCCCCCCGGGCGCAGATCCTCAGCAGGCGAAGATCGTCGCGAGCACGCTGCAGTCGATGGTCCATTCAGCGCTGGGCATTCTGGAGCTGAAACTCAGCAATGACGCGGAGGCAGAAGAACATCTCAAGGCCGCCACCCAGGTGGAAAACGTTCAGCCCGATGCCTATGTCTGGTACCATCTGGCATTGGCCATGGACCATCAGAAGGAGTATCCTCAGGCGCTGGTGGCGGTCAATCAGGCATTGCGTTACGTGGGACCGAACGCAGACCTTCAGAAGCTGGCGACCGGTGAACGTGACCGGCTGGCGAAGCTGGCTCCGGCAACTCCGCAGCCGGCGCCTCAACCGGCGCCGGACAAGCTTCCCCATTAGTACAGTGGCTGGGAGATTCAGTAATCATCGCGGATCGGTTGATCTGGTGATCGGAAATGCGAGTTCGCATCTTCGCCAACATTACCAATATTGCCGGTCACGGTAACTAGCACGGCGTACTCTATGGACCAAACGCACCAGGAAGATATTACAGCGCTGCAGATCGTGCTCGGGCACCAGTTCACAAACCTTGAGCTGTTGGAGATCTCCCTCACGCACAGCTCCAGGGCGCATGAGGAATCCAAGGCCTGCGGACAGGAGACCCCATCCGAACGGCTCGACAACGAACAATTCGAGTTTCTCGGCGATGCGGTGCTCGGTCTGGTGACCAGTGAGATATTGTTTGAACGGTTCCCAGGGTTTCACGAGGGCCAACTCTCGAAGCTCAAGGCCCATCTGGTAAGCGCCGGCCACTTGGTAAAAATCGCCAGCGGCCTGGACCTGGGGAAATATCTTCGTCTCGGCCGGGGCGAGGAGCTCAGCGGGGGCCGCGCCAAATCCGCACTGCTTGCCGATGCGCTGGAAGCTGTCATTGCCGCAATGTACCTCGATGCCGGACTGGAGAAGGCGCGCGCGTTTATCGTTCGCGCGATTCTTGGGCCGGAACTGGAGTGCATTACGAAGGAGGCTGAAGCGGACTTCAGTCTGGCCGACTACAAGTCGGCCTTGCAGGAACTGGTCCAATCCGCCGGGCGGCTGCAGCCGGTATACGCGACGGTAAAAGAAGACGGCCCGGACCATAAGAAGATTTTTACCGTGGAGGCGCGCATCTTTCGGCCTTCCGTTCCCGGCCCAGAGTTCGTCGCCCGCGCAACCGGAGCCACCAAGAAAAAGGCGGAACAACAGGCGGCCAGGCAGGTGCTCGAATACCTGAAGACCCAAACCGCAATAAAGGAAAATCAGAACGTATGACGCCGGACGAACCAGGACATACGCCAGTCTCAGAAGACCTGCAGCCGCTGGCCGCCGACCTTGGTCCCACGCCCTATCATCAGCCGGCCGGCGACGGCGAACCCATGCCTCCGGCGCCGTTTGACGGCCAATCGGTGATTCAAACCCTGGTCTCGGTAGTCATTATCGCCTTGTTTGTTATCACCTTCCTGGTGCAGGCGTTTGTGATTCCTTCGGAATCGATGGAAAACACATTGCTGATCGGCGACTACCTGCTGGTCAACAAAGTTCCCTTTGCTCCGGCCGGCGCATGGGGCCATCTGATGCCATATCGCGCCATTCAGCACGGGGACATTGTGGTATTTCATTATCCCGTGGACCCATCGCAGCATTTCGTAAAGCGGGTGATCGGCCTGCCCGGGGACCACGTTCGCCTGCTCGAAAACAAGGTCTACATCAACGGCACGCTGCAGGCGGAACCTTACGTCATCCATCAGCTTGGCATTCCTGACGATTATCGTGAAAACTTCCCAGCCGGCTTCGATTCCTCCAGACAATCCGACCGTCACTGGCGGAATGACCTTCCCCGCCACATCAGCGCCGGCGAACTCGTGGTGCCCAAAGGCCAGTATTTCGTCATGGGCGACAACCGCGACGTAAGCATCGACAGCCGCTATTGGGGATTCGTTCCGCAGCAAAACATGGAAGGGCGCCCGCTGGTAATTTATCTCTCCGTGAATGGACAGCGTTCCACCGGCCCCCATTTTGGCGCCGGCCAGACCTCCCAGCCGGCCCACACCCTTAGCCACATCTGGCAGTTTGCTCGCTGGGAGAGAATGTTCCGGCTGGTGCCGTAGGTTCGGCTCTCTATCGCCCAATGCTGTCATTCCGAGCACCGTCAGGAGCGCGCGCTTTCTTCAGCGCGCGAGTAGGTGCGAGGGACCCTGCGGTTAGCGATGCATCCTAAGTTCGCCCGTGCGCCCGCCACTACGTTTACTCTCAAGTACATATAAAAAAACGGCCTCAATCCGCACAAACGCTACTAACCGCATTTTTACAAGCGAAACCCCGTAGCCGATCAGTAGCAGATCAAGTTCTGTAGCGCTACAGAGCGTCTTCACTTTCGCCCAGGATGGGCCCTATGAGGCCGCAACCAAAAAAGGAAAATCTCACGGCCCAGTTGTCAAAGAACCGCCTACAAGCTACGAATCCCTGGGGACATAGCAATCACGTTGCAAGCTTCGCTGATCGACGGCTAATTATCAAGAAGTGCTGGCGAGATGCTGTCAGAACGGCGGCGATTATCCGGGTTTTTGGAAGCGGCCCGTCTGGCTCCGGTCCACCTGGGTTTCCCTTATGTTTCCTTTGCATGAAACCGGATGCGGGCCACAGTAGCATTGAATGGCGCGGAAAATAATCGCACAGACCAGGCAGACCCTTTCGTTCTTTCGTTACCAATTTGTTCACAAATTCCTGTCTTTCTTCTTTGCACTTCTTGCCTGGGTTTCAGATCGCCGGAGCGCTGCCCTCAACTGGGAGGGTGTCGTCCCCTCCCACGTCCGGAAAGCACGATAGAAAGAATTCGAATCCTCGTAGCCGAGCAGAAATGCCACTTCCGTGACATCCATCTCCGGGCGGTTGAGGTACTCGTGCGCAAGTTCCTGCCGCACCTCAAGAAGCAACTGCCGGAAGGTTGCGCCGTCATCAATGATTCGACGCTGCAAGGTCCGATCGCTCAACCCGAGCTCGCGCGCTACGGCCGCAATCTCCGGCCGGCTTCCCGCGAGCAGGCGTTTGAGAATCCATTTCACCTGCTCACGGATCGAACTTTGCGCACGGCGCTCTTCAAGCGCGCGTTCCAGCTGCGGATTCAACATCTCAAG
>DATMNZ010000013.1:0-15368 GCA_035568495.1 Saccharimonadales bacterium (SeqCode) | reverse complement strand
ATCTGGGTGTCGCCCCAACTGGTGATTGAGGCTGTGGCCCCGTTGAACTGCAGGGTGCTGCTGCTCTGGACCGATCCGAAGCCGCTGCCGTTGACCATCACCGTGGCGCCCACCGGCCCTTTCGCGGGAGCAAGTCCAGTGACCGTGGGCACGCCTTCCACCGTAAACGAGACACCACTGCTGGTGACCCCAAAGCGGGTCACCGTAATCGGACCGCTCACCGCATGGGCCGGCACCAGGGCGATGATGCTGGTATCGCTCCAAGCGCCTGTAGGCATGGCCAGGCCATTGATCGTGACCTGCACCCCCGGCTGGTTCTGGTCATGAAGAATTCCAAAACCCGAGCCATAGACGGTGATCTGTCCGCCGACCGGCGCTTCCGGCGGCGTGATGCTGCTGATGGCCGGATGCGGGACCTCGAAGATATTGCCCGCATAGCTGCGTGTGCCATTGACGCTCACCTGCATGGGGCCGGTGCTGGCCGTGGCCGGCACGGCGGCGATGATCTGGGTGTCGCTCCAACTGACGATGGGGGCCACCACCCCATTGAAGGTGACGGTGCTGTCCCGCTGGGTAGGTTGAAAATATGCGCCATTGATCGTCACCTGGGTCCCCGACGCGCCACCGGTGGGCGAGTAATAGCTCACGAAAGGTTGAGGCACCGTGAAGGTCGAACCGTTGCTGGCATTGTTATTGACCACCACTTGCACCGGGCCGGTGCTGGCGGTGACCGGGACAGTGGCCACAATTTGCGTATCACTCCAGCTACTGACGGCGGCCGGGCTCCCGTTAAACCTAATCACGCTGCTCCCCTGGGCGGCCCCGAAATAGGTCCCGGTAACCGTGACCGAAGACCCGACGAGCCCGGAGGAGGGCGAGACACCGGCAATCACGGGCGTGTGCCCGCTGGCGATGGACACGTTGTCGAAGACGGCGGTCGCCAGGGCCGAGGCACTACCGCTGTTTACGGCCAATCCCAGGTAGACGCTTGCCGCCATATTGATGGTCTGCGCGGGGCCCAGCAGATTCCAGTTGACTCCGTCGGAGGAATAATAGCTACTGAAGGTGTTCCCGTTGCGCGCCATTTTCACCCAGTAAGGAAGGGTTATGCTGGTAACGCTGCCGGGCTCGGAGGTACCGCCACCCGCGGTGGCCCGCATATCGAAATAGATGCCATTGTAAGCCGGCCAATCGGCGGTCTTGGCATTGGCCGACGCCGAGGACATTGTCTCCCGGAACATGACCCCGGCCGTCCCATAGCTCGCATTCCCCTGCACGCTGACCAGACGCGCCAGGATCGCCCCGTCGCCGTTGAGCGGCTGGTAGACAAAATGAAACGCATCCACACCGCTATAAATCTGCGGTCCTGCGGCTTGCACCGTAAAGACCCCGTTGGCGCTGGCGTAAGTCGCGCTGCCGGTCAGGCCCGGCGCACCTACGTCCTGATCCAGCCACCCGCTGGGCAACGGTTGCGAGGTCACCCCAAACATGACGCCATTGCTACAGTTCAGGCCGGGAGCGGCTGCCACCTGCAAGACGCCCGAAGTCGCACCCATGGGAATGGTGATCGCAATCGAGGTGGCGCTCCAGGAATTGATCGTCACCGGGTAACCATTGAGCGTAATTGCGCTGCCGTTGGCGGAAGCCCCAAAACCAGAGCCGGTAATGGCTACCTGGCTACCGATGGGCCCGGTGGTGGCGGAAACACCGGCAATCACCGGCGCCGTGGAAGCGGCAGAATTGATTGACACGTTGTCGAACAGGGCCGTGGCCAAGGCGGAGGTGCTGCCGCTGGTCACAGCCAGGCCCATGTAGACGCTCTGCGCCATGCTGGCAGTTTGCGGAATGCCCAGCGGTGTCCAGTTAGCTCCATCGGGCGAATAGTAGCTGCTGAAGGTGTTCCCGCTGCGCGCTACTTTCACCCAGTAAGGAAGGGTCACGCTCGTGACGCTGCCCGGCTCGGAGGTGCCGCCGCCCGCGGTGCCCCGCACGTCAAAATAAATGCCACTGTACGCCGGCCAATCGGCGGTCTTAGCATTGGCCGACGCCGGATCCAGCGTCTCCCTGACCATGACACCGGCCGCACCGAGACTCGCATTTCCCTGCATGCTGACCACGCGCGCCACGATGGTCCCATCACCCGACAAAGGCTGGTACAGGAAATGGAATGCATCCTGCGGACCATAAATCTGTGATCCAGCGCCCTTCACCGTAAACGTACCATTGGCATAGGTTGCCCGTCCGGCTACCCCGGTCGTACCGATATCTCCGTCGCTCCAGCCGAGAGGAAGCGGCGCCGCGGTAAAGATAGAGCTGCTGGCCGTTTGGCCATTCACGGAAACCGCGAATACACCGGACAGTTCCCCCACCGGCACAACGGCAACAATGCTGGTATCGCTCCAGCTGGCAACCGCGGCGTTGGTAGCGGCCAATGAAATGGTGCTGCCGCCTTGCGTGGCCCCGAACCCGCTGCCGCTAATCTGGACCTGTGTTCCGACGGCCCCGCCGACCGGGTTGATGCTGGTGATCTGCGGACTGGCTGCGAAGGCAACCGGAATCAATAGCAAAAAGACTGACAGCCAGTTCAAGCGGCGAAGACGCATGTTTTCTCCAAGGTTCCAGTTCTTTGTAAATTCCAGGCGAGCGCAAGTTTTCATTGCGGATAAGTAACCGTCACGCTGTCGACACCGTTGGCCCGCGATGAGGTCAAGCCGCGGCCTTGCGCGTCATAGGTATGCGACTCCAAGACCTTCCCATCGGAATCCTTCACGGTGACGATATTGCTTTGCGCGTCGTAGAGAAAAGAAACGGTCGTGCTATCGGGCCGGGTGACCTGGGTCAGCCTTCCCTGGGCGTCATAGACATACGACAACGTAAGACCAACGTCGGAGGTCACACTGCTGACCAGAAAACTGGAGCTGTTGGGATAATTGAAGTACAAATGCCGCGCGGCCGCATCGGTGACGGTCACCAGCCGGTTGGAGGCGTCATAGGTAAGCTGGGTGGTATTGCCGTTGCGGTCGATGATCGCCGTCAGAAGCCCGCTGGTAGGATCAAACAGGCGTTTCTCGCCGTTCTTGGCCGTCATGGTCCACGATGGCGAGCCGGCAGTGAGAGTCGTGGTGGTGTCGGTGGCCGGGGCCACCACTTTGAAAACATAGGGACTGGCCACGCTGAAATCGGCAAACCACCACACCGCGCCATCTCCGCGCACATATTTCAGATAGCCATCGCCACTGACAAAGATGAGGCGTTCCTCGTAATTGGAGCGCCAACGCGAGCCAAACATGAATGGAAACGCGTTCTGCGTCCCCGGCAACAGGCTGTTCCAGATCCGGGAAAGCGATAGCCCGCCGCCCAGGCCGGGAACATTCAGGTCAGATTCCTCAATGTAGGTGTTACCCGTCGACAAGTTGATGGGCTGACCCGCTTTGGCTTTGATGCAAGAAAGGCAGACATCCTTGTCGGCATGACGCGGCGTACCGCACTTCGCTGAGATGGCCAGGCACGACTGTCCGAAAGGACTTCCAGCGGGATTGCAACATACCGCAGTGGGCGGCAGATGGGCAAAATCCAGCGGGGGCCAACCATCCAGGCAGGCCGTTGGGAGCTGGCTTTGAAGAGCAGTGTAAAGAGGGCAGGAGGAAGTGTATTGGGCCTGGGCGCTGCCGTTCAAACAACACACAAATGCCGCCAGGAAAAGGATTGCAGTTATGGTTCTCTTCATCAAAATGACCTCGTGCTGGTTCTGGTTCCGTTACACACATCGCTAGGAGTCGGACGGCTGCCCATGCAGGCCATCTGAGCGCCGGCAATCAAGCGGTTTTTGATCTTAAAGGCAAAAGTGAAGATTACGGCTAGCCAGCAGGGGCCGCTCTGGGGATCTGCTTCATGTACCTATCTCCGAACCTGGGTGAGCTTCTCAGATCTTATTATTTCGATCTGATGCGGATCATAGCATAAGCTTTAAAACTATTTCAAGCTATATTGATGCTAAAAACTATAGCTTACTAAGAAGGCCATCTCTGGCCTGCGTTGATAAATGATACATAGATGATATATACGCGATACAGAGGGTAGGGGTCAGCGATTGGGTTACTATCCTTCTCACAGCATCCAAGGACCTGCTACCCTGGGCCGCGTCCATGCGCCCTGGGACTATTATGAGCAAGCGCATAAGGGCAAAGCGAGCCTGCTGCCGGAGTGGCGGCATTCTGCTGTCAGTCTGGCAGCATCTTGGCGCCGTGATCGCGAGGAGAGACTACGATGTCCTTGGGGCTAAAAGCGGAAATCCAAATCTTCTCGACGGCCCAGGGAGATAAACCGCGGATTCCTGAGGGATACAGCAGATGATTGGGTTCTACTTGCGGCTGCGCTGCGATGTGCGCTCCAGAACCTGCAGGATTCCGGTCAGCAGCATGGCGGGCGTGGGCGGGCAGCCGGGAATGTATCCGTCTACGGGGATGATACTGTCCACGGGGCCGGCAACGGCTTGGCTGGCCGCGAAGATGCCTGCGCTACAGCCGCACGCGCCTACGGCCACTACCAGTTTCGGCGCGGGGACGGCCTCGTAAGTCTTTTTGACCGCTACCGCCATATTGCGGGTGACGGGCCCGGTTACCAGCAGCATATCCGCGTGCTTGGGCGAGGCTACAAAATGAATGCCGCATCTTTCCAGGTCATAGTAAGGATTGGTGAGCGCAGTAATCTCGGCCTCACATCCGTTGCAGGAGCCGGGGTCAAGCTGGCGGATGTTGAGCGCCCGGCCCATGAGGCTGAAGATTTTCTGTCCAGCTTCCAGAGCGCTGGGCGGCAATTTCACTTCAACTCCGCGGACGTAATCGAAGGTGCGCACCAGGTCATGGCGGGCCGCGCCACAACAGGTCAGGCGCTCCGCGATAACGAAGGGTTCCAGTTCGGCGCAGCGCCCGCAACCAATACATTTGCCGTAGTCGAGGCGCAACAGATGCTCTCCGGGCTGCGACAGCGACAGGGCTGACGTGGGGCAGATATCCGCTGCGCGCTTCGCGACTTCTGCCGTCAACAGCGCCGGCCGAACTTCTGGCATGCGTCCGCCATCGGCCCGGCCCAGCAGGGCCTCCACGGGTATGAGCCGGTTGGGGGCCCGGAGACTGCGTTCGATCACGTCGATCATCATCGGTCACATCCGGAATAAGAAAGATTGAAGCTTTTGTTGATCAAGGGAAAATCCGCAATCACGTTCCCGGCTACCGCATGAGGCACCGCCGGCCAGTTCTGGAATGACGGCGACTTCACATAGCATCGGGAAAGCTTTCCCGCATCGCCCCGGACCCAGTAGAGCAGTTCACCCCGAGGAGACTCCACCGCTGAGAAGCCCTCAAAAGCGGCGGTCAGTGGGAAGTCCACTCGCAGAGGCCCGGGCGGAAGTTGGCTGACAGCATCCAGGACCAGATTCGCGGAAATGACTACTTCCTCAATACGAATTCTGGCGCGGGCCAGAACATCGCCGTAGTGAAGCGTTGGCACTTCAACCTGCAATCCCCGATAGGCCCCATAGGGATGATCACGCCGCAAGTCAATGTCTACGCCACTGGCGCGGGCGGCCAATCCAACGACGGCCAGGTCTTCAGCAACGTTATGCGCCAGGATTCCGGCGTCTTCGAAGCGCGCCTGAACGGACGGCCGTTCGATGATGATGCTGGCGATCCTGGCAAAGTCATCGGCGGCCTGCTTCACTCCCTGAGCGAGCAGCGTGGCGCCGGATGGGTCGATATCCCGCACGACATCCCGCGCAACCCCGCCAGGAACAGCGATTCCGCGCAGGTAGCGCGTACCCAGCACACGCGTCGAAACCTGGATCAAATCTTCTTTGATGCGGCTGCAATAGGCTGCCGGAAGTTGGAACGCGACATCGCCCGACAGAGCGCCGACGTCGGCGATGTGGGCCATCATTCGTTCCAGCTCCAGGCCGATCAAACGGATGGCTTCGGCGCGTGGCGGAACCGTCACCCCATGGGCTTCTTCGATGGCCTGACAGTAGGCCACCGCATGTGCAAAGCAGTTGTCGCCGGAGATCGATTCGGCCAGCATCGGCCCATTCAACACCTGCATACCCTCGAACAATTTTTCTGTGCCTTTGTGGGTGTAGAAGTGTCGTAGTTCAAGAAACAATACGTTGTCGCCCATCACACTAAAACGAAAATGGCCCGGTTCAATGATGCCGGCATGAACGGGCCCGACCGCCACTTCGCAGACACCATCGCCGGCGGCCTGCAGAAAGTCATAGCGGCCTTCCGCCCAGGGAATGGGCTGTCCGGAGGAAATCATGGGATGGCATTCCGGCGGCCAGTTTTCGTGCAGCAGCAGCCGGCGAGGATCAGGGTGGTCCGGCAACCGCACCCCGTACTGGTCTTGCAATTCACGTTCATACCACGCAGCCGCGGGCGTAATCCGGCTGATAGAAGCCACCGGGCCGGGGCCGTTCACGGTTTCGTCAAGTACGCGATAGCCCGTATCCGGAAGGTCCAGGATGTATCGGACTTTCAACGAACCCGATGCGTCTTCCCGGTCTCCAAACACACAGACCAGACGCGCCGGCCGGTCTCCGGCGCCGCGCAGCAGGCGTGCCACTTCGATGACACCTAGTCCCGCCGTATTGGTTATGGGCACAGTCATGAAGTCAATACCGCCATTGCGCGATGGATGATCTGCACCAGGGAATCGGGCACGTGAATTCCCAAGGCCAGCACGACGCCCGAACAGAGGACCATGGCTGTAATTTCCGACATTGTAATCTTGTGCTTCTTCACCAGACAGGGTTCCCCACTCAACATCCGCTGAAGCTGGTAAACAAGCGCCCCGAAACCCACTACCAGAGACAACAGCACAATCGTAGCGATCAGATGGTCCCTTTGAAAAAATGCCGCGCTGAGAATGGCGAACTCGCTGACGAACAGCGCAAAAGGAGGCAGTCCCACAATGGCCAGGGTCCCAAGAACCAGAAACCCGCTGGTCCACGGCAGGCTGCGCACCATGCCTTTGATACGATCGAGCCGGAGCGTGCCGAAGTTTTCCCGCACGTTCCCCGCCACAAAAAAGAGCAAGGACTTGGCCACGGAATGATTCAAGGTGTGCAACAGCGCGCCATAGGTCCCGAGCGGTACGCCCAGGCCGATCCCGGTAGCTACCATGCCCATGTGCTCCACGCTGCTGTAGGCGAGCAGGCGCTTCAGGTCACGCTGCACGATCATCAGCAGCGCGGCGCCGAGCAATGACATGGCCCCAAAGATGAGCAACATGCCGTGGCTGAATTTGGGGCCAATGGCATGCACGCTGATGGCGTCATAGCGGACGAGCGCGTACATGGCGCAGTTCAGCAGGGCCGCGGAAAGCATGGCGCTGATCGGCGAGGGAGCTTCGGCGTGCGCGTCCGGTAGCCAGCTATGCATGGGCACAAAGCCCACCTTGGTGCCGTACCCCACGGCCACGAACAGGAAGCCGAGCTTGACCAGGCTGGAGACGCGGGCGAGCTCCGGACCTGCCCGCATGAGCGCCGTCCAATCGAGAGCGACGGCCGAGGGAATTCCAGAGCGCACCGCTGCCAGATAAAGAGCGATGGTCCCAAACAGGGCGAAGGCGATGCCTACCGTACACACCACCAGATACTTCCAACCGGCTTCCACGGCCCCTTTGGTGTTGTAGAAGCCGACCAGCAGCGCAGAAGCCAGCGTCGTGGCCTCCATCAGTATCCAGAGCAGTCCCAGATTCTCACAGAGGTAGGCCGCCAGCATGGTGAAGGCAAACAAGAACAGCAGGCAGTAAAACCATCGTGGCGATGAAAAACGTCCGGGCGGAACATGGCGCAGGTAATCCACGGAATACACCAGCACCACCAGGAAGACAAACCCCATACTGATCAGAAACACAGCAGTCAAGCTATCGGCGCGAAAATAGCGTCCCCAGCGGATTTCCGGATGAACACGGACCACCAGGTTGATGAGCAGCGTGACTTCCAGCAGGCCGCCGGTCAAGGCTACGGCGGTCGCGCGGCCATGGTCGCGAAAGGCCAGCACAACCAGCGCAACCACCAGGGGCAGAAGAAGGGGAAGCACGAGGACCATGGTTTCAGCCCCTCAATTTGCGCAGCTTCGAGACATCCAGATGATCGAATGTTTCCCGAATGCGAAAGGTGAAGATGCCCATGAGGAACACGCCCATGACCAGATCAAAGACCACGCCGATCTCGATGACCAGAGGCATACCAAAAGTGGTGGTGAGAGCGGCCATGAAAATCCCGTTCTCCAGAATCAGGAGGCCCAGAATCTGCATCAATGCCTTATTGCGGCTGGTCATCAGGAAGCAGCCCGTCAAAATGATGGCTACGGAAGCGGCCAGCGGCTCGCGGGCCACATGCAGGTCGCGGGCATAGGATTGGACCGAAGAAAAAGACACGCCGATCAGGGCCGCGGTCACAAAGACCGAGCGGGCAGGCGATAGAGAAGCATTGACATCGCGAGGCGACCGCAACCGCCGGACCAGATAGAAGAGGGCATAAGGAATCGCAAACACCTTGATCAGCAGCACCATGGCGCCAACGACATAAGCTTCCGGGACTTTATGCACATAGGCGATGGCGAACACCTGGACGGCAATCACCGCCGATTGAATGGCAAAGAGCGAGATACAAGTGGAAAGACGCCGGGAAGCCGCCAGCAACAGCAGCGTGAGAAATATCAGCACCACCGATGAACCGATGGCCTGACTCGCGGCAAAGTTAATGATGATTCCCATGGCCCCCTTTTCCAAGACTACTTTTTCAATATCACCGTAAAGACCATTGCCAGAACGGCCAGCGCAGTGGCAATGCCGAAGAATTCAGGAACGGCATACATGCGGAGCTTGGCCACTGCGCTTTCCAGCACTGCGATGGCCACCAGCACCAGCCAGACTTTCAATAGAAACCAGATTGCTGAGATCGCAATTGCGCCCGGCGTCAGGGCGGCGGCAATGCCCCAGGGTGCAAATAAAGCGATGAGGAGCGCGATCAGCAGATTGAGTTTGATGGCGTGCGTCCACTCAACAAAGGCCAGGCTGGGCCCGGAATATTCGAGGACCATCGCTTCATGGAGCATGGTCAGCTCCAGGTGCGTGGTGGGATTGTCCACCGGCAGCCGCCCGGTTTCGGCGATGGCGACGAAGACCATCGCGGTCAGGGCGAGCACATGGACCACTGAAATATTGAAAAAGCTCTGGATGCGGGTCCACTCGACAATGCCCGCGAGGCTGCCGGCCCTGGCGGTGATGGCTACCGCCATAAGAGAGACGACCAGCGGGGCTTCGGCCAGGACTGAAACCATGGCCTCGCGGCTGGCGCCCATGCCTCCGAAGCTGCTGCCCCCATCCAACGCGCCCAACAGGAGCAGAAAGCGCGCGAAGGCCAGCAGGTAGATAAGCACGAAGAAGTCGCCGGTAAACGACAGCATGCCCCCTGTGACCACCACGGGTACAAAGGCCGCGGCCGCCAAGGTGAACGCAAAGGCCAGCCGGGGAGCGGCACGAAAAAGCCAAGAGGCCGACGATGGCACGATGTCTTCCTTGCGAAACAGTTTGCCCAGGTCGGCGTATGGACGCCAGATGCCGGCCCCCTGGCGGCGCTGCAGCCATGCCTTGAGCTTGGCGATGATGCCGCGCATGAGAGGCGCGCTCAACAACAGCACAGCGAATTGGAGGAGCTTCACACCGGGCATTATCGGAACCTCATCAGCAGGAGCATCGAGAGCAGCGCCAGGAAGATGTACAGCAAGTACCATTGGATGTTGCCGGTTTGCAGACGGCGAAGCTGCTGGGCGGCCGCCAGAAAGGAATTGACCACCGGACGATACAGGAGCCGTTCATACGACAGGGTCCGGGTGGATTGATAGGAAACTGCCTTGGGGAAATAAGGCTGTTCTTCGGGAGAGACATCCAGCCTGCGGTCGGACCGATAGACGCTCGAAAAAACGGTGCGGATCGGCTTGGAAAAGGACGCCGCTGTGTATTGCATGCGGGTGGTCAGAGAAGCAAGTCCGCATCCCCAGGTAGGAGAGTAACGGACAGTAGCCCGTACCAAGAACGCCATCAGGGACCCTGCCAGTACAACAGCCGTCACCATCTGCATTCCACGGCCGAGCCCCGCGACGCTGTCGAAGTTGCCTCCGGGAATGAGGGTCCCTACCAGTCCCCATAAGGCGCGCAGCAGGACCATGGGCGCAACGCCATTCATCAGACAGGCAACTGCAAGAGATCCCAACGGCAGCAGCATCGACCACGGAATCTTTTCAGAGGGCGCTGCTTCCGGACACCGTGGCCTTCCCAGGAATGCCGTACCGAAAGCATTGGCGAAACATGCGACCGCCAGTCCCCCAGTCAACGCGAGCACGCCGGCAGCCAACGGCAGCAGGACTTGCGGAACAGGGCCAGTCAGTTGCGCGCCTCCCATGAGTCCCTGGAAGGCAATCCATTCGCCGATAAAGCCGTTGAACAAAGGCAGGCCGGCGATAGAGACGCAGCCGGCCAGAAAGACCACGCCCAGAGCAGGCGCTGATTTCAGCAAACCTCCGAGTTCACTCAATTTCAAAGTCTGGGTCTTGCAATGGATTGCGCCCGTTCCCAGAAAGAGCAGACTCTTGAAGATGGCATGATTCATGGAGTGCGCCAAAGCAGCCAGCAACGCCAGGGCGGCGACTCCGGGCGCTCCGTTTTTCAGGCCCACCATGGAAGCCCCCATCGCGAGAAAAATGATCCCGAGGTTCTCCACGCTGGAGTAGGCGAGCAGCCTTCTGAGATCGGTTTCGAAGATGGCATAGAGAATGCCCAGCAGGGCCGAGATCGCCCCGGCTGCCAGCACGGCATATCCACCCCAATCGGGCCCACCCGAGAGGAAATCAAAGACCACCCGGAGAAAGGCATAGACGGCGGTCTTGATCATGACTCCGGACATCAGAGCGGAGACGGGCGTAGGCGCGATGGGATAGGTCCGCGGCAGCCATACATGCAGCGGAATGATGCCCGCTTTGGTGGCAAAGCCCAAGAACGCCAGCAGGAAGATGGCGGTCTTCGTGCCCGGGGCCATGGTTGCGGCTGCGATTCTGATGGCCCCAAATTCCAGCGAAGGCGCTGCAGGCACGAACAGCAAAAATGCTGAAATCACCAGGGCGGCGCCGGCCTGCATGGTGAGCAGGTACAGAAAGATATTCTTGCGGCGCTCTAGCGAATCACCCTCAAGAAGAATCAGGGCCGCTGAGAGGATGGTCATCAGTTCCCAGCCGGCGAAAAACGAGAATACGGAGGCTGCGCTGACCACGATGACCATCGAGAGAAGAAAGAAAGGCAACAGCGCCCAATACCACGCCGCCCGTCCGCGGGTGTAGTTACGCGATGTGTAGGGAACTGAAAAGAAGACTGCCGGCAAGGAGACTGCGCATAGGATGAGCAGAAAAAAACCGCTCAGGCGGTCAAGCGACAGCAGCAACCGAAAAGGGACTAAGGGTGACAGCGGCAGGGCAAAGCTTGCAGGGGCGCCGTAAAACCATGCTCCGATGGCCGCCACGGCGCCGCACGCCAGTCCGGCAACCGTCAAGGTGGCGGCGCCCAGGTCCGTCCAGCGGGTGCGTGACCTGACAAATCCGGCAAAACAGGAGACCAGGGGTGCGATGAGAAGCAGACCCGATAAACTGCCGAAGGCAATGGACATGAAATCCGATCATTTCCCTATCTAAAGTTCGATGCGGCAAAGACCCGGCGGCCGGTGGAAACAGGCGGCCGGTCAGCGCTGACCGCCGGATGAAACCTCCAACTGCGACAGCATGTCCTGGACGCTTACCAGATGGTTATTGAAGATGTCTTTGGCGACATCCAGCAGGCGAAAGATGGCCGTGTCGCGAATGGAGTAATACACATTCTGGCCTTCCTTTCTGCCGACCACGATGTTTCTTCCGCGCAACTGGGCCAACTGCTGCGATAGCGTGCTCTGTTCGACCGCCAGGCGGGCACACAAATCGTTCACCCCAATCTCGCCATCCCGCAGGGCATCGATGATGCGAATGCGCAACGGGTGGGCCAGGGCCTTGAAAAACTCGGCCTTGAAGCGGGCCAGCGCCGATGCATCGGGGCCGGGTTTTCGTGTACGCGCCATGCCGTTTGAGACATCATAACATACAGGTATTACAATATACATATATTGACAATGGACTTGGCGAGACCTCCGGCGGCACAGCCACAAACCAGGCGGATTCTTCAGCGCATGGCTGCTGGAAAAACCAGATTACGTTAGTCCCATGCTGCGTCTCGCACTTTCGAAAAGGCTAGGAATGCCCGCACCGGAGTGGCATACTATGCTCAATCGGCACAATGCCCCGGAATTTGTATGCCCGAATTAATCAGCGACCGAAATGACGCAGGCCGTGTCATTGAGCAGATCGCCACCCTGGAAGGCGAAATTGCGGAGCTTCGCCTGCAGCTAGCGAACGTATCTTCCCAGGCCTCCGACCGTTTGGTGCAACTGGCAGCCGGCCAGCAGGACTTCCTCGAAAGCGAAGCCCGCTATCGCGCCCTGATCGAACTCTCTTCTCAATGCATCTGGACAGCCGACGCGAAGGGAAACGCAACTTGGGTCAATCGCTATTGGTTTGAGTATTCCGGCATGAATATGGACCAGACCCTGGGCCCGGGCTGGACTTCCGCTCTGCACCCCGAAGATTCCGCCAGCAGTCTCCAACAATGGCAGCAGGTGGTTGCCGGAGGCACTGCCTACGAGAACGAGGTCCGTTTTCGCCGCAGCGATGGACAGTATCTCTGGCATCTGGTGAAGGCCGCCCCGCTAAAAAATACCGGCGGCGAATTGGCTGGCTATATCGGCATAGCCGTCGAGATCCATGAACGGAAAATGGCGGCAGCGGCCATTGCGGAAGCCGATGAGCGCCTACGGCTGGCTGTGGAAGCGGCAGGCATGGGCACCTGGGACTATTATCCCCGAACACGAGAGTCCAAGTTGTCCATGCGCTCCAGGGCAATTCTTGGCCTCGCCGCCAATGATCATCTGGACTACCAGGGCTTTCTGGCGCGTGTTCATGACGCGGACCGGGACCGCATCGCCACCAGCATCGAGGAGGCCATGGATCCGCAGTCTGCCAGCGAGTATGACGTTGACTACCGCGTGGTGTGGCCGGATGGCTCCATCCGCTGGGTCATTGCCCGTGGCAAGTGTTTCTTCGCAGGCTCCGGAGCTACCCGCAAGCCGATGCGATTCACCGGAATTATGCTCGATATCACCGAAAGAAAACAGGGCGACCAGGAACGCGCCAAGTTGGTGGCCATGATTCAGAAAAGCCCTGACTTTATCGCGGTCTCCGAGGTGCTGGGCAAGATCTTGTTTGTCAACGAGTCAGGGCAAAAACTGACGGGAACACGCCCCGACGGCGGCGAAGTGGCATCGAAAAATATTATCGATTACCTTTCCTGGGAAGACCGCTCCAGGTTCCAAACGGAAATGGCGCCGGCCATTCTCTCGGGGGCCGTTTGGGAAGGACCCGTCCATTTAAGAAACTTTGAAACGGGAAAGCTGGCGCTGGTGGAGATGCGCGGATTCGGCATATTCGATGAGGATGGCCAGTTGTCGAGCATTGCAACTTTAGGGCGCGACATTTCTGAAAGAGAAAAGCTCGAAGAGCAGCTCCGGCTGGCACAGAAGATGGAGGCCGTGGGCAGGCTGGCCGGCGGGATTGCCCACGACTTCAATAACCTGCTGACCATTATCAAAGGCTATGGTGAAATCCTTCGCGACAACCTGCAAGCAGACGCCGGCAACCTGAAGATCATCGACGAAATTTCCGGGGCTGCCAACCGGGCGGCCGCGCTCATTGCGCAACTGCTGGCTTTCAGCAGGCGGCAAGTGGTCCAGGCACAGGTGGTCAATCTCAACGAGTCGCTTCTCCGCGTGAAAAGCATGCTGGGTCGCCTGGTGGGTGAAGACGTTGCGATTGAATTACAACTCGACAGCCATCTATGGAACATAAAGATCGATCCCGCGCACGTGGACCAGATCCTTATCAATCTGGCCGCCAATGCCCGAGACGCCCTGCCTCATGGCGGCACGATCTGTATCCGCACACAGAACTGTGACCCGGACAAATCTTCCACGGTGCAGGAGGGAGGCGTTTTGGGCGAGCACATCCGGTTATCGTTCAGTGATGACGGTTCCGGGATGGACCCCGAAACCCTCAGCCGGAGTTTTGAGCCCTTTTTTACCACCAAGCAGCCGGGAAATGGCACCGGGCTGGGACTGGCAATCGTTTACGGGATTGTGAAACAAAATGGCGGACAGGTTTCCGTGATCAGCGAACCCGACGGCGGCACAGTCTTTACTCTGGACTTTCCCCGCTCGTCGGAGAAATTGCTAATCACCCCGAGTGCTCCACCCGCCCGAAGATTGCAGGGATCGGAGAATATCCTGCTGGTGGAAGATGAAGCGGGTGTACGTCACATGCTGGCTGAGTTTGTGCGAAAACACGGATACCATGTGCAGGAAGCGGCCAGTGCAGAGGAAGCCCAGGAAATCTCCCATCGCCAGCCGATTGATTTATTGATCACCGACATTGTGATGCCCGGCGCCAATGGCTGCGATCTGGGAGTATCGCTCACCAAGAGCCATCCTAAGATATGCATTATTTTCATCTCCGGCTATGTTCAGCATGCTGCCTTACAAGACGCCCTGCTACAGCCCGGCACTTCGTTTATCCAGAAGCCGTTTTCGCTGGAGGAATTATTGGTCAAGATGCGTGACATCCTCGACCAGCGCCGGGGAAACAGCCGGCGGCAGCATCTGCAGTAAGATTTTCTCTTATTCCTGGCGCCGCCTCAGACCGCAGCCTGCTTGCCGTAAGCAGGTGAAATTTCCCGGAGCCTCGCCACTGCTTCAGGGACAACCGTGAGCGCAAAGTCGATGTCGTCTTCCGTGGTCTGCTTGCCCAGGCTGATGCGCAGGCTGCAGCGGGCCCGTGCTTTGGGAAGCCCCATGGCCAACAGCACGTGGGAAGGCTCAATGGCCCCGGAAGAGCAGGCCGCGCCGCTCGATACCGCCAGCCCTTTGAGATCGAGGGCAATCACCAGGGCCTCACCCTCCAGGCCGTCGAAATAGATGCTGGTGGTATTCGGTGTTCGAGGCGGTCCCAGTCCGTTGATGCCGGCTTCGCGGACCGCGCCAAGCAATCCATTTTCGAGACGGCCGCGCATGGTGGTCATCGTTCCTGCTCCGCCACTTTCCAGCCATTGCCGCGAGATGGCCGCGGCCTTGCCCAGGCCAACGATTCCCGGCAGGTTCTCGGTGCCGGCGCGGCGCTGGCGTTCATGCT
>DATMNZ010000012.1:0-12798 GCA_035568495.1 Saccharimonadales bacterium (SeqCode) | reverse complement strand
TAGGAATATACCACCCCATCGAGTGTGGCCGCGCCATTCTGGTGCAGAACGGAAAGCAGGTTCGAAACCACGTCATATTGATAGGTGCTGCTCACGGCGTTGGGCCGGGCCAGCCTCGTGGTCATCCGTCGATCTCTCTTGCAATTATGTTGTATGGAAGTCTTACGGGACCTCGATGCCGCAATACTCCGGAGCCGGAGTGGCGGCCGGACTTGCCCTGCGCGAAATATAGTTCAATGTGAAGGGCAGATCCAACGACGCTGGAAGGATTCCTGGTTACTTTGGTAATCGAGGCGTTCCAAATTCTCGATAGAACCAGCATTCCCGGGACCCCTTCCGCTTCGCTCAGCGGCTGTGACTTTTTTGATTTTCAGCAAATTGCGACGTTGAAAATGAAACATCTACGCGTGAAAAAATCGCGAAAAATCAAAAAAGTCACAACCTCTCAGGGCAAGCTCTTCGTGCTGCGCACCCAGGATGACACCGTGTCTAAGGACCAAAAAGTCACAGCCTCTCACGATGACCATCAGGAAAGACCTCCAATCCACTTGGGATTATTGATGCGCAAGGCATCGACAATGGTCCGATGCAGGTGGTCGAGAACCTGCGGATCATCACCGGCTACGGCCCTGTCGCGGATGGCCCGGCAGAGACGCCGGTTCTTTTCTTCGAGCGAACCTTCAGCGCCCACCAGCGCGGTCAGCCGGTCGGCTTCGGCGGCCTTTGCCGCCGGCCCTAACCGCAATTCCCTTTCCGCCATCGCCAGCAAGTTGCCGGCAACTCTTGCGTTGAAACGCTTGTCGTCACTGAGCCCCGGGTCCTGGACGATATCTGTGTCAAGAAATTCGCGGATGACCGACAGCAGATCGGGGGCAAGAGCGAGATTGGCTGGCATAGAAAAATTCTCCTCATTGGTTAACTATTTTGCAGAAGGTCCTTTTTCAGAAGTTCCAGGAAGTCCAAGAGTGGCTCTTCCATGCGGCGGCCTATGGCCAGGGCTTCCACCGTCCGCTGGGCGCCGTGGCTGCGGTGGGCCAGCCCTTTGACCAGGCAGATGATCGCCCAGCGCACGCATCCCCATCCCTCCCAGAAGTACACATGGGCAGGATCGACAGCTATGCCGGTGGCACGCTCGTAGGCGGCGAACAAATCTTCACGGCGTCCGATGCCGCCGACAGGTTCACTGCCACCGAAGCGCCAGGTCTTCACGCACAGCCAGCCCAGGTCTTGCATGGGGTCGCTGGTACACGCCAATTCCCAATCCAGCACTGCGTGGATGCGCTGCTCGCCGCAGATCAGATTGCCCATGCGGAAATCGCCATGGACTACCGTGTTTCGCGCGGCAGCGGGCAGGTGGTCTTCCGCCCAACGCAAGCCGACTTCCAGGGCAGGAACCGGACAGTCGCAACTGTCATAGACCTCACGATAGCGCGCGATCTGCCGCGCTCCATCCAGCGGCAGCAGGAACGGCAAGGCCGGCTTGTCCATGGCGTGAATGCGCGCCAGGATTTCACCGCATTGGGCCGCGAAATTCCCGCGCAGTCCGGCAAAGCGGGCCTCCCGCAGTATGCGGCGGGCGATGGTCTCACCCGCTATGAAATCTGTAATGTAGCCCTCGCCCAACCCTGATTCTGCCGTTAGCACCGCGCGCACCGGCGGCGCCGGGACGCCGGCTTTGGCGGCCGCCAACATTACTGCTGCATCGTCTTTTCCGCCCAACATCGGCAACTGGATCTGTTCGGTCTGCGCCGCATCGCTACCCGCGACAAGGCCGTCCGCTCGGGAAGCGGCCGTTGATATCTGCAGGACCAGCGCCCGTTGCGTGTCCCCAATCTGCGCCGTGAAAGACCAAGTGGCCTTGGTGGCCCCCGCGGTCAACCGGCGCAGCTCAAGAATATCGCCCGGCGGCCCGAGGAACCGGGCCACAGCATCACGCAGTCTGGCTTTGACCTCGGCGGCTTCGATCATAGGCTGTTCTTCTTCTCCGCTTTTGCCTTGAAGTCTTGTTCTTCCATCTGCTGAAACTCTTTTCGACGCGGCCCCATGAAGCCAAACAAATGCCCGGCGATCTTTCGGATCTGGATTTCTTCCGACCCTTCCGTAATGCGGTAACGGCGATGATGGCGATAGATGTGCTCGAAGGGCTTGTGCCGGGAGTAGCCGATGCCTCCGTGGACCTGTATCGCGTGGTCGGCGGCCTCGCAGCAGAAGCGATTGGCCCAGTAGTTACACATGGATACCTTATCGGAGAGCCGTTTTTCGACTTCCGGCTTGGGCATCTGGTCCATCTGCCAGGCGGTCTTGCGGATCAGCAGCCGCAACATCTCGGCCTGCGTGGCCAGTTCCACCAGCGGCCATTGGATGGCCTGGTTTTCAGCCAGCGGCTTACCGAACGGCTTGCGCAGGCGCGCATATCGTACGCTCTGCTCGATGCAGTAACTTCCTGCGCCCAGCGAAGAGGCCGCCTGCCGTATGCGGTTTTCATGAACAAAATGCTGGGCCACGGCCAGACCGCCGCCCGGCTTTCCTAGGATGGCCGTCTCAGCGACCCACACGCCATGAAAGCTCACCCGCGCGTGATCGGTGGGCATGTTGAAGGTCCATAGATACTCCTCGATCTTCACACCCGGAGCTTTGGCCGGAACGAGGAAGCAGGTGATGCCTGCGGCATCGCCATCATTGCCGTGCATGCGGGCAAACACCATACAGTGCGTGGCCACATGCATGCCCGTGGTCCACATCTTCTCGCCATCGATGCGCCAGCCTTGCAGCCCATCGCGGACTTCGGCGACCGCCCGCGTCTCCATGTGGGTGGCGTCGGAGCCGTGCTCCGGCTCAGTCAGACCGAAGGCGACCCGGCGTGAATGGTCCAGGGACCCGGGGATGAATTCTCGCCGCTGCTCCGGCGTTCCCAGATCGCGAAAGATCAACACCACCGGATGGTTGCCAACGATCGAATGCTCGTTCTGCAAGTCGTTGTGCAACCCCAACCCCTGGGCGGCGAGATGCTCGCGGATGACGGCCATCCATAGGTTGGATCCGTCTTGCCCGCCGTGTTCTTTTGGCAGGGCAAAGCGGTAGTGACCGGCGCGGTCGGCACGGCGGCGCGCCTCGCCCAACAGCGACTCCCACTCCGGTCGTGGCAGGCCACCCCGGTCAAAGTCGGTACGCGCCCATTCCCGGCGGTGATCGAAAAACCGTTGGTTGTCGTTCTCTTTTTCGAGTGGCTTGATCTCTTCGTCAATGAACCGGTCCAGCTCAGCCAGATAGCGCTGAAGCCCCTCCGGAAGGTCGAAGTCCATGGATATGCGTCTCCCCAGGCTGAAGATCTGCGGCTGCCATTGTAATAGTAGAGACGGGCGCTTTCACCACGTCAAATCATGCAATGGAAATGATCCATGGCCGGTCTTCAGCCTGGGAATTCGTCGACTGCATTCGTGTTCAGTGGGTGTCCACGATGACAAGCCCCATGGGAAAAGCCTCTCCCGGAATGGAGACCGTAGCGACATCGCTGAGCCCGCCATCACTGGTATTGCCGGTAATCGCCATCACATGAATATGTACATCGCTCGTAGGAAAAGGCAGTAGCTGATAGATGAATCTGTTACTCGCGTCCATGGCAATGTCCGAGGAGGTATTGCCGAACGTCGCGGTTTCGTGCTCGCTGAGAAATTCAATCTGCCCAGCGGCGCTGATCGAGAATAGAGACAAGGAGCTTGGCTGGAAATTGGAAGTCCACAAAAAGCTCCCGTCAGGAGTGACTGCTGTCCAGCAGGGATCTTTGGACGGCGCATCGACAGCGGTCGCAACCAGCGCCAAGGTGTTATCGCCGGAAAGGAAAAACGTGCCGGCGCCATGGAGGTGGGCCAGGGTGGCAATCAACTCGCTTTTATTGACCGGGTTAAATATGGCGCCAAATGGCCCCGGCAACGGTCCCAGCGTGCTTCGGGAAACCAGCTTTCCGCCGGAGCTTACCGTAAACGTATCAATCGCTGTCCCACCAAGCCGCACGCCAACAAAATGGGAGCCGCTGTCGTCAAAAAGGACGTTTGTAATGCCGTCCCCTACATTTAAAGTTACAGTAGACCCTTCCAAAGGGGCCAGTGAGCCATCCGCGCCTACCGTAAAACCACTATAGTTGGCGGGCTCCTGGGTCGTTCCTTCGTTTCCCACATAGAGCAATTGGCCATGTAATGTCAGGGTCCCCGGGGAGGTCCCGCCGGAACGAACGGGAGAGCCGAGCAGGTGAAGCGACCCATCTGTGGAAATGGCAAATGCGGAAATATCGTTGCTTCCGGCATTCACCGCGTAAAGAAAAGCGCCGTTCGTAACAATGGAGGATTGAGTGGTGCCAACCACCTGCTTTAGACCGGTCCCGCCAGTGGCATAAGACGCTACGAAACTCAGACCGCCGGTCTGAGGGTCGCGCTGGAACGCCAAGATCGAATTAGGTCCAGTGGGATTGGCCATCGTGTAAACAAAGCTCTGCGTTGCGCCGGCAACGGGGGGTGCGCCCGCCGCTTCGGCGCTACTAACCGAGAAGAAAAGGAACACAAGCGCTCCTGTCAACGCGATACTTCTCTTGAGATGCTGCTCAGTAGGTTTTCCTTTGCTCATTCTTACATGCATGACTCTTTCTCCTAGCTTTCTTCAAGCCGTCTGCTTTGGTTTTTGCCTTCAAGATGGAACTGAGTGTTTGTTGAATCCCGTACAGGCGGGATGGCTGGAAATTCTAGAACCTATAGATGCCGAAAGGCCCAAAAAGTTACAAGATTATCCCAGCATCTGTGGGGCTTATTAGTTTTTTCTAATACTCTCTCCCCCTGGCCGATTTGTTGATCAGTACCTTTCTAAAGCCACGGAAACAGGGCGTCATCCGCTCCCGGTTTATGGGCTACAACGGCGGATGGCACAACTGATTAAGCGCCCGGACAGTTTGCCGATAACCCAATGGGAGACAGGTACTCCGGCTCAATTGCACGCAGGTTCTTGTGCTCGCCAAAATATAAGAAATGACATGCGAATGCGAAGGAGTCTTGCTATGCATCACCCGGCTATCCGCTTCCGGGTGTGGTTGGGCCGCCTGCTGCTGTTGGCCACAGCTTCGATGGTTTTGACAGGAATGGCAGCCGCTCAACAAACACCCGCTGTGATCAGCGCCGAAGACTTAAGAGCACTACTGCAACGGCTACAGGACTTGGAAAACCAGGTCGCTACGCTCAAGGCGCAGGTGCAGAGCATCACGGAAAAGGCCGGCGCCCCCGCTCCAGAGGCGCAACCTATCCCTGAACAGGTGAGTATCGAAGCCACGCCCATGCCGGGACACACTGCCGAAAGCGGGGGCATACCCCGGTTGCGCCTGCGCGGCTACGCGGATGTCGGTTGGAGCGCCAGTGACTTGAAAGGCAGCACAAATTCCTTTGCCTTGGGACAGTTCAATCTCTTTATTACTTCGCGCTTGACCGACAAAGCCAGCTTTCTTTCAGAGACCATCATTGAGGCAGACCATGACACCAACAATTTCGGCATTGACCTGGAGCGCATGGAGCTGATCTATGCCGTGAATGACCACCTTACTTTTCAGTTCGGGCGTTTCCATACGGGCATCGGCTACTACAACACCAGCTATCACCACAGCACGTTTATACAAAACGCGCTGGGGCGGCCTTTCCTGTTTCAATTTGAAGACAGCGGCGGGATATTGCCCGTACACACAGTGGGGATAAGCGCCACGGGAACCCTCTCCAGCAAGCTGGGTTTGCACTATATCGCGGAGATCGGCAACGGCCGGAATCCGCGCGCGGGGGTCAACCCGGTACAGAACGTCACCGACGACAATAACGGCAAGGCGTTCAACCTCGGATTTTTCATGCGCCCTGACTCGGCGCCCGGACTGCAATTTGGGTTTTCCAACTATCACGACCATATCACCCCGCCCGCGGGAGTGAATGTGACGGAGAACATCCTCGTGGGACACGTCATCTACCAAAAGGGCCGGCTTGAGTTTTTGAATGAGGCGGTGCTGTTGCGGCACACCCCGGCCGGCGGGGCCCCGTCCATCAACACGCCGGGGTTTTATTCCCAGGTCTCCAGGAGCTGGGGCCGCTATCGGCCCTATTTTCGCTATGAGTATGTCAACATTCCGGCCCGCGACCCGCTCCTTGCCGACATAGCGCTGTTGCATGGACCGAAAGCCGGAGTGCGCTATGAACTGAATGAATTTGCCGCGTTCAAGATCGAATATGAGCGGACCTTGCGGCGAAGCCTGGATGCGGTGAATTCCGTGAGAACTCAACTTTCATTTGCATTTTAGAGGTGAGCCGTGGGAAAGCCCAAATTTGTCCTAGCGCTGGTGTTGGTCCTGGCCTCTGCTCCAAGCAGTTCCCAGACGGCGCGAGGAGCCAAGGGGCCCATTGACATTGCGGTCATCGTAAATGCTTCGAACCCCTTGAACGATGTTTCGGCTTCCGATCTCCGCAAGATGCTCATGGGCGATCGCCGGTTCTGGAAAGGAAACGTGCAAGTGAAATTGGTGCTGCGCGAACCCGGAGCGCGGGAACGGGACCAGATATTGACCTATTTGCTGAAACTTAGCAACCGGGAATTCGCCGAGCAATGGAGGGCAAAGGTGTTTCGGGGAGAAGCCGCAGAGGAACCACTCTCAGTTTTCTCCGATACCGTGGCACAAGAATACTTGCGGAACACTCCCGGAGGGATTACGTTTCTGGCCACGAAGAAGCTGTTGCCAGAACTCAAAGTACTCAAGCTCGAGGGCAAGCTCCCGGGAGAATCTGGCTATGCCCTTAAATAAACAACGGGGGTACAAGAGTGAATCAGCAACGTAGCCGACCCCTTAAGCGCAAGCTCGTGTCAATTGTGATGCTGACCTGCGCCGCCGTCCTGGTATTGGCCTGCAGCGGTTTTGCCATCTACGAGACGATCGCCGTGCGGCAGAGCAGTCTCGAAGAGATGACGCTGGTGGCCGACCTGATCGGCTCCAACAGCGCCGGGGCGCTCTCGTTCAACGATGCCCAAGCGGGGGAGGAGACCCTGGCCGCGCTCAAGACCAATCCTCATGTAATTGCCGCCCGCGTTTATGACAAGACCGGCAAACCTTTTGCTACGTATCTCAGACCGCGGGCCACTGTCCGTGACGCTCCCGGCCTCCTTGTGTCCGACACGAACGGGATTCAGCGAGGCTCTTTGCATGTTGCCCGTGGAATTTACACCAATGGCCGGCGCATCGGTTCGGTGTATTTGCTGCAGGACTTGAATGAGCTGTATTCCCGGCTCATGCGCTACTCGGAAATCGCCGCGGGTATGCTGGCGATCGCCATGGTCCTGGCCCTCGTACTGGCGTCGCGGTTGCAGCGGACCATCTCCGATCCAATTCTGGCGCTGGCGCAGCGCGCCGGCTCCATCCGGGAGAGCGGCAACTATTCCATTGGCGATATCCATGGCAGCTACGCGGAAGTCGGACTCCTGATCGACAGCTTCGATGAGATGCTGGGCTCCATCGCCCAGCGTGACGACGAGCTGCGCCGCCACCACGAAAGCCTGGAAGAGGAAGTCGCGGCCCGGACGGTTGAAATCCGCACCGTCAACGCGCAATTGGAAAGCGCGAAGCAAGTGGCCGAGACTGCCCAAGCAACAGCCGAAGCTGCCAGCCGCGCCAAGAGTGAGTTTCTGGCAAACATGAGCCATGAAATCCGCACGCCCATGAACGGCATCCTGGGCATGACCGAACTCGCCCTGGAGACCAACCTCTCCACCACCCAGCGCGAATACATGTCGATTGTGAAATCTTGCGCTGACGGCCTGCTCTCGCTGATCAACGATATTCTTGACTTCTCGAAGATTGAAGCGGGCAAGCTGAGCCTTGACCTACATGCCTTTCCCTTGCACAAAATGATTGCCGATACCATGAAGGCGATCTCCCTGCGCGCCCACCAAAAGGGGCTCGAACTGGCCTTCGAAGTGGATGCCAGCGTTCCCGAGAATGTGGTCGGCGATCCCGGAAGGCTGCGCCAGATCATTGTGAACCTGGTGGGCAATGCGATCAAGTTTACCTCCCGTGGAGAAGTAGTGTTGATGGTCAGCAAGGAGCCGTCCACAGACGGCATTGTTCTGCACTTTTCCGTCAAAGACAGTGGAATTGGCATTCCGCCGGACAAGCTGTCTGGAATCTTTGGCGCCTTTGAACAGGCTGATAGCTCCACCACCCGGCTCTATGGCGGAACGGGTCTGGGCTTGAGCATCTCCACCCGGCTGGCAGAACTCATGCAGGGGCGCATTTGGGTGGAAAGCCAGGTCGGCGTGGGCAGCACATTTCACTTCACGGCGCAGTTTGCTCCCACCACCGACTTAATGGAAAGACAACTGACTGCCAGCCCCGAAGTGCTCCGGGGTTTGCGCATTCTGGTGGTGGACGACAACTCAACCAACCGCCGCATTCTTGAGAAAATGTTGACCACCTGGGAAATGGCCGTGGACCTGGCTGGGAGTGGCGCTGAAGCGCTGGCCATCCTGTATCAGGCAGTCGGGAGAGATACGGCGTATTCACTGATCATCGTGGACGGGCACATGCCGGAAATGGATGGCTTCGGGTTGCTGCAGCGCATTCGCGGCGCCAAGGAACTCAAAGTAGGCAAGGCCATGATGCTCACCTCCGCCGAGCAACTTGGGGCCCTCCGCCGGTGCCAGGAATTGGACATCTCTGAGTACGCGCTGAAACCACTTTCCAGGGACGATTTACTTCAAATGCTCCTAAGGGTCATGGCGAAAGGTTCAAGCGCCGGGGAAGTGGAGATGGTTGACCCCGCTGCACCTTCTACGCACCCGGTCATGCGGCCCCTGCGTATCCTGCTGGCAGAAGACAACTCTTACAATCAGAAGGTCGCAATAGGGATGCTGGCCATGGGAGGGCACGTGGTTACGGTTGCCAACGACGGACGTCAGGCCGTTGACACCTTTGCGAAGCAGTCATTCGATTTGGTCTTCATGGATATGCAAATGCCGGAAATGGACGGAGCGCAGGCGACCCAGTTGATCCGCCAGCAGCAGGAAATGACCGGAGTTCGAGTGCCAATCGTCGCCATGACGGCCAATGCCATGGCCGGCGATCGCGAGAAGTGCCTCTCGGCCGGAATGGATGATTACATTGCGAAGCCCATCAGCCTGGATGAGTTGGTTGCGGTGGTTGCGCGCAACGTCGATTCTGCGCCGGACAGGGGAGTAAGCGGCGCTGCGGCGGCCGCCAAACGGAAGCTGCCGGAAGCCATCTCTGGGAAGGGAGTGCCACCAGATTTCCAACCGTTCCATACCATCAACAGAGAGAATCTGCTCCGCCGTTTCGGCGACAATCAGGCATTACTGCAGGCCCTGGTGGAGGAGTTCCAATGGGAGTCAGACAAGCTCCTGACTGCGATGAAAGAAGCGCGGTTGGCCCGGAAAGCGGACGAAGTCCACTTGAACGCCCACACGTTGAAAGGAATGTGCGCGCTGTTTGAGGCCCCCGCTGCGGTCGCGGCGGCACTTGAGTTGGAAACGGGCGCCTCCGCCGGCAAACTCGGCACCGATACCCAGGTGGATACGCTGAGCGTTGAACTCGAGCATGTCGTTCAAGCAGTAAAGACATTCCAGAAAACGCTCGGACAGTAGCGGAATCCTGGGCTTGCCCCTTGGTGCCGGGCCCTCGGCGCCCAATGCCGGACCATTTAGTTCGTGAATTAAGGAACCTTAATGGTAGAGTACGTAATCACCTTAAGTCTTACTTATCTATTCTATTGCCGAAAAACATGCGAGTGTGTCACAGTGTGTGGAATCCTAGGGGGTGCCGTACTCATGGCAAAGGTTAGGGCGCTGTCGAAGCTGGCGCACACCCTCGCCCCCATGGTGCTCTTGCTTGCGCTGCCCGCATGCGCCCTGGATTCCTATTCTCTTCTAGAGTATTCCCGCAGGGCGTGGACTCCCGCCGATGGCTTGCCACAGAACTCCGTTCAGGCGATTCAGCAAACCAATGATGGGTATCTGTGGTTCGGCACCCAGGAAGGCCTGGCCAGGTTCGATGGCGTGAGCTTCGTGATTTTTAACAAGGCTAGCGTCCCGGCTTTCAAGACCGACATCATTGCCACGCTTCTCGAGGCCCGTGATGGCGGCTTATGGGTCGGGACTACCGGGGGCGGCGCATTGCGCTATAAGGATGGCGCTTTTCGTTCATACTCCGCAGCCAATGGTCTATCAGGCAACGCCGTGCTGGGAATCTCCGAAACCACAAATGGAGACATCTGGATTTCCACCGCCGACGCTCTGAACAGAATTCAGCCCTCCGGCCCGGTCACCACCTTCGGCAGAGAGAGCGGATTTTCAGAAACCATCACGGCCATGACCCCCGGGCCGGACGGGCTGCTGTTTGTCTCTACCATGCACGGGATCATGAGTTACGCACAGGGTGTATTCTCCCACATCGATGCCCGTCTTCCCGGGAAAGCCACCATCAATTCCCTGCTCTACGACCGCGCGGGCGACCTGTGGGTGGGAACCAGCGATCATGGGATTTATGTCTTGCATGACGGCCGCCTGACACAACACTACGGTGTCGCTGAAGGTCTTCCCGCCGCCTCCGTGGGCCTGATCTTCCAGGATAGCGGCGGTGGTCATTGGGCCGGGACGGCCGGCGCAGGCGTGTGCAGATTGCTGCCGGGAAAGAGCTTTGATTGTCTCGACAGCGCGCTGGGCTTGAGCAATGACACGGTGTTGTCGCTGTACGAAGACCACGAAGGCAGCTTCTGGGTGGGAACTTTGGGGGCGGGTGTGAACCGCTTGACCAAGGGCAAAATTCGCACCCATGGCCCGGCCATGGGATTGAGCAGCCCTCTGGTGCAGGGCATCTTCCAAAGCCGCGATGGCGGACTGTGGGTGGGAACAGCCAAAGGCGTAAACCGCATCAAGGATGGACACGTGACGGTCTACACCAACCCTCTGGGGCCGGGGAGCAACGATATTCGCAGCATTGTTGAAGACCACCAGGGCAATGTCTGGGCGGGCACCTCAGAATCCGGATTAAACCGTCTAAGAAACGGCAAGTTCACCACCTATTCCACCCGCAACGGCCTGCCGGGTAACGCCATCCGCTACCTGCTTGTGGACCACAACGATGCGCTTTGGATCGCTACCAACGGCGCCGGCATCATCAAGTTTGAGCACGGAAAATTTACCAGGTACACCAAGAAAGACGGCCTGCCCTGGAATTCGGCGGTCGTGATCTTCGAAGACTCAGGACACGCCCTGTGGTTTGGCGGGGCCGGAAGCCTGGTCCGCATGGACCAGGGAAAACTCTCGGTGCTCAACCTTCCCGCGGATGGAAATGCTGTTGCCGATGTCGATGCTATCTATGAAGACAGCGACCATGTGCTCTGGCTGGGCACGGCCGGTGGCGGGTTGCTGCGGTACGCGGCCGGCATGTTTACCCGCTTCACCGTACGGGAGGGAATGTTTGACGACACCGTATGGAGTATTCTCGAGGATTCATCCGGGTATCTGTGGATGAGTTCCAACCGGGGCATCGTCCGTGTGCGCAAGAACGAACTGGACCGCCTGGCCGCCGGACAACTGACCCGCGTTACCCACCAGTCCTTTGGCGTCGCTGACGGCATGATTAACCCCGAGTGCAACGGTGACGGTTATGGGCCGGTGGGCTGGAAGACCTTCGATGGCAAGCTTCTGGTGGCCAACATAGCCGGTGTGATCGAAATCGATCCGGAACATCTGCCCATCAACCCTGTGGCGCCCCCGGTGGTCATCGAACAGGTACTGGCCAACCAGGCAGTTATCCAAGCCGGCGCCAGCGTGGCCGTTGGAGACGGCGAACTGGAATTCCGTTTCGCCGGCTTGAGCTTTGTGGCCCCGGAAAAAGTGAGCTTGATGTATAAACTGGAGGGCCGCGACAAGGCATGGATCAACGCCGACGCTCGCCACTCGGCCTTCTACACCAATCTTCCTCCCGGACCCTACCGCTTCGTGGCAATCGCCAGCAACAATGACGGAATGTGGAACAAGACCGGCGCCTCGTTCTCGTTTTATCTGCGGCCCCATTTCTATCAAACATACTGGTTTGCCCTTCTGGCCGTGGCTGCGATCATGCTCTTGATTTCGGCTACGTATAAACAGAACCAGCGGCGCACCCGGAAACGGGAAGCCGAACTGGTGACCATGGTCGACGCCCGCACGCAGGAACTGCAGCGCAGCACCCTCGAGTTGCAGCATCGTACGGAGGAGCTGCAACAACGGACCGAAGAGTTGCAGCGCGCCAAAGAAGTTGCGGAAAACGCTACCCACGCCAAAGGACAGTTCCTGGCCAACATGAGTCACGAGATTCGCACCCCCATGAATGGCATCCTGGGCATGACCGAACTGGCGCTGGCCACCGATCTCAGTGAAGAGCAGCGCGATTTGTTGGGATTGGCCAAGACTTCCGCCGACGCCCTGCTGGTCATCATCAATGACATTCTCGATTACTCCAAGATCGAAGCGGGAAAAGTGGAGCTTGACCCGGCGCCTTTCCAAATCGCCGACATGCTCGGCGATGCTCTAAAGACGCTGGCCCCGGCTGCGCATCAAAAAGACCTGGAGCTTCTCCTGGACCTGGACCTGGCTCTGCCGGCCGAATTCCTGGGCGATGCGCCGCAGTTGCGGCAGGTAGTCCTCAATCTCGCCGGCAATGGCATCAAGTTCACCAAAGCCGGCGAAATCGTCGTGTCGGCCCAGCTACGGGGGCAGGATGAACGCGGGGCCTATGTG
>DATMNZ010000011.1:0-29055 GCA_035568495.1 Saccharimonadales bacterium (SeqCode) | reverse complement strand
CGGGCCTCGTGCCGCTCGGTACCCAGAATATGAAGTCCGCCGGTGGCCACCACCTTTTCATGCTCGACGTCGGTAGCCGCCTTGTACCTGCTGAAGATTTCATTCCACTGCCCGGCTGGACACTGGTACTCGATGCCGTTGTAATAAAAAACGATGGCCTCTGCGCTATCCTGTTGCAGCACCACTTCACCGCCCACCTCGCGCAGTTGCTGGGCAATTCCCTTCTTCACCGCTTCCTGGCGGGCCATGAACTCCGGGTTGCCACCCAGCAGAATATCGGTGCCCCGGCCGGCCATGTTGGTGGCGATGGTGACCGTATTGAGCCGCCCCGCCTGGGCCACAATTTCCGCTTCCCGTTCGTGGTACTTGGCGTTGAGCACCACGTGCTTGACGCCCTTCTTCTTCAACAGCTCTGACAGCCGCTCAGATTTCTCAATAGAAGTCGTGCCTACCAGAATGGGCCGGTTGTCGGTGGCCATCCTCTGGACTTCATCGGCGACCGCGAAATATTTTTCCTTTTCAGTCCGGTAAACGATATCCGGGTGCTCAATGCGGGTCATCGGCTGGTTGGTGGGAATGACCACCACTGAGAGGTTGTAGATCTTTTCGAATTCAGCGGCTTCGGTTTCCGCCGTGCCCGTCATGCCCGCCAGCTTCTTATACAGGCGAAAATAATTCTGGAAGGTGACGGTGGCCAGCGTCTGGTTTTCACGCTCGATCTTTACGCCTTCCTTGGCTTCCACGGCCTGATGCAGGCCATCGGACCAGCGGCGGCCGGGCATGAGCCGTCCGGTGAACTCGTCGACGATAATCACTTCGCCGTCTTTCACCACATACTCAACATCGCGGCGGTACAGGGCGTGGGCCTTCACGGCGGTTTCCACGTGGTGCTTGAGGCCCCAGTTTTCCTGGTCGGCGATGTTCTCGACACCCAGAAGCTTCTCAACTTTTTCCCAGCCTTCGTCGGTGATCGTGGTGTTCTTGTGCTTCTCGTCCACAACAAAGTCGCCGGTATAAATCTTGGGTTCGCCCGGAGCGGTGTCTTTCTCTTCACCCTTCTCCAATTTGGGGATGATGCGGTTTACGCGATCGTACTTATCGGTGGATTCCTCGCTGGCGCCGCTGATAATCAGCGGAGTGCGGGCTTCATCAATCAGGATGGAATCGACCTCATCAACAATGCCGAAGTTGTGTCCGCGTTGCGCGCATTCGGCAAGGTCGAACTTCATGTTGTCGCGCAGATAATCGAAGCCAAATTCGTTGTTGGTGCCGTAGGTCACGTCGGCCGCATAGGCTTCACGGCGCTCATCGTCATCCAGTTCGTGGACGATCACGCCCACGCTCAACCCCAGAAAGCGGTAGAGCTTGCCCATCCACTCGGAGTCGCGCTTGGCCAGGTAGTCGTTGACGGTCACTACGTGGACGCCTTCACCGGCCAGGGCATTCAAGTACACCGGCAGCGTGGCCACCAGCGTCTTGCCTTCACCGGTCTTCATTTCCGCGATCATGCCCCGGTGCAGAACAACGCCCCCGATCAACTGCACGTCAAAATGCCGCATGTTGAGGACGCGCTTGCCGCCTTCGCGGCACACGGCAAAAGCCTCCGGCAATATCTCTTCCAATACTTCCTTGCGGGCAGCGGCCCGCTCCGTCTCGTCTTCAATGCCGTCAAGACGCGCCGCGATCGCCTGCCGGAATTCCGCGGTCTTGGCGCGCAACTGCTCGTCCGTAAACTGCTGCACCTGCGGCTCCAAGCCGTTGATCTTGTCGATCAACGGACGTATCCGCTTGACTTCGCGTTCGTTGCTGGTGCCAAAAATTTTGGCTAAGAGTTTGCCGACCATAAGGATTTATCAGTCTTAAGCGTAACATAATTGAATGCGCGAGGTACCTTGCAGGCCCAGGCGAAACCAGGCCCAGTCAGGGAAACAGAGATGAAAAAACAGCCATAAGAACTGCTACCGGGGGCGCACCTGCATGGTCCCCGGCGCGCTGCGGAGCCGGTTCCTCAGCTCCTGCCCGCGCGAAAACCGCGCGTGCAGGAGCTTTCGGAATGACACGATTGGAAATATTTCGTCAAAATCTTTCTCGCCGAATCACTACCGCCTATTTCCCACAGTGAATCTCATTGAGGTCCGGGTTGGTTGAGCTGTCCCACAGCATCATGGTCTGTCCATTGGCGCACGTGGCAACCACAGTCTGCGGGCTGGTTCCGCTGATGCGCAAAGCCCCACCGGTGCTGGTGCTGCCTTCAATGCCTTTGCTCATGCCGCCATCGATGAGGAAGAGCAGGCCGTAGCGCTGGAACAGATCTTCTTTACTGCGGTTCTTTCCGTCGGGGAAATCCACGCTTCCGGGCTGATGTCCCTGGACGATATGTTTGACGCCCAGGGCCGCAGCATACTGGGCCAGCAGCTTCTGCGGATCAGTCGAGCTGCTGCCGTTGTCAAACCACGGCAGACCTCCAGGACCTTTGTCATTGAGACGCGCTTCCAGAAGCGAGTTGTCACCCACGAGCTGTTTTGTGGCAAACCCGTGCTTCTTGAACCCTGATTCAATGGCGGCACTCAGGTCCGGGATGCTCTGGTTATTGGTATTGCCGGCATGGCAGAAGAACCAGTCGTTCACGCGCGCCGCGATGGGCAGTTCACAGAGGAATTTCCCCAGACTACCCTGGCAACTGGCCACGTCTTGAGGCTTGATGCCGGCCGCGATAAGTTCATCGCTGAAATCCTTGGTCTTCTTTCCGGTGGGATCCGCCAGGAACTCCGCTTCGTGGTTGCCCATGGTGACGATGACCTGGCCGCCTTTGGAAGCGGCGTCTTTCTGCAGGGCGCGCAGCAGCGCAATCACCTTGAGCGAGTGATGCCACTTGTCGATCATATCTCCGGTAACCACCAGTACAGACTTACCCGCCGACCAACTGATCTCGCTGGATTTCTTCGGTACACCCTCGATGATCTTGGCCTCCACCAGCACGCCCAGCAGGCGCGTTGGATCGGCATGGGCGTCACCCACCGCCAGTATGTCTTCGGCCGTATCCACTTGTAGGACGACTGGGTGCTTAGTCCAGTCACGGTGAGCGGTAGACGTGCTGCCGCTCTTTGCTGGGCTGTCATCGAGAGCAAACGCGCTGCCCACCAGAAGGACCAGCATGGTCAGTTTCAAGAATGAATTGCGTCTCATGTTGCATTTCCTTTCCATTGTGCGAATCACGGAGCGTCAGGAGAACAGGCCGAGCTGGGCCTCTTCTTTTTCCAGCAGCTCGATCTCCTGCGAGCATTCGGGGGCATCGTTCTCTACCTTATTCACGCGCTTGCTGACCGGGTACGTTTTCATGAGGCGCGCATCGAACGGACGCAGCAGTTCCACAACGCGAGCCGGGTCAGTGGTTCCCGGGTCGAGCCACAGGTCGTAGTCTTCAGGCGCCAGGATAACAGGCATGCGATCATGAACGGCGGCAACCAACGGGTTGGCCGAGGTCGTAAGAATGGTAAACGTTTCGAGGGGTACTGCTCCGGGTGATTTATCGGCGGGGTCACGCCAGCTCTCCCACAGGCCGGCGAAGGCAAAGAGCCCGTTGTCCTTTAGGCCGATGTTGTATGGCTGCTTGTCTTTCGGGCCCAGCTTCTGCCATTCATAGAATCCATCGGTGGGCACCAGGCAGCGGCGTTGCTTCAAGGCTTCACGGAAAGCCGGCTTTTCCGCTGCGGCTTCCGAGCGGGCGTTGATTGTCCTGTAGCCGATGGAAGGACCTTTGGCCCAGTATGGAACCAACCCCCAGCGCAGTAAAGAAGATTCACGCAGCGGACTCTTCGGGGCCTGACGGACCACCAGCGCCGGCTGGCCGGGCGCAATGTTGTAGCGCGCCGGCCACACCGGTTCGGCATCCAGATTGAAGTGTTCCGCGATATATCGTTCGGTGGCCGTCAGCCGATAGCGCCCGCACATGAGGACAGGATATCCGAATACAGCACGACGTAGCAGCAACTAAGAGCATTTCACCGCAAAGTACGCGAAGGACGCAAAGGAAAAACAAAAGACGGAACCGCAGAGAGCACGGCGTGACGTAGCTACCACCAAAACCTTTGAAACACAGCACAACGAGTTGCAACGAAAACCTTTGAAACACAGAGGAACCCTTCGCTGCCGCTCAGGGTGAACTCCGGCAACAGAGGTTTTGGGGGTCGTGTGGCGGCCCCAGAAATCACCGCGGACCGCGAAGGTTTTGATCCACAACACATAACTGCCCTGTTTAGCATTGGAGTTTGAATTGCTTTGGCTTCAAAATCGCCGGGCGTTTTCGAGGAGCGCTTACGCATTATTGCCTTCGTGGCTGGCAACGATTGCTTTGAAGAAATTCTCGCGATCCGCTGCAATTCCTGCAGCCGCCACACGACCCCAAAACCTCTGTTGCCTCTGTTCCTTTGTATTACTATCCATCAGAGTGTTCGCGACTTGCGACGATTTTTCCGCCGCCTCACAACCCCAAAATCCTCTGCATCCTCTGTTCCTCTGTGTTTTAAAGGTTTTCGTTGCAACTCGTTGCGCTGTGTTTCATAGGTCTTGGTTTTAATCTCGTCACGCTTGCCCAGCCACAGGTTTTTTTACCGGTTTTTTTTCGCTGGTTTGTGTATCCTAGCGGCATGGAAAAGAAGAATACGCCCCCGGTTCCGGAGGAGCCCCAGGGAAAATTCGCTGAGGTGATCCGCAAGTCTAAGGAACGCCGCATCCAGCTCATGGACCAGGCGGCCCGCAAGGAACGCGAAGTCCAGGCGAGCCTGACGATTCCAGATGATATTGATGACGACTAGGGCCGGGCATCGTTATCGTGATGCAAAGCTTTTATAGCCGGTTTCTGGAATCGGCAACCCGATATCCTGACCACGTTGCCGTCGAGCTGCAGCACACGTCGAGTACGCTGGAATGCTATACCTACGCCGAACTGCGCCGCCAGGCTGAGTCTGTGGGCCGGTGGCTGAACGAAGCAGAATCAAAACTGCAAGGCGCGCGCTGCGCCATCATGGCGGCCAACAGCCCTCTTTGGGTGTCGGCGTATCTTGGAGTCATGGCATCCGGAGCAATCTCGGTGCCCCTCGACACCGCTTTCAACGCCGAACAGGTGAACAAGCTGCTGCGGGATTCCGGCAGCGCCTTCATTTTTTCCGACCTCAAACACCTGCCCGTGGTGAAGACAGCGATTCAAGGCACTTCCACAAGAATCGTTCTGCTCGATGGCCCAGGTGAACCTTCCATTCCCAACCTGACGGGGATGTTCGCTACAGGACCAGAAGAATTCGAGCCGGCTGCCGCTTCCCTTTCCGACCCGGCGGTCATCATGTATACCTCCGGCACCACCAGCGACCCCAAGGGTGTAGTGCTTACCCACGGCAACCTCATGGCCGAAGCCACCGCCATCTTCGACATTCTGCACGTAGACAGCGACGACACCATTCTGGGCGTGCTGCCTCTGTTTCACGCCCTGGCGCAGATGGCCAATCTGCTGCTTCCGTTTGCGGCGGGCGCGCGCATCGTCTATCTGGAAGCACTGAACACCGGCGACCTCTTACGAGCGCTGAGCGAGCGTGGCGTTACGCTCTTCGTCTGCGTGCCACAGTTTTTTTATCTGATTCATGAGCGTGTCATGCAGCAGGTAAAGCAACGCGGAAGGCTGGGGCGCGCGGCCTTCCGCCTGATGATGGGAGTTTCAGCCGCGGGCAGAAGGGCGGGCCTGAACCCCGGAAAACTCTTCTTCCGCCAGGTACACAACCTGCTCGGCGCGCGCATGCGTTACCTGATTACTGGCGGATCGGCCTTTGACCGGCAGGTAGGCCGCGATCTTCACAATCTCGGCTTCGACGTTCTTCAGGTCTACGGCCTGACGGAAACCAGCGGCGCAGCCGCCGCGACGGCGCCCGTGGACAACGTGCTGGGCTCAGTGGGCAAGCCGCTCAAAGGGGTGCAGGTCCGGATCCTCGACCCTCAGTCCATGGAAGATATTGACTATCCGGTGGGCGAAATCGCCATTGCCGGCGGCATCGTGATGCCAGGCTACTACAACCGTCCATCGGCGACCGCCGAATCCATTCACGAGGGATGGCTGCGTTCCGGCGACCTTGGTTACTTCGACCGCCACGGCAATCTCTTTATTGCCGGCAGAAAGAAAGAGATCATCGTCCTCAGTTCGGGCAAGAACATCTACCCCGAAGAGATCGAGACCCATTACCTGGGATCACCCTTCATCGAAGAAGTCTGCGTGATGGGTTTGATGAGCAAACACGGTGAACCGGTTTCCGAACGGCTACATGCCGTGATCGTTCCGGATTTCGACGTGCTGCGTGAACGCAAGATTGTGAATGCCCGTGAGGTGATCAAATTCGACGTCGAAAATCTGTCGATGGAACTGCCCAGCACCAAGCGAATCCTGAGCTTCGATATCTGGCCCGAGCCTCTGCCGCGCACCACCACGCGCAAGCTGAAGCGTTTTGAGATCCAACGCCGGCAGCAGGCGTCGGCCGGCAGGCCCAGCGACGCCGGAGACCCGGCCCAGGCAGCCAGTGGTCCCACGGCCGCCGAGGCGTTGTGGCTGGCCGATGCCGATGTGCAGAGGGCGGTGGCCGTAGTTCGCCGGTCCACTAAGGCGCCCAAACCGGTGCTGCCCGCCGACAACCTGGAACTTGATCTGGGCTTCGATTCCATGGAGCGCGTCGAACTGGTGGTGAACCTGGAACGTGAATTAGACACACAGGTGGATAAATCGGTCATCTCCGAGGTCTATACCGTCCGCGAGCTAGTTGACACGGTGCTGAAGGCGCGGGGCGGCGCACACACGGAGCAATCGGAGGCGCCCGGCTGGGAGAGGATTCTGGAAGCCGAACCGGACGACCCCGCAGCCTTGTCGGCCCTGAAGAACACCAGCCTCCTGACATTTCTCTGGCATCTTTCCGGCTTCTTCGTCTCCATGATCTCCCGCCTCTTCTTTGACCTGCAGGTAAGTGGGAAAGAAAAACTGCCGGCCAGCGGACCCTTCATTCTGTGCCCCAATCACCAGAGTTTTCTCGATGCGCCGGTGGTGGCCAGCCAGATACCCTGGCGGTTCTTCAAGGAGATGTTCTACGTCGGCACCAGCGAGATCTTTGGCGAAGGCATGGCCCGCAAACTTGCCAGTTCCATCAAGCTGGTGCCCGTCGACCCCGATTCCAACCTGGTCAATGCCATGCGCGCCGGGGCCTACGGCCTGAAACACAACAAGATCCTGGTGCTGTATCCGGAAGGCGAACGCTCGATTGACGGCACACCCAAGAAGTTCAAAAAAGGCGCGGCCATTCTCTCTGTCCATTTGAAGGTTCCCATCTATCCGGTGGCCATCGAAGGATTTTATGACGCCTGGCCGCGCCACCGGAAGTTCCCGCGCCTTTCCAAACTTCGCATACGCTTCGGCGATCCGATTTTCCCTCCTGAAACACTGGTGAATCCCGAAGAGACTTACAGAGAACTGACTGAGCAGTTGCGCAGCCGCGTGGTGGAGATGTGGGAAGGCCTGCGACAACGCTCGTACAGTGAACAGGAGATTGAGTCATCGTCGCGGATCGGGTGATCGGAAACGCGGGCTCGCATCTTCGCCGATCAGCAACTGTTTTTTAGCTGCCGTAAGTCCGGTAGACTGCTCTTCCAGATCGGCGGAACAACCAGCGGGTCATGTCCTCTATGGAACAGATTCTCACAGGCGTGAAATCGTACACTCCCGACTGAGTATTTCCACCATGTATTCTATGGGGTTGCTCCGCCGCTATTTAGGTCTAGAATGAAGGGCAGTTCACCGAAAGGGGAGCTGGCGTATGTTGAGAAAAGCCATTGCACCGCTCTTCCTGCTGATCATCTCTGCGGCTTGTGCGCAAACTCCAGAGGCTCCGGCAGCCGAAGACGCCGTCTCGCATGATGCCCTGCTGCGCCGCGTTAAGGACAGGCTCTTGCTGTTTCCGCCGGATGAGAGGGCCACCCTACTGATCCATCTGGTCAATGCCCGCCCTGATGACCAATCGTCCGAAGCCGGCGAGTTGACCCTGGAAATCTTTCACCTTACACGCGAGTTACGGTCCATCGAGCGCATGGACGTGGAGGCCAAGGCATTGATGGCCTACTCCCGCCCCGACAGCGCGGGCGCGCTCAAACTGCTGCCGCTCATGGAAATATCCACCTCACCCGGGAACGGCTATTCCTTCCGCGAGAAGGCTGCGGGCCGGGTGTTCAAGCGATTTCTCGATGACCACCCCGATGAGATCGTCAGGGTCCGGGACACCATGCGGATGATGGGCGAGAATGGAATATTTCCTTTTCACGCCGCAGCCAGCGTGGTCCGCCGTGAGGCCCGGCGCAGCCAGCCGCAGGCCGCAGAGATCGTTCGCGACGCCGTGAAATACTACAGCCGCTCACCGCGCACCCACTTTTTCGACATGGAGTTCGCTTCTTTCATGGTGGAGAGCGCAAAATACGCCCCTGCGGCCATCACCAAGGAAGGACTGCGTCCGCTGGTGACCGCGATCTTAAACATGCATGGCGAGATGCCGGCGGCCTGGGGCAGCTCGTTCGCGGAACCGGAAAAGCCCGGCACCCACAGGGGCGCGGCAGAAGCGGTCTTGGCCAGCCTGTTGCCGCTCCTTCAGTCCGTGGACCCGGAGTGGGCCATGCGTTTGGAACAGGAACATCCGGCCCTGGCGTCGGCAAGATTCAAAAATGGCCGCAAGGCGAAATCGGCGGCGGCGGAATTGTTTTCTGTGATCGCCGATCCGGAAGATGAACCGGATGACCGCACCATGCCCCAATCGGCGTTGAATGAAATCCACGCTTTGACCGCTGAAGACGGCGAAAAGGCGTTGCGCATCCGCGCGGGGATTCAGGACGCTTCCTGGCGGGCAGCCGCGGGCGCCGATATCGCGGTGATGATGAACTCCATCAATCCGCAGCGCGCCAACCGTCTGCTCGAAGAAGCTGAACGGCAAGCGAAGCGCTCTGCCGATCCGCAAAACAAACTGCGCATCACCGCCGCCCTGGGACACGCTTACCTCAAACTGCGCCGCCCTGAGGCCTTTGCCGCGGCCCTGGCGCGCATGTTCCGCCTGGCCGATGAAACATTCGCACGCTTCAGCCATGAAGCCCCAAAATGCGCGTGGGCCAGCCTGCCGGGAGCGCGGGAACTCGCCCCCCTCACCCGCGAAGCCGCCACCTACGCGCCGCAAATGGTGCTCGAACAGATCAACGCCATGCAGGCCCCGCTGCTGCAGACCCACCTGCTGATTTCCATGATGGAAGGAATGCAGGCGAAGCCGGAACAGTGAGCCACCCTTCGCAAACAGCGCGAAGGGCGGCTCATTTCTATCCTCTGAGCTGCTATCCACCAGGATCTTTGCGGAGAAAATGACCACCCCATTCGCGTTAATTCGCGGCTAACGCCAATACTGTTCACTTAAGAGAAGAGCGAACCTCGGTTGTTAACATCTTCCTGGTCGTCCCTGAAATGGCGATGGGGTTAGCTTCCCGTTCTCGCCATAGCTTCTGAACCTTGATCTCATTGTATGTCCGAAACACGCGCTGCCGCGCGCTTGGGCCTTCGCTGCCGCGAAGACCCAGAGACGGTGCCGAGCACCGTCTCTACGGCCGCGGTTGTTTATGCTGGTTGACGGGACAGAAGGGTCTTGTCTTAAGTGAACAGTATTGCGGCTAACGCTTCTTAGTTGCGGGCTCCGTCGCACTATGTTTTCGTTTTGAACCGTCTTGCTTTTTCTCCGTGACTCCGTGCCTCCGTGGTGGGCCTTTGATTTTAGGTGCTCCACATCGCGCTGTATCGCATTTTTTGGTATCATCCCTCTGCTTTGAACGAACCTCAGAATGTCCTCTCCGGAATCCGCGTCATCGACTGTGCGACCTATATCGCCGGGCCCGCCGCAGCCACTATCCTGTCGGACTTCGGCGCCGAGGTAATTAAGATCGAGCGTCCGCCGATTGGCGATCCCTTTCGATATCTCTCGATGATGCCGGGAATGCCGATCTCTGAGCATCTCTTCTGTTGGATTCTCGACGGACGCAACCGGAAAAGCGTCGCCCTGAACCTGGAAGACGATGCCGCCCGCGAGGCGCTGTTACGCCTGGTGCGCACCGCTGACGTCTTCATCACCAACTATCAACCGCCGCTGGTGAAAAAATTCCGGCTCGGCTATGAAGACCTGCGTCCGCTGAACGATCGCTTGATTTACGCGCACATTACCGGCTATGGAGATACCGGCGGCGACATGAACGAGCCGGGCTACGATCAGACCGCCTATTGGGCGCGTTCCGGCCTGATGTTCACCATGCATAACTCCGATGGCGAACCCTGCCGGGCGCCCACCGGCTTTGGCGACCATCCGACGGCCACGACACTGTTCGGCGCCATCATGCTCGGCCTGTACCGGAGAGCGGTCGCCGGCCAAGGCAGCAAGGTTTCGACTTCTCTCATGGCCAATGGCGCCTGGTGCAATGCCAACATGATTCAGGCCGCGCAGCTCGGTGCAAAGTTCCTTCCCCGTACCCAACGGAAGACGGTCGCCAATCCACTGGTCAACCACTATGTAAGCCGCGACCAGAAGCGGTTCCTGCTCTGCTGCCTTGACACAAAAAAAGACTGGCCCAATTTCTGCCGCGCACTCTCACGCCCGGACCTCATCGAAGATCCGCGTTTCAGCACACCGGCGCAGCGCCAGGAAAACTGCGTGGCTCTGGTGGAAACGATCGACGCCGTCGTCGCCGCCAAAGACATGGCGGAATGGGACAAAGCTTTCCGCCAATACACACTCACCTGGGCACCCGTACAGACCAATGAAGAGGTGGCCCACGACCGCCAGATGGAGGCCAACGCAGTCTTCGACGAGATCGCGCCGGGCATGCGGACTGTAAGCAGTCCTCTTACCATCGAAGGCGTAAAAAAGGTGAAACCCCGCATGGCCCCGCAGGTGGGCGAGCATACCGGGGAAGTCTTGAGCGGCCTGGGCTACAGCCCTCAGGAAATCGATGCTATGGTGCAGCGCGGAGCTGCCGCGATAGGCGCGCCTAAGGCCTCACCCAAGGGCTGAATTTAATCAATCCTCGGGCGCAGACATCGCTTTTCATTTTGTAAGAAAGCCTACTCGAACAAGCGCAGATCGGCATCTGATCTCTGAAGAAGACCACTGTTCTCTAACCCAAGCCGTTACAATAGACCATGGTGAACCTTTCTATCCGGCTTCTCGCCATTGACATCGACGGAACGCTGCTCGACCAGCATTTTCAGATCTCGGCGCGCAATCTGGCCGCGATCAGGGCGGCGCACGATGCGGGAATTCAAATCCTGCTGGCCACTGGACGCCGCCACCAATTCGCCCTGCCCATCGCGCAGGAGCTGGGTGTTCCGGTTTCAATCATCAGTTCCAACGGCGCGCTGGTGCGCTCCAGTACGGGTGCGGTCTTCCACACCGACCGGCTGCCGGCGGCCACCGCCGTAAAGCTCATTCTTCACATGGATGAATACCGGGGCCATGCCGTACTCACCTTCGACCGCCAGGGACAGGATGCGCTGGTGCTGGAGCGGACCGACGAACTTTCCCACAGCATCGCCCGCTGGATCGAGAAAAACTCCGGCCACATCCGCTACGTTGTGCCTCTCGAAGATGCTCTCACCGAGGACCCGATCCAGGTGATGTACTGTGGCGGCGTGGCGCGCATGAAGGCCGCGCAGGACCATCTGGCCGGCTTCCCTTTCTACGGCGAAATCACACTGCTGCGCACCCAGTATGACCATCGAGATCTCTGCCTGCTCGATATCCTGAATCGCAACTGCACCAAAGGGCACGCCTTGCGGCTCTGGGCCGAACACCACGGCATCGCGCCGGAACAGGTCATGGCCATCGGCGACAACTATAACGACCTGGAAATGCTCGAGTTTGCGGGGCTGCCAGTCATCATGGGCAATGCTGCCGATGACCTGAAGCAGCGGGGATGGACCGTTACCGCCAGCCACACGGAAAGCGGCGTGGCCGAGGCCGTAGAGCGCATGATGGGCGCTGGTATTCATGCCCCAATTGAGGTTAAATAGTAGGGTCTGCATGAAACTCTTCAAGCCATTGGCGATGGCATTGCTGGCCCTGGCCGCGCAGGTTCCCGCGCTGGCAGGGGAATTGGCCGTGCTGCGTAATGGCTTTTCCATCCGCCATGACCGCCGCGAGCAAGTCGGCAACCTCACCCGGCTGTATACCGGCGGAGGTTATGTCGATATTCCCACCGAGCAGATTATTTCTTTTGAGAAAGAAGAGACCCCGGTCCCAGAGCCGGCCGGGCCTCGCGTTGCGCCCCCGCAGCCGCCTGTAGCGCCTGCCGAACTGGGCAAAGTGGATATCGACCAGTTGGTACGGGACGCCAGCAGCCGCCGCCAGATTGATCCTGATTTCGTCAACAGCGTGATCAAATACGAGAGCAACTTTCAGCCGCGGGCCGTCTCCTCGAAAGGCGCGCAGGGTCTGATGCAGCTCATGCCCCGGACTGCGGCGCAACTGGGCGTGAAAAACGCCTTCGACCCCAAAGCCAACGTCGAAGCCGGCACGGAATACCTGGGGCAATTGCTCGATCTCTATCAAAATGACCCCATTAAAGCGCTGGCCGCTTATAACGCCGGCGCCCACCGGGTCGAGCAGTATCACGGTGTGCCGCCCTATCGTGAAACGCAACTTTATATTTCGCACATCGTCCGCGACTACAACCGCAAGAAGCTGGCGCAGATGAAGGGTGTGCAACCTGCGCCATCGGTTGAAGCGCAATCCCTGGCTAAAACTCAAGGAAAGAAGCAGCCGAAAACCGCCAGCACCTTGAAAGCTGTCTCCGGGGTTCCGGCGGATTCCGTCAAGAAACCCGCTTCTGCTTCCAGTAAGAATGGCGTTCAGCGCGTAGGTGCAGCGAACCTACAGAATCCTGCGCAGGCTCCCGCACAACCTGATTATTGAGGGCGGTTTTGGCCTCCTTCCGCAAAAGGCTTTACACTCTTACACAGCCCAATGAAAAAGAAACAATTCCTCATTTCAGCGCTGGTACTGGCGGTGCTGCTGGCCCTCGTGTATCTCCAGGTAAGAACATGGCGCAAGTTCGACTGGGGCACATTTGCCGCAGCCACCGAAGGCATAAAACTACGCTGGATTTTCACCGGAGTGGCCCTGATCTATGCCGACTACCTGTTGCGCGCCCTGCGCTGGAAGATCCTTCTCCGTCCGGTAAAGCAAACCACCGCTCTCCGCCTGCTGCCGCCGACCATGATCGGCTTCACCGGCCTGGCGCTCTTCGGACGTCCGGGAGAACTGATTCGCCCCTACCTGATTGCGCGCAAAGAGGGCCTCAAGATGTCTTCTCAGATGGCAGTGTGGCTGGTAGAACGCATCTTCGACATGGGAGCGTTTACGCTGATCATGGCGGTGAATATCCTTATCAATGCGGACAGCCTGAAACAGCTTCCCGGCTTTCAGGGAACTAACGCGTTTTATAAATTCGAACTAGCCGGGGCCGTACTGTTGGCAGGCGTAACTGGGGCAGCGCTCTTCGCTGTCTTGATTCGCAAAGCGCCTTCCGCCATGGCGGCCGCGGCGGAGCGGGTCTTCGCTTCCGTTTCCCCGCACTTTGCCAAGGCCCTGGGCCGCCGTATTCATGCCTTCGGCGAAGGTCTGCATACGGTCGCCGATCTCAAATCATTCCTGCAACTCTCAGGACTTTCGGTCCTGATATGGCTGGTCATCGGCGTCACTTACGTAATGGTGACCCGCGCCTTTCTTGATCCGCAACTATCGCAGATGAATCTTTCCAGCGTGCTGCTGCTCACCGCGGCCAGCGTGGTAGGCGGCATACTGCAACTCCCCGTAGTCGGCGGCGGATCGCAACTGGCCACCATCGGGACCCTGCGCAGCGTCTTTCATCTTGCACCCGAAGTGGCCACCAGTTGCGGGATCATGCTATGGCTGGTCACCTTCATGTCAGTGGTTCCCGGGGGATTGTTTCTAGCCCATCATGAACGAGTCTCCCTCACGCGGGTGGAGGAGGAGAGTGTTGAGGAAGGGGAGAACCTGGAAGAGACTGGGTGAGGCGCGAGCCGGCAAGTTGGTGAGGGAGAACGACCAGGCGGAATTAGTCCCGCCAATGATAGGCTGGTGTCTTAAAGTTCCCAAGGTGGAGGTGAACGCCGTGTTCTGGTCTGATCTCTTGGCTTTCTTGTTGTCGTTTCTTTCCCATTGGCAGAGTTATGCCACAGGAGGCGCTGTGACTGGACTAATTGGGGTCATCGAACGCCTTTCAGGAAAGCAGTTATCCAAACAAGTGTACTCGATGATTTTTGTCGTGAGCTTTTCTCTTGCAGCATTTTTCATGGCGTGGAGAGACGAGCACAGGAGGGCCAATGCTCTGGATCGCGCCAATATCGAGATGACTACAAAACATGAAGCGTTGCGGCAACGACTAGAAGAGAGCAAGAACCAGAATACGCAGGAGTCGATCTTTGCAATTTCAATCGACAATCAATATGCGAGCATATCAAACACCGTTCAAGCTTTTGAGACTCTAACTCCACAGAATTCAAAAACATGTTGGGTGCGGATAACAGCCCCAAGAGAAAATAGACGCATTGTCGAAGTGTTATCACACCTAGCTTCAACATTTTGTCGTGTCGATACTCCGTACGATCCAACGCAACCGGATGACGAGATTCTGCGCGGCGCTCTGAAAGATGCAATTCTGGTTCACATGAAGAAGACCATTCCCGACAGAGGTTCATTCATCACCGCGCTAGGCAATGTATTCTCGGTGCGCCGCACATACGACTTACCCTCGAAGTCTCCCGCCGACTTAGTCTGGATTCAGATTGGCCCAGGAAATCCATGGCGAAAAGATCCGACGAAACCCGGTACAGAGCAATGAAATGGAACATACACAATTATGGAGCACTACAACTGATTTAGGTAAAGTCAGCCGCCCTGAGCATCTAATGGGATCTGGAATGTGGTTCGGAGCCAAGTGGGCCGGGCATCTTACTCGGCAACGGGAGCTCCCGGTTCTTGGGGCTCGGTCAAGGCAGGATGAGCAGAGTGTTCAAGTTTTCTCGCCCGATCGATGTTTTTTTCGAGCCGCCACCCCTTCCTCATCGCTTCCGCTTTCCAAGGTCGGCCACTCTCCTCCTGCTACAATCAGAAGTTACCATTTCTCCAGAGGCACGACCCTTGTCACAATGAAATGTCCATTTTGCGGATTTGAAAATGACAAAGTAGTGGATTCGCGCGAAAGCAAGGAAGGCGAATCCATTCGCCGGCGGCGCGAGTGCCTGAAATGCGAGAAGCGTTTCACTACCTACGAGCGCATCGACGAAATCCCCTACATGGTCGTCAAGAAGGATGGACGGCGGGAAAAGTTCGAGCGCCAGAAGATCCTGAACGGCGTGTTGCGGTCCTGCGAAAAACGACCCATCTCCATGGGCAAGATGGAGCAGATCGTCAATGAAGTCGAGCAATTTGTCGTCGATTCCGCTGAGCGGGAGCGCACCGCCGCAGAGATTGGCGAGCTCATCATGGACCGCCTCAAGCAGATCGACAAAGTGGCCTACATCCGTTTCGCCTCGGTCTACCGCGACTTCAAAGATGTGGACGAGTTCCGCGCGGAGCTGGAACGATTATTGAGCAAAGAGGAAAGGCAAAAAGCCGGTAAAGCGAAGGCTGCGCCAAAATGATCTCCATCTGGCCATATTCATCCGGCCATCCTATTGATCTGGCCATGATGTGTCCCGATGCAGTATGAAAGATGGCCTGCCTTTAGACGTAACAAGTTACGTCTCTACGCCTTGGGTGTGGGTGGGCCGCTGCTGAATAATTTGGCCGGCGCTTTAAATTTTAAATTTTATGGCACATAAAGTTACACTCATACCTGGCGACGGAATCGGCCCGGAAGTTACTGGTGCGACTGTCCGCATCCTGGAGGCCGCAGGCGTCAAGATCGACTGGGAGACCACCAACGCGGGCGCAGAGGCCTTCGAGAAATACAAGGAATACATCCCTAAGGAGCTCACGGCATCGATCGAACGCACGGGGGTGGGCCTCAAAGGGCCGGTGGCCACACCCATCGGCGGCGGATTCGCCAGCATCAACCTGACGCTGCGCAAGCAGTTCGAACTCTTTGCCAACTTCCGGCCAATCAAAAACCTGCCTTCGCTGCCCACCCGCTATCCGGAGGTGAACCTGATCATCGTGCGCGAGAATACTGAGGGGGAATATTCAGGCATCGAGCACGAAGTTGTTCCGGGCGTGGTGGAAGCGCTGAAGATCATCACCGAGAAGGCCTCCACGCGCATCGCCAAATTCGCGTTCAGCTATGCGCGCCGGGAGCATCGCAAACGCGTCCACGCCATTCACAAGGCCAACATCATGAAAATGAGTGACGGCCTTTTCCTGCGCTGCTGCCGCGACGTGGCCAAAGCCTACCCGGAAGTCACCTATGGCGAGCACATCATCGACAACACCTGCATGCAACTGGTCATGAATCCCTACCAGTATGACGTGCTGGTGATGCCCAATCTTTACGGTGACATCGTTTCCGATCTGTGCGCGGCCTTTGTCGGCGGCCTGGGACTGGTGCCGGGCGCCAACCTGGGCGAACACTGCGCCATCTTTGAAGCCGTCCATGGCTCCGCGCCGGATATCGCAGGCAAAGATCTGGCCAACCCCACCGCTGTGCTGCAATCGGCCATCCTGATGCTGCGTCATCTGGGTGAGACCGACGCGGCCGACCGGCTCCATACGGCGCTGGAAAAGACCTATAAAGAGAAGTTGCACCTCACGCGGGACGTAGGCGGCAAATCCGGAACGCGAGAGTTTACCGATGAGGTTATAAAAAATCTGGAGAGCATAGCTACCTTGGCGCATTAGGGACAGAGCGGCGTAGCCGCGAGCAAAACCTTTGAAACACAGCGCAACGAGTTGCAACGAAAACCTTTGAAACACAGAGGAGCAGAGGACCAGCAGAGGCGAATCAAATGAAATCAGCGAGTTTTTGGCTGTGAGGCAGTTCGAGGCCCACGGTGAGTTTTAAAATGCGTCACAACCCTAAATTCCTCTGCTTCCTCTGTTCCTCTGTGTTTCAAAGGTTTTGGTTGCACCAAGTCGCGCCATAGAGGACCACCCAATGAAGTCCTATTTATTATTCTTTCTTCTCCTCCTCCTCACACTGATCGTAGCGGGCTGCAACGATTCACCGGCGCCTCCGCCGAAAGCTGTTGCCCCGGCGCCGCCACCCACGGTCGTCATCGACCAGGCCACCATCGGAAGCATTGCCGGCATGATCTCCTTCCAAGGGACACCACCCCCGCCCCGATTCATCGACATGACCCAGGACCCCGACTGTCCCAGTGGACGCCAGAACGCCGATGCCATCCTCATCAAGGGCGGGAAGCTGGCCAATGCCTTTATCTACGTCAAAGGCGGACTGCCGGCCGGGGCGTTCGCCGTATCCAGTGAGCTTGTCGTGCTTGACCAGAAGGGATGCCGCTATGCGCCCCACGTTCTCGGTATGATGGCCGGCCAGCCGCTGCAGGTGCTCAACAGCGACAAGGCGCAGCACAACGTTCATCCACTGCCCCGCCAGAACAACTCGTGGAACGAAAGCCAGTTGCCCCACGGCCAGCCTATCGTGAAGACCTTCCCGAAACCGGAACTGATGATGGCCATACAGTGTAATCAGCATCCGTGGATGAAGGCCTATTTGAGCGTGTTGAAGCATCCTTATTTCGCGGTCAGCGGCGCCGACGGCAGATTCGAGATCAAGAACCTGCCTCCGGGCGAATACACGCTGGTGGCCGTGCATGAGAAATTCGGCGAACAGACATTGAAGATCAAAGTTGCGCCCAAGGAAAGCGCCAGTGCCGATTTCATCTTCACCGCAATGCCGGCCATGCAGTAGCCTTCCCCCGGCGTATCGCCAAAGTACTCTTGCGCAGAAATCGCCTTCCGCTTAAAAAGGGAACAAGCGGCTTATGAAGACCTTGACCATCAGCTTAGCCAGGTGTTTCGCCGGGGCCTTTTTCGTGCTGACCTCGATGTTCTGCCTGCTGGCCTATATTCCTTATACCTATCTGTTCCTGGTGAAGGAGCCGCCCATGCAGTGGCTGATCGTCTTCATCCAGTATCATGCTGTGCTCTATTGGATTTGCTTCACCCTTTCGCTGTACGGATATTGGCCCGTCAGAAAGAGCCGCCTCGCACAGGCTGCCTGGTCGATACAGGCGGTCTGCGGAATCTTTTTCACCGCGCGCCATTACATACCCGCCATCAAGAACGATCTGTGGGCGTATGCTGCCTCCCTGATCGTGCTGGCGCCGGTCCTGCTTGCGGCCCTGGCGGATGCATTCCATCCTTCCCCCACACCAGCGGATACCGGCGAGAAAGAGCCGGGCTCGTTCTCATTTTCTACCGCAGCTATCGCCGGCGTGCTGATAGCGCTCATTTCCTTTGGTGGATCACTGGCCGGCGGCAATCTGAAGACCTTGCCACTCAGTTCCAGGGTGTCATGGCTGGAGCTCGCCGTCTGCGTACTCGTCACGTATCTATGGCTGGCGATTGCCGCGGCATTCTTAGTCAATGTGGCCTGGCGAATAGTGAGCAGAGCTACCGGCAATGCCCGCCTAGCGGGCATCATCGTGGTCAGCGGGCTGCTGTGCCTCGCTCTGGGTCTGGCCGCTCTTGCGTTCCTGCAGAATTCGCTCACCTTTCGCGGTTGGCCCGCATGGCTCTACTCTGTGGCCTTCGCCATCACCGTATCCATCCTCAGTTACGCGGTCTTCCGGCCCGCCCTGATGCCGGAAAGCCAGATCAAGGCCGCGCGCCGCGTCAGCTTCGACGGAAGGCTTTGGCTCTATGCCATCACGCTGGCCGTAGTGGTTGTCAACGTGACCTCGCCCACCGCCTTGAAAGACGCGGACTGGAACGGCGTGATCGATGGAAGTCTCTGCTTTCTCCTATGGGTCTTTGTGCCTCTTTCCATGTTTCTGCTGCGTCCCGCAATGAAGGTCTACTCCTTGCCTTCCCTGCTGGCGGTGGCCCTGATTGCCGGTTCCGTGTACTGGGGAACAATTTCCACGGCCTTTCTCTGGGCCAAGGCCCTCGGCACGACCGACGGTGCGGTTGCACGTTCCATGGAAAGCTATGCCCTGGAAAACACATCTTTCGGCTTCGCCCGCTCGCTGCTCAGGGCGCGCGAAGCAGCGGAAGCCTGCGGCGAACTGTGCCAGACCCTGCGACAGTATGCCAACATCCGCAACGCGCAAGCGCCGTTTGAAGTGAATCTCGTCGACCGCATCGAACCCGGTCCAGATCGTCCGCCGGATATCTACATGATCGTGATTGATTCGGTCCGGCGCGACTATGTGGGGGCCTATAACCCCAGGGTCGACTTCACGCCAAACCTGGACGCCCTGGCGCGCGACAGCTTTGTCATCAGAAACGCTTACACCCAGTATGCCGGCACCACGCTGTCGGAAGCCGCATTGTGGACCGGGGTCATCCCACTCCATGCGCACTACATGCGTCCCTTTAGCCGGCTCAACAACCTGGAAAAGCTTCTGCGGGCGGAACACTACCAGGTAGCGGTGAGCTACGATTCGATCCTGCGCCAGATTTTGCCCGATAGCAGCGACCTGGTGAAGTTCGACCTGGATAAGCCCTGGAACGAATTCGCCATGGGCCCCAGCCTGCAACAACTGGAATCATTCATGGAGGGGCCCGCAAGGGACCGCAACCGGCCGCTCTTCTTCTACACACAGCCGCTCAACGTTCATCAGTTTTACAGAGGCAAACGCACATCCCCCAAGCGCGAAGAAAGTGGGCGGCGGTCTGCTCTCAACCGCATATCTTTGAACCTGAATGACGTCGATGCGGAGCTGGGCGATTTCTTCCGCTACCTGAAAGCCCATGGGACTTATGAGAACAGCATCATTATTGTTACCGCCGATCACGGTGATGCCACCGGAGAACTGGGACGCCTGACGCATTCCATCATCATCTTCCCGGAAGTCATGCAGATCCCCCTGATCATCCATGTGCCGGAAAAGATGCGCCGCACGCTGATTTACGACGAGACTTCGATTTCTTCGCTCACCGATGTCACCCCCACGCTGTATTACCTGCTCGGCCAGGGCCCGCTGAAAAACAATCGCTTCTTCGGCCGCCCTCTGTTCACGCACACCCGCGAAGAAATGCAGCAGTATCCGCGCAATGAGCTCTTTCTGGCTTCGGACGTGCGCGCCACCTACGGCCTGCTCGCCGATAACGGGCATTACATGTTCACCATCTATGATTCGCCGCTCAAGAGTTACCTGTTCGATCTCAAGAACGATCCCCTGGCCACCAACAATATCCTGACCGACGAGAGCCGGCGCCAGTACCAGCAGCGTGTGTCCGCCTACCTTGCGGACCTCGCTGCCTTCTATCAATACAAGCCTTCCGGCGAAATCACTTCCCCCGCAAGAGCTGCATCTCTGCCTGGTGCTAAAATGAAATGAAAGGTTGCGTGGGCTCTTGGCCTTACCCGCTCGCGCCATTCGCGTCCCAGTTTTCTTGGTCCCAGGTTTCTTAGTTGAGGAGCAGTTCTGAGTTCAGCAGTTTACAAACCAACTCATCATTGGTTCACTGTCCTTGTGGGCGGCCTGGCATTCTTGCTGGTCATTGCCGGAGGCTTGGTCACCAGCAACAATGCCGGCCTGGCGGTCCCTGACTGGCCTACCAGTTTTGGCTCCTGGTACAAGATTCCCCCGATGATCGGCGGAGTCAAATATGAGCATGGGCACCGTATGGTGGCCGAGTTCGTCGGCTTGCTCACCATCATCGCCGCTCTCTGGACCTGGCGGGCTGACACCCGCCGCTGGATGCGCCTGCTGACGGTGGGCGCAGTGCTGGGCGTGATCTTCCAGGGCATCCTGGGCGGTCTCACGGTGCGAAACTTCCTGCCGCCCTCGATCTCTACGGCCCACGCAGCCGTTGGACAGACGATGTTCTGCGTACTGGCCGCCATCGCCCTGTTCACCAGCCGAAGCTGGCTGGCTGAACCGGAAGTCCGAATCACCCGCGCGGACGCAGCGCCACTGACCCGTCATTGCTGGATGCTCATCGGCTTTCTGTACCTGCAACTCATTCTGGGCGCGGCCTTCCGGCACGTGTGGACCAAACTGGGACCCACCGCCGCCAATATCTGGCCGGCCAAGAGAATCATCCATTTATTTCTTTATCCCCACATCCTTAACGCACTGATCGTAGGTGGCCTGATGATCTACGTAGGCCTGAGAGTGATCAGCAAGCACCCCGGCATCGGGCAGCTCAGAAAGCCCGCGCACGGGTTGCTGGTGCTGCTGGTGCTCCAACTGCTGTTCGGCTTTACGGCCTACGTCACCCGCATGTCGGGTGCGGACGAATTGCAGCCGACCGGCACACTGGTGGCGGCCACGGTCGCGCACATGGGTGTGGGCGCATTGATTCTGGCGTTTACTGTGGTCCTTACCATCCAGGCCCACCGCCACACGGAAGTTCAGCCGGAAGCCTCCGTGCCTGGAAAAATCTCGGAGGCGGTGACCGCATGAGCAGCACCGTGCAGCCGATCTCCGAACGTCCCGCCACCACGGCCGTGGGCCTCGCCAGGCACTCTCTGCTGGGTGATTATTCTCAGCTTTTCAAAGTCCGTGTAACTTCCCTGGTGGTGATGACCGCCTGGACCGGATGCTTCATGGGCGCGGCGAAGTCGGGTACGCCTTCGTTGTCTCTGCACCTGCTGAACGCTCTGGTGGGTATCGGACTGACTGCCGCCGGGGCCGCCGCTCTCAACGAAGTGGTGGAACATCGCGTCGATGCCCAGATGGCGCGCACCAAAAACCGTCCGCTGCCGGCCAAGCGGATGACACTTGCCACCGGCATCACCGCCGGACTGCTGACTGCCCTCGGGGGGCCTCTTTACCTAGCTTGGACCACCAACCGGCTGACCGCCCTGCTGGCGTTTCTGACTGCCGCCACCTACTTGGCGCTTTATACGCCCTTGAAGAAGGTCTCTCCCGTTTCCACCTTTGTCGGAGCATTCCCAGGCGCGATGCCGCCGCTTCTGGGCTGGACGGCCATGCGCGGCACCCTCGAGTGGGAAGCCGTGGTCCTCTTCGCCATTGTCTTCGCGTGGCAGTTCCCGCACTTTCAGGCCATCGCCTGGCTCTACCGTGAGGATTATGCCGCTGGAGGAATCCGCATGTTGCCGGTGGTCGATAGCGCCGGACGCATCGTGGTGCGCCAGATGCTTGCCTACTCCACGGCCCTGCTCCCCATCAGCCTGCTGCCCACCGGACTGCACATGGCCGGCCGGGTTTATGCGATTGCGGCTCTCTTGCTGGGGCTGCTCTTTCTGTGGTTCAGCTTGCGGCTGGCCCTGGCCGGATTGCCGGCCACCGCCCCGGAATCGAAGAAATTTGCGCGGCAGTTGTTGCAGGCTTCCGTCCTCTATCTGCCTCTGCTTTTTGCTTTCATGATGTTCAACGTGGTGCGCTCATGAACAGGACCCGCCGCAGCGCGCTCCCCGCGGCCTGACACAACGATGGCCGTCGACTACAACATCTTTCCGCCCATCAATGCGGCCCTCAACGGCGCCAGCGCCGTACTCATCACCGCCGGACGCCTGCTGATCGCCCGCAAAAAAATCCTGCTGCATCGCGCCTGCATGATAAGCGCGGTCGTCACTTCCAGCTTCTTTCTGGCTTCTTATCTCTATTACCACTTCCATGTGCGCTCCGTGCATTTCCCCGGCCAGGGGTGGGTAAGGCCCATCTATTTCACCATTCTGATTTCGCACACGGCGCTGGCCGCCGCCGTAGTCCCCCTGGTGCTGCTCTCTCTCAACTACGGCTTACGGGCCCGTTTTGACCCCCACCGCCGGATTTCCCGCTGGACCTTCCCGGTGTGGCTCTATGTCTCCGTAACCGGCGTGGTGGTCTACGTCATGCTGTATCAGGTCTACGGGGCGAGAGTGTAGGCGGGAAGGCGCATGGAAAGCCGGTATTTGGTACTTGGAATTTGGTACAAACCGGGGGACTTCAAAAGGCGCTTTCAAATACCAACTACCGAATACCAAATACTCGAGGTGCCCTAAAAACAGTGCATCACGTTCCGACTATGCACCCCTTTCACAAAACAGTCCGCGCTGGTATAGTTGCCCAACATTCCGAATCACCGGAAAAAATCCAGCCAAAAAGCGTAACTTTGAACGCAAGAATTTGACCCTGCGGACGTTCTAGAGTACAGTGCCGCAAGGTACGAATAAAAAGCGAATCAGAAAAGGGAAAACAGGGGCAATCCGCCCTTGAAGGAAAAGTCTCATGGCAAAAAGTCTTAACAAAGTGATGCTGATTGGCAACCTGGGCAAAGACCCGGAAGTGAAATTCACCCCCAGCGGAATGGCCGTAGCCAAGTTCACCGTGGCCACCAACGAAAGGTTCAAGGACAAAAGCGGCGAGTGGCAGGACCGCACCGAATGGCACAGTATCGTCGCCTGGCAGCGCCTTGCCGAGATCGTGGGCGAGTACCTGAAGAAGGGCCAGAAGGTCTACATCGAAGGCCGGCTGCAAACCTCAAGCTGGGATGACAAGAACAGCGGCGAAAAGAAATACCGCACAGAAATCGTCGCCAGCGACATGGTCATGCTCAGCAGCCGTGGTGAGGGAGGCGGTGGCGGCGACTTCGAAGGACGCCCATCCCGCAATTCATCCGCGTCCAACTCCAATTCATCTGCCTTCGATCAGAGCGGGCCGCCGCATCAGGAAGAGCCTGCCGGTACAACCATTACGGACGAGGATATTCCGTTCTAGTACAGCGACCAGGAAGTTTAGTAGTCCTTGAAAATCTGGTGATCTGGTGATCGGGTGATCGGAACGGCGCAAGATCTTTGAGGACACAGTAGCGCGCGGATCGAGCAGGCGTGCGCGACTTGCGCGCTGCTGTGTCCAGAAAGAGTTCAGGAACGCAGAAACCAGATGCGCATAAACAAGGGCAGCACCTCGCCTTCATTCCTAACCCTGAGTTTCTTCGTTTCTTGCGCGAATTCTCAGCCCTGATCGGCGTTCATCCGTGTAAATCCGCGGTAAGTCCTTTCTCTCATCGGTGTTGATCGGTACCTCTATCCGACATTGGGCATCTGCGCTGTTTATAATGTCGATATGGACGAAATGGACTTTCGCCGTCATTCGGATGTAGCCATTGAAGATCTCAAGCAGAGCCTCATTCGCGCCGAAGACGGCCTCGATATGGAAGTGGAAGAAAACGCGGGCGCGCTCCACATCAGCTTCGACGATCCGCCCGCCCGGTTTGTCATTACTCCCAATACCCCTGTCCGGCAGATCTGGATTTCCGCGCTGGTTAGCAGCTTCAAACTCGACTGGTCGGAACAATCGAATGGCTTTGTGCTGGCCCGTACCAGCGAAGGGCTGAAAGATCTGGTGGCCCGGTTAATCGGTGAGCAACTCGGCGTGACCATCCATCTCACCTGACAGCCATTGTCAAAATACCTGCCATATGATTGCTTTCGGGCCTCCTTTAGGTGACAGTTTTTGTCATTCTTGAAGCGTCTTTAACGGAGGCGAGATCCTCGTGGTGCCTTCCTTCTGCCTATGTATCTGTTGATTTTAAATGACTTATTCCAATTCCGGGATCTAATGGTCTCTACTCTAGCCAAATGGTTCTTAACGTGCTCATTAGGAGGCGACGAGCAAGTTCCTCCTTTTACGATAGGTAGGAATGCCGATTAAATTTAGTACAACAGGCCTCACCCAAAGCTTAGGAAGAATTTTTAGGAGTTCCAAATGCGCAAACAGAAGGGTTTCTCACTCATCGAACTTTTGATCGTGGTCGCGATCATCCTGATTATCGCCGCGATTGCTATTCCCAACCTGTTGCGGTCCCGCATGGCGGCCAACGAATCGGCTGGCGCACAAACGGTCCGTACCATCATCAGCAACTCGCTTCTATACTCAACAACCTATCCCGCATTTGGCTATCCGGCAACCATCAGTGTTCTGGGGGGCGCAATTCCATGCACCGCTAACTCTGCGACCGCCTGCCTGCTGGACGCAGTACTGGGATGTGCAGCGGCGACGTGTACTCGTGACGCCTATCTATACGCGGTCACCGGCATTGGAGCGGGAGCGCCGGCCCCCAATACCGATTTCGTGGCTTTTGCCACACCGACGGGCCCGAATGCCGGCAACAAGGACTTCTGCGCCACTTCTGACGGCGTGGTCCGCTACGTGAAGTCACCAGCTGCGCCACCTTCAGCGGTCATTAACACCGCCGCCGTCTGTCAACCTCTATTGCCGCTCTAAATCGCCGGAACAGGGGTACCTGAGGAAAGGGTACGCCTCTGGGGGGACAGAGCGAAAGCTGTGCCCCCTCTTTAATTTCAATGCAAGAATTTCTATTGAGGAGTCAAGGCCGTGCAGAAACAAAAAGGTTTTTCATTGATTGAACTGCTGATCGTAGTCGCGATCATCCTGATTATCGCCGCGATCGCTATTCCCAACCTGTTGCGGTCGCGCATGGCGGCCAACGAATCGGCTGGCGCACAAACGGTCCGTACCGTCATCAGCAACTCGCTTCTATACTCAACAACCTATCCCGCATTTGGCTATCCGGCGACCATCAGTGTCCTGGGAGGCGCAATTCCATGCACCGCTAACTCTGCGACCGCCTGCCTGCTGGACGCAGTACTGGGTTGTGCGGCACAACCGTGCAGCCGTGACGCCTATCTGTATACGGTCACCGGCATTGGAGCGGGAGCGCCCGCCCCCAATACCGACTTCGTAGCTTATGCCACACCGACGGGCCCGAATGCCGGCAACAAGAACTTCTGTGCCACTTCTGACGGCGTGGTCCGCTACGTGAAGTCAACTGCGCCACCGGATGCGGCCCTTGTCACCGCCGCCACCTGTCAGCCTCTATTGCCGCTCTAAATCACCGAAACTGGCGAGTACCTGGGGCAGGGTACGACCCTGGGGGGCAGAGCGGGAAGCTATGCCCCCTCTTAATTTCAATGCAAGAGTTCTATTGAGGAGTCAAGGCCGTGCAAAAACAAAAAGGTTTTTCATTGATTGAACTTTTGATCGTGGTCGCCATCATCCTGATTATCGCCGCGATTGCTATTCCCAACCTGTTGCGGTCGCGGATGGCGGCGAATGAATCGGCCGGCGCACAAACGGTCCGTACCATCATCAGCAACTCGCTTCTATACTCAACAACTTATCCCGCATTTGGCTATCCGGCGACCATCAGTGTCCTGGGAGGCGCAATTCCATGCACCGCCAACTCTGCGACCGCCTGCCTGCTGGACGCAGTACTGGGTTGTGCGGCACAACCGTGCAGTCGTGACGCCTATCTGTTTACGGTCACCGGCATTGGAGCGGGAGCGCCCGCCCCCAATACCGATTTCGTGGCTTTTGCCACACCGACGGGCCCGAATGCCGGCAACAAGGACTTCTGCGCCACTTCTGACGGCGTGGTCCGCTACGTGGCTGCAACTGCGCCACCGGATGCGGCCCTTGCCACCGCCGCCGCCTGTCAACCTCTATTGCCGCTCTAATCGCGGGCGGGTGGCAGCAAGATTGGAGTAACCCGCAGGCGCGGCTTGGCCGCGCCTGCGGATGTTTGTACGCAATAATTTAGACACAATCCAAGACTAAAGCAGTGACAATGGCCCTTCATGATACGATAGAAGTGGCTAGGACATCCGGGGCATTACAAGCTACCACCCGTTGCCTCCGGCGCATGAAATCCCCCATCCGCAATAGCGATACTGGTAGCCTTACAGAGTAAGGGCCCTCGGGCCGTAGCTGGACGCACCAAGGGGAGAGGGGACAAACATGCGCAAACAGCAGTCTGGCTTTTCACTGATCGAGATGTTGATCGTGGTTGTGATCATTCTGATCGTTGCGGCCATCGCAATTCCTAACCTGTTGCGCTCCCGCATGGCGGCCAACGAGTCGGCCAGTTCATCCACGGTACGCACCCTCACCTCCAGCGCAGTCGTCTATTCCACTTCCTACCCCCAGAATGGGTTCCCCGCGTCCCTGGCAAACCTGGGAGGCGCATCACCATGTACCCCTGGCCCGGTCACAGCCTGTCTCAGCGACCAAGCTTTGGCCTGCGCGGCGCAACCCTGCGTGCGAGAGAGTTACCAATACTCTCTTACTGGGATTGGCGCGGGGGCGCCTGCCCCCAATACCGATTTTGTTCTCTTTTCCACAGCGGTCAGCCCTTCGGCTGGCAGCAAAGACTACTGCGTAACCCAGGAGAGCGTGATTCGCTTCCAGAACATCGCCACGCCGCCTACAGGGGCCTTCACGACTGTCTCCGCCTGCGCGGCGCTCTCGCCGTTGTAGCCATTTGCAGATGAGACAAACTGTCAATTGACTGAGTCACAAGTTGCTGAAGTGGCCGCTTTGATGACCAATCCATGAAACCCGCGATTCGCATGAAACTCAGATTATCAATTGTTAATTCAATAACTTACGCGATTTCAGAGCATGAAAACATCTTTGGCACAGAAGGTGCTAGTAAAAGAGTCATGTAAGGATTCATGTTTGGCAGGTGCCCGGGGGAGGGTACAAGCCATTCGGAGGGGGAGCGGGGAACTGCTCCCCTCTTCAGAATCCTCTACGGAAAGACGCCTCTCCTTACCTCCGCCTCCCGCTGCCTTCGGCACCAACGCAGATATTGCCAAGACCACACGTTTTCGGTTTTAATTTAGAGTGACAGTCCATCGCCTCAAGAAATACTTCAACTGAGTGAACTACTAAAATGGCTGCCCTAGAAATTCAAGGACTCGCTAAGAGCTACCCCGCCGGATTCTGGCGTAAAACGCTGAAAGCTGCGCTGCTGCCTCTCAACCTCACCGTGGAAGAAGGTGAAACCTTCGGCTTTCTTGGCCCCAACGGCGCTGGAAAGACCACCACCCTGAAACTGCTGATGGGAATTATCTTCCCCACATCCGGCTCCGCACGGATTCTGGGCCGCCACTTTCATGATCCAGAGGTACGCAGGCAGATCGGGTTTCTTCCTGAGCAGCCCTACTTCTACGACTACCTGAATGCGCAAGAACTGCTGGATTATTACGGCAGCCTTTCCGGCCTCTCCCTGGACGAACGCAAGACACGCGTGCCCGCGGTGCTCGAACGCGTCGGACTGGCCGATGCCGGGCGGCAGCAGTTGCGCAAATTTTCTAAGGGCATGTTGCAGCGCGTCGGCATCGCCCAAGCCATTCTTCATCAGCCGCAAATGGTATTTCTCGATGAGCCCATGTCTGGCCTGGACCCGGTTGGCCGCCGCGAAATCCGCGAACTGCTGCAAGGCCTCAAGGAAGAAGGCAAGACCGTCTTCTTCTCCACCCACATTCTTTCCGATGCTGAGTCCCTCTGCGACCGGGTGGCGGTGATCCACAAAGGCGAATTGCAAGGAATCGGGGTAATGGCCGACCTCAAATCGCAGAACGCCGCCCGCTCGGAAGTCGTCTGGCGGGGCGCTCCGGCGCTGAATGCGGTTTCCGCGCTGCTCTCCGAAAGCCATGTGGCCGGTGACATCGTGCGCGCCGTGGTGGCCGCCGCCAATGTCGAAGCACTGCTTGAAAAACTCCGCCAGCAACGCGCGTCCCTTATCTCCCTGACGCCCGTACAGGGGGCCCTTGAGGATTACTTTATCTCCCAAACCTCCGGGAAGGCCGCGGTAAGAACATGATTTCCCGTCTGTCTGCCATCACGCTCAATACCTTCCGTGAGGCCGTGCGCGACCGGGTGCTCTACAATCTGGTCCTCTTCGTGCTGCTCATGGTCGGTAGCGCTCCACTGTTCAGCACGATTTCTATCGGTCTGGAAAGACTCATTCTCGTCAACCTGGGATTGAGCGCCATTTCGCTCTTCGGGACCGTCATCGCCATCTTTGTGGGGATCGGCCTAGTCTCGAAAGAAATCGAGAA
>DATMNZ010000010.1:0-2546 GCA_035568495.1 Saccharimonadales bacterium (SeqCode) | reverse complement strand
GAAGGGTACTTTCGCATTGCCCTTCGGCAGAACCAGATAACCCGCGCGGTCGTAGTCTTCGCGGTACATCCATGCGATTGCCATGAAGTGTGGAAACTGCCACAGGAAGAGCATGGCGTAAAGGATTCCCGCCTCGATATTCAATCGGCCGGATGCTGCGGCCCAGCCGATGAGTGGCGGCATGGCACCCGGAAAAGCTCCGACGAGAACGCACATTGGAGTTATTCGCTTCAGCGGGGTGTAGACGAACAGATAGGAGAGCAATGTTAAGGTTGCGAGCGCACTGGCGAGCAGGTTGACCGCTATCACGAGATAGAGGCTACCAACCGCTGCCAATGCTGCTCCGAAAGCCAAGACTGCGGAGGGTGTAAGACGGCCGGCGGCGGCCGGGCGCCGGGCGGTTCGGCGCATTTGTGCGTCGAACTTTCGTTCCAGATATTGGTTTAGAGTTCCAGTCCCACTTGCTACTAGCAACGTTCCGAGCAAAGTATTGAACAGCCCGGCAAATGAAAACCGCCTATCACTTGCCGAGGCCAGATAAAACCCTACGAAAGTTGTGATTAGGATTAGGAAGTTCACTTCGGGCTTCGTGAGTGCCCAGTAGTCTGAGAGCAGCGTGGATCCAACAAGATGGCGCTCTTGCACCGCGGTGGAAGAAGGCTCGGTAATTGCACCCCGATGTGACATTTCAGACCACCTCCATCCTGTGCGCATTGGTGTGCCGCAGCGGGGTGCCACGCGCGTCAGATTGCGGAATCACGAATTCTTCCGATTGATGGGGCGAGAGTAAACGCGCGGTGAAGACCGCCCCGGTGATTAAGTAGACGACCGTAACGCAAGTCCACATCAACGCGCCGGCGCATTGCTGGTCTTGTAGAGCAGAAAATCCAAAGGAGCGGGGGGAAGACAAAAACACCGGGTAAACCACTCGGTCGCAGAACACGAGAAATCCCGAAAGGATATCGCACGGAAAGGTGGCTAGAAACAGATATAAGAGTATGGATGATTCTGGCCATTTCAAGCTGATTTGCCATGGCCGGACTACAGGCGACCAGAATAAAAGGCCGGTTGCAAGGAAGGATGTTTGCTCAGCCCCATGCCACATTTGCGATCGCAGGCCGAGCATAAACACGGAAGGAATATGCCAGACAACTAGCGCGCCTGCCGCTGCTAACCAGCAAATTGCCGGGTGCGTCACCAAGTTTACGAATTGCTGCACCGTTTCTGCTCGCAATGGACGACCGACCGCTTGTGAGAATCGCGGTAACAGGTGATGCGCGAGTGGCTTGTGAGACAAGCCAAACAAGATCAACGGAGGCGCAAGCGTCATGAGAAGAAGATGTTGAACCATGTGCGCCGTCAGCATCTCGTGATCGAGTGCAGCCAGAGGTGAAGCCGTTGCAATCCAGGCGAACAAGAGACCCAAGAGAAAACTGCCGGCGCGCCAACCCTCAACGCTGCCGTAGTCCTGGCGGCGAACAGGGAGCCAGCGACGCAAGTAGGTAACAGCGCCGACAATCAAGGCTGTCGAGACCCAGAATGACTCGGACGCGCCGTGATGAATGTGTGAGGTCATCGGCGGCCTATGGTTGAGTCCCGGACGTTTGCAGTTGGCCGTTGCTAAATACCAGCTCCCGTGCCGCATCGCGAGCCGGACGCTGTGTTGTTGGGTGCAAGGTCCCGAGGAAAGCTACGAGTGCCGTAGTCTCGGCCGGACTCAAGTTGTTCCCATAAGCCGGCATGTTACCGCCCCCTTGGATGACCTGCCTGATGAGTTGGTCCTGTGTGAGGCGTACGGCAACGCTGTCCAGGGCTGGCCCCCTTTGTCCACCGGTGTCTCCTAATGAATGGCAGTTGCGGCATTGCTTCACCTGAAACACGAGCGCGCCTTGGCGCTCAAGCGCAGTCGTGCCATGAATGTACCGCTCGGGTACTGGATCACCGCTCCAGGCGTTCATGTGCGGACTCCAGGGAGTGAACTGGGCCATGCGAGTAAACGTGCCCAGGGTGATCGCGATCATTAGAACAGTGACCACTGCAATCGGCCGGCGCTTCCAGCTTTTCTCTCCTTCTCCCGAAACAAAGGGCAGAAGAATCAGGCCACCAATTACTAAAGGCGGGACGATGAGAAGGAATGGCGTCTCAAGCGATGGAGGAAGAAGTGAAAGTAGCGCATAGAGCCACAAAAAAAAGTAATCGGGCTTGGGCGCAGTCTGGATGATTGTGGGATCAGGGTGCCCCGTCGGCCCGAAAGGACCAAAATAGAACGCGCATGCCGCGACTGCAAGAATGATGAACGCGGCAAAGAACATGTCTTTCCATATCGCATAGGGGACGAACGGCTCGCCATCCTTCTTGGTCAAAGCGTGATACTCGGCTTCATAGGTCGCTCGTCTTACGATGCGTCCCGGCATCGGCCACTCGTTGATGCCCAGCTTCAACACCATCAAAACATGGAGGCAGACGAAGCCGATCAGCAGTCCGGGAATCACGAATACATGCAAAGCAAAAAAGCGGGAGAGAGTTGCGCCCGCGATGATGGGGCC
>DATMNZ010000009.1:0-30602 GCA_035568495.1 Saccharimonadales bacterium (SeqCode) | reverse complement strand
CCGCCCGCTGTGCGGGCTGCGCGCCGGCCTGCGGCAGCGAGGAATTGGCTTGATCCTGTACTTACCCAGCACTTAGCCTGGCCGCCACGCAAAGGCGCGTGGCGGCCAGGCACGTGCTGGGCTACTTTCTGCCGCCCCTGCCGGGGCTGGTTTGATCGTGCGACCCGCTGCCTCGATTTCCTTAAGTTTTTATACGACCTTCGATGCCTCTGCCAACCGCCGGCCTTGAATCTCGATATAGACATTGATCAACGAAACCGCTGCCGGAGTCACCCCTGGAATCCGCGAGGCTTGGCCAATCGTCTGCGGCCTCACGCGCTGTAGCTTTTCGTTCATCTCGCGGGAGAGTCCGCTGACGGCCGAATAGTCGAACCAATCGGGGATGGCACGCTGTTCTGATTTCTTCAGCCGCTCGATAGACTTCTTCTGCTGGTCGAGATATCCAGAGTACTTGATCTCTGTCTCGACCGACTTCATCTCGTTGCGGGCGGCGGCTGACAGACGGCCATTGACGGATTCACCGGCAAAGGCCGCGATTTCGGCGAGGAATTCCGGATAGGCTGCGGAGATTGCCAGGGAGAAGTCTTCTATTACGATTTCCGGACGGCGCAGCAGTTGCGCCAGCGGTGAACCTATGGCGCTGCCGAGGGTGCTCTCGCTGCCGGCCGGCGGTTCATCCGATGAGGAGGCCAGCCGCTCGCGGCGGGTGTTGATAATTCTTTCCAGCAGGTCTGACGATACTTTGGTCTTTTCCAGCAGCGAGGCGAGCTTCTTCGCTCTCTGGTCTTTGGCCAGGTATTCCTGCCACGCGCAATCGCCGATCAGGCCGATGCGGCGTCCGTGAGGGGTGAGGCGGCGGTCGGCGTTGTCGATGCGCAGGTGCAGCCGGAACTCAGCGCGCGAGGTGAACATGCGGTAGGGTTCGTTGGTGCCCTTGCTGATCAGGTCGTCGATCAGGATGGCCGTGTAGGCCTCGGTGCGGTCGAGCACCAGAGGCGGCTCGCACTTGATCTTGCGTGCGGCGTTGATGCCGGCCATGATGCCCTGGCAGGCGGCTTCTTCGTACCCGGAGGTGCCGTTGATCTGTCCGGCAAGAAACAGACGGTCGATCTTCTTGGTTTCGAGCGTGCGTTCGAGCTCCGTGGGATCGATGGAGTCGTACTCGATAGCGTAGCCGGGGCGCAGCATCTGCGCGGATTCGAGCCCGGGAATGGACTTGATGACCGCCAACTGCACGTCAATCGGCATGGAGGTGCTCATGCCGTTGACATAAATCTCGTGCGTGTTCAGCCCTTCCGGTTCGAGAAATAGCTGGTGTGTGGTCTTATCGGGAAACTTGACGATCTTATCTTCTATGCTGGGGCAATAGCGCGGACCAATGCTCTGTATCTGCCCGGAATACATCGGCGACCGGTGGACGTTCTCGCTGATGATGCGATGGGTCTCGGCGGTGGTGAAGGCGATGTAACAAGGCACCTGCTTCTGCGTGATCTTGCGGGTGCGGAAGCTGAAGGGCGTAGGATCGGCGTCACCGGGCTGGGCTTCGAAGCGCGACCAGTCGATGCTGCGTCCGTCGAGGCGGGGCGGCGTGCCGGTCTTGAGGCGGCATCCGCGGAGGCCCAGCAGCTTGAGAGATTCTCCCAGAAGCTGGGAAGGCGGTTCGCCGCTGCGTCCGGCAGGGTATGTCTGTTCGCCGCAGTGGATCAATCCGTTGAGGAATGTGCCGGTGGTGACGATTACCGCCTGGGCGCCAATGGTGCGTCCGTCGCGGAGTTTGATGCCGCGGGCTGTGCGGACAACCGGGGCTAAAGCCCCAGAATCATAGGGTGCGCTGGACGCACGGCTGAAGCCGTGCTCTTTGACGGTTGTGTCAGCGGTGTCGTGTGCGGTGGTGTCGGTGTGGGCGATGGCGGTGACGCAGGGGGCGGCTGCTGCCTGGTTGCGCTGCGCCGGAGTTTGCCCTGAGTATGGTGAATCGGTGGTGATAATCAGCTCCGCTACCTCGGCCTGGCGGATATGCAGATTTGGCTGGCCTTCCAGCATCTCGCGCATTTTGATGCGGTATTGCTGCTTGTCGCACTGGGCGCGTGGGGACCATACGGCTGGTCCGCGTGAGGTATTGAGCAGACGGAACTGGATGCCCACGGCGTCGGTGACTTCACCCATGATGCCCCCGAGGGCATCGACTTCCCGCACCAGATGTCCTTTGGCAATGCCGCCCACCGCCGGGTTGCAGGACATCTGGGCGATGAGGTCGGCGTTCAGCGTAAACAGGGCGGTCTTCAGGCCCATGCGGGCCGCCGCCATGGCGGCTTCGCAGCCGGCGTGTCCGGCGCCCACCACTACCACGTCGAATTGTTCGCTGAAATTGGACATGACGAACCGTAAATCCCCGATGAAATGATTTTACAAGCCAGTGCAATCAAAACCAAAGCTTTGACCCTGGCCGTGGGGGCACAGCACGAGGAAAGTCTTGCTGGAGTTTCACCCATCGGGTGCGGGACTTCCTCTAATGGACTGGCATCACCGCAAATGTAGAAACGCGAGAGCCTGACGAAAGCCGCGACCAAGGCGTTCTGCCACGGCAGTTGGTGGGATTTGGCTTTACCAGATTGTCCGCTGGCCCCACTCGGCTACGCCTTCGAGGCGCAGGAGTTTTTCCTTGGTAGGGAGCCCGCCGCCGTAGCCGGTCAGGGCGCCGTTGGCGCCGATCACGCGATGGCAGGGAACAATGATGGGAATGGGATTGTTGTGGTTGGCCTGGCCTACGGCGCGAAAGGCCTGCGGACTGCCTGCCTCGCGGGCAATATCGGCATAGGAACAGGTCTTGCCATAAGGAATGCGGGTCAGCGCCCGCCAGCATTTCTTCTGGAATTCCGTGCCCACCAGGTCGAGCTTGCTTTTGAAGGCGCGCAGCTCACCTTTGAAATAGGCGCGCAGCTCATCGGCGTAAGGTTTTATTTTCTCGGCGGATTCGATCCAGGCTTCGTCTTTCCGGTGTTTAGGCGTTTTGCTATTTTCAAAGTGAATGTAGCGGAGACCATCGTCGGTAGCCGCGATCAGCAGCCGGCCAACGGGTGAGTCGATATGCGAGAAGTAAACCGCTTTGGCTTTTTCCATGGTTTCGCCGCTGATTTTCGCTGATGAACGCTGATAACAACCTGGAGTGCGCATCGCGTCACTGGGCTGCGCTTGCCCAATTACAACTTCTTATCCACCGCCACCGGCTGTACCTGGTCTACGGGAATGAAATCCGTAGGATATTTTCCGGTATAGCAGGAAGTGCAATAGGTGGTGAGTTCGCCATCGCCACAGGCCTCGCGCAGGCCTTCGAGCGACAGATAGGCGAGCGAATCGGCGCCAATGTAGTCCCGGATTTCGCTGATGGATTTGTTGGCGGCGATGAGCTGGCTTTTCTGCGGCGTATCCACGCCGTAGTAGCAAGGCGAAATGGTGGGCGGGCAGGAAATACGCAGATGGATTTCCGTGGCCCCGGCATCGCGCACCATGCGCACGATCTTACGGCTGGTCGTGCCGCGCACAATCGAATCGTCAATCAGCACCACGCGCTTCCCGGCCAGCATGCTGCGCACGGGATTCAGCTTGAGCTTGACTCCGAAGTCGCGCACGCGCTGCTCGGGTTCGATGAAAGTCCGGCCGACGTAATGATTGCGGATAAGCCCGAAGCGAAAGGGAAGGCCCGATTCGGCGGCGTAGCCGATGGCGGCGGTGACGCCGGAATCGGGCACGGGAACGACTAGGTCGGCATCCACGGCGGTCTCGCGCGCCAGTTGCCGGCCCAGGGCCTCACGGCTGGCCTGCACCGGGCGGCCAAAGATCACGCTGTCAGGACGAGAAAAATATACGTGTTCGAAGATGCAGCTCGACTGCTTGGCTTCCGCGGCGTAGAAGCGGGAAGAAACGCCTTCGCTTCCGGCAATCACCAGCTCGCCGGCCTTGACGTCGCGCTCGTAGGTTGCGCCGATGAGGTCAAAGGCGCAAGTCTCGGAGGCGAACACCACCGTGTCACTCTGGGCGTCACCGCCGTTGCGGATGCGTCCCATGGAGAGCGGGCGGAAGCCGCGCGGATCGCGCACGGCGAAGACGCGGTCACGGGTCATGATCACCAGCGAGAACGCGCCTTCAATGCGCCGTAGCGCATCGCAGATGGCGTCCGGCAGCGTCAGCTCTTTCGACTGGGCGATCAGGTGGACGATGACTTCGGTATCGCTGCTGGTCTGGAAGATCGAGCCGTGGGCTTCCAGGCGGCCGCGGATCTCGGCCGCGTTGACCAGATTGCCGTTGTGGGCCACGGCGATCATGCCCTTGTTGCAATCGACCAGGATGGGCTGCGCGTTGAGCCAGGCCGAGTCTCCGGTGGTGGAATAACGGGTGTGGCCGATGGCCAGCGTGCCCGGCAGTTTGGCCAGCACGTCTTCGGTAAAGATATCGACCACCAGGCCCATATCTTTGTAGGGATACATGCGCACACCATCGGCGGAGACCATGCCGGCCGATTCCTGTCCGCGATGCTGGAGCTGGTGAAGACCGAGATAGGCGAGCTTGGAAGCCTCAGGATGGTTATGGATGGCCACTACGCCGCATTCGTCTTTGAATTTGTCGTAAGACATAAACCTCTACGTCGCGCTCAACGCCCCAACCAACGCAGTGTCCCAGACTTGCTTCAGTTCCGACACCGGGGTGGCCACTGCCTGACGGCCGTCAATGCTCATCACCAGATTTCCAGAGGACGTGGTCTCGCCGATCCGCTCGACCCTGATACCCCATTGTACCGCTCTCTGGAGCACGAGTTTGCCCTTTTCGGGGCTGCAACTTATCACGATCCGGCTGGCTTCTTCACCAAACAGCAGGGCTTCCGGAAACAGGCCCTCGGCTTTCAACGCAATCTCCGCGCCCACGCCGCCGACAAACGCCGATTCCGCCAGGGCCACAGCCAATCCGCCTTCGGAGCAATCATGGGCCGATTCGATTTCGTGGGCGGCAATCAACGCCCGCAGGCACTTTTGCAATGCGGCTTCCTGCTTGAGATCGAGCTGCGGCGGCACACCCCAGATTTCACCCAGCAGATGACAGGCGTATTCGGAAGAACCAAATTCGGTTTCGGCAGCGTCCGCACGTTGCTCAGTATTCGCGCTCAGCAGGAAGATCTCCCGCCCAGGACCGCGAAAATGGAAGGTCATGGCATCGTCGATATTTTCGAGAATCCCCACCACGCCCACCACAGGCGTGGGGTAAATTCCTTCGCCCAGTGTCTCGTTGTAGAGGCTTACATTGCCTCCGGTGATGGGAGTCTCGAGGGCTTCGCAGGCGGCAGTTAGTCCATCGACCACGGCCGAGAACTGGCCCATGATCTCGGGCTTTTCCGGATTGCCGAAGTTCAGGCAGTTGGTGGCCGCTACCGGCAAGGCCCCGGTGCAGGAGACGTTGCGGGCCGCTTCACTCACAGCATGAATGGCGCCCAGCTTGGGATCGAGCCAGCACCAGCGTCCGTTGCCGTCGAGCGACATGGCGAGGGCCCGCTTCGAGCCTTTGATGCGCATGACCCCGGCGTCGGCGCCCGGCCCTTCCACGGTGTTCGATTGCACCATGGAATCGTATTGCTCGAAAATCCAGCGCTTGGAACAGATGTTAGGCGAGGCCAGCAGGCGTTTTAGCTCGGCGGTGAAATCTCCCTGGCCTTTGAACTGGACCTTGCCCGGCTTCAACTTGGGCGCCGGTGATTCCCAGGTCTTGATTGGCCGCTGATAAAGAGGAGCATCGTCGGTGAGCGCGGTGTTGGGGATGTCGGCTACGAGCTGGCCATGCTCGCGCACGCGCAGGCGTCCGCCGCTGGTGACTTTGCCGATCACCACGGCATCGAGGCCCCACTTCTCGAAGACCTGGAAGATTTCCTGCTCGCGTCCGCTTTCGGCCACCAGCAACATGCGCTCCTGGGATTCGCTCAACATGATCTCGTAAGCATTCATGCCGCTTTCGCGTTGCGGTACGAGATCGAGCTCGATCTCAATACCCACGCCGCCGCGCGCTCCCATCTCGCAGGTGGAGCATGTAAGGCCGGCGGCGCCCATATCCTGTATGCCGACCACGGCGCCGGTCTGCATGGCTTCGAGGCAAGCTTCGAGCAACAGCTTTTCCAGGAAAGGATCGCCCACCTGAACGTTGGGCCGCTTCTGTTCGGAACCCTCGGTAAATTCCTCGCTGGCCATGGTGGCCCCATGGATGCCATCGCGCCCGGTCTTGGCCCCCACGTAGATCACAGGATTGCCCTCCCCGGCGGCCTTGGCATAGAAGATCTGGTCGCGGCGCACCAAGCCCAGGGCAAACGCATTGACCAGCGGGTTTTGCGAGTAGCAGGGCTCGAAGCGGGTCTCTCCTCCCAGGTTGGGCACGCCAAAGCAGTTGGCGTAGGAAGCGATGCCGCCGACCACTCCATCGACAATCGAGTGGTTGCGGTGTACAGTGGCCCGGTCGGCGGCCTTCCCCGAAGTCACCGGGCCGAAGCGCAACGAATCCATCACCGCCAGCGGACGCGCGCCCATGGTGAAGATATCGCGCAGAATTCCGCCGACCCCGGTGGCCGCGCCCTGAAACGGCTCGATGAATGAAGGATGGTTGTGGGACTCGATCTTGAAAGCGCAGGCCCATCCGTCACCGATGTCGATGATGCCGGCATTTTCTCCCGGCCCCTGCACCACCAGCTTGCTGCGCGTAGGCAGGCGCCTCAGATGGACACGCGACGACTTGTAAGAGCAGTGCTCGCTCCACATGACGCTGAAGATACCCAGTTCGGTCAACGAAGGCTCGCGGCCCAAGGCGCTTTTTATCTTCTTGTATTCTTCAGGCGTGATGCCGTGCTCTTCAATAATGGCAGGCGTAATGGCAGAAGCGGGGGCGGTAGACATGGTGGAAGCTCTATTTTCGCATGAAAGACAAGCAATCAGCACTCAGCAATTAGCATTCAGCCCTGAAACAGATTGGTAATTGCCAAAATTGGTAATCGGGGAATTGTAAGGCGACCCCGGCGTCCACCAACTTGCATTGAAAGGCTTATCAGCGTTCATCTGCGGAAATCAGCGGCCAAAGATTGTTCTTCAATTACCCGATTACCAATTTTGGCAATTACCAATCTGTTTCAGGGCTGAGTGCTGAGTGCTGACGGCTAAGTGCCCCCTGCTAAACTGAAGAACGATGAAATCGATCATCATCGGCACCGCCGGACACATCGATCATGGCAAGACCGCGCTAGTCCGCGCCCTGACCGGAATCGATACCGACCGTCTGGAAGAAGAAAAGCGGCGGGGCATCACCATCGATCTGGGCTTTGCCCACATGGAACTCATGGCGGACAGTGGAGAGAAGCTGCGCTTCGGCTTCATCGACGTTCCCGGACACGAGCGGTTCGTCCGCAACATGCTGGCCGGGGTGGGTGGCATCGACCTGGTGCTGCTGGTGGTGGCCGCCGATGAATCGATCATGCCCCAGACCCGCGAACATTTTGAAATCTGCCGGCTGCTCTCGATTCCGCGCGGCATCACGGTGATCACCAAAGCCGACCTGGTGGATGAAGATACGCTCAGCGTAGCGCGCATGGAAATCGAAGAATTCGTGCGCGGATCTTTTCTCGATGCCGGCCGCTCTTCCATCTTGGCGGTCAGCGCCCTCGCGGGCGCCGGTCTCGAAGAGTTGAAGAAAGAGATCGCGCGGCTGGCCGGGGAGATTCCGGCGCGTGATACCGAAGCACTGCTGCGGCTGCCCATTGACCGTGTGTTCGTGATGAAAGGCTTTGGCACGGTGGTAACGGGAACATTGATCGCCGGCAAGGTACAGAAAGAAGACGAGGTCGAGGTGTTTCCCACGCGCCAGCGGATTCGCATCCGGGGCGTGCAGGTCCACGGCAGCAGCTCAGAGAAAGCCATTGCCGGCCAGCGTACCGCTCTGAATCTGGCGGGCGTGGCGGTCGAAGAGCTGGCGCGAGGCATGACGCTGGCCACCCCCGGAATTTTGGAGCTGACGCAGAAGATTGACGTCCGCATATCGCTGCTGCATGACGCCAAACCGTTGAAGAACCGGGCGCGGGTCCATCTGCACGTGTTCGCGTCGGAAACGATCGCCGAGGTCATGCTGCACGAAGGCAACAGCCTCAAGCCGGGAGAATCGGCCTTCGCCCAACTGCGGACGGACGCTCCAATGCTGCTGCTGCCCGGCGACCGTTGCATTCTCCGGCAGTTTTCTCCGGTGATCACCATCGGCGGCGCGGTGGTGCTCGATGCCTTCCCGCATCGCCGGCAGAAAAAAGACGCGGTCATCGCGTTTTTGAATACGCTGGCTGGCGGCTCGCTGCCGGAAGTGGTGCTGGCCCGCATCCTGCGCCAAGGCCCCGAAGGGCTTTCGCTGGCAGGCGTGGTGCGGGAAACCGGCGCCAAGAAGAGCATGTTACAACCTCTGATCGCGGCCCTGCTGCAACAGAAGAAGGTCTTGCAGGCCGGTGAACTGCTGGTGGCCGCCGAGGCCTTCACCAAGGCCCTGGCGCGCATCATCGCGGTTCTCGATGCGTTTCATAAGGCCAATCCGCTGGTGGCCGGAATTAGCAAAGAGGAACTACGGGAGAAGCTGGGAGTGCGTCCGGAAGTTCTGGAAGCGCTGCTGGCCCAGTTGGCGCGTGACAAAAAAGCTGAAGCCACCGGAGAACAGGTGCGTCTAGCAGGACGCGGCGTGGAGCTCAAAGACGATGAAGCCAAAGCCAAAGGCGACATCGAGAAGGCCTTCGCTTCCGCCGGACTCAAAGTGCCCGCCATGTTCGATGTGTTGGGCAAGCTGCCCATCGACAAGAACCGGGCGCAAAAGCTGGTGACCCTGCTGTTGCGCGACCGCGTGCTGGTGAAGCTGGCCGACGACTTGGTGTTCCACCAGAGCGCGCTCGCGGGCCTGAGACAGATACTGGCCAGCTACAAAGCCCAATCGCCGAAGATCGATGTCGCCAAGTTCAAGGACCTCACCGGCGTCTCGCGGAAGTACGCGATCCCACTGCTCGAATATCTCGACCGCGAGCGGGTGACCCGGCGCGTGGGGGATGAGAGGGTGATTCTTTGAGTGCGACGTAACCGTAACCAAAAATCACACCACCGATGAACACCGATAGAAGCACTGATCAATACTGATAAAAACGAAACCTACCGCGGATCTGCGCAGATGAACGCGGATTGGGCTGAGAATTTTCGCAAGAAAAAAGAAACTCGGAGATAGCAATACGGAGAAAAGCAAAATCTTGAAACACAACGGCTACCCGGTCTCAGCGAAAGGCACTTGGCCGCGAATTAACGCGAATGCACGCGAATTAGGAAAGAAACCTAAAATGCTTTCCATGCGCAATGCGACCATCAATGAATGGAAGAACGTGTGCCTGGCCGGTCTGGCGCTGCGTCAACTCGCCGGGGAGCCGCAGTGAAAATCACAATCATCGGCGCCGGCCTCGCCGGATGCGAAGCGGCCTGGCAGTGCGCACGCCGGGGCCTTGAGGTTGAGCTGTATGAAATGCGTCCGGTGAAGAACACCCCGGCGCACCAGACGGACCAGTTTGCGGAGCTGGTCTGCTCGAACTCCCTCAAATCTGAAACGGAAAATACCGCCCCCTGGCTGCTAAAGGAAGAAATGCGGCGGGCCGGGTCGTTGCTGCTGGAATTGGCGCGCGCGGCGCAGGTGCCCGCCGGACACGCGCTGGCCGTGGATCGCGCCGCTTTCTCTGCAAAGGTGACGGAGACGATCTCCCGCGAGCCGCTGATCCGCGTGGTACGTGAAGAAGTCACACGCATCGATGAAATGGAACTGGATTCCAACCACATCACGGTGATCGCTACCGGGCCGCTGACTTCGGATGGCCTGTCAGGCGAGGTCGCGCGGCTTTCCGGCAGCGAGCATCTTTTTTTCTACGATTCCATCAGCCCCATCGTAGAAGCGGATTCCATCGATATGTCCCGTGTCTACATGGCCGCCCGTTACGACAAAGGCACGGCTGACTACATCAACTGTCCGTTTACGAAAGAGGAGTATGACCGCTTCTACGATGCGCTGCTGGAGGCGCAATCCGTCGACGGCCATGACTGGGAGAAGCTTAATTATTTTGAAAGTTGCCTGCCGATTGAAGAAATTGCGCGCCGCGGACGCGACACCCTGCGCTTTGGCCCCATGAAGCCCGTGGGCTTGATCGACCCGCGCACCGGCCGGATGCCGTGGGCGGTGGTGCAACTTCGCCAGGAAAACCTGCGCGCCGATTCTTACAATCTGGTGGGCTTCCAGAACCATCTGAAGTATGGAGATCAGGCCCGTATCCTGCGCCTGGTTCCCGGCCTCGAAAACGCCAAGGTCCTGCGTTACGGACAGATCCACCGCAACACATATATCCACGCGCCGGCCCTGCTCACGGAAGAACTGAACATGAAAGGGCATGGCAACATCTTTTTTGCCGGGCAGATTTCCGGCGTGGAAGGCTACACCGAATCGATCGCCACCGGCCTGCTGGCTGGAATCAACGTGGCCCGCCGGGTGAAGGGTATGGAGGCGGTTCCGCCACCACGGGCCACGGCCCTGGGGTCTCTGGTCAACTACATATGTCACGCGGAGGGCCGGAACTTTCAGCCCGCCAACATTACTTTTGACCTGCTGCCGCAACTCGACGAGAACATCCGCAAGCGCATACGCGACAAGAAACTACGGCACAAGATGGTCTGTGACAATGCGTTGCAGGCCTGCGCTGAATGGCTCGAACAGATTTCTTAACAAGGAAAGAGGTAGTTGGTACTTGGTATTCGGTATTTACTCCTGGTCCCGCCTCTTGGAGTTGGGCGACGGTTATTCGTTATAAAAAATCAAGACAAGTACCAAATACCGAATACCAAGTACCAACCACCCGCTCTTGCTTTTCTCCGTGCCTCCGTGGCGGGCCCTTGCTCTACTCCAGATCGGGAATCGCCACGAAGCGTTTGCCTTCCGCTGAGTATTTCTCCAGCAGGCGGCGTGTGGCCTCGACGGTGTGGCTGCGGTCTGCGCCGAATTCCAGATGGCCGCCGTCGTGCAACAGAATGATTTCTCCTTGCTTCCCGTCTCGAGGTCCCATTTGCCGGGTGGCGTGGCCGACGATACTGTCGGAGGATTTCGCGCTCCAATCGTAGGCGGTGACCGACCACATGACCGGCTCCAGGCCCATGCGGCGGGCGGCCCGCAAGACATCGGGCCGCTTGCCGCCAAACGGCGGACGAAACAGCGGCTGGTAGTCGCCGATCGCATCCTGCAACGCTTTGTGACAGTCTTCGAGCTCCCGGCACAGGCGCGCCGGCGAAACCAGTGCCAGGTTGGGATGGCTGTATGTATGGTTGCCGATGGCGTGTCCCGCATCGCGGATGGCGCGCACAATATCGGGCCGCTGCCGGACGTATCGCCCGATCAAGAAGAATGTAGCCCGCGCGTCGTGCCGGGCCAGCACTTCCAGCAACCGAAGCGTGTGCGGATCGTTAGGGCCGTCGTCGTAGGTCAGGGCAATCTGCTGCGGGTTGCGCCCGCGCGTCCGGGTGCGTCCGTAAAGCTGGGTCCCCGGAGACATGGAGGCGTAGCCGGCGTAGGCGGCCGCAGCGGCCGCAGCAGAGACGATGATGGAAATTACTTGGATCATCGGGTGATCGGGTGATCGGCTGATCGGGTGATCTGAGTTCACCCGACACATCGCGGTTACCCAATCACAAAACTACCGGATTCTTGCGTGCATTGAAAGCTCTATGCAGTTCAAGTAACCGATTTACCCAGTGTACGAGTGCAGCCCATATTCCAGAGCCGATCACCCGATCATCAGATCACCCGATCACCAGATTTCGTGCCTGTTGCATCCGAGCGTCCGAGGATATATGCTGCCGCCAGTCACCTCATAACGTCCCATGGCAAAGCTTTTCGAACCACCCCGGTATATAGCAGTTGAAGGCCCCATTCGCGTCGGCAAAAGCACGCTGGCCGGCATCATTGCCGATCGGCTGAACGCCCAGCGGGTGATGGAGCTGGAACAGAACCCTTTTTTGCGGGCGTTTTACGAAGGTGAACGGGGCGCCGGATTCCAGGCACAGTTCGCCTTTCTGGTCAGGCGCTTCGAGCAATTGCACCGGCTGGAAGTCGGGCCGAACTCGCGCAAGACCGTAGTGGCCGACTATATCTTCGAAAAGGACAAGATTTTCGCCTGCATCAACCTCACGGACGCGGAGCTGGAAATCTACGACCTCTATTACCAGCACTTCCGCGACCAGTTGCCGATTCCGGACCTGGTGATCTATCTGCAGGCCTCGCCCGAAGTGCTCAAGAAGCGGCTGCGCAAGAAAAACGCCCCGGCGGAAATGGCAGTCAGCGACGATTACATCGAAGAAGTGGTCAGGGCCTATGAGCACTTCTTCTTTCATTACACTTCGTCCGACCTGCTGGTGGTCAATACCAACGACATCGATTTCGTAGAGCGCCATTCCGACCTGCAGGAGCTGCTGCGCCGGGTCAGCGAGCCGATCAGGGGAACGCAGTACTTCCTGCCGCTGGCCGGAAGTACTGAGGGGTAAGGTAAATTCCAGATTGGTAATTGCCAAAATCGGGTAATCGGGGAATTGAAACTCGGAAGTTCTTAGCAATTTTTGGCAATTCCGGCGATTTTGGCAATTATGGCAATCAGTTTTTCCGTTGCATTTCCCGCCGCCAGGACTAGAATAGCCCGTGTCTGGCATCCTCAAATGCCCGGCGAACAGGTGGTATCGGGAGTTTCCCGAACTGCACTGGAGGGGAAATGAGTCTTACTTCGTTTGGCGAAGGGCACATGGCGCGTCTGCGCCCTAAGGTCACAATCCATAACATTCAGGAAAAGAAACAGCGGCGTGAGCCTATCACCTGCATGACCGCTTATGACTATGCCACTTCGCGCCTGGTGGATGAAGCCGGCATCGACATGATTCTGGTGGGCGATTCTCTGGCCCAGGTGGTCCTCGGTTATGACAATACCCTTCCGGTAACCATGGAAGAGATGATGCACCACACGCGGGCGGTGCGCCGCGCGGTGAAATCGGCGCTGGTCATCGCCGACATGCCTTTCGGGGCCTATCACAACGACTTGCAGGAAGGCGTGCGCAACGCGGTGCGTTTTGTCAAAGAAAGCGGCGCGGAAGCGGTGAAGTTGGAAGGCGGCCAGAAGCGCGTCGAACTGGTAAAGCGAGTGCTCGACGCTGAAATTCCGGTGATGGGCCACATCGGCCTCACTCCGCAATCGCTGCACCTTATGGGCGGCTACAAGGTGCAGGGCAAAGATCTCTCAGGCATTGAGCATCTCATGAAAGACGCGTTGGCCCTCGACCGCGCCGGGGTTTTTTGCATGGTGCTGGAAGGCCTGCCGCGGGAAGTGGCAGCCATGATCACACAGGAAGTCTCTGTGCCTACGATCGGCATCGGCGCCGGCCCGGAATGTGGCGGCCAGGTGCTGGTCTTTCATGACATCCTGAACCTCACGTTTGCTCCGGCAGCCAAGTTCGTCCGCCGGTATGCCGACGCCGCAGCCCTGATTCGGGATGCTTTGCAGCAGTTCAAGACCGACGTGGAAACCGGCAGCTATCCATCGGATGAGGAATCCTATCACCTGCCCAAGGAGACTCGCGAGGAACTCGAAGCCATCCGCTTGAGGAAGCAGATGAAGGCGTGTTCGCGGTGAGGAGGGTGCTGGCGGCTAGCTGCTAGCCATTAACTCTTAGCCGTTAGCCATTAGCCATTAGCCTTTAGTCAAGCAGCCGTTGCGCATCTGCGGCCTCAGCCCTTGCCCTCTGAGCGCGTTGATCCGCGGCAACCGGAAGGGCTAAGGGCTAAGGGCTAAGAGCTAAAGGCTAGCCGCCAGCAGCTAGCCGCCAGCAGCCACTTATGCACACCATCACCTCCGCCACCGAAATGACCACGCTGAGCAAGGCCGCCCGCCGGACGGGGCGGCGGCTGGGATTTGTGCCGACCATGGGCGCTCTGCATGAAGGGCATCTCTCGCTGGTGCGTCTGGCGCGCGCACAGTGCGACATGGTAGTGGTTTCGATCTTCGTGAATCCGGCGCAGTTTGGGCCGAATGAAGATTTTTCCCGATATCCGCGTACGTTTGAGAAGGATTCCGCGATGCTGGCCGCCGAAGGCGCCGACTATGTTTTCTTTCCGGCGGTGGAAGAAATTTACGCGGCGGATGCAACCACATGGGTCACGGTCGAAGGGCTGACCGCCAAGCTGGATGGGCGATCTCGTCCGGGGCATTTTCGCGGCGTGACCACCGTAGTGGCCAAGCTCTTCAATATCGTGCAGCCCGACCTGGCATTTTTCGGCCAAAAGGATGGAGCGCAGGTGGCGATCATCCGCCGCATGGTGCGCGACCTGCACATGGACGTGGTCATCGTAGCGGGCCCGATTGTGCGCGAGGCCGATGGCCTGGCCATGAGTTCCCGCAATATCTATCTCGATCCGGCGCAACGTCAACAGGCGCTGATATTACACCGGTCGCTTCAGCAGGTGGACCGTCTGGCCGCCAGCGGCGAGCGTTGCGCAGCCAGGTTGCTGGCTACAGGCAAGGAAGAGATGGCACGGGAACCGGATGTGCATCTTGATTATTTCGAGATCGTGGATTGGGAAACACTGGATCCGCTGCCGGAAGTAAAACCGGGCGCGCTGGTGGCGGTGGCTGCTTATGTAGGCACGACCAGGCTCATCGACAACGTCCTGCTATGAGGAAAACGAAACAACAGGTATTTGGTAATCGGTATTCGGTATTGCGGGGCCGATCGGATTGCTGAATCTGGAAAAACCGTGACCTTCCTGAAATCAACTACCAAGTACCGAATACCAAATACGCTATTGTTTTTCCCGTTCGCCAGAGACACGAAAGCCGGGCTGGTTGGCCCGGCTTTCGTGCGCTTCGTGATGCGGTTACATCACGTGGCGTTACATCACTAAGGCCAAACTTTCTAATTCCTTATGCAGAGACTCAACGTCCCAGCCGGTACCATCGATGCGGCCAGCGGCGTCGAGCGCCGATTCCGGCGAGATGCCATAACCGCGGCCGGTCAGAAACATTTTGAGCAACTCGGCGGTCTGGAAGGAATCCAGCCCACCTTGCAGTAACTCGTTTCGAAGCGCGGCAACTTCGGCTACTGAAAATTTCTCTCCCATAAAGTCACCTCCAACCCTCATACCTGCTACCTCTGTTACAACATTAGACACATTTGCAGCGGTTTTTGTTGCATAAAAAAAACATTTAATCGAACCTTGGTAACGGCACGAAAGTAATTGAGCTGCAAGAACTGCCCCTGACAGATCTTTACGGAAACCCCGCGCGCAAAGTTCATTCCGCCATCTTGCTCAGATGCAGGTCGAAGCCCTGTTTTGGCAGGAGCGACGTGAGCTGGAAGGCCTTGAATTTCTCACCCGTCATTTCCGTCTGTTTGTAGAGCCCCGGTTCGGTTTCCGTCACTTCGTGCCGGGCCTGCCATTGATTGACCCATTCCTGTGCCGACTTGGCGGAAACTTCGGTCTGTTCTCCCGGCACCGTCAGCGCTTCCGCGGCATACGAGGGCAGCAATTTCGCCCAATATTTGCTCAGTAATGCGCTGCTGGAAAAGATATCGGCCCAGATGATGCGCCCCTTAACCGCTACTACGACTCCGACAGCGTTCTGGTCGCGTAACTGCTTGATTACACTGTCAAATGATTTTTGGATGGGCTCGATCATAGCTTCCACCTGGCCCCGGACAACCTTGTTTTCCATGACTTTAGCGTAGGAAGACGTGGTGGCGATTTCCATCTGGGCGCCGGTGACCTCGACGGTGTTGGACGCTCCAGGGCTATTTCTGTGAGCGTAGGCAAGCTGGTCAGATACGGCCTGGTTCGAGCGGCCGACTTCGTCCCAGACCTTCTGTTGGCTGTTGTCGGCCATGGCGCTTTTACGAATGCTGGGTTTGGCCATGGCGTTGGCGTGGGTGTCGAACTTGGAAGACGTTTCTGCCCATCGGCCGTGTTCGACGCAGAAGACCGAGAGATCGACCGGATCGCTTTCGGCCGGAACCAGGCGGTCTCTGCCTACAATGCGGTCCTGTTTGCCCCCGGTCACCACTTCGCCCGCAAGAAGGATCAAAGGGCGTTTCGAGTTGTTGATCAGCACCAGGCTGTTTACCTGCGCGCCACCGGATGGCCGGACGGGCGTGCGGCGCACCATAGGAATGACCTTGCCAACTTCGGTGACCGTCACTTCACCGGAGCGTATGCCTTCGTCCAGGGTGAGAAAGCCGCTGGCGTCGTGGGTCTTTACCGCTACTACCGGAAAGATCGTGAGGTTGCCGTGGGTAATGGGCGCGAGGACTTTATACTCTCTGTCACTCACATCGTTGCCATAGGCAGACGCGGGCGCAGCCGACCATACCATCCCCAGAATCGAGAGACATGCTCCCAGAAACATGACTATCTTCATAAGACACCTTCCCCTCAGTCAAGGAACGCGCCGTTGAAGACTTCTTGCATCAAAAATTGATACTATCCGTGCATAGACATGGGCCCCGTGAATAAGCCGCTGCAGGCCGAAGCGAACGCTCTTCTGGAGCTTTTTGAACGGAGCGGGGGTGCGCGCTATGGTTTCACCCTAGGCTCGTTTGAAACGGTGCTGGAGCAAATTGCCTGTAAGTACGCTCCTGGCGGCGCTTCTCAGCAAAAGTTGAAGCTGTGGCAGGAATTAAAGGTGGAAGAACTGGCCCTGGCCCGGGGATGCGCAAACGGGCACGAGCAGGCATGGGAAGATTTCCTGACGCGCTTCCGGGAAAAGCTCTATGACATAGCCAGGGGCATTACCAAGGAAGATTCCCAAGGCCGGGAGCTGGCTGATTCGATCTATGCCGATCTCTACGGCATGTCGGAAAGGGACGGCCAGCGGGTCTCGCGCCTCAATCTTTACATGGGCCGGGGGTCGCTCGAAGGCTGGTTGCGCACCGTGATGGTGCAGGAATTCGTGAACCGCTACCGGAAACAGAAACGGCTGGTCAGTCTTGATGAAGAAGGCCAATCAGGAGTACAGTTTGTTGCGGAGCACCCATTCACGGCCTCTTCCCTGTCGGATGGGCGTCTGGGTGAGGCCACCGATGATGCTGTAAGTGGGCTGCCTTCCGACGACCGCCTCATTCTGGCTGCCTATTACCTGGATAAGCGCACACTTACGGAAATCGGTAGATTGGTGGGGGTCCACGAATCGACGATCAGCCGCAGGCTGGATAAGTTATTGAAAACAATCCGCAAACAGGTCATTACCGGGCTTCAGGCGCGGGGGATGAACCGGGGGCAGGCCGAAGAGGCCATGGAAGCCGATGTGCGATTTATTGGGACGGATTTGCGAAGTAGGCTGCAAGAAAACCGTCCTGCGACGTTCCAAGAAGATAAGGGTTCTAATTAAGTGACGTTGGGTATATCAAATTCGTTGCGGCAGAGGCTGGGGAATGAACCGGATCCTCACCTGCACCCTGACGCTGATCTGCTGACGGCTTACGTCGAGCGCAGCCTCTCCCCGGCGGAGCAGGCCGATATGGTGCGGCATCTGGCCGCATGTTTCTATTGCCGGGAGGTTGTGGCCCTGAGTTTGCCCGAAATTCAAGTGCAGCCGGCGGCCGTCCGGCTGCCAGGGCGGTCGCCTTGGCTTCCAGTGTCTTGGCTTCCAATGTCTTGGCTTCCAATGTCTTGGCTTCCAATGTGGCGCTGGGCGGCGGTGGCCGCCACCGTAGCTGTGGGCGCTACACTGGTGATCGAGAAACCGTGGAAGCCTGCCGGTTTTGTTCCATCTGCGGCCCGCAATGAAGGCGCGGTCCGCAATGAAGTTGCTGCTGGCGACCTGAAGCAGATTCCCAGCGCTTCCACGGCAGACGAAGCCACGCCCGCAGCGTCGAAGCAGCCCACTGCCACTACCAACCCCAGCGTGGCAACAGGCCGGCCCGTGGTTCCGCCGCCTGCGGCCCAAGCAAACGCGAGGGCCGTCCGCGCGGATTCGCTACCTGACAGGTTCGCGATCACTTCTCATTCTGCCATCGCCCTGGAGGCGGAGACCCGCACCCCCTTTCAGAGCAGGAACTCAAGCCAGTTGGTGCGAGGCGCAGCCGGGGCCAGCATGAACGGACTTTCGGGCGCCGATATGAATGCCAAATCAATTGCGCCGCCCTTGCCCTTCGCAGGCGGCAGGGAAGCAGATCTGGTGTCAGCCCCTGCACCCAGGCCGGTAACCGAGGGGGCTTCAGAAACGGGCTTCGTGGTGCGAAGCATTCCGATTACATCTGAGGGCATTGCAAAAAGCTCCTTCGCCGTGGCTTTCGACAATGACAAAAACGGCAAGAACGACGAGAGCAGAAAGAAAGAGTCGGCGGTGTACCGGGCATCCACCGACAGTCTGGCGACCATTCGAGTGTTCCGGGCCCCCGTCAAAGCGCTTTCGGTGGGTAAAGACAAGCTGGCGGCTGCCTTATCGAGCCGGCCCAACAGTGGGATGGCCCTGATGGAAAGGGCCCCGGCGGCCCCGGCGGAACGCCTGCACTGGAGCATCTCCCCCGACGGCAAGCTGATCAAATCGGCGGACCTGGCGATGTGGCATGAGGCCTATCCGCAAAAGGACAGCTTGCTCTTTAAAGTAGTGGTGTCCGAAGGCCATGACGTGTGGGCCGGAGGCAATCACATGACCCTGATTCACTCCTGGAACGGCGGCGTAGACTGGAAAAAGCTCAAACTCGGAGACGTGGTGACCGGCGATATCACCGATATCCAGATCGGTGGAGGCGATGTACAGGTCAAAACCTCGAATGACCAGACCTTCATCAGCCAGGATGGCGGAGTGACTTGGGTCCCGCTGAAGCCGCAACCGAAGTAGATCGGGTGAGGTAAATCTGGTGATCTGATGATCTGGCGATCGGATCAACGATCAACGTGGGTGCGGAAGCTTCGAAGAAATGCTTTGTTTCTCTTCCGAAGAGAATGTCGCCAGCTTTGAAATTTGCCAGCCTTCAGTAAAACGATAGCGCCAGCGCCGACTTCCCGATCATCAGATCGCCCGATCCAGAAAGATCGATCCAACCTCAAGCTGACACGAGCGACCCTATCCTCTCACCCATCACCACGCGCTTGATATTTCCGTGGACATTGAGATTGAAGACCATAATGGGCAGGTTGTTTTCCTGGCAGAGGGAGATGGCGGTGGCATCCATAACGCGCAGGCCGCGTTTAAGCACATCGAGATAGCTGATGGTGTTGAACATAGTGGCGTCGCTCACCAGCTTAGGGTCGGCATCGTAGATACCGTTGACCTTGGTGGCCTTCATGATCACGTCGGCCTTGATTTCCATGGCGCGCAGCGAAGCCGCGGTATCCGTGGAAAAATATGGATTGCCGGTGCCGCCGGCAAAGATCACTGCGCGGCCCTTTTCGAGATGACGAATGGCGCGGCGGCGAATGAAGGGCTCGGCCACCTGATGCATTTCGAGGGCCGACATCACGCGGGTGTCGACGCCCTGTTTTTCCAGCGCATCCTGCAGGGCCAGCGAATTGATCACCGTGGCCAGCATGCCCATGTGGTCGGCGGATACACGGTCCATGTCGCGGGCCTGCTCGGCCACGCCCCGGAAAAAATTCCCGCCGCCCACCACCAGCGCGATATCCACGCCCAGTGCATGGACTTCCTTGATTTCAGCGGCAATGGAATGAATACGGCTGGTCTCGACACCAAATCCCTTGTCGCCAGCGAGTGCTTCACCAGAAAGTTTAAGAAGGATCCTCTTGAATGCAAGCTGCATATTTGATTTCAGTATACAGCCTGGGGGACGCCGGCGCTGGGAAACACGGCAGGCGGCGCGCGAGAACTCTACTGCCCCCCTGCGCATTTTCTTCAGTTTGTTTTGGATTCGTTTTTGTCGCCTCCGCGAGCTGCTTTCGCGCCGCGTCGCCGGGTTGTCAAGTACTTAATAACCAACCTCTGAAACCGACAGTCGCGAACCCTTCGGAGGGGTAACTTCCTGATAAAAAACGGGGAAACAGTCTTGCTCTTAGGCGCTGCCCGCATTAATGTGATACTTAGACCAGATTTGCCTTGCGTGAGTGTTTACTCTCAGGTAAACGCGGGTCTTCGTTTTCGCGGGGTTTAACTGGCTTTCGTTTCACTGGTTTTCTATGGCGATAGGCTTCGGCTTCAATAAAGCAAAAGTGCTCAGTTCGGCGGAAAAGTTTGTCCAGCAGGGCAAGCTGCAGAACGCCATTACTGAGTACGAGAAGGTCATCCGCGAAGACCCCAAAGACCTGACGGTGCTGAATACTATCGGCGACCTGTATGCGCGGGTGGGCCAGAACGACAAGGCTGCGGATTATTTCCGGCGGGTGGGCGACCAATACGCCCAGAACGGTTTTGTCGTCAAAGCCATCGCCATCTACAAAAAGCTCACCAAGCTGGTGCCGCCCACGGCCGAAACCACGCTCAAACTGGCCGAGCTCTATACGCAGCAGGGATTGTTCAACGACGCCCGCACCTACTACATGCAGGTCGCCAATCAACTGCTGAAGACCGGCGACAACAACCAGGCGGCCAAGATCCTGCAGAAGGTGCTGGAGCTGGACCCGGAAAATGCGGTCACGCAATCGAAGCTGGCCGATCTATACATGAAGCTGGGCAAGAATGATGAGGCCCGCAGTATTTATTTTTCGGCCGCCCAGTCCCTTTACGCGCGCAGTTCGTTCGAAGCCGCCGACGAGGCCCTGGGCAAAGTACTGACTCTGGATCCCAGCAACGTAAACGCGCTGCTGCTGCGGGGCGCAGTAGCTGCCGATGCCGGCAACCCGGACGCGGCCATCAAGTATCTGGAGCAGCTTCCGAACCTCGATGCACAACCCAATGCCCTGCGGACTCTGCTGCGGGCGAAGTTGATTACCGGCAACCTCGAAGGCGTGGAAGAGATTGCCGATAAGCTGCTCGCTGACCATCAAGACATGGGCGGCGTGAACTCGGTGGCGGAGTGGTATCTGCAAAACCAGCAGTGGGAAGAAGCGCTCAAGTTCTATGGCCGCTATGCTGAACGTTTTCTGGCGCGCGGCCCGGCGGCGCTGCTCGACGTTTTGCATCCTCTGATCGGGAGAGTCAAAAACAGTCCGCCAGCGCTGCAAATTATGCTGCGCCTGTTGCAGGATGCCGGCGACACTTCCCATGTGAATGAAGTCATCGAGATGCTGGCGCACGCCCATGTGCAGAGCGGCGATTTTGTCCAGGCGCGCGATACCTACAAGCGCCTGGGAGAGCTGGAGCCGGAGAATCCGCTTCATCTTCAGAACTTCCGGCAGATGCAGAGCAAGCTGGGTGAGGACTCCATGTACCGGCCGTTGAGCGCGGAACAAGGCTCCCAGGCCTTTATGGTCGAGGAGTTGGTGCATGAAGCGCCGGAGCTCCAGCAGAGCTATGCCCCGGCGGTGGAAAGGGCGATCGAAGCGGCGCTTACCGATTCTGAGCTTTTCGTTTCCTATAACGTTCCTTCCAAAGCGATCGCGCCGCTGGAAGCGGCGCTGACGCTGGCCCCCCGCGACGTGCATCTGAACCAGCGGTTGGCGACGCTATACGCCAAAGCCGAGCGTTTTAAGGATGCGGCCCACAGTTGCCGGCTGCTGAGCGAAGTTTACGCTGAATTCGGACACGCGGAGGAATCCGCCCGCTATGCGGAGGCGGCGGAAAACTACAGCCCGGGCCCCAGCAGCCTGCCCGCCAGGGCCGCGCCGTCTGTAGTGCCGCCACCTCCGGTACTGCGGCAGCCGCCGGTGGAGGCTCGTCCGGCCATGCCGCCCATCCAAGTTGCCAGCGACACTTCCACGGTCCAGGAGTTCGACCTGAACCTGCCCATGGATTTGCCTGAAATAGCCGAGGCGCATCTGCCGCAAGAAGAAGTGCCGGCCCCGGCACAGATGGCGGGCTGGAATGGATTCGAAGTCGTTGCGAACGCCGGTGTAATGCAAGCGCCGGAAGAGGTTGTGGCGCCGCCCCCCGCCGAGGAGATCGATCTTTCCGGCGAATGGGAAAAAATGATTGCCATGGGGCCGGAAATGGTGGACGCGCCACCAGCAGAAGAGACGCACCAAGCCGTGGCAGCGCCTGCGGCTGCCGCTGATCCGGCTGTAGTGGCCGACAAGGTGCAGGAGATCCATTTCTATATTTCCCAGGGATTCTGGGATATCGCCCACTCAGCCATCAACGATCTCGCCGAAATTGCACCCAACCATCCAGATCTGGAGAGACTCTCCCTGGCAGTCACTGCGGCGCAGGCGAGGGCGGAAGAGTTGCTGGCGTTGGGCCGCAAGCCTGCTCCGGTCCCCACACCCAAGGCCGTTGTGCCTGCCATGGACCGCACGGAGCCTGCTCCGGCCCCGCACCGGGAAGAACATCACGAAGAAGTACCCGTTGAAGAAATGCGTCTTGAAGAAGTGCCTCTTGACGAAGCGCGTTTTGAAACAGTGCGGCTTGAAGAAGTACGTCTTGAAGAAGTTCGGCTTGAAGAAGTTGGTCTTGAAGACGTAAACCTTGAAGAAATACATCTTGAAGAAGTGCATCTTGAGGAAGCACCTGCCGCGAGGGCCCCTCTCAAAGAGGAGCATCAAGCACCAACACTCTCGCAGCCGCCGGCGCCGCCGATAGAACGTGTGCAAGATCTGCCGGACCTGGGTGATCTGGTGCTCGACCTCTCCGAAGACTTCGGTGAGATCGAGATCGCTCAGGCGCCACCGGCCGGAAAAGCTCCAGCGCCGCCGGTGACCGAGCCGAGACCGGCGGCGGCAACCAAGCGTCCGCCGGCGCCCATGCCTCAGGAAGAGCCATCGGAAGACGTGCTGGCAAACTTCGTACTCGATCTGGAAGAATCACTGGGTGGCGATTTTTCGATCGCGCCCCAGAACCCGCCCGCGCCGCAACCGCGGGCTTCAATCCCGGCTCCCCCCAGGCCAATGCCGGCCATGGCATCCGCTGCTTCAACCAACGGTCAGATGCAGGATGCGGAAACCGCGTTGGCGCTCAGTGACATTCTGACGGACTTGCAGCATGACATCGGGGAAGACGAAGCAGCCACCGAAGAAGATCCTGAAACCCATTACAATCTGGGGATTGCCTTCAAGGAAATGGGACTGCTGGATGAGGCGATTGGAGAACTACAGAAGGTCTGCCACGCCCTCGACCGGGGCAGCGATTTTGCGCAACCCATCCAGGCATACACGTGGCTGGCACAGTGTCTGGTAGATAAAGGAGTGCCGGAGGCAGCGGTCCGGTGGTATGAACGGGCGCTCAAGACCAGCGGATTGGATCTGGACAGCCGGTGCTCAATTTACTATGACCTGGGAGCGGCCCATGAAGCGTCGGGCGACCGGAAGGCCGCGTTGACGAATTTCATGGAAGTCTACAGCACTAACATCGATTTCCGCGACGTCGCCACCCGCATCAAAGCGCTAAAATCATAGGTTCACGGGTACGCCAACGCACATCTTGAAAACGACATCCGCCAATCTCGAAAATCTGCCTGAGCAGCCGCCAGCCGGGGTTTCAGCGGAACTGCCAGTGTGGCTGCAACGGCTCTCCCTGGTTGTGTACGTCGTTTTCTGCATGTGGCTGGGAATCGTGATGGTGCTGCTGCCGTGGAGCGAACTGTGGTCGAGCAACGCGCTGCTGGCGCGCTGGCCCGCGTTCCACCCGTTCCTGCATCATGGCTTTGTGCGCGGCGCCATCTCGGGCCTGGGCTTTCTCGATGTGTGGCTGGGTATTTCCGAAGCCATCCATTATCGCGACCGCCGTTGATGGCGGCGCAGGATCAAAACTTTTGTGTCCGTAGTTCTTGAAAGAGCCAATGCCGAACCATAAGACTCCCAATGTCCCTGACGACTCCGACCTTGTTCCCCACGCGTCGCCGCTGGCCTACCTGAATCCCGAATTCCTGAATAGCCCTGATGGACGCGTCCTACGCATCCTGGCCGAGTACTCGGAGCCCCTGGGCCGCTTCCGCCGCGAGAAGATCCAGGATACCGTGGTGTTCTTCGGTTCCGCCCGCTTCGATAGCTTGTCGGAGGCCGAGCAAAAGCTGACCCTGCTGGAAAAGCCGGATCCTGCCAAACCTGCGGTTCCGGAACATCCACAGGCCGTGCCCGGCGGAGACACGGTGCAGGCAGCGATCAAGAGCGCTCAGGCCGCCGTGCAGATGGCCCGCTACTACGAAGATGCCCGCCGCCTGGCCCACATGCTGACCGACTGGACCATTACCTTGCCCGGCAAGCGCCATCGCTTCGTGGTTACCTCCGGTGGCGGACCGGGCATCATGGAAGCGGCCAATCGCGGCGCCCGCGAAGCCGGGGGCAAGACCATCGGCCTCAACATCCGCCTGCCTTTCGAGCAGTTGCCCAATCGTTACATCACCCCGGAACTCAATTTTGAGTTTCACTATTTCTTCATGCGGAAGTACTGGTTCGCCTATCTCTCTAAGGCGCTGGTGGTCTTTCCCGGGGGCTTCGGTACCCTCGATGAGTTGTTTGAGATCCTGACCCTGGCCCAGACACGGAAGCTGGCCAAGAAGATCATCGTGATCGTCTATGGCACGGAGTACTGGAACCGCGTCCTCAACCTGGGCGCGCTGGTTGATTCCGGCGCTATATCCGCGGAAGACAGGAGTCTCTTCACTTTTGCGGATACACCGGAACAGGCCTTCGAAGCGCTGAAAGAAGGTTTGATGAAATATCACTTCGATCCGCAGACGGCCAAGGCGGCCGCCGAAGAGGGGCCGGAGATTGCAAAGACCCTGCCGTAAGACCACTGTAAGGAGGAACCATGCGTAAGTGGGGCTCCGTGATAACCGTGTTTTACGTCCTGGTCGTTTTGGGTCTGTTGACGCCGGGGGCAGTATTTCTGGCTACCGGCCACCTCACCAGCGGTAATCTCCTGGATACCTATAAGGCATGGGCCCCGTGGATTCCGATTGGCATCATTCTGGCCAGCCAAGCGCTGCTCCTCTTCTTGTCCGTCGATACCTCATGGAAACGGCTTAAGCCGCGCGCCCATATACTGGTTTCCTGCCTGGTTACTGCGATGTTGCTGTCAATTCTGACGGGCGCTGTCGTTCTGTGTACAGGATTTAGCGTTTTTGGCGACAAATTTGTGAATGGTTTTTTGGATAGCGCGGTCAACGTGTTCGGCTGCTGGGGCACCGTGTGGGCGGCGTGGACGATCCTGTTTTATATGTACTGCCGGAATTCTACCGCGCTGATCACACGGGCTGCCGCCTGGCTGCTGAAAGGCAGCGTCCTGGAACTTCTGGTGGCCGTGCCTGCTCATGTCATTGTGCGCCGCCGGCATGATTGCTCTGCGCCGGTAGCCACCAGCTTCGGGATCTCCGCCGGGATCGCGATTATGTTGTTGTCTTTCGGTCCGAGCGTGCTTTTGCTCTACAAGAAGCGCCTGGAGGAGTATTCCGATCGCCGGACGGCATCCAAATAGGACCTCACCAATACCGGCGCCCATCGTGCATCTTTACTACATCACAGACCGCCGCCAGTTTCCCGGTGACGCTCAAGAGCAGCATCAACGGGTGCTGGCAAAAATCGCCGAATGCGCCGCGGCCGGCGTGGACTACATTCAGCTAAGAGAAAAAGACCTCACCCCGCGGGCGCTGCATCGGCTTGCCGAAGAAGCGAAAGCCCGCATCCCGGCGGATTCGCCCACGCGCCTGCTGATCAACTCGCGCGTCGATGTGGCCATCGCCTGCGGGGCCCATGGGGTGCATCTGCCCGCCAACAGCATGCGCGCCGCTGATGCGCGCTCGATTTTCGCAATGGCCGGAAGGCGTGACGCCATCGTCGCCGTTTCAACGCACTCTGTCGAGGAAGTTGCAGAGGCCCGCGCCCAGGGGGTGGATTTCGTGGTGTTCGGTCCGGTCTTCGAGAAGAACACACGGGGTGCGCCGGACGGCCTGCAACGATTACAGGCAGCCTGCCGCATTGCCATTCCGGTATTCGCGCTGGGTGGAGTTACCCGGGTGAATGCCCCCCCATGCCTTGCGGCGGGCGCTACGGGAGTCGCCGGAATAAGGTTGTTTCAGGATTATGCGTTTCTTCACTCCCCCGAGCTGTGATCGTGAACAATCCTCCAGCCGGCCTTCATCTTCTTGAAGACCAGCGTAAACAACCCGTGCGGCTGCTTGCCATCGGTCATTGTCAATTGCCACTTGCCGGTCACCACTGCGGCCCGATGGTTAAGCGCCTCAATGTGCAATTCCGAGAATTCAAGTTTGCCCATTTCTTTGCCGGCAGAAGCATAGCGCTGCTGGTAGCGCTCGAGCGTCGGTTCCCAGCCTTTGGTGACCGTGGCCCCGGAAAAGAACACCAGTTCGGGCGAGCGCCAGTAGCCGTTCATGTAGGCCCGCAGGTTGCCGCGGTTCCAGGCTTCGATTTGCGCGAGCAACACGTGCTTGATGCCTTCTTCGGCTGCATCGCGAGCCTGCTGAGGCCCCCCGGCTTCTTCTGCCGGGTCCTGCTGCGCCGCTTTCGGGGCGGGGGCAGTCTCTTTACCACCTTGATTCTCCCGTGACTGGGTGGTGGTTACAAGGGTTGATGCAGGGCCCGAAGAACCCGACAGGGGGACAAAAACCGGCCAGAATAAGAGTAAAGCCGCAAGAATCAGCGCGTTCATAGGCCGAATTGTATGCGCCGGGGGGAGAAATACCTTAGTAATTTTTTACGTCGGATGATTCTGAGGTAACATCATCTTGATACGGGACGGGCGGCGTCGTTGACTTCGGGTGCAAGTGCCTGTTTTTCGCCTGACTCCGAATCTGTCCGGTTAGGACAGTTTCAAGCCGCTCCTCAGGGCAGATATTTGTCTCTCCCAAGGGCCTGAAGCGTACGCCACTGAGTCGCAGCGCAACGAAGCTGCAACCGAAACATTGGCCGCGAAGGAACTCGAATCAACGCGAATGGGAATTGGAATCGGGATGCCCTTCTCCGGGAAGATCTCGGATGAATACAGAATAGAACCTCCATGTCCGCTCAAACGGTAGGAAGATACGAAGTCATCGGCGAATTGGGCCGCGGCGCCATGGGTGTGGTGTACAAGGCGCAGGACCCCAACATCGGACGTGTGGTCGCACTGAAGACCATGCGGCTCGATACCCATGGCCTCGATACTGAGGACATGCTGCGGCGTTTCAGGAATGAGGCCCGGGCCGCGGGGCTGCTGAACCATCCCAACATCGTCACTATCTACGACGCTGGTGAGCAGGATGGCATCTTCTACATTGCCATGGAATTCATCGAAGGCACCACCCTGCATTCCATACTGACGGAACAGCGCGTATTGCCGCCCGAGGAAGTCATCAAGATTGCCCGGCAGATCGGCAAAGGCCTCGATTACGCCCATGCGAGCGGCATTATTCACCGCGACATCAAGCCCGCCAACATCATGATCACCGCTACGGGCATAGCCAAAATCATGGATTTCGGCATTGCCAAGGCGGGTGGCGGCATGACCAATACCGGCCAGGTTTTGGGCACCCCGAACTACATGTCCCCGGAGCAGGTGAAAGGCAAACCGCTCGACGGAAGGTCCGATCTCTTCAGCCTCGGAGTGATTCTCTACGAGATGCTGACGGGGGAAAAGCCCTTCATTGGCCAGAATGTCACTACGGTCATTTATAAGATTGTCCACGAGAACCCTATTGCTCCGCGCGACCTGGATGTCACGATCCACCCCGGTCTGAGCACCGTAGTCGCCAAAGCGCTCGCTAAAGATCCGGCCTATCGGTACCAGTCCGGCGCTGCGCTTCTTCAAGATCTTGAGAACTACAAGTCCATCGGCTCGAACCTGGGCGAAACATCGGTGCTAGCGGCGGTTTCCGGTGTGCCCGGCGACCGCACGCAGGCGCTCGACAAAACGGCCACCAACGGCACAGCGCGTTCGGCATCCGGCCCTGCCTTCCGGGCGGCGCTCAATGACCTGACGCGTCCCCATAAGCGCGGGCTGCTTGAGATTGCTGTGCTGGTAGGACTGATTGTTATTACCGGGGCCATGGCGTATGTCTATTTCCAGGTGCGGGAGGCCCGCAAGGTGCGCGATGAGTACATGGTGCTGGACCGAAAGATCAAGGAGCAGTTAATGCAGCAAGCGGCCGCGGCCAAAGTGCTGACGCAGGCCGAGCGTGTGCCCGATTCCACTCCGGCCGATAGCCCTACGGACAACCAGGCCGAGCCCGGCAAGACACCGCCGAATAAAGGCGGCAAGTCATCGAAGCTGGCCCTGCCCCGCCCTGGTGATCCGGCCCCCGAATCGACGGCGCTGGCCGTCAACACTAAACCGGGTGGCGCGACCATTTGGCTCGACGGCAAGGACCTGGGCGTGGCCACCCCCGCACAGTTCGCCGTGACCAAGGGTGAACATGCAATGACGTTGCGCAAGCCGGGCTTCAAAGACGAAAACGTCACCGCCACCGCCCAGGCTGGGCAGACGCAGACCCTCAATGTCACTTTGCAGGCCTTGCCTCCGTTACAGATGGAAGAAAATCGTCCGGCGACGTGGCGGAAAGTATTTGGCATCAACGATCCGATTCCGGCCGGCAGGGGACTGGTCCGCATTCGCACCTACCCGGAAGGGGCCACGATCCAGGTGGGCTCGCAAACCGCTCAATCGAAGACCCCGGTCAAGTGGCCGGCGCTGCCCGGTACCTATCAGATTGCGCTCAAGCTCGATGGTTACAAGACTGTCATCCACACGCTCCACGTGCAGCGCGACAAGGCCTATGACGTCGACGAGATCCTCGAAAAGCAGAGATAGTCTATGTCCCGGCTGATCATTTCGGCGCCCGACGGCAAGACCGGCATTCTGGAGCTCAATCGTCCGGTCATCACGATTGGCCGGGGCGAAGGCAACGATCTGGTGCTGAATGACAGCAGCGTGAGCCGTTTTCACGCCGTCATCAAGCACAGCGATGACCTGGTGGTGATCGCCGACCGGGGCAGCACCAATGGCGTCACCGTGCATGGGCGGCGCGTCACCCAGGAAACCGAACTGAAGAATGGGGACGTGGCTTGCGTTGGCCGCTACGAGTTGCGCTTTGAACAGATCGATGACCGGAGTCTGATGATCCGCAAGGTGGAAATTCCTTCTACCGTACAACAGATCATCCACGGCGGCAGCGAGCGGGGGCTGCCGGACAAGGGCCGCAGTTCCGACCGCGCGCTCGCCGAGCTGGTCGAACGCGTCAAGAAGCTGGAACACGAGAATTACCTGCTGACCGTTCTGTATGATGCGGGGCAGGCCCTCAACGCCAAACTCTCGGTCAAGGACATCAGCGAACAGACCGTCTCTCTGGCTTTTCGCATCGAAGGCGTGGAACGGGGCTTCGTCATGCTCTTCGATGAGCCTGGGGAAGTTTCACAGCAGAGCGAGGTCCGCTATCGCGACCCGCACAAATCGGGCAACCAGCCGATTATCCTGAGCCAGAAGGTGCTGAACCTGATCTGCAGCGAGATGCAGCCCATTCTCATTGACGATGTCAACGCCGACGAACGCTTCAGCGCCAGCGAAAGCCTCAGGATTTCGGGCCTGCGTTCGGCCATGTGCGCACCCCTGCTGGGCACCAACCGCCTGTTCGGAATCATCTACGTCGATAATCTTGAAAGGGCCTCGGCCTTTACCCAGGAAGAGCTCAACGTGTTTGCCCTGCTGGCCTCGCAGGCCAGCGCCTCCATCGACAACGTTCTCGCACACGAGAAAATCGCGCGGCAGGCGCAGCAGCGCGCCGCCCTGGAGCGCTTTCTCTCGCCCGAAGTCGCGGAAATGGTGGCCGCCAACCCCGAAGTGCAACTGGGCGGAGTCAACCGGAAAGTCACCGTGATGTTCGCCGACATTCGGGGCTTTACCTCCATGAGCGAAAACATGGAGCCGCAGAAGGTGGTGGAGATACTGAATGAATACTTCACCCGCGTCACGGATGTGATCTTCGACTACGGCGGGACCCTCGATAAATACATGGGCGATGCCCTGATGGTGGTGTTCGGAGCGCCCATCATCAAGGGCGGTGACGCCACGAACTGCGTGCAGGCGGCGGTCCGTATCCAGCAGTTGCTGGTCGAGCTCAATCGTGATGCCGCGGAGCGCCAGTGGCCGGAACTGCGCGTGGGTATCGGCATCAATACCGGCATCGCCACCGCCGGCAACATCGGTTCGCCGCGGCGGGTGGATTACACCGTGGTGGGTGATACGGTGAATACAGCGTCGCGGTTGATGTCCAATGCCGCCGGCGGACAGATTCTGATTTCCCAATCCACCGCCGAAGAGACCGGCGGCGTCTTTAATCTGGCCGTCCTACCCCCGCTCGCGGTGAAGGGGCGTTCCGAGCCGGTGCGGGTCTTCAACGTCAACTGGATGTGAAACCGGCACTCCCGTAAAAACGCAAGAGCATTAGCCGCGAATACATGCGAATAAGATTTGGGTCGTGATTCACCCCAGAGAACGGAGAAGACCCAGATGGAGAGAAGGCCCCAATGGA
>DATMNZ010000008.1:0-2018 GCA_035568495.1 Saccharimonadales bacterium (SeqCode) | reverse complement strand
GTCATGGCAGGCGCAAAGAGATGGCTCAGCGCCATGATCGATTTGCTCATATGTTACTTTCTTGTGTCGGGTTGGGATGTTCAACTGCTAGCTGCCGCGAGCAATTCCTCTCGATGACGCGAGACCCAATCGCTCAGCGTGATTGCCGGCCGGCCCAGCAGATCCTGCACAGTGGAAGTTGCCACCGCCCCGTAATGACCAAGTCATTTCAACTTGAGGAATCCGCAGTTCATAGGCACAGGACTAACGGTGAGTCGCGACGGGTACGAGCCTCGCTATGTTAAGCTAAAGTTTCATCTTTGATCGATTCCTCACCACGCTCCCGAGCGACTGACGCGAGAATCGCAATAAGCAGCACCAGTACCGCCACCGCTAAAAGCGCCCTATCGAGGGGCATCATATGGGCAAGAGTACCGATCAGCGGCGCTCCAAATAAAAAGCCGCCGTAGCCGATCGTCGATACTACGGCTATCGCCCGAGAACCCCGCCCAGGGACCTCGCCCGCTGCTGAGATCGCTGAAGGGAACACCACGGAAAGTCCGAGCCCCCAGGCAAGGGCGCCGAGCAGAGCTACCAGCGTTGAATTTACCAGACACAGCCCGACCACCCCAGTACAGGCCAGAATGCCGGCTGCTCGCAACACTGGCGCTCTTCCGTAGCGCTGGATGACAACCCCGCTGCTAAACCGGCCTATAGCCATCGTTAGATTGAAACCTGCAAACGTCAGTGCACCAACCGCCGGAGGAGCCCCGCGATTGTCTACCAGCATCAGGGCAAGCCAGTCGTTTGCCGCGCCCTCACCAAGGGCTGTCGCGAACGCTATGATACCGAGCAGGATTTCAACGGGGTGGACAGCCGACCGCCACAGTTGATTGGCCGGCGAGCGATCCGATGCTAGCACTTGAGGCTCGTCAAAGATCGGCTCTTCGATCTGTTCCGATCTGGCGCTCGGATGCAGGCCGGCGTCCGGGATATAGCGCGTAATAGCCCACCACAGTGCAACCATCCAAAGCATCGACACACCCGGCAACTGCCACGCTATGGGCAGACCAGTTGAGGCCGCCAGAGCACCCGCAAGAGCGCCAGACACGGCACCAAGAGAAAAAAGTCCATGCCAGAAGGGCATCAATACCTTTCGCCGGCGTACTTCGACCAGATGTCCCTGCACATTCATGGCTACGCCACTCACGCCAGCGCCCACACCGGTTATCAACAACATGAGCGCCAGGTCTGGCACCGAACGAGCCATCGGGAGTGCGGCCCAGCCACCCAGGCAGATTACGGTTGCAACCAGGCTGATCATTCGTGAGGAATACCGGTCCACAAGCCGCCCCGTAAGCGGCATTCCAAGGATCGATCCAATTCCCATGCAGACCAGCGCGAATGCAAGCTGGGTCGGGGTAGAGCCCAGCTGATCGCGTATCCCCGGCATCCGGGAGTAGGATGAGGCCATCACGAAGCCGTTGCCCAAGAACATTACGGCAACCGCAAAGGGTGAACCCTTCCAAGACGCGACATTGCTTGGTTTACGCATACCTTCGTCTACCGTTCGTTTGAACGGTTAAATAGACGTTATTTTTAGTGTTGCCGTGAAAGAGGGAGTTTGGAGCGCGCCTTTCGTAATCCGAGCCAGAAGCAGGCAAAAGCCCTTTGGCTCCAAAAGCGCAAAATCCCCGCCAACCGCGCACCGGCGAGGATCGTCCCACGTCGGCCCAGCTGCTAGGCTTTAGCGGCCGGACGATGGAAGCGAACTGACTTCCATCCGTCGGATCAAGCCATTCTCAACAGTGAAACGATGCCCAACGGGTTCATCGGCCAGCACGGCGCCCGCCAAGTCGCGCACGACCTGATGCACTTCGACCAAGATTTGCCCGGCGTTCTCTTGGCGGAAGGCAATCGGTTCCACATGCGGACTAACTTCGCCCCATTGCTCCGTCCAGTAGGCGCGGATTTCTCCCGGTCCGTGGACGAAGCCGCCTTTGAAGGCTCGCGGCCACTCCACATCAGGAGTCATCAGG
>DATMNZ010000007.1:0-18230 GCA_035568495.1 Saccharimonadales bacterium (SeqCode) | reverse complement strand
ACGCGATGGAGCAGCGGATTCAGCATCTTGACTGGATGGGCCCGGAGACCAAGCAGCAGGCGCTCAGCAAGCTCCATTCCATGCGCAACAAAATCGGGTATCCGGACCAGTGGCGCGATTACAGTTCGCTCAAAGTGGTCTCCGGCGATCTGCTGGGTAACATCCAGCGGGCCACTGAATTCGAGGCCCACCGCCAGATCAACAAGATCGGCCAACCGGTTGATCGCAACGAGTGGGGCATGTCACCGCCCACGGTCAACGCCTACTACGATGCGCAGATGAATGACATCAACTTCCCCGCCGGAGTGCTCCAGCCTCCGCTCTATGACGCCAGAATGGATGACGCGCCCAACTACGGCAACACCGGCGGTACCGTGGGCCATGAACTCACCCACGGGTTCGACGACGAAGGCAGCCAGTTCGACGCTAAGGGAAATCTGAAAGACTGGTGGTCCAAAGAAGACAAGGAAAAGTTCGGAGCGCGCACCAGTTGCGTGGCCGATCAGTATGCCCAGTATGTGATCGTCGATGACATCCACATCAACAGCAAGCTTACGCTGGGTGAAGACGTGGCCGATTTGGGCGGCGAGATTCTGGCCTACATGGCCTGGAAGGACGCTAATAAGGACAAAGACCTTCGGTCCATCGATGGCCTCACCCCCGAGCAGCGCTTCTTCATCGGCTTCGCCCAATGGGACTGCGCCAATGAGCGCCCGGAAGACCAGCGATTGCGCGCCATCACCGATGCGCATTCACCGCCCTATGCCCGCATCAATGGTGTTGTGGTCAACATGCCAGTGTTTGCCCAGGCCTTTGGCTGCAAGGCCGGCCAGCCGATGGTGAAGCCTCCGGAGAAGGTGTGTAAGGTCTGGTAAAACCAAAGGCCCCACCACGGAGGCACGGAGAAAAGCAAAAACACAGGTACTTGGTATTCGGTACTTGGTATTTGATCCCAGAATGATCACAGGGCCGGCCAGGTTCGGCAATGCCGCGGTCAATTACAAATGCCAACTACCGAATACCAAGTACCTGTATTTTTTGTTTTTCTCCGCGACTCCCTGCCTCTGTGGTGAATTTTGCTTTTATACTGATGGCCGTGTCCATGACCATTGTCCAGGCGGGCGACCCGGTGTTGCGGCAGGCGGCGCGCTCGCTTTCCGTCTCTGAAATTGCAAGCGCACCCATCCGCCGGCTCATTGATTCCATGAAAGAAACCATGCGCGGGGCCCCGGGCGTTGGTCTGGCTGCGCCCCAGGTGGGCGAGTCCCTGCAACTGGCAGTGATCGAAGACCGCGCCGAGTATACCCGTGATTGGACTGCACAGCAGCTCGCCGAACGCCAGCGCCAGCCGGTGGAGTTTCACGTCATCATCAATCCCCGGCTGACGCTATTGGAAGGCGGCCGTCTGGAGTTTTTCGAAGGCTGCCTCAGCCTCACCGGCCTGATGGCGCTGGTGCCGCGTGCGCCGCGAGTGCGGGTCGAGTGTCTCGATGAGCAGGGCAAAGCACGGGTGATTGAAGCTGCCGGATGGTATGCGCGCATACTTCAGCATGAAGTCGACCACCTGCAGGGCACGGTGTATGTCGATCGTATGTACCAGCGCACCTTGACGACGGTTGAGAACTATAGAGAACACTGGCGCATGAAGTCCCTGGCGGAAGTGAAAGCTGCATTGCAGGCATGAGTTTCGAATTTCCCGGTCCTGAATTTGGAACGGCGCTGTCGATCGTTTACACTCTCTCGTCCACACTCTCGTCCCGAGGAAATCCCATGAAACAGAAACTCCTGAAAGTCTTGTGCGTACTCGTTTTGGTTGCGGGCACTCTCTGGCCCGGCACACAGATCTTTGCTCAGACCGCGCCCAGTTCACGGCCGGCCGACGATCCAGCCCGGCCCGCGGAACAGGCCTTCAAGAATATCCAGACGCTGAAAGGCGTGCCCGCCGACCAGATATTGGTGACCATGCAGTTCATCGGCAATTCTTTAGGCGTGGAGTGTGAGTTCTGTCATGTCCGTGGGGCTTTCGAGAAAGATGACAAGAAGGAAAAGCTAACAGCGCGCAAGATGATCGACATGCAGATGGCCATCAACAAAGACCATTTCAAAGGTGAGCGCGCCGTGACCTGCTTCTCCTGCCATCGCGGGCAGCATGATCCAGTCGCGGTACCCGCCATTTCCGAGCAGGAGTCCAAGCCTGCGGAAGCGCCCAAACCTGGAGATGCGGCAGCGCCTGTGCTGCCCACCGCGGACCAGGTTTTCGACAAGTACTTGCAGGCGATGGGTGGTGCGCCCGCCCTGCAGAAGATCACGACCCGCGAGCAGAAGGGATCTATCAATGTAGGTGCGCGTAGCTTCCCGCTGCAGGTGCTGGCCAAGGCCCCCAATAAGCGCGCTACGGCTGTCACCCAGCCCAACGGGATGAGCGTGACCGCCTTTGACGGCCAGCATGGATGGACCGGAGTCCCCGGAGGGCGCCCGCCGCAGGACATGACTCGCACCGAAGCCGAGGCATTCAGCTTTGATTCGACGTTCTATCTCCCGCTGGAACTAAGGAAGATGTTTAGCCAGACGCGCGTGCGTCCCTCAGACAAGATTGACGGCCATGATGTGGTGCAGGTGATAGGTATCCGGGAAGGCCGGCCGCCGATGCGGTTGTTCTTCGACCTGCAGTCAGGATTGCTGGTGCGCATGGTGCGTTATGCGGACACTCCATTGGGAAGAAATCCTACGCAAATTGATTATGCCGACTACCGAGAAGACAGCGGCGTACGGGTGCCGTTCCGGTGGACGGTGGCCCGGCCCATGGGCCGCTTTACCATCCAGATTGAGGCCATGCAGCAGAACATTCCAGTAGACGATGGTAAATTCGCCAAGCCGGCAGCCGCGGCGCCCCAGCCGGCGAAATGAAATCGTGACGGTCATGCGTCACTGAAGGGGCTGTACGTCGGGAGGCGAGCTACCCAGCACGGATTCAACACTATTGGGCCACGAGATGCGAAGCAGCCTTCTTGTGCTGAATCCGTGCTCGGTCCCTATTTCTTCTTGCCTTTGTCTTTATCTTTGCGGGCAGCACCCGGCGGTTCAGGCTGCGGGTTTAACGCTACCCTTCCGGCCTGAGAATTTTTCATGCCGGTGCCGCCGGTGCGGGGTGGTAGTGGCTGAGGATTGAGCGATACCTTGCTCGAGGCCGAGCTCTTTTGGCCCAGGGCTTCTTTCGGCGGCAGCGGTTGCGGATTCAGTGAGACTCTGTCTCCCCTGCCTTGAGAGTTTTTCATTCTGGTGTCGCCGGTGCGGGGCGGCAGCGGTTGAGGACTGAGCGACACCTTGCTCCCGGCCGAAGTTCTTTGGCCAAAGGCTTCCTTCGGAGGCAGTGGCTGCGGACTCAGTGATACCTTGTCTCCGGGCTTGGCCGCTTGCGCCCCGGTCCGCACCGCAGTGGCTTTGTTGGTGGTCTTGGCCGGAGTCTGTTGTGTGCCTCCGGTCGTGCTCTGGGCATCCGACACGCTGGCGGCCAGCAGCGTGACCGCAGCCAGCGTGAATAGCTTTTTCATGCATTCTCCTTGGTGTTTTGCAGTTGATGGGCGTGCCTCTGATCAGGACCAGATTCTAAACTTAAAATCTTCAATTCTAAATTTCAAAATCTCTGAAAATCGCGACTAGATTTTGAGTTTCAGTCTTGAATTTTAAGATTGAACTTCAGAATCTCTTTCCTTCCCATCTGTCGGAGGGTTTTGCGCCCAGGGTGGATGCTATTGGGCCGTGGCGCCGGCCCGTTAACTAGTTTGCCACTCCCCAGGGCGGGACGAATCCCGCTATCCTTGCAGCCAATGGCAATGCGTATGACAGTTTTGGCCAGCGGGAGCCGGGGCAACTGCACGGTGATCTCGAGCGCGAGCGCCAGCATTCTGGTGGATGCCGGCCTCTCCTGCCGGGAGACGCTGAAGCGCATGAAGGCCGCCGGGGAAGATCCGCGCCAGCTTCGGGCGATTGTGATTTCCCATGAACACTCCGACCACGTGGCCGGGCTCGCGGTGCTGGCGCGCAAGCTGAAGATTCCGGTGTATATCACCGCCGAGACTTATGAGACGTGGCGCAAACTGGTGCGTGATGGCCAGGGCCAGCCGGCGACGCTGGAGCAACGTGAGCATTTTCACGCGGGGCGCAGCTTCTCGATCGAAGACATCACGGTGATGCCGTTCACCATTCCCCATGATGCCGCCGACCCCTGCGGATTTACATTCCGGGCCGGGGGAGTGAAGATTGGCATTGCCACCGATCTCGGTTATCTGCCTTTTAGCGTGAAAGACCAGTTGCGCGGATGCGATGGGCTGATGATTGAATCGAACCACGATCTGGAGATGCTGCGTAACGGTCCGTATCCGTGGATGGTCAAGCAGCGGGTGATGAGCCGGGTGGGCCATCTTTCCAACACGGCTCTGGCCGAATTCTTTGAGAAAGATTATGACGGTAGCGCATCTTTTCTAGTGCTGGCGCATCTGTCAGAGCAGAATAATCATCCCGAATTGGCGCGGGAGACGGCCTGGAAGGCGCTGGGCTTGCGGCCGGGCCTGTTTTCATCGAGCGCTTTGACCCTCGCACAACAGGGCGCGCCCTTGCCATCGCTCCATCTGGGGTGAGAACATAGGTGGCAGCTTGTCCTACAATCTGAAATTCCAAGGCTCAGGGCCGCTGCCAGAGGCATGGCAATGCCGATGGCGGCCGGAACATCCGCTGGACTGCTGATCACTGATCAGAGCGCGGCAAGCGGTGGTGATGAGATGAGCATTATCTGTACAGACAAGGTCATCGGAGACATCCTGGCCGGCTGGCGTTACGATATTTCCGGCCTGGCGCCGGAAATGCGCGGCGACTATGAACAGCACCTGGTGGAATGCCAGTGCTGTCATTCCCGGCAGGTGTTGCACCGCACGATCGACATTGGATTGATGATCATCGCCGCTATTTCCGCGGTCGTATTCCTGGTGGCCTTCGGCGCTGTGCGCCACTATTCTCCCCGGCACGCGCTGGTGCTGGAATTGATCGCGCTGGCCGGATTTCTGTTCTTCAGCGTGGTATGGCTGGTCGTAGCCGTGGCCACGCCGGCGCCGGTAGTGGTGGCCGATGTGGCCCGCATCCACGCCCGGCGGATACAGAAGCGGTTGCCCCGGGAAATTCGTGACCGCTTGCCGGAAGTGCTGAAGAACAGCAATTAGCAAATAGCAGTTAGCAATTAGCACTCAGCATTCAGCCCTGCAACATTCTTCTTGCCTCTTGCGATGTAGCTGCGCCCAGAATCAAGAACTCACCACGGACGCATAGCGCGAAGTATCCCAGCCAAAAAAGAATCGTCGCAAAGCACGCCAAGACCGCAAAGGAAGATCATAAAGACTGAACCGCGGAGGACGCGGAGGTACGCAGAGGGCGCGGAGAAAACCAAAAGCGGGGGGATTGCCGCCTGAGAGGATTTGAGAATTTGCGCAAGGGTATGAGAAGAAACTTGAGGATCGTAATACGGAGAAGGAAAGCCTGGGGTGGGAGAAAATGTCTCAGGGCTGAATGCTAATTGCTAATTGCTAATTGCCAACTGCTAGGTTTCCAGAGCGCCGATCAGGTCCGTAATTCTGGCTATCCGGTGGTCCACACACCAGCGATGCAGTTCACCGGCGATTTTTTCGCTGGCGCACGGGTCCCAGAAATTGGATGTGCCTACCTGCACGGCGGCCGCCCCGGCCAGCATGTATTCAATGACATCGGCGGCGGTGCTGATGCCGCCGATCCCGATCACCGGGATATCCACGGAATGGGCCGCCTCATAAACCATGCGCAGCGCGACGGGCTTAATGGCCGGGCCGCTCAGTCCGGCGGTCACGTTGGCGATGCGGGGCTTGCGGGTCTCTGCGTCGATGGCCATGCCGACAAACGTGTTGACCAGGGAGAGGGCGTCGGCCCCGGCATCTTCGGCCGACTTGGCCATCATGGGAATGCTGGTGACGTTAGGGGAGAGCTTCACGATCAGCGGACGCCGCGCGGCCGATTTGCAACTGGCCACCAGGTCTTCCAGAAGAACGCGGTCGGAGCCGAAATGAATTCCGCCGTGCCGGGTGTTGGGACAGGAGACGTTCAACTCGTAGGCAGCGATGCCTTCCGCTTCGTTCAGAATGCGGATGGTGGTTTCGTAGTCTTCGCGGGTGTAACCGAAGACGTTGCAGATGACCACTATGTTTTTCTTGTGCCGCAACTGGGGCAGCCGCTCTTCCACAAATGCCGCTGCCCCGATATTCTGCAGCCCGATGGAGTTGAGCATCCCGGCAGCCGTCTCAAAAAGCCGGGGTGGGGGGTTGCCGGTCATGGGTTCGCGCGAAAGCCCTTTGGTCACGAAGCCGCCGAGTTTTTCAAGCGATACGATGTCGTCGGATTCAATGCCGTATCCGAAGGTGCCGGAGGCGGCAATCACCGGGTTCTTAAAATCGATTCCGGCAAATCTCACGCTCAGATCAGGATTCATGGTTGGACATCAAGTGTAAATGTTCGCCTGAGAGAATTGCCAGAATTGCCAGATCGCCGGTATTGCCAGAATTGGTAATTGCCAAAATTGGCAATCGGGTAATTTGGGAATCGGGCAATTGAGATGCTGCATCATCGTGTGCCAGGGATATTGACGGCATTTCCAGAGATGCCAGGATCCCAACTGCCAGATCAACCGATTCTTAAACACTTGCCAATTCAGTTTAATGGCTGAATGCTGAGTGCTGAGTGCTATTTTCCAATACCGGCGATTTTGGCAATTCTGCCAATTCCAATTTAGGATTACGACTCATGCTTGATCTCACATTTGTCCGTGACAATCTGCCCAAGGTTGAGGAAGCTCTGCGCCGCCGGGGCATGGATCCGGCGCAGGTGATGGGCGGCCTGCGGGCCATCGACGAGCGCCGCCGCCAGCTTATCACCCAGGCTGAAGGGATGAAGGCCCAGCGCAACCGGACTTCCGAGGAAATTGCCCGGCTGAAGAAGTCGGGCGGGGATGCGAGCGCGCTCATGGAACAGAACCGCGCGTTGAAAGAGCAGGGAGAGGCGATGGAATCCCAGGCGGCCGCGGCGGAAGAAGAGTTGCGCGGCATCCTCAGGGGCCTGCCCAATATTCCCCACGAGTCGGTGCCGGCCGGAAGGTCGGCGGAAGACAACGTGGAAGTGCGGCGTTGGGGCACGCCGCCGAAATTCGATTTTGTCCCTAAGCCGCATTGGGAGTTGGGTGAGCAGCTTGGGGTGCTCGATATGGAGCGCGCGGCCAAGATTTCCGGCGCCCGCTTTGCCGTCTACTGGGATCTGGGCGCCCGGATGGAGCGGGCCCTGGCCAGCTTCATGCTCGACCTGCATTCGCGGGAGCACGGATACACCGAGGTGCTGCCTCCGCTGATGGTCAATTCCGCTTCCCTGTATGGCACTGGACAGTTGCCCAAGTTCGCACAGGACTTGTTCAAGTGCGAGCAGCATGATCTGTGGCTGATTCCCACGGCCGAGGTGCCGTTGACCAATCTTTATCGTGATGAGGTGCTCGATTCCTCGCGGCTGCCGCTCTCGGTCACCGCGCATACGCCTTGCTTTCGCAGCGAGGCGGGGTCTTATGGAAAAGATGTGCGCGGGATCGTCCGCCAGCACCAGTTCCAGAAGGTGGAACTGGTGAAGTTTACGCGCCCGCAGGAATCTTACGAGCAGCATGAGAAGCTGACGCGCGACGCCGAGCAGGTGCTGCAGAAACTAGGACTGCATTACCGCGTGATGCTGCTGTGCGCCGGCGATACTTCGGCGGCTTCGGCCAAGACCTATGATCTGGAAGTCTGGCTGCCGGGCCAGCAGCTCTATCGCGAGATTTCTTCCTGCTCCAACTTCGAAGCGTTCCAGGCCCGGCGCGCCAATATCCGCTGGCGGCCGGAAGGCGGCAAGAAGACGGAGTTCGTACACACGCTCAATGGCAGCGGACTGGCCATCGGACGCACTTGGCTGGCGGTCCTCGAAAACTATCAGCAGGCCGACGGCAGCGTGGTTGTTCCGGAGGTCCTGCAGCCGTATATGGGGGTGGAGAGGATCACGGCAAGAAAGATGTGAGGGAAAGCAATTGGCAAATAGCAGTTGGCAAATAGCAATTAGCACTCAGCATTCAGCCCATGAAGCCTTGCGGTGGGCCGAGGAGAGAGCTTTTACCGCAAAGGGCGCTACGGACGCAAAGGGCCCAAAGAAAAAAAGGGATTGCTTGAGGGATTGCCCTAATGATCCGCGTAAGGGTTTCAGGGCTGAGTGCTGATGGCTGATGGCTAATGGCTAATTGCTAATTGCAATATTGGCAATACCGGCGATTTTGGCAATAATGGCAATAGAAGAGCTTCTCTATGTCGCAGATCTGGCGCACCATCAAAGGCTATATTTTCTGGACCTATGAACGTGGCAGCTTTCACTATGACGTCATGGTGACGCTGATTCTGGCGTTCATTTTTGTCACACCCCATTTACCGCGCGTGAACTTCAAAGACCAACCAGCCGAGGGTCCGCCGCATCCAACAGGGATAACCGTTTTTATGGATGGCGACAAATTCATCTACCGGGTTGACGCCTCGATGGTCGACGCCCACAGCGAAGGGACTGTGCGCGCCAGTTTGCTGCGGGCCATCGAGCCGATCTCCGGCAATGTAGTTCTGCTGCGCGCCGAGCCGGTGCGTGACCCTGCCGGCCGTCTGGTGGCTTACCGCGCGGTGGTCCGCAGATAGCCACAACCAAAGGCAGTTTGGCCACGAATTAACACGAATCGTCACGAATTGGAATTGGGTCATCGCCACTCCGGGAATCGCCGTGAGCCGCGAAAATTCTGATCGAAGAGCAAATACAGGGTGATCATGAAACAGACTTTCGGAATCGCGTTGCTGCTGCTGGCGGTATGCGTTCCCGCGCAGCAGAAGCCGGCCGTGGCAGCCGCAGGGGAGCTGGAAGCGGTGCTCACGAAGATGGACAAAGCGGCCGCCAGTTTCAAGAATGCGCAGGCGGACCTTCAACAGGAGACTTTCACCATGGTGGATGGCGGGACCGACACCCAGCAGGGCAAGGTCTTCTTCCGCCGCACCGGCAAGGGGATGGATATTGCTGTCGAGATCCAAGGGCAGGGTCCGCGCAGGAGCGGGGCGCGCAAGATCGTCTTTAAAGACGGCAAGGCGCGCATGTACCAGCCGGGCATCGACCAGATCACGGAATACGAATCGGGGAAGAACAAGTCGGACATTGAAGCCTTCGTCAGCCTGGGGTTCGGCGGTCCAGGGCACGATCTGCTCAAGTCGTATGAAGTAAAGTTCTCGCAATGGGAAACGATTGACCAGGTGCGCACCGCCCGGCTGGAGCTGGTCCCCAAATCGCAACGCATGAGCGGCATGTTCAGCCGCATCGTATTGTGGGTCGATCCGGAACGCGATGTGTTGCTCCGCCAGCAGATGTTTGAGCCTTCCAAGGACCACCGGCTGGCCCACTACAGCAATATCAGAGTGAATGCCAAACTCCCGGAAGGGGCGTTGGACCTGCCTCATGCAAAAACTACAGTGAAGGCCCAATAGGTGGCCGGGAGACTGCCGGTCAGAGGAAAAAGAACAGGCACTGTCGTGTGGGAAAAGCCTTTTCCATAAAGGATTTCTCTTTGGTGGGAGCTGGCCGCTTCAGTACAATTCACGGATAGCCTTCCGGTCCGGGCAAGGGCCGCCGCCGGGAAGTCTTAGACAGTATGGCCAAGGTTCTTATCATTCCCGTAATGCCCGTGGCGCCCCGCCGCCGTACCGGCAAAGGCGTATCCGATCCGCGGTATATCGAAGGCCAACGTCTGCTGGTGGAAGCGATGAAATACCTGGCCCAGCAAGACCGGGCGAGCAGTAAGGATGCGATTATTCTGCTTTCCGAGCATTTTCGTACCCGTTTCCGGATGACGGACCGCCCAGCGGATTCACCGCTGGCAGAACTGGAATAAAGCTTTCTAAAGAGCTTGAGCGGTCTAAGGATTATCCAACAATTAGGATTTGCGTCTCCATGAATATACCGATTTCTGTATTACCTTCCTGTGTGGCATTTTAAACCATTGAAAACAAATGAATATGAACTGGGAATCTGAATTGCAATCAAGCAGTCTACCCGGTGCAGATTCCGCGCGAAGACGTGAATTGGGCTGTACTGCGGTCTTTTCTCAATCAAACATGGAGACAGAGGATGAACTGTAAACTGCGCAATTTAATGGCTTTGATCGCGGTCAGCTTGATGATGGCAATGTGCATCCCCGCCAGCGGACAGGTACTGAAGGGCTCGATTTTGGGCACAGTGTCTGATCCCCAGGGGGCGGTGGTGCCCGGCGCGAGCGTCAAGGTCACCAATACAGCAACTGGCGTGAGCCAGACAACCACCAGTGACAACTCCGGTCTGTTCCGCTTCAGCCTGCTGCAGGCTGGCGACTACAAGATCGAGATCACCGCTAAGGGCTTCAAAACAGCGGTGCAGAGCAACTTTCTGGTAGGCGCCGGACAGGACAACAGCCTAGGCACCATTCGTTTGACAGTAGGCGAAGTGACCAACATTGTGGATGTGGTCAGCGATGCTCCACTCATTGAAACCACCAACGCCCAGGTCACCAATACCTTCGCCGGAACCACGCTGCAGACCTTTGCCGGCATTCAGGAAAACGAAGGACTGGACAGCCTGGCGCTGTTCGTGCCGGGCGTGAACAATAGCCGCGATCTGGGTTTCTCCAACACCAACGGCGGTAACGGTTTTTCCGTCAACGGACTGCGTGGCCGCAATAACGATCAGCAGATCGATGGCCAGAACAACAACGACAACAGCGTGGGCGGCCCCGGGCTGTTTGTGAGCGACGTGGAATTCGTCCAGCAGTACGTTCTGGTGACCAACCAGTTCGGCCCCGAATACGGACGCAATGCCGGTTCGGTGGTCAACGTTATTACCAAGCAGGGCACCAATGCCTGGCATGGATCGCTCTACGGCACCGAGAACAACTCGGTCATGAACGCCTTGGGCAACAACACCAAGCGCTTCCTGACCCATGCGGATGGATCGCATTTCACGGAACTGCCACGCCTGAATGATGAATTCGGCGGCTTCACCATCGGCGGCCCTCTGGTCAAGAATAAGCTGTTCTTCTTCAACGGCTTTAACCAGGAAATTCTTTCCACTATCACTCCCTTCCAGAGCACTTCCTTGACGCCGACGCCCGCAGGTCTGGCAAAGCTGAACGGCTGCTTCCCTGCCAGCACCGCTCTGCAGGCATTTAACAAATTCGGCCCCTTCGGAATTTCGGGCGGAAACCCGCAGGCCATCAAGCTGGCACCGGATACAAACTTTCCGGACGCTAACCCCAGACAGTTCTTCAACGTCGACTTCGCTGGCTGCCCGGGTGTGCAGGTAGGCGGCGTAGAACGCGACTTGAGTACGCCCGCCCATCAGTTCAACTTCGTGAACAGGGTGGATTGGCAGTTGGGATCGGACAACATCTCCGCCCGTTACGTCTTCAATCGCGGCAACTTCTTCAATAACGATTTCGGCGACGCCGCGGCCGGCTACCCCGTCAACGTTCTGGCCCTCAGTCAGATTATGCTGGTTAGCTGGACCCATAACCTGAGCAGCCACATGGTCAACGAGGCGCGCATCGGTTTTGGGCGGCTCAATGTCGACTTCGGCGGTAACTCCATCGGCACGGTTCCGACCGGTGACCATTTGGATAACGCTGCCGCGCGCCTGACCTTCCGTCTGGTGGGCTGCCAGTTCGGTGGGGCCACCGATGCAACCTGCACCCCTTTCCTGCCGGTTGGTACGGCCACCAACCTGCCCCAGTTTCGCATTGTCAACACCTGGCAGGCGACGGACAACTGGAATTATGTGTTGGGTAAGCACACCATCAAGGCGGGCGTGAACTACACCTTCCAGCGCTCACCCAACGGCTTCCTGCCCAACGTGAATGGTGCGTTTCAGTTCAACAGCTTCAGCAGCCTCGGCAGCAATACCCCCCGGCGTGTGACCCTGGCGGCTGGCCAGACTAACCTCGACTTCCGTGAGCACGACACCTTTTTCTACGGTGGCGATGACTGGAAGATCCGCCAGAATCTGACTATCAACGCTGGACTGACCTGGTCGTATTATGGCCAGCCGGCGAACCTGTTCAACCAGATCACCACCCAGCGTGAGAACGGCCCAAATCCTTTGTTTAACCCGGCCCTGCCCCTTTCGGTCAGGACTTTCCCACAGTTCCCATCTCCCAAGAACAGCTTCGGCCCCAGCCTGGGCTTTGCCTATTCACCGCAGTGGGGCGGCTTCCTCACCGGGCATGGCAAGACCGTTATCCGCGGCGGCTATCGCTTCCTGTATGACCCGCCGTTCTACAACATCTATCTGAACCAGGCCACTTCCACGCCTGAGGTGCTCAACCAGACCTTCAGCGGCGCCGCTGCTTCTTCTAAGCCGCTGCCCGCGAACATCCTGGGTTCCAACATCCGTGCAACCTACGCTGCGGCCCTGACCCCCGGCGTGTTCGATCCGAGGACGTTCAACCAGACCAGCATTACTCCCAACTTCGGGCCGGATAAGGTCAATTCCTACTCGCTGGGTGTGGAGCGCGAACTGAGCAAGAACTCCGCGATTGAAGTTCGTTACGCCGGCAATCGCGCCTATAACTTGTTCCAGAGCATCAACGCCAATCCGTTCCTAGGTACCGCGACGAACCCTGGCCTGTTGCAGGACTTCCCCGCGCTGGTTCCTGCCGGCCTGACGCCCTGCGCAGCGACCACGCAAGTCGGTCCGGGCGCCGGCACCGACGTTGGCCGTGTGAATTGCGGCACGGGCGTCGAGCGGCTGCGCACCAACACCGGATACTCCGGCTACAACTCAGTGCAAACCGAGTTCCGGGCCAACAACCTGTTCAAACAGTTGACAGTCAGGGCCGGATACACCTTCAGCAAGACCCTCGACAACGTGAGCGAGATCTTCGGTTCGTTTGCGGGCGGCGGCACGGTGGCCTTCTCGCAGAACCCGTTTGACTTCAAGAAGGGTGAACACTCCTTCTCCGGTCTGGATATCCCGCACACGTTTACCTTACTGATTGCAGAAGACCTGCCCTGGCACAAAGACCAGAAGGGTCTGACCGGACACCTGCTCGGCGGCTGGTCGATTTCCGGCAACTATATCTTGTCATCCGGCCAGCGGTACACACCGACCCAGATCTTCCTGGGCCAGTTGACTGCCAATCCCAACGATGTGGACATCACTTTCCTGAACGCGTTCGGCGGTGGTGTTGAAGGTTTCCGTCCGTTTCTGGGCAACCCCAACGCTCCCGTGACATCTGTGGGTATCTTTGCTGGCGATGCCTGCAACTTCTTCGGCGACCTTGGCAGCTGTAGTCAGCCGGCTGGCCAATTGTTGAGCTTTAATGCCTTGAACTCCACTCCGTCCGGCAAAACGCCTCCGGTTGTCCTGGTGACCAAGAACGATGTCCGCTACATCGCCAACGGTGGCCAGGCGCAAACGATCTTCGGCACACCCTTCGGCAACACAGCCCGTAACAGTGTGCAGGATTCGCTCAGCAACATCGCCAGCTCCTCGATCATCAAGAAGACCAAGTTGACGGAGCGGACGAGCTTTGAATTCCACGCCACGGCCATCAACTTGTTCAACCACTTCAACTTCAGCAGCGTCGATCCGTTCCTCGAAGATGCTGGACTGGCGACTGCAGGCACGGGCTTTGGCGATCCCAAAGTTACTCCCGCTAACGGTCGGCGAATCCTGGTGGGTGGAACGATCAGGTTCTAGAAACCATTTCCAAACTCAACCCTTGTGCCCGCCAGTCTAACTGGCGGGCATTTTTCTGCAGGTTAATCGAAGGAAATCAGTTCGAATGCCCCAGAAAAAGTCTGGCATTTCATGGCAAATTCCGCATGTTCTCAGGAAGAGTGGCAGTCGAAGGACCTCCTTTTTAGATCATTAAATATGAAATTTGGTATATCGGCGATTATTAATACTAAAGTCCACACACGCTTCCCCCCTTGAAACATCACAAGTTATTGAATCTAAATATAGATAAACTTTGGATGATGACGTGCAGCTTCAGGGGTCGATAACGTACTAAGTCAAATTTCGTTTCCAACATTGTACGTTCGTAACACCCACCAACCAAAACGGAGAATGAGGATGAACAGAAGACTGCGCAATATTCTGAACGTTGTTGCTGTTGCCTTAGCACTGGCGTGGTGCATCCCATCTATGGGGCAGGTCATCAAGGGATCGATTTCTTTGACGGTGACCGATCCTCAAGGTGCGGTTGTCCCCGGGGCCCAGATAAAGGTCAAGAGCGTTGATACCGGAGTAGTTTTTACAACTACCAGTGATAGTGCCGGACTTGCCCGGCTGAACCTGCTGCCAGCGGGAACGTATACCATTGAAATCACAGCCAAAGGATTTAAGACGGCGTTAGAGAACAATGTGACCGTAGGCTCGGGCCAGGATTCCGGCCTCGGTTCCGTCAAAATGACCGTGGGTGAGACCAGTACCACGGTGGAAGTTACCACCGATACCCCGCTGATCGATACCGCACAATCGCAAATCACCAGCACGTTTTCCGGCGCTACGCTTGAGACCTTTGCCGGCATTCAAGAGAACCAGGGTTTGGACCGTCTGGCGTTGTTTGTGCCGGGTGTGGTGGCCACGCGTAGCGACAATTTCTCCAACACCAACGGCGGTGGTTTTTCGAGCAACGGCCTGCGCGGACGCAACAATGACCAGGAGGTCGATGGCCAGAACAACAACGACAACAGTGTCGGAGGCCCTGCGTTGTTCGTCAGCGATACCAACTTTGTGCAGCAGTATGTGCTGATCACCAACAACTTCGGGCCGGAATATGGCCGCAACGCCGGTTCGGTGGTGAACGTAATCACCAAATCAGGCACCAACGCCTGGCATGGCAGCGTCTATGGCACAGAATACAGCAACTTCCTGAACGCGTTGACCAATACGCAGCGGCACCAGAACAAAACTGGAAGCACCTGCAACGACCCGACCAACTCATTGTGCAATCCGCGCAGCGGTCCTGATCGCTTCAACGAAGAATTCAGCGGCGGCACCATCGGCGGACCAATCGTAAAGAACAAGTGGTTCATCTTTGGCGGTTTCGACAGCGACTTGTTCTCCGGGCTGAGCACCTATTCCACCACCACCAGAACGCCGACTCCTGCAGGTCTGGCCACGCTGGCTGGCTGTTTCCCGACGGGCATCAAGGCGCAGCAGATCGCCGCGCTGGCGAACTTCGGCTCTTATGGTTTCAGTTCCGGCAGTCCGACGCCGACGAATCCGACAGTGCCTGTGGGTTTGGTTGCCGGCTGCCCCGGCGTTCAGGTAGGCGGAGTCAGTCGTACGCTCGCGACTCCGGACCACGCTTTCAATGTTCCCCTCCGGCTGGATGGCCAGTTGAGCGGCAGCGATTCTTTCATGGCCCGCTATCTGTTCAACCGCAACAATAGTTTCAATAACTCCGACAACGGCGCCGCCGGTTACGTGTTTAACGTCACGGCGCTGAGCCAGGCGGTGCTGTTGGGCGAGACGCACAACTTTTCGTCGCATATGGTCAATGAGTTTCGTGTCGGCTTTGGCCGCTTAAACGTTAATTTCGGCGGCAACACCATCGGCAACAATTTTGAACCCGACCAGGGCGGCATCCTGAATGCGCTCGCCAACGTGTCCATCAACGGGGGAAACCTGGGCTATGGTCCAGCCACCAACCTTCCTCAGGGCCGGATCGTGAACTCCTGGCAGGTGCAGGACAACTGGAACTTCGTCAAGGGACGGCATTCTTTCAAGTCGGGCGTGAACTGGACTTACCAGCGCTCACCCAACACCTTCCTTCCCAACATCAATGGCCAGTTTTCCTATGGCAGCTTTAACAACTACATCTCGGGCAACCTTCTCAGCGCCACCATTGCCCAGGGCAATCCGGTCCTGGACTTCCGCGAGTACGATACCTTCCTGTACGGCGGCGATGATTGGAAGATCACCCAGAACCTGACCATCAATCTAGGCCTGACCTGGACGTACTATGGCAACCCGGCGCAGTTGTTCACGGACGTGACCAACAAGCGGGAAGCCAATCCGGCCACCGCTTTTTGGCTTCAGAGCCTGCCGCTGGACCAGAGGACCAATCCGGTCAATGCCGCTCCCAAGAACAGCTTTGGCCCGAGCGTTGGCTTTGCCTACTCGCCTCAGTGGGGCGGATTCCTCACCGGCCATGGCAAGACTGTTCTGCGCGGCGGTTACCGGCTGCTCTACGACCCGCCGTACTACAACATCTTCCTAAACACCTCCACCTCGTCGCCCTTTGGGTTCCTGCAGACCTTGACCGGAACTGCTGTGGCGCCAGTCAAGCTGCCGGCCACTCCGACAGGTCCGAACGTGCGCTCGGCGTTGGGGTCGTTTATTGCCCTCAATACCTTCGACCCGCGGACCCAGAACGAGACCGTTCTTGGCACCCCAACCACACCCCTTGGTCCGGATAAAGTCCACACCTGGAGCTTCGGCTTTGAGCGTGAACTGACCAAGAACTCCGCGTTCGAAGCGCGCTATGTCGGTAACGTCGGCCATAACTTGTACCAGACCGTGGACGGCAACCCCTTCCTGGGTACCGCTGCCAATCATGGCCTGTTGCAGGACTTCCCGAACTTGTTGCCGCCCGGTACCCCAACTACAGCTTGCGCTACCACCACCCAGGTGGGTCCCGGCGCCGGCTCTGACGTGGGCCGGGCTGCCTGCGGTCTGGGCGTGGTTCGCGCCCGCACCAACGGCGCCTTCTCTGCTTACAATGCAGTGCAAACGGAGTTCCGCGCCAACAACCTGTTCAAGCAGTTGAACTTGCGGGCCGGTTACACCTTCAGCCGCAACATCGACAATGTGAGCGAGATCTTCTCCACGAACACCGCGGGCAATACCTCCTTCGCCGCCCAAAACCCGTTCCAGAACGGGGCTGCGGAAAAGGCCACCTCTGGCCTGAACATCCCCAACGTATTCACCGTGTCTCTGACGGAGAGCATCCCGTTCTTCAAAGAGCAGCACGGGTTGGTTGGTCATGTGCTAGGCGGCTGGGCGTTCAACACCTCCTATGTATATGGCTCCGGTCAGCCGTTCACTCCCCGGCAGGGCAGCGTTTTCGGTGGCAACATCAATTCCAGAATTGGCGCGGCCGGGAACTACTTTGACACCAACTACGCTCGGGCCTTCGTAGGTGATCCGGCCCATCCGTTTTTCGGAAGCCTTGCTGCTCCAGCCAGTTCGGTGGGCATCTACTGCGGTGATGCAGCCGCAGCGGGTCTAGGGGTCAATTGTGGTTCCTTCGCAGGAGGAAATACGCAACTGCTGAGCTTCAACGCGCTGAATGCTCAAGGGCTCACAGCGGGATTGAACCCGGTGCTGGATACCGCTGGTTGTCTCCGTGGTGCTGCGGTCTGTCAGTTTGTGCCCATCACCACCAACGATGTGCGCTTCATCATCAACATGCATTTTGCGCAGACGGTCTTCGGTACGCCGTTCGGCAACGTTCCGCGCAATTACCTCAGCGATGCCACCTCCAACCGTTTGGACGCTTCCATCTTCAAGAACATCAAGATTGGCGAGCGGAAGAACTTTGAGATGCGCATGACTGCAACCAATGCCCTGAACCACTTCAACTACGGCAGCATTGATCCGAACCTGGAAGATGCCGGATTGGGAGGCCCAGGGACGGCTGCGAGTCTGTTCGGGCTCGGCTTCAATAACCCCGCGCAGACCGGTGCCAACGGACGTGTGGTCAGCATCAGCGGACGTTTCACCTTCTAGCTAACCTAAGATCGAATTTTGATCTGGCCCGCCGGCCTAAAACCGGCGGGCTTTTCTTTGGGGTCAACAGCCAAGCAGGAATTGGCCGCTGATTCCCGCTGATGAGCGCTGACGAGAATATTGGGCCGCTCTTGGAACGTGAATCGCGTGAATGGTGAATGATCGCCAGATTGGGTAAGAATCCACCAACCTAAATCCCATTCGTGTCATTCGTGGTAATTCGTGGCTAAATGGTTTGCTCTTGGTCGAGGCCGCGTAGGGAGGCAACCGCTCCACCGGCCAGCGCCAGCACCACGGGAAAGCATTCGAGCAGGTAGCGGGGTTCCGGGTTTTCGAGGCTGCCGAGAAAGGCCGAT
>DATMNZ010000006.1:0-3631 GCA_035568495.1 Saccharimonadales bacterium (SeqCode) | reverse complement strand
GAAGGTCTGCGGTTGAATTCCCGGCACGTAGGCCACCAGGAACTCGTTTCCGGCCGGTCCTTGCTGTTGCTGGCGTTCACGCAGTTGCGGATCGGGGCTGCGTGGATCGACGCCCGTTCCGGCCCCGTTTGCGTCACGCTTGTGAATGACCGGGACGAACGGTTCGCCCGGCTTGGCGTCCTTCAGCCATTCCGATCCGGGTGGCCGGACAAAGGCGATTACGTGATGTGTGACTTGGCGGTTGCCGGGAAGCACCTCAGCCGACGTGACCCATGTGTCTTTGACAAAGCCGGAGGGCACCACAACGTATGTGTACTCAATCACACCGTCGGCGGGCACGTTGATTGGTTTGGGCATGGCGAACACCAGGTCGGGTTTGACGTTCCATCCGTCGGCGGGGAACTCCTTGGGGGCCGGCTTGCTCTTTGGGTCCCCTTCGGCGGCCCCGCTGTCGGCCCAGCGGACGAGGGTCTTGATGTCGGCGTCTGACAGTTTGCGCTCATTGGAAAAATGGCCATAGCGGGGGTCGGCGAACCAGGGCGGCATTTTCTTGATCAGCACCGCAGCTTTAATCGCCTGGGCCCACGGACGCGCTTCCTTATAACTGAGGAACGACATGGGCGCGATCTGGTTGGGCCGATGGCAGCTCTGGCAGTTGTTCTGCAGAATTGGAAGCACGTCTTTATTGAAGGTGACAGATGCCGTTGGAGTGTCAGCGGCCATGGCTGCCATGGTCATCAAGAGAACAACTACAGGTATGCGTGTCATTTGCTCTGCTCCTTCGGCCCTCAGCTTTTATTCCTTGGCCGTGTGGTCTTCCAGCACTTCGATGCGGATATGGTCTGGCCCTTCGATAAAAGCGAACTTGAGCTTGCCGCCAAAGACCGAGCGCGGCTCGTCTGTCAATTTGACGCCATCCTGCTTTAAGCGTTCCAGCGTCTGGTCTAAATTATCGACACTGAAGCCCAGATGGTCAATGGTATGGCCCTGGCTCGACTCGATGCCTTCGCGGCCTTTCCAGGCGTCTGGGAATGCTGCCTGGGCGTTGCCCACCGGATAGATAATGATATTCATGCCGTCCATGATCAGGCCCACGGAGGGTGCGGTCTGGCGTCCGCAGCGGTAGCGGACTTCGGCCGATGGCGGGGCCGGGCTCCGGCGTTGCAGGCCGAACTCTTTTATGTACCATTCGGCGGCGGCGATAGGGTCGGCACTCAGCAGATGCAGGTGCTGGAAATGAGTAGCGTTCGCGGCTGTGGTATAGAGTTCGATCAGCGCGTGATCGGGACCGTCAATATACGAAAAGAAGAACCGTCCATTGCCTCCCTTGCCATCGCACTGGTCGCTGATGTCGGTAATCGGCGTCTGGAACTTGGCGCCGCTGTCGACCTGCTTCTGATAGGTCGCTTTCATGTCTTCACCGCCACCCCAGCCCATGTGCCAGATGGCGGACGTAATCTCAGACTTGGGCGCGGCATTCACTTTGGTGAACAGCAGCCACGAGTTGTGGGCCCACACTGCGTCCAGTGCGCCACCGAACTTGCGTTTCTCTGACGGGAGCTTGGACGTGTAGAAGCTGATAGAGGCCTGTGGATCGGTGGTGTTGAGATGCAGGTGGTGGAAATGCGCGAGCGGCGCAACCGGCTGAGAAGGCTTTTCTTGTGCGGGGGCTGTGAGTGCGGCTGCACAGAGTAGCGTCGCACCAATCCGTAGGCTCAGGTTCGGAATATGCATGGGTGGCATTTTACACGGTCATGCGAGGTCGAGGAACCGAGCTGAGGGCGCAGACGCGCAATTTTGATATATCGGGAATGGAAGTGGACGGCGGCTGTCAAATTCCTGTCAAACAACGGGATGGATCTGCCTCAGTCGCTACACACGGTCGCGCGGAGATTTTGCGCTAATCAGCACCGCCGCTGGTCCCCTCGCAATCGAGCTATCCCTGGACGGTTTGTCGACCACGGGAAGTGGCCTGATGCGGGCTTGCTGCGATTAGTAATGAGAATCGGCTTCGGGCAATACCGTTCATTTAAAGGGCAGTGAAACCTCAGTGGTTACATTCATCTGCCGCCCCTTAAGGGGCTCCGACCTTGGCCCCTTGCTTTCCCAACGCTTACGCGTTGGGCTAACCTCTAGTCGCGCCTCCGGCGCTGGTGTATCGACGAACCTTGCAGCCTCTCTTTCCTTAAGTGAACGGTATTGCGGCTTCGGGGCACGTCATACTCGATGTTGAATAGGAGACGATAATGCTGGTTGCTGGCTCCTGTCGCCTTCCCCCTCTTCCGCCAGTATCTGTAGGGCGAAAAGAAATGAACGCCCTGAGTTGGGTGTTCAAATCTGATCTTGCGAGAACGCCGGGTAACAGCTTCTTGAATGAAGAGCGTCTTGCGCTGGCCGCCGAAGCATGGATGAATGATGCGGTTACCGCTCTCTAGGAATCTTCCATGAATTTCTCCACCACGCTGGCGCAGGACTCAACCAAGGAACGATCATTGGGGTCTTTGAAGGTATCGGCAAAATAGCTTTGAACGTCGATTTCCGCGACAAATTTTCCGTGAACGAAGATGGGGACCACCATCTCCGACTTCACCATGGCGGTGCCTGCGAGGTACCGGCTGTCGTCTGCGACGTTGTTGACCACCACGGCCTTCTCGGTCGCGGCCGCCGTTCCGCAGAGGCCCTGGTCAAATGCGATTCGGAGTTGTGGGGTGAAGCTTCCAGTGTATGGACCCAGAATCAGGATTCTAGGATTTGCCTCGTCTATCAAACGGAAGCTCACACTGTTGTAGCGGGGCATGACGGAGTGCAAGTGATCGGATATGCTCTGCATGAGAGTCTTCACATCCGAAGCAATGGCGGCCAAAACTTCAACCTGCCGCAACGCATCATCAGGTTTCGACATGTTTTAATCCTCCGGCCGATGAAAATGCTGCACCATGTATTCCGGGAAGTAGACGTTCAGGAACCCGACAAAGATTTCGTTGATCAGGTTCAAGGCCTTCGTGACTCCGTACGCATAGTCATTCTTGACAACCAGGAAGCTGATGCTGACATCGCCGCGCCGGTTGGAGTATCGAATCAGGACCCGTTTGGGGTCCACCCACCGGTGTTCGGGTTGGCTGCTTGAACAGCGGTCCTGGATGAAGGCCCTGAGTTGGGCGTTCAAATCTGATCCTGCGAGCACGCCGGGCAACAGTTTCTTGAATGTCAGTGTCTTGCGTTGGCTGTCGAAGCTCAGGTGGAAAGGCAGGTTCCAAAGCCAGTAGAAGCGGTACTCGGCTTTCCGGCCGTCTGCGCTGGTCTGGCTGAAAGAGCGAAAGACGCCGCGTTGGGCGTAGGTTTGTAAGTGTTCGCCGATGACCGCCAGAGGCTGTGTGCGAGTTCCCATCTTTTAATGACAGTACAGTTCAGTTAAGGAAAAATAAACCTCAAACATCAACATGCTTGTGCGGTGGCAGGATTCTTCCACTGCAAGCAAAGAGCATTTGTCAAGGGCGCTCCGCCCGCTGTGCGGGCTGCGCGCCGGCCTGCGGCAGCGAGGAATTGGCTTGATCCTGTACTTACCCAGCACTTAGCCTGGCCGCCACGCAAAGGCGCGTGGCGGCCAGGCACGTGCTGGGCTACTTTCTGC
>DATMNZ010000005.1:0-49438 GCA_035568495.1 Saccharimonadales bacterium (SeqCode) | reverse complement strand
CAAACAACGCCTGCTCGAACGGGTCTTGAATCGCTGCGGCTGTGTCCAGTAGGTGGTTGAAACACTCCTCGATCAGCTGCGGCAGTTCGAGCGGATGGAAAGTGGACTTCCCGATCCCGACGCCCATACGGCGCAGCCTGCCGGGCGCGCCCGGGTCGAGCAGGAGGTTCTGCGCCAGAATCCCGTGAAGATTGAGGATCGTATACCGGTTAAAGCCGATTCCCTCCGCCTCGTTGACGAGGAATTCGATCGCATCCTTGTGGTTGACGATCATCTGCGCTTCCAGCCGGTCACGGCCTTCGGCGGCCTCGCCGAGTTCGATCAGACGCGTCGTATCCAGGAGCGAGTAAGTGTTCCCCTCAAGGCGGCTTGAGTTCCATGACAGATCGATGAGCAGCCGGTTCAAAATCTTTTTTGCATAAGTGCCGGCCGCCTGATCGTCGAAATTCGGCTTGCCCACCTGCGCGAGCTGTGCGCGCTGCGCCCGCGAAAGATAAAACGTCTCGTTGGGCTGGTACGCGTCGAGGAATTCACGGTTGTAGCCAACCGGCTTTCGCGCGTTGACGCTCTGGCTCAGGTAAGTACGCATTTCCTTGCTGGCGGGAGACTGGGGCACGGCCTCCTCCTCCGTCTTCTCATCTACCGCGGGAACAGCTGCAGGCTTTTCGGACGCCAATGCCTTTGCCTCCTCCGCCGCTGGCAGTCGGTATTTCGCCCAGCGATCATCCCCTACCTTCACGAGCCGTCCGGCATCCACGAGGTGCTTGAGCCTGTATTGCAGCGTCCTTTTAGGCACAGCCGGTTTCAACACGTTCGCGATCTCGGGCAGATCGGCGCCCTCCGGGCGCAGCCGGACAGCCTCTTCGATTGCAGCCAGGGTATCTTCCGGTATTCGCTTGGGCAAGGCTGGTTACTCCATTTTGGTTGCGTCTATCAATATAGACGCAATTAAAACACAGATAGATGCGATATTCAATCCGTAGGCGCAACATTATAGTTGCGTCTTTATGAAACTAGCTGCGTCCAGTTCTCCATAATTGCGCCTTGCCAAGCCGACGCGGCTTCGTGGCACTGCCGTCCGGCATTGCAAAAACCAGATATGGTCGCTGAGAGCCTTCCGTCGTCAATCTCCGGAAAATCACTGAAATTCGCGATTACCATCTCGCGTGCTGAAGGGAGATCTGCAGGGCATTGTCCGGGCGCGTCTGTTAAAGCCGTGCAACGATCAAGAACATCAAGGAGAACCTTTTCTTGGCTTTCATCTACAACGCTCTCGGTGTGCCGGTCGCCGCTGGAATCTTGTATCCATTTTTTGGTTTGCTACTCAGCCCTATGATCTCAGCTGCTGCAGTGAGTTTCAGGTCGGTTTCATTGGTCGGCAATGCCCTGAGGCTAAGATCCGTGCGCTTATGACGATCCTCTTGCGTCAAGACTCCGAATAATGCGACTCGCTTATTCTGGGCTGAGCGTGACCTCCGGGAACCATGCACGTTGAACACTCGCTGTCAGCAACTCTTGCCGAGCTTTCACCCAGGGAAGATAATGCTTTTCCGTCATCTTTACGCTGCGATGTCCCAATAGGATCGACACTTGGTCAATCGAGATTCCAGCCAGCAAGAGTTCGACCGCAAACGTATCGCGAAACATGTGGGAATGACATCTCTTCCGTGTTCCATCGGGGTTCTTGATATCCGCCAGTCGGAACAGTTTCCAAAAGCTGCGTTGATAACCCTTAACGGCACTGCGCGGATCACCGTTACCGCTCCAGAAGAAATAGCGCTGATCGTTTGAGGGTAAGCAACGAAGCTGAGAAGCAAGTATCGGTGGCAAAGGCACGAGCACAGGTACTCCGGTTTTTGCCCGGCGCAAGAATATGAATCCGTTGTCGCTGAGACGATTTCGCTCCAACATTACCGCGTCCTTGATAGCCAGGCCACTCCATCGCATGAGTAGCACAAGCGCGCGGAGCCTCTCGGCACGGTGGTGACAATCGTTTCCACCGCCGTAATCGTAGTGGTGCGTGGCTTTGACGATCTTTTCGAAGTCAGTCCGAGTGAAGTAATTGGTTGGGACGACATCCGGAGCACGAGGCTTTTTTAACACGTTCATCGGGTTGTTTTGCAACCAACCGTTGCTGATGCAGAACACAAAGAAACTTCGCATTCGCTCATGTTTTCGATGAGCAGATTTCGGGCCATTGTCCCAGACGCAACGGAATTCTCTTATCTCCGCGGGGCCGAGCTGTTGCAGGGTCTCTAGAGAGCGCTTCTCGCACCAAGGGCCAAATTCCCCTTCCAACAACAACCAGCTCTTATTGATGGACTGCTGCAGGAGCTTGCGAGCCAGCTGATCCGCGACAAAGGCTTGAACCGCAGTTTTGATTGCCACGGGCTGAGGTTTGGTTGCTTCAAGATCAAGTCTCTCCATCTCGCGGCTTTTTTTTCGGCCGTCCTCCAATTGAGCGTATGGCCGCTCAATCTGAAATAGTGCCTGTGCTCCAAAGTGCCCTGAATCCATTTGGGACAGCGGCAGCGGCGATAGTGGATGTCATTTCTCAGACACGGCGGGTAGTGGCGTGTATAAACCGAAAGCACTTGGATCCCCCCAGAAATTAGGATTCGGGGGAGGCTAAGACGATTATGATCTGAACGTACGATTGACGTACGAAATGCCAGAGGCATTTGTACGGTGCTGATTCAAAATGATTTAAATGGTGGCCAGGGACGGAATCGAACCGCCGACGCCAGCCTTTTCAGGGCTGCGCTCTACCAACTGAGCTACCTGGCCAGACTTGAGTGAGATCACGCACCAGCTTCGGTGGGATTGCAATGAAGTCTTCTTGCGTGCGGAACTGCATGATTATAACAACTCTAGCGCCAATCGCTCAAATGCGGCCTGACATCCCGACACTCGGCCAGCGAAAATCAGCCCGCTGGCCTTACCTCTTCTGGTTTCTCAAAATGATTCACTGCTATTCTCGTCGCCGGGCTTTGAACTCAACCTGCGTCTTATGGGCCATGGCCTGCCGCGCCAACGCTCATTTCTTCGGCGGGAACATTTTCTGGCCCGTGGCGCGCACGCGCTCGCGAACCGCCCTCAACGTTTCATCACCGGGCTTCAGCCGGATGGCTTCGTCCATATCCTGCATGCCGCGATCGAATTCTCCTTTCATCACATAAGCCATCCCGCGGCTCAGAAAGGCGAATGCATCCTTTGGATCAAGACGGATGGCGCTGTCGAAATCTTCAAGCGCCCGGTCTGGGTCGGCTTTACTGAGATAGGCTGCGCCGCGATTTTCGATCGCCTTCACTTCCTTCGGATCGATACGCAACGCATTGTCGTAATCCCGGATCGCCAGGTCGAACAACCCGGTGCCGTAATACACGAGGCCGCGATTGACGAGGACCTCGGTGTTGTCTGGTTTGAACCGCAGGGCGCCATCGTAATCCGCCAGCGCCTGGGGATATTGTTTCAGGCCGGCGTACGCCAGCCCGCGACGGGCAAAGGCTCTGGCATCATTCGGTTGGAGTCGCAATACCTGATCAAAGTCTTGGATGGCAAGGGCATATTGTTTCAGCGACAAATGGGCGTTGCCCCGGTTGTAGAGACTAACGAGGTCGTCCGGCGTGATCTGCAGCGCCTGATCGTAGGCCTTCAGAGCACAATCGTGCTGTTCTTGATAACTGCATGCGGTCCCCAGGGCGGTCAGCCCAATCGCATCCTTAGGATCCAGTTTCACTGCCTGCTGCAGATCGGCGAGCGCCCGATTGAAATCGCGCTTTTCTAAATAAGTCCGGCCCCGGCTGGTGAATGCCCTCGCATATCCCGGATCCAGATTGATCGCCTGATCGTAGTCGGCAATGGCAAGGTCGTACTGTCCATTCTTCGAGCGGATGTAACCTCGCCTCTGAAACGCATGTGCGTCCCTTGGATCAATTTTCAGCGCGTGGTCCAGGTCGGCCACCGCCAGATCGTCTTCGCCTCGCTGGAAGTGGACCGCGCCGCGAAACGACAGGGCCCCCGCGTTCTCAGGATTCAGTTTGAGCGCCTGGTCCAAATCTTGCATCGCAGCATCAAGTTGCCGTTTCATCAACTTGGCCTCGGCGCGGCCCAATAACGCTGCCACGGTTTCAGCGGGCAGGCTTTTTCCCGAGTCAATCAGCGCCGAGCATGCCTTCAGTTTTGCATCGGCATCCGGCGATTTGGCGCAGGCATCGGCATCGGTCGATTGCGCCGAATTCAGTACAGACACAAGAAGCACCAGCCAGCATGCAGCGCGCATTTGTTCTCCTTACACCGGTCTGAGAATTGGGGGTACCACATTCCGTTCACCCCAAAATTCATTTTGTATTCGGCTCGTTTTGCCGGTACCACTCCACTGTCTGGCGCAGGCCCTCCTTGAATTCCACCAGCGTTTTGTACCCTATGGCCTGCTGGGCCTGCGTGGTGTCCGCCAGTGAATCATGGACGTCGCCGCTGCGCGCCGGGGCATAGTGCGCCGCCTTTGTGAATCCTGTAAGTTCTTGCAGCAACGCATACACCGTGTTCAGGCTGAAATTCTTGCCCGCCGCGATATTAAAGACCCTTCCACTCGCCTGCCCGGCTGGTGCGTGGCACGCCAGCAGATTGGCAGAGACCACATTTTCAATGAAAGTAAAGTCACGGCTTTGTGTGCCGTCGCCGAAGATCGTGGGCTGCTCGCCCGCCAGCATGCTGCGGATGAATATCGGTATCACAGCCGCGTACTGTGACGTGGGGTGCTGGCGCGGACCGAACACGTTGAAATACCGCAGGCAGACCGTCTCCACACTTAAGACCTTCTTGAAGCTCTGCGCATACAATTCCCCCGTCAGTTTTGACACTGCGTAGGGCGATAAGGGGTTGGCGGGCATGGCTTCGTGCTTGGGTAAAACCGGCGTATCGCCGTAAATGGAAGACGAACTGGCATACACCACCCTCTTCACCCCGGCCTCGCGTGCCGCTTGCAGCATGGTCAAGGTGCCAACCACGTTGGCATGGTTGCTGGCCAGCGGGGTGGCGATGGATCGGGGCACCGATCCCAGGGCCGCCTGATGCAACACGAAGTCCATTCCGGCGCAGGCCGAAGACATAGCGTCCAGGTCCGTGATATCGGCGTCCCGAAAATCGAACCGATCCAGGATTCCAGCGATATTTTCGCGCCGGCCATGGGAAAAGTTATCAACGCCGCGCACTTCTTCCCCGCGCTCCACCAGTGCATGCGCAATGTTTGAGCCGATGAAACCGGCCACGCCTGTTACCAGATACTTAGCCATCGCCTATCAGCCTATCATGACAAATGATTTTTCAGCAGACCCAGCTTCATCAGAATGCGGCGGACTTTCTTGGGTGAGATCCGCAGCCGCGTGGCCACCCGTGCAATCTTCTCTTTCTCGTTCTTCCACACCACCGGAATGATGATCTCGGCGAATTGCTCCGTCATCTGCTGAAAGCTCTTGCCGCCGGTGTTGCCCTGGGACCAGGCGCGCAGTTGGGCGTTCATGCTGCCCCGCGAATCCACCATTTCTCTGAGCCGTTGCAACTCCTCCCACTGGTCTTCGTAGTCCACGGCCCGCAGCAGCGTAGTAGTCAATTCATAGTAGTGTTTGGCATCGGCCGGATCGTCAATCAAAGGGTTCCCCGCGCTCAGTCCGGCCCAGACGTAAGAGCGCGCCAGCAGGCGCTGGTTCTGCGTGTGGCGGGCGGCCTCCACCGACTGCCGGGCGTAGTCGCGCGCCTGGTTGGCCAGCTCCCAGGAATGCGAACCGTCCTCGATTCCCTCTTCCAGCTTGGCCAGTCCGATGGCGCACTGCAACTGCCGGCCGCGGGCGATGAGGATGTAATCATTGGCTTCCTTGCCCAGCTTATACACCAGCTCGGCTTGGGCGGCCGCTTGATCAAGCTCGCCGGTATCGAGAAACAGCAGGCCCCGGTTTTCATAGACGTTGCCGATGCCGTGATGCTGGTGATTGTGACGGTATATCTCTTCCGCCTGGTCCAGATTGCTGAAGGCCTGGGCGCGGTGCAATTCACATTGGTCGAGATGGCTCTGCCATTTGTTGGCGCCGGCAGGCAGTCCGGCGGCATGGCGCGTGCGCCGCGCTTTGGCGGCATCGATCTGGCGGCTGATTTGCAGGGCAATCAACCTCTGCACGTGCGCAATATTGGCCAGCGAGCGCGCCAGATTGTTGTGTACTGAACTCCTCTTCTTGAAATGCTGGATCGCCTGGGAATAGAAATCGAGCGCTTCCTTATATTGTCCCTTGCGGCGGATCATGCGCCCGTGGGCTGAATAAATATTGCCCAGCGTAATATAGTCGTCGGTGTGCCGCAGCACCTCTTCCGACCGGTCAAGCAGCAGTATGGCCTCGCGGCGCATCCCTTTCTGGAAGTGCAGCCAGCTTTCCAGCACTTGCATGACTGCCGCCATTCTTTCATAGCCCAGTTCCAGGGCAATATTGCGGGCAATGGCCGCATGTTTTAGGGCATCATCGTATTCGCCCTTGCGCCGGTGGCAGCGGGCCTTCCAGTAGTGGGCCAGTGACACCAAAGTGCGATCGGCAATTTCTTCCTGCAAAGAAAGCACGAATTCAAATTGACACCGGGCATCGTCGGGACGGTCCTGGGACAGCGCCAACGCGCCTTCGGCCATTCGCAATTGCAGGTAGTCGCCCACCGGCAGCCGTGAACGCGCCTCCCTCGAGAATCGCCCCAAAACGGCCTCCATCAGCCCGGGCTTGAGGTAGCCGACATCCACCCACTGTGCCAGATAGGCGGCCAGGCCGGCGGCATTCCAGCGCTCCGGATCGAGGTTGGCGACCAAATCGGAATACTTCTCCAGCAGCGCCATGCCCTGGCTGATGTTGCGCGCTACCAGGTTGAGCTTCAACTCCTGGAGCAATGAGTCCGGGGCCTCCCGGACCCCTCTGGATGTCATGATAGTAGCCACTGAAGGACTAATCATAGCCCTGCTCCGAGCATGCCACAAGATTCGTAAAGTCCGTCCCGGCCAGGTAGTCCGGATCGGACGAGTCAATTTGCCTCTTCCTCTCCCGTGCCCTCTAATGCAAAGGGCGGCTAAAAGGCCGCCGCATTTCTTTAACACCGATGGAGGATCGGAATCATGGCTGCACCCAAAGAACACGAGCTACAAACCATCTGGAACGTCGATGCGCGCTGGAATGGCATCCTGCGGCCTTACCCGGCCAAGGAAGTCGTGCGACTGCGGGGGACAGTCCACATTGAACACAGTCTGGCGCGGCGTGGCGCGGAACGGATGTGGGAGTTGCTCCATTCCGAACCCTATGTGAACGCACTGGGCGCCCTCACCGGCAACCAGGCGGTGCAGCAGGTGCAAGCCGGCCTAAAAGCCATTTACCTGAGCGGCTGGCAGGTTGCCGGCGACGCCAACCTTGCCGGAGAGATGTACCCTGACCAGAGCCTTTATCCGAGCAACAGTGTGCCCGCGGTCGTTCGAGCCATCAACAACGCCTTTGTGCGCGCCGACCAAATTCAACACGCTGAAGGAAAGAACGATATCGACTGGCTGGCCCCCATCGTCGCCGATGCCGAAGCCGGTTTTGGCGGACCGCTGAATGCCTTCGAATTGATGAAAGGCATGATCGATGCGGGCGCCGCCGCCGTTCACTTCGAAGACCAACTCGCCTCGGCCAAGAAATGCGGACACATGGGCGGCAAGGTCCTCGTGCCCGCCCAGGAGTTCGTACAGAAGCTGGTGGCTGCGCGATTGGCCGCCGACGTCAGCGGTGTCCCCACGGTGCTGATCGCGCGCACCGACGCCCTCAGCGCCAGGCTGCTCACGTCTGACAACGACATTCGTGACATCGAGTTCCTCACCGGTGAACGTACTCCGGAAGGCTTCCTGGGATATAAAGGAGGCATCGACGCGGCCATTGCCCGCGGCCTGATCTATGCCCCATACGCCGACATGCTGTGGTGCGAAACCTCAGAGCCGGATATCGACGAGGCGCGCCGCTTTGCCCAAGCCATCCACGAAAAGTTCCCCGGCAAGCTGCTGGCCTACAACTGCTCTCCATCATTCCACTGGAAACGTAAACTCAGCGACGCTGTCATCGCCCGCTTCCAGAGCGAGCTGGCCGCCATGGGCTACAAATTCCAGTTTGTCACTCTGGCTGGGTTCCACGCGCTGAATTTCAGTATGTTTGAGCTGGCCAAGAATTACGCCCAGGAAGGTATGGCCGCCTATTCGCGTCTGCAAGAAAGTGAATTCGCAAGCGCCGAATCCGGCGGCTATACCGCCATCCGCCATCAGCGGTTCGTCGGTACCGGCTACTTTGACGAAATCGCACAGACGATCGCCGGCGGAAAGTCCTCGACCGTAGCGCTGGCGGAATCAACCGAGAACGAACAGTTCTTCGACACGACCAAGCACTTAGTCTGAAGGCAGCCAGTCTCTCGACTGCAAGGCCTTTCCCTTACACTGTGAGGGAAAGGCTTTCGCTGGAGTTTCTACATGCGAGACTGCCCTTCCCAATTCCACGAAACGGGCTACCTTGCGCCTCGGCTGTTGGCGGCACTGCCAGTTAACGGCAAAATATCAGGGCCTCTCCGCGTGAGCACGGAAAGGCCCTGATGGGTTTTTCGGCGTGGTTTTCAATTTGCAGCGGCCGCCGGAGTGCAGGCCGGTCCGCATACTGAACGCACACAGGTGTTGTGTGTGGCAAAGAAGTTTGCGCCGGTTTCAGCATGTGTGAGTCTCCGCAGAGTTTCCTGATGGAGCGCCAGCTTATTGGAATACTTCTTCATCGCGAATACCTTCCTTTCCTAACTCATGATTAAATTGGCCCCGCCTACCGGAGTGCTTGGACAGGGCAGTCGGCATTATAAGCCGAAATGGAAAATGTGGGATACAGCTTGACCGCTTGACTCACCTTCCGAACCGCACACTCACATGCCCGCTGTGTGGCGCCCGCGCGCCGGCCGCGGGAGACTGCGAGCGGGCCACACCGCTGCCGGTCACTTCCAGTTCCAGGCCCATGGCCTGCGCCTGTTCGAGTGCGGCGCGCAGGGATTTTCCGGTGAAGTCCGGTACGGTCACACCACCACCAACATCAAGCACGATGGTTCCGCGAAGGGCCGATGGAGCTGGCGGACCTGGAACTGACGAGTCAGATTGCACCGGCCTGATGGCCACCGGAACGGCACTGGCCACCGCATTTTCCGGGGCAGCGTGGGCTACCGGCGGCTGAGGTTGAAGCGCCGGAGCGACAGCTTCGAGTGAGAGGACGTCCGGAGATCCCTCTGCCACATCTTGACCCTGGGCCTGGGCCCGTAGCAGGAAGCTCTTCTGGTCCTGAAATTCAGCGTCGTGGGGCACATTCAGGTAGGCCAGCACCTGCTGGGCAACGCGCGCAAAGACCGGCGCCGCCACCTGGCCGCCTTCATGCTGACCCACCGGCGAATCGAGCACCACCAGCACACTCAGCGCTGGATTATTCACGGGGGCAAATCCGCCAAAGGACGCCACGTGCCGGGTGCGCGAATAAGCACCCGTCGCTGGATCAATCTTCTGCGCTGTTCCCGTTTTTCCCGCCACTGTATAGCCGTTCAGCACGGCCTTGAGCCCGGTTCCATGCAGTATCACGCCCTGCATCATGCGCTTCATCTGGGCCGCGGTCATGGCGGAAATCACCCGCCGGCCTTCCGCTGGATGGAAGGTAAGCCGCTGTTCGGTGCTGCGTGGCGGCATCGTGCCTATGACGATGCGCGGTGGAACGTACAGGCCATCATTGGCGATGGTCGAAACCATTGACACCAACTGCAGCGGAGAAACGCCGATCTCCTGCCCCATGGAAATCGCCCCGATACTTACCTTCGACCAGCGACTCGCCGGCTTGGTCAATCCACGGGTTTCACCCGGCAACTCAATGCCGGTCTGCGCGCCAAAACCAAACGCCCGTATATACCGGTCAAACCGGTCTTCGCCCAAACGCAACGCAATCTTGATGGCCCCCACGTCGCTCGAATTCTGCAGGATCTGCGCCACTGTCAGCTCACCGAAGGCACGGTGATCGCGAATCTTCAGCCTGTTCACCATGATCGAACCCATCTGGCAGTCGATCACTTCCTCCGGACGTGTCAGGTTTTCTTCCAGGGCCGCCGCCAGCGTGACCACCTTGAAGGTCGAGCCGGGCTCGTAAATGTCGGTGACCGCGCGGTCTTTGAGAGTACGCGGATCGGCCCCCCTCAAGCTGTTGGGATTGAAGACCGGACGGTTGGCCAGCGCCAGTATCTCTCCGGTCTGCGGGTCCTGGACGATGACCGTGCCGGCTTCGGCGTGGGTTTCCTGCATCGCGCGGTCGAGTTCGTGCTCGGCGATATATTGGATCTTCTCGTCCATGGTCAGCACCAGGTTCTCACCGGGGTCTGCGGAGCGGTCCACGCGTCCGAACCAGCGTTGTTTCGCGTCCATGGAAATCAGGATGGTTCCGGCTTTGCCCCGGAGCTTGTGCTCGAATTCGCGCTCCACGCCGCCCAACCCTTCATCATCCAGGCCCACATAGCCGAGCACCTGTGCCGCCAATTCACGTTTGGGATAGAAGCGCTTCGATTCCTTCTGAAAATAGATGCCTTTAAGGTTTAAGGAACGGATGCGGGCGCTGGTTTCGCTGTCCACCTTGCGCGCTACCCAGGCGAAGGCCCTGGAAGCCCGCAGATGGTTCTCGATCTCGTCCGGATCGGCTTTCAACACTTTGCCCAGAATCCGCGAGATGCCATGGATATCGGGAATGGCCGAGGGCACGGCAAACACCGAATCCACGCTCACCGACATGGCCAGGTTGTTTCCATGACGGTCATAAATGTTGCCCCGCACCGGGGAGACTTCAATGCTGCGCTGCTGCTGGCGCGCGGCCAGGCGCGTGTAGTCGCCGTAACTCACGACCTGCAACCACACCAGCCGGGCGCAGATCAGCACAAACCACAGGGCCAGGAATCCCGCGAGATAGTAGAGCCTGGTATTTGCGCTGTTTGGAGATTTGGCCACTTTGAGTTTCCTGCCCTAAAAAACAACATGGCGGCCCCGGCTGTTTTTCCGGAGGCCCGCCATCAGGCACGGATTGGTTAATTTGCGCCTGTAAACTTCAATCCTTTATTTTTCCTTGCGCCTAGCGTGCTTTGCGGTGGCTTGTTCTTTCCTGTTGCTTTGTCCCGCAATTATTGCGCCGGTATCACCGCCACCGGCGAGACCCGCGCCATCACCGGCGAATCACCCGCCGTGCCCGCATTCAGACTCACCACCTGGCCCGGGTGAGGAAACTCCAGCCCCATCCTGCGCGCCATCACGTCGATCCTGCCCGGATCACGCAACCTTGCTTCTTCCAGCCGGAGCGTGCGGTTCAATCCAGCCAGTCGTTCTAGCTCCACCCGCTGCGCCTCGATCTGGTAGCCATACTCAATCGAGCGGAAGTGCTGCCAGGCGTAGAACATCACCAGCAAAAAGAAGACCGCCATCGCCGACGAAAACATGCGGATCTCCCGCCGCCGCTGGGGATCTGCGACCTTCACCAGACGCGAGTTGTCGATCGCCTTGAGAAAATAAAACTCCGGCGTAATGCCGGCTACCGGGCGGCGCGCGGAGGCCCGCATATCGACCGGCATGATCATTCCCGTGATGCTCATCGCCCGTGCCGCCATTTATGCCACCTCCACCAATTCCTGCCAATACGTCTCGCGGGCCAAAGGCCCAGGCGAGACATAGGTTGAGACCCGCGCCCCGTCATCGGCGCGCTGTTCGGCAAGCTCCACACACTGAATCAGGTCTTCGATCATCATTCCGGTGTACATAGTCTTCATCTCTTCTCTCGAGGGTGCTTCTTGTATTCCGGGAGCGCCTTCCAGTGGATCAATTCGCCCAAGAATGAGGAAGGTATCGCCTCCCCGGAAACTCTTTATTCCCTGGCTTGAAGCCCGGTAAAAGCCGTTGTGGTCCGTTCCGCGGCCCTCAGCTTCGCGCTGCGTGACCTGGGATTGCGGTCCATCTCTTCCTGGCCGGCGGTCACCGGCTTCTTCGTAAGCACCGTATAGAGGCCGGTCTTTGCTCCTTCACGGACGGCGTCTTTCACAATCCTGTCTTCCAGCGAGTGGAAGCTGATCATCACCAGCCTGCCCTGGGGTTTCAGGAGCCGGGGCGCTTCTGCCGTCAGCGCCCGCAAGTCTTCTAATTCGTGGTTCACGTAAATTCGGATTGCCTGGAAAGTCCTGGTCGCGGGATGAATGCGCTCCGTGCCTTTCATTGACCGGAGCGCGGCCGATATTACTTGTGCCAGATGAGCGGTAGTTCGTACCGGCCGCGCTCGGACAATGGCTCTGGCGATTCTCCGTGACCTCCTTTCCTCACCGAATTCGTAAATCAGGTCCGCAAGGTCTTCTTCACGCAACTGATTTACAGCTTGCTCAGCCGTCTGCTCCCCTTCCGGATCCATGCGCATATCCAGGGGGCCGTCGGTCTGAAAACTAAACCCGCGCGCGCGGTCTTCAAACTGCAACGAACTTACGCCCACATCCGCCAGCAGCCCATCCACACTTGCGGGGGCAACGTGCCTGCCGGCTTCCGCGTAAGAGCTGTGCAGCAGGGTGATGCGGGGTTGCTCGCCCGGCATTTCCTGTAGCCGCTTGCGCGCCAACTCCAGCGCCTGTGTATCTTTATCGAAGCCAATCAAATGACCCTGTGGGCCGAGGCGACTTGCGATTTCCATGCTGTGCCCGCCCAACCCCAGGGTCGCGTCGATATAAGTACCGCCGCGCCGGATAGCCAAAAAGTCGATCGCTTCTTTTAAAAGAACTGAAACATGTAAAAGAACTGAAACATGGCTTGCCTGATGTCTTCCACCATGCGCCCCGTCGGGGGCCTTGTTCATATCTGAATCCTCGTCCGTCACTAGATACCCAGTTCGTCGAGTGTCTTTTCATCTTCAGCCGTGAACGGGTTCTCCTCGATCTCTTTGCGGTACAGCTCGATGCTCTGCACTTCCAGATAGGTCAGGTTGCCGACCACCGCAACTTCCCCCTGAATGCCGGCTGACTCCCGCAACAGGGCCGGAATCAACAACCGCCCCTGGCCGTCGATCTCCACCACCTGCCCGTAATAGTTGGTGCGGTTGAGAAACTTCTTCTTCGTGGGGTTGAAATTCGACAACCGGCTCAGCTTTTCCTCCAGTTGCTGCCACTCCTCGAAGGGATACACTTGAGCAACCTTGCCATCCACGCTGGTAATGTAAAATTGCGTTCCGTACTTCTCGTCCAGCAGGCGCTTGAATTCCGAAGGAACCTTGAGCCGGCCCTTTTCGTCCACGCGCGTTGGATGGTTGCCACGGAACATCTATTTTTCTCACTGCCACTCCGGCCCGTGCCGGCAAAAAGGAGGTAGAAACGGTAATTTCTCGATTGGTTTTGGGCTCGGCCACCGCTTTTTGGGGTGTTTTCCGGTTCATGTTCCCTTTTGACTACTTTGGACCACTGACCAGCCAATCAATTCTACTTTTAACCATTTCTAACCACTTTTGACCACGATACTCCTATATGGCTGTGTGTCAACAGTTATTTTTGGAGTTATTGTTGAGGCTCTCGTGAACAGTCTTCTTGAAGAAGGTCCAAAATCTGGGATGTTGTGGCCAAGCATTCTGCTTGGCCCAAGATGTGGTGTTTACTTCTGAGATGCCGGGTGGAAGCCCTTGCAGTTCAATCTTTCGACTTCCTTGGTGGCCTTGGCGTACTTTCGCGGTGGATTTGTTGTGGCTCCGGCTATGTCGCGCTGTTCCCATCAACACACACCCCGCTGAAAAATCCAGCGGGGTGCGTTGTAAAATCTAGGGAATGACGATGGCTACTTCCCGTGTTTGTCACGGCGAATGTCGCGCCGGTCGTGCCGGATGTCCTTCTTGTCCTTGTGCGCGTCTTTGCGGTCTTCCTTGAGGTCCTTCTTGTCTTTGTTGATGTCTTTCTGGTCCTTGCCGATGTCCTTCCTGTCCTTCCCTAAATCGGCCTTGAGCTTTTCGGCCTTCTCACAGGCGCCCTTGTTGCCATTGGCGCAGGCTTTCTGGGCCTTATCGAGCTGGGCCTCGTCATGTTTGATGTCGCGCGCGTCCTTGTTTCGGTCAGCGCGGTCTTTGTTCAAGTCCTTCTGGTCGTCGCGGATGTCTTTGCGGTCGTTGCGCAAATCACGCTTGTCTTTGCGCAGGTCCTTGCGGTCTTTCTTCAGATCGGAATTGTCCCCGGTGCCGGTAGTCTGGGCGTAGCCAAGAGCAGCAAATCCAAGCAACGAAACCGCGAGGATGTGTACAAGATGTCGTTTCATTTGGGTGGTTCTCCTTTCACTCCCCATTTGCCAGCCTTGGGGGTGCTGCGGGTATGAACCCGCTGCAAGACAATAGTTGCATCACCATCTCGAATGTCTTGAGATTACTTTGGTGCAACGCCCACTCTGGTCCCGGGCTTGAGACTGCTTTTGCATTAAAGATAGGTGGGGCAAATCAGGTCGCTTTTCGGAGAGGGAAACACCCGGGCTGCCAACGCAGCCCGGTACTCGTTTCTCGAAATTAAGCGCTTCGGCGATAGCGGATAGAAGGTGATGGCGCCACTGTGTAGAGTTGGATCGCGTCGCTCACCGTGCCCCAAAACAGACGGTCTTCCGTGGCAAAATAGTACTGGCACAGGAATGACAGTAGCGCACCCGCCTGCTCGGGATTGAGCGATCCCGCCTGGGCGAGCATTTCCTTGGCCGTGCGCGGACGCTCAATAGGATCCAGGCCCGACTCCTCGCTGCACAAGAATTCTTCCAGCATCCGCCAGAAGCCGTCCTCCGGCTTGCGTGAGCGAAAGGCGTTCAGAACATAACGCAGCACATACAGACAACCATCCACATCCAGGGTCGCCAGACGCCACTGCCCCATCCATGCCTGAAAGGCATTGGGAGCGGCCGGCGCGGATTGCATCATTTGATTCGACATAACTTGGGCCCCGTCTCTTTGAGAATCACTGCTTCTCTGTGAGATTAGTGATCTTTAAGGCAAAATCGTTACACATTGATAGAACGAATTTCTTCGGCAAAAACCTGACCGTGTGGAGCAGTCATGTATCTTATTGAAAATAAAATACTTACTTGATGCCACTGCAGCCGAGGGTACCGCCCCTAAAAGATCCTGCACACTCATAGAACGGAGCTAGGGTGGGTTCTTGCAGTAGGAATTGGGGGAAGTCTTTTGGGGCGCTCTCTGCTCTTTCTGCACTCTCTAAACGACGGGCGCTAATTTGCGCCCGCTGCCGGCCGCGCCGCGGTACCGTCGGCCTTGACGTAATGCGCGTACCAGCTCAGATGGCGTTCCAGCCGGTCTTTGATATGGGATGGCGCTCTGAGGCCGTGGTACTCGCCCGGATACACGACCAGTTCAGTCTCGCGGCCCAAGCTCTTCAGCGCCTGGTACATCTGCTCGCCGCCCAGAATGGGCACATTCCAGTCGATCTCTCCGCCCATGAACAGCGTCGGCGTGGTGATCTTTGCGACCCGGTAGTAGGGCGAGATTTTCTCCCAGGTCTCGCGATTCTCCCAGGGACGGCCGAGTTCAACATCGTAGTCGAGTATGTACTGGTCATGCCCGTAAAACGACGCCAGGAACGCCGTACCGGCGCCGGAAATGGCCGCCTTGAAGCGCGTGGTCTGCGTAATGATGAAGTCCGTCGAAATGCCTCCATAGGACCAGCCCCCCACGCCCAACTTGTCGGGATCGGCCACGCCTTGTGCGATGGCGTAGTCAACCATGGCCATATCGTCCTGATAGTCTTTGTTTCCCCAATCGGCGAAGATGGCTTTGCAAAAGTCTTGCCCGTAGCCGGAGGAGCCGCGCGGGTTCGGCTCCAGGACGACGTATCCGTTGGCCGCGAAGAGCTGCGAGAAATGGTTGAACTCGCCGTAGTAAGACGCCACCGGCCCGCCGTGCGGGTGCAGAAGCGTGGGATACTTTTTCCCCGGCACATAATCCAGCGGCTTAAAGAGATAGCCCGCGACCGTGACGCCGTCTTTACTTTTGAACTTGACGTATTCCGGCATCACGGTTTTGATTTTTGCCACGAAGGCATCGTTAACGTGAGTAAGGCGGGTCAACGGGACGCCCGAGTTGGAAGTGGTGAAGATCTCGCCGGGCCGGTCATGACTCGCGATCTGCGCAGCAATATCTCCTGACCGGGAGATACTGTAACTGGAAACCGCAACCCGTCCGGCGATTGGCCGCGTAATCTCGCCACCGGTGACCGAAACCTTGCAAAGATTCAGCGTTCCGTCATCATCGGCGATAAAGTACACAAACTTGCTGTCCGGCGAGAAATGTGGCGAACGCGACATGCGGTCGAATGCCTGCGTAAGCACCTTGGCAGCGCCCCCTGTCGCAGGAGAAACGGCGATGTGGTGGGTGGCGTAGACCAGGAGCTTCGGCTCAAGCTGCGTGACGTAGGTGATCCACTTGCCATCGGGCGACCAGGCGGGCGCAGCGTCCTCGCCGGGGTTCGTCGTAACTTGTGTCAGGTGCGCTCCCTTGTCCGTGTTGCCGGCGGCTACCACCCATATGTTCGTGTCGTAGGTGCGGTCGGGATCAGGAGTCGAGCGGTTGCTGCGGAAGGCCAACAGTTGCCCGTCCGGAGACCATGCCGGCTCATTGTCATCAAAATCGCCGGAGGTGATTTGCACCACCGTCTTCGTGGAGATGTCGAACACGTACAAATGTGTGCGCCGCCGGTCGAGATAGCCGACAAAGTCGGTCTTGAATCGATAGCGGTCGACCACAAACGGTGGCGGAGTCTTCGGTTTCTTGGGCTTGTCGTCCTTACCCTTATCGCTGCTCCCCGGCTTTTCTTTGTCTTTTTCTTTGGTCTTGGCCTCCTCCAGTTCTTCGGGAGTGGGGTCACGCAGGACGAGGGCCAGCCGCTTGCTGTCCGGAGACCACGCAAAATCATCGACATCCTGAATCGCATCCGTCAGCTTCTGCGCCTCGCCGCCCATACGGTTGAGCAGCCACACTTGCGTCTTGCCTTCATTACGTTTGGAGAGAAACGCGAGAAACCTTCCGTCCGGGCTCCAGCGCGGGTGCGAGGAAGAGACACCCTCGGCGGTCATAGCGATGGCCTCCCCTCCGCCAGGCTGCGCCATCCAGATACGAGTCTCGCTCTTGTCCTCTTTCAACCGGGCCGTCGTGACCGTGTAGGCCACCCACTTGCCATCGTCTGCGATCTGAGGATCACGCACCTCGCGAATCTCAAAAGCATCGTCAACCGTGATAGCTCGCGGCGTGGACGGTGGGGCAGGAGCAGCCTGAGCAACCACGAGCAGCCCGAAAAACCAACAACTACAGACCAACGCATAAAACGGCAATGTAAGTGAGCGGAATCTCATATCGTTTGCTTTCCCGTGTAAGTTTCTTGGCGCAGATGCGGAACGGCTCAAGCTGATGCGAGGTACCGCAAGATGATAACACGCGGGGATTGGCCTGCTTAGAACTGGTCGCCCCCGTGGCCCACCTTGGCCTCAAGCAAAATTCGCCGCTGATTTTCGCTGATGAACGCTGATGAAAACCAATGACCGCCGGCCGCGCAAATGGTCACTCATTGGGTAAAGTGCGGAACCGTTGAAAATGCCGTTGAACCCTGTCGTATGCCAACGATGCATTGAGGCCACTGCCGTTTTTTAGGATGACCTGGCTTTGACCGAGATGCTTGTTTTAGCCGTTGAATCTGACTTTACAAAAATCAGGCCTCAATCCGCACATCCGCGCAAGCCATTGAAAACTCGAGAAAAACTCGTTGCGGATGCCCGTTGCCCTAAGATTTTCGTTGCGCAACGGAGATCTCTTTCTGCAAGTTGCGCTCGGGCAGGCCATTGCCCCCTAACGATGAATGCTGTATGGGACAGCCCTCATTGGTCATTCAATTTCCAAAGAGCGGTGCTGCTGACTGCCGGCCCTGGGGCCGGAGCCATTTCATTCTTGAGTGTGACCACAGAATGGCTGCCGGTCAAGACTTTGCTGTCACTGAACTGTCAGAGCGACAGCAAAAATCCAGGCTTGCCCCCGTAGATCTCGTGCTTTGCATTTCAAGTTGCAGCGACCTGACGAGGCACGACTGTCGATTGTGTACAATGCGTTGACTGAACAGTCAGCCTGGGTCAACAGTGAACCGCCCTGGCTTGTTTAGAATTGGGATTTTACTTGCTGGCACGCAAAATAATTCGCTTAGATCAGGCTGACCCCGTGTCGCCGGCACCGTGGCGGAACCGCCACACTGCCGGCCAGCACCACGGCGCGGATATCGGCGGCTCGGTCAACCGTCAGACTTGTGGGAGTTGAACTGAGTGGCTGAAGCTGATGTCTTTCAGCCGATCCGCAATCAAGTCTTCGTTCTTTGCATCCAACTCATAAGCATCATTCAGCAGGAGCATCGTCGCCCATTCTATAAGTTCTTTATCGGTAATTTCCGCGCGTTTCCTCTTGGCCAGTGCATTATCAATGTCCTGTTTTGTAATTAAGCCCCCTGGCTCTGGAACGATGAACTTAGTCTCCATCAAGCGCGCACCTTCGGCTTTTGCATTGAAATTAAATTTCATGACGCTGCGGAGGCAAATCGTAACCGCCAAAGCGAGATTTCAAACTTCGCGAACCGTTTGAGACATCCAAGCTCTTTCTCCGTAAGCTGTCGGGAGCTAGTTCTTAGGATCATAGTGTGTTATTTCTCCTGAGGCTTCGGCCCCGATTTGAACAGTTTTCGTCTCGCCACCAGCGCTTACAACTTTTGAAATGACCTGAAAACCATTTGCTCCAGGCCGCTTAAGTAGCACTCTGACAGAACCGTCCGCCAAGCGCTCAACGGAAATCGTTTCTTTCGTTGTTGCCCTGGCTATAGCGCGTTTCACGGCAGCCTTCTGAGCTGCCGTCATCGCAGCCTCCTGGGTCATCTGTGGGCTGCCCTGGCCTGCTTAGAATCGGGATTTTACATGCTGCGCGCAAAATAATTGTGCAGATCAGGCTGACCCCGTGTCTCCTATTTAGAATTTGGATTTTACTTGCTGGCGCGCAACATAATTGCGCAGATCAGGCTGACCCCGTGTGTCTCCCAAGAGCTTCATACTCGACTTCTAGACTAAGCTGCTCTTCAAGATTGCCCAGATTTGCTGGCTTAAGGAGTTCTTGGGTTTGTCATCGGCTCTGACCAGCCCGGAAAGAATCCCAGATCAACACCCTCCGCAAATTCGACACGCTTGCGAAAAGTGAGGGTTCCATCAACCCTCACGAATGGCAATGCAGTCGCCCAGTTCTTAATACCAGGACCAGAAAAGGTCAGCAGGACGGACCTTTCCGAACTGCTGCTGTGGATATCACCCCAAGAATAATCATCTTGGCCAAAGACTTCGCTATCAAAATCCTTAGAGCGGGCAAGGAACACGGTAATGATCGCAATGGCCCTCTCTCGTCGTGCCTCATCGACAATCTTCGCGCAAGACTCCATCTTGCTGGCCTCGTCCTGCAGATCGATAGGTCGAAGCATCTGATCATCAGCGGTGATGATGAATGCCGTGGGGTCAAGGTCACCGTCCTCCGAAAGGAATTTTTTTGACAACTCCAGTATGTTCAAAGCATGATTCTTAAGATCCATAGTCTTCATTGGGCAACCACTATTTTAAAGGATGAGTTTCATTTTCTAGTTTTAATTTCTTATATTCAGCTTCACGCTTTTTGTTCCTCGCGCTATTAGGGCGTCTTTCAGCTTCAAATACTTTGCGCGTCTTTCCCTTTGTGTCTACTATTTGTGCGTCAGGCCTTCTGGTGGAGTCAGTTCCCTTTATCTGCTTGTTCGATTCTACCGTCTCACCAGGCTTGGCTTCACCCTTGGCTTTGTCGACAAGCTCGTCCACTTTTTCTTGGTGATCCGCTGCACCTTTTGAACCGTTGGGGTTTGGAACATTTGGCTTGTCTGCTGAGTTCTCTTGTTGATTGCTCGGGCCGCCTGGGGGGGTAATACCGGTAAGGCAAATTCCCCGCTCCTGCGCATCCATTTCCAAGAGCATTCAATGCCTCACCACCCGCCTCAGCAGTTTTATTTAGAATCCAACCTCCAGCTTTGACTGCCTGTTGCCCCACTGGGCTCGCGAGAAAAGCTGTCGTTGCGGCCGCGGCACCAACATAGACAAGCGTTTCGACCGCGCACACGTCCCAAAAACAGTGCCCGTCCGCATCGATCCGCGTCGTCGGCAGACTGCGCACATATGTGTACTGATTGAGCGATTGAGGATCAGAGAGATCAGCGTACGGGACGGGAACTGGGACCGCGCTCCAGTCCGATGTGATGAACCGCCCCAAAACGTTCGAGTAATACCGAGCCCCGAAGTAATCGAGCCCGGTTTCGGAGTCACGTTCTTTGCCGGTAAATTTGTAATGATTCGCATCGTTGGCGACGAATTTCAATTCACCGCCCCAGGGATAGAAATCTGATTCGTTCAGAATATTGCCCTGGGCGTCCGTGACGATGTCGGTTGTTTTGAGATGGTCGGAGAAGTAAAAGAACACCCCGGTGGGCATGACCAGGTCACGGCGGGCAACGCGCTCGCCGTTGAAGAAGACGTACTCGGACTTCATCGTGCCCGTGAGATCGGATTCACCGATAACGCCGGGCGTCAGGTACCAGTAGAGCGTGCCGGTGCTCCCGTTGGCTTTTTCGACGCGGTTGCCGTCAGCGTCATAGGTGTAGTTGAAGCCCCCAGCGCCGGTGATGCGGTTTTCCTGGTCGTAGGTGTAGGCGTTCCGGGTGTCGTTGGTCATGTTACCGGCCGCGTCATAAGCGTAGCCAGCGGTGGATATTCGGTTGTTGTTGCCGACAGTTACACTCAGACCTTCGCCGGCGCATGTGGGGTTATTCGAATCCATGAGCGACGCCTTCTGCAGGAGGTTACCCCACGGGTCGTAAACGTAGGTGTTGCCCCAGAACTTCTTGTTCCCTTCTAGTACCATCTGACTGCAATCAGTCCCGGCGTTGCGGGCCGTGGCCAGCCGGTTCAGGGCGTCGTAGGTGAACGCCTGATTGCGGGTTGTGTCTTTGTAATTGGCGATGCCGTAGACATTGCCGTTGTTGCCGTTGCCGAGGTGGAAATCATAGCCGAGGCTGAGCACCGTCTGGCTGGGTGACGCGGCCGACATGATCACCGGCTGCAGGCGGCTATTGTAACTGAAGCTATTGGTGATTCCGGCGAAGCTGGAGCTGTTGCCGCTGACGAAGGCGCTGAGCGCACTATGGGGCCCATACAACGCCTGGGTAACATAATTGATGGCGTTGGCGGTATCGACAGCGGAGACTATCCGCCCGGCAGAATCCGGCGTATAGGTCACAACCGCCCCGCTGGGATAGTGCAGCGCCTTGAGCGACCCGTCGAGGTTGTAATCGTAACTGACAGTCTTAGTCTTCCCGGCGATAGTGCGCGTCTCGGTCGCCATCCGGCCCATGATGTCATAGCTGTAGCTGGCCGTGCCCGCCTGATCGGTAAGGCCGGTGAGACGGCCAATACCGTTCGTCCCCTGGTCGTAAACATAGCCCACTACTGCGGTCCCAGCAGGCAACTGGCCGTTCTGGCAAAGCTGTGCCGAATAAGCGCGCCCGGTGACGCGATGCAGCGCATCGTAACAATAGCTGATGGTCTGGGTGGCAGCGCCAGGCTGATTGGGCGCGGGCGAGGTCTTCTGCAGGAGGTTGCCGGCGTTATCGTAGACGTAGCTGATCTTGCCCGATTCCGGGTTGATAGCGGTGAGCAGCCGCCCCAACGAGTCGTAGGTGAAGTTACGAACGCGCGGGGCCGTGCCGTCCCCGATCTGGTTCACGCTGAGCAGATCACCCAAGGCGTCATAACTATATTGCGTTACATAGGGGTTGTTGTTGACATTACCGGGATCGTATCCTCCGGTCAGATTTGGGCCGGAAGCAGTTGCGGCAAACGAAGACTGGGTGACATTGCTGCTGTGAGTACTCGATGTCGTCAGCGTATAGTTGGCCGGTGATCCCGTAGCAGCGCTGGTGATGGTAATGAGATTGCCAGCGGCAGCCGCAACACGCACTTGGTCAACAAATGCCGTATTTTCCCCGGTCACGCTGTCCCGCCCCACGAACATTAGAACATGAGCGCCTGTGGCGGTGAATGGGGGTGTGGAGAAGGGCCTATAGGTCGTATCCGGCGGATTAAAATTTCCCAGAAATCTATCATCCAGGTAGACATCAAAGTCCTGTCCACCCTGATTATAATTCCCACGCTGCGCCGCATAGAAGGTCACGGTATAGCTGATCCCGGCCTGGAAGCCAGAGAGCAATTGGTACATAAGGCTGCCATTTGCATTCTGGATAAAGGCCACCTGCGTCCCGGACGGCGCCGGCGGATTTCCGGACGTAAACGCGCTTCCATTAGCGGCCACTCCCGTCCCTCCCTGGAAGGTCCAGCTACCGCCTGTGGGACCGTATTGATAGCCCCCAGCGGCTTGCACCGGCGTCTCAAACCCGCTGTTGGATACAGCAACATCGGTATCTGTCATGGCCGTCGCCTTCGCCACCGAGCCGGCATTGATCGCATTCACGAGGCCCTGAGACACAGTTGCCGCCGTATCATTAGCGCCGTAAGGGTAGGTATACGGGGCGCCATTCACCGAAACCGTCACCGTGCCCGTATCGGGAACTGATCCTGTCCCAAGGACCTGCACCGCGTCAATGAAGGCGGTGTTGTCGCCACCCAAGGAATCCCGTCCGACAAACTTTAAGGTGTGTGTCCCGCTCGTGGTGGTAAAGGCCGGCGTACTAAGGAGGATGTAGACATTATTGCTCTGCGATCCAGCACCCGGAGTGAATGTGGCCAGAAGGATGTTGTCCAGATAGACATCAAAATCCTCGCCGCCGCTATTGGATGTTCCACGCTGCGCCGCATAAAAGGACACCGCATAGCTGACCCCGGCCTGGAATCCAGAGAGCGACTGGGAGATGACGCTTGCAGCCCCGTTCTGAATGAAGGCCACCTGCGAGCCTTCAGGGGCAGCCGGATTCCCGGAGGTAAAGCCGCTGCCATTGGCGCTTACGCCTACTTGGCCGCTGAAGGTCCAGCTCCCGCCGCTGGGGCCGTATTGAAAATTACCAGCGCCCACCGCAGGCAGCTCAAAGCCGGAGTTGGCCACCGGGATTGTCACGGTAGCACTCGTGGTCTGCTCGCCGCCGCTGATATTGATCCATCCTGCAGCGGCAGTGGGAGTTGCGCCAGGGTTGGGCTCATCCACTTCCACCAACCGGCCCAAGCCGTCTCCACAGTTCCTTCGCTGCTTGCCTGACTCATCGGTACTGATCGTACAATTGCCTTGGCTGTGGTCCATTATGCTGACACTGCCATCCTGCTTGATGGCGCGAACCGGACGGCCCACCGCATCATATTTCATCTGTGTGATGCCGAAGGTGGGGTCACTGGTTAGAAGATAAGGATTGGTCACAGTGGCCGCCTGGCCAACCGGGTCATAGGCAGTATCGGCCAGAATGTTGCCTTCCGGCGTCGGTTGAATGCGCTGAACCATTTAGAGTCGAGAGGCCACATCCGGGATCCTTCTTCACAAGCTCCAGATTAAATGCATGTCGTGTGCCATCAGGCTCCTGGTAGAAGTAGCTATTGTAGGTTGTCTGATAGAGTGGCGCGATGCATTTTCCCTGATCGTCAACTCTGTTGCAGTTGCATTGCTTACTCGATGAGCTGTTGTTGGCAAATCCGGCCTCGCCATCGGTGATGATATGCCAAGCCCCGAGAGGCATCCAGTTCTCAGCCCCAGTGATAGGGTCGGTGCGAAGCACCCAGATCCGGCTGTCGTACACCAGCCGCACACGCATCGTCCGTCCGCCTCTTTGCGGATACGAAGCAATCGGAATCTCGAAGTGCAGGTTCCCAATGGGCAGATTAATAAAGCCGTTCTCAACCGGAAATGCCGTGGTAAAAGCGGGCATTCCAGGTTCATCCATATAGCTTGTTTGGGCAGATACGAACATACTGCACATGGAAACAGCAAGAACCAAAGCACACAACCGATTCATCAAGGGCCCTCCAGCGGTACTACGGTAGCAGAACTGTATTTTTTCGATTTGGCGACACCTTAGCTCTTCGATGAAAAGACGGAATATATGTCTTAAAAACCACAACTATGAAGGCACAGGATTGCCAGTAGAAACCACAAGGCAATCCCAACTTCGTTCCAACCATAGGTGCATTTAGCGGAGAAAGAATGGAGTTTGCATAATTCGCGAAGCCTCCTGGGACACGTCAGCGTCCTGTACTCTGCTGCTTTACAGCTACATTTGGACGTAGATCACCGATGTACGCATGAACGACTCAACACCTGCCGCTTGCTCGGAAAGAAAGTGCGTTTCCGATAAAGCGATATCGCCTTTGAACTAGATATAGATAGAGAATCTGGCTGTGTCAAGTGAATTATTAATTCCTTCTCAGCCAATCGAAGGCAGGACCAGGGCTGGACGCATGTGAGTGACAACGCACTTGCTGCCGGTTATAAGGTCACATCAAAAAAAAGGCGGGCCTTTTCAAGCCCGCCTAAGGTTAGAAGTTGATTCAGTTAGCTAGAACCGCACATGGAACGACAACTGGAAGATGCGCGGAATATCAGCCGTGGAAGGATCGCCGATGCCACCGACGAACGAACCGCGAGGCGCGACCGGTGCGAAGATCGGCTTGAGCAGATCGGGGCTGGTCCTTCCCTTCTGTAAGTCCCTCAGGGTCAATACCTGGCCACCGGTGCCAACGTACTGGCCGACAGGGCGCAGGCAGCCGGTGCATTGGAAGAAATCCGAGGCCGGCAGGAACATCGAGTTCGATGCGCTTGGCGGCAGAGCAGGATTGAAGGCCGGGTTCGGGTTTAAAGACAACGCCAGCACCGACAGTGCATCGTTGGAGTTGTTACCCTGGAAGTTAGTGTGGTTAAAGAGGTTAAACGCATCAGCTTCCAGTTCCAGCCGCACGTGCTCAGTTCTGGGGACCTTGAAGCCCTTGGTCAGGCGCATATCTACCTTGTAGAAAGGCAGGCTGCGTCCGGCATCGCGTTTCAAGTTGCCGTTGATCTGCTTGAAGTCCACGACCTCTCCGGTCACGCTGTCAACCGGACCCAGGGCGCTGGCGTCGCCTGGCGCCTGGAAGGTGTTTTGCAGTGAATTGCAGAGGGCCGCAGGGAAGCCCTGGGCTATGCAAACCGCCACGCCACCTGGGCCGTAATTCGCGTTCAGGCCGTCGGCAGAAGGCACCCCGTAGGCTGAGAGCGTGCCATCGGGCAAGACGTTCGGGCGCTGCTGGGTTTCGTTGCCGGCCCCGAAGAAGCGGGCGTTGGCAAACGCTGTGGTCGCGGTTGACACAGGATACGGGCGGCCGCTTTGAAGCTGTCCAACGTACCCCATGACTACGTCGTTGGTGAACCAGCGGAGAACACTACGGTCAGTCAGCTTGCCTGAATCGAAGGTAATGCCGAAGTTCGCGGCATGGCGGATGTCGTTGAATGCCGGACCCCGCTCTGCCTTGATATTACGCGGATCGCCCGGCTCCGACAGACCGAAGAAATCTTCGCCTGAAGTCAGCGCATGGGACCAAGTGTAGCTGGCCTGCACCTGCACGTGGTGCGAGAGCCGCTTGTTCACGCTGGTCAGAAGGCCGTTGTAGCTGGAGGTACGGGAGTTTTCGTTGGTACGGACCGCAGTAAAGCGGGAATCCGGACGCTTCTGGAAATAGAAGAACCCGGGATTGGCTGGATCGGCGGCGATCGTGGGGAAGTTTCTGTCACGCTCACCAAAGAGTCCGAAACCAAACTGGCCGATGTACTGCACTTCGCCAACCAGGTTCTTGCTGAACTCGTGCTGAATGCCGAAGTTCACCCCGCGAACCTCCGGGTTGTGTAGATTATCCGCAATGGGGCGAACGCGGCCAAATTTGGAGAGTGTCGGAGCACAGGGCGCGAGTACCGCAGGGCTCGGGTTGTTCGGGAACGCTGCCAACACGGCCGGCCCCCCAACGTCGGTCCTATTAACGGTCACCGTATTCAGAGACGTGCCGTCGAAATTCAGCGAATCAAGGACGACGTTGTTGAAAGCCAACTGCGTGATCTCCGCGAATCCGCCTTTGATCAGCCATTTGTCAAACGGTGCGTAAGTAAAGCCCAGGCGCGGCTGGAAGTTGTTTTTGTCTGAAGAGCAGGCAGAAATCACGCCGTTGCCCTGCAGGCATTTTCCGTTGGGCTGCTTGATCTTGCCGCCCTTGAAAGCGCCGGCTTCGTAATCCCAGCGCAGACCGTAGTTCACGGTCAGGTTCTTGGTGACGCGCCAGGTATCCTGGCCGTAGAAACCATAGATGTTGTCTTTCGACGTAACCTGACCGGGGCCAAAGGCGGTCGTAAAGGAATTGGGAACATTACCGGTAAAGTTGCCATACTGCCCAAAGTGAAACTGCTGGAAGAGCGAGAACCATGGGTAGTAGCTGACGTTGAGTCCGGTCTTCCAAGCGTGCTTTCCGTGGGTCCAGGTCAGATTGTCGATGTACTGGTAGCGTTTCTGCAATCCGCCCTGCGGGCAGCAGAAGTTGGCGCCGGTGAAAAAACCGGCATGCTGCTGGCCCGGCAACGTGGTCTTGTCGGGCGTGGAGGTAATGAGCCGCGTAAAGACAAACCGGGCCTCATTGACCAAAGTGGGGGTAAGGCTCGAAACCAAGCCGGCATTCAGAGCGGCATTATGGATCTGGCTGGAGGTCAGCGAATCGGGCGTGATGTTGTTGCCGGTCTGGAGGACCTGATTGTCGAAAATAGCGCGGTCTACGTTATAACGGACGCTCAGGTTGTGATTGGTGGCGACATGGTAGTCGACCTTGGCGGAATAGAGCAAGTTGTTGACGGGCTGAGAGAGCGTAACCGCTCCGCTGGGGGGCGTTAGCGTCAATGGGGTAGCGCTACGGCTCAGCTCGTAACTGGTAAACCAGAACAGCTTGTCTTTCTTGAACGGGCCACCCAGAGTAAAACCGCCTTCCTTGCGGTGGAACGGGGCGCGGGGCGCGCCGGAAATATTATCCGGATTGGCCGCGCCATTATTAATGTTGTTCTGAATCAGGCCCAGGTTGTAGAAGGGGTTCGAAGCCCCGAAGTTGCGTCCACGGAAATACATGTGGCCGTCGCCATGGATCCCGTTGTTCCCGGACTTGGTAACCGCATTCAGGATCAGGCCGCCGGCTTGGCCGTATTCGGCGTTGTAGTTGTTGGTGATGACCTGGAATTCCTGAATCTCGTCGACGGATGCGCCCAGTCCATCGCGGCCCGAAACCAACTGGTCGGTGATGTTGCCGCCATCCACGTTGTAAAGGTTGCCGCGGTTATTGATGGAGCCGGGACCAATCAGATCAGCGGTAAGGCCGCTGGTGTCGAGCTTTACACCGGGCGCGGTCAGCGCCAGTTGCGCGTAGTCGTTGGCGACGCCACCAGCGCCTGCCAGGGTCGGAAGCCGCTGCATATCCGAATCGCTCACTGAAGTCGAAACCTCGGTCTTGGTGGTCTCGATGAGGGGCGCCTCAGCCGTCACTTCCACGGTCTGGGCCGAACCCGCTACGGCAAGCTTAAAGTTCAAGTCCTGCTTGTCGCCGACACTCAGCTTCACAGCTTTGGCCTGTCCCGCGGTGAAGCCCTTGGCTTCCACCTTTACGTCATAGGCCCCGGGCGGCAGAAACGCGAGCGTATATTCACCGCTGTTGGTTGAAATGGTTGACCGGTCAACCCCGGTGGCCGTATTGGTCGCTGTAACTTTCGCCCCGGCGACCACGGCGCCCTGCGGATCAACGACCGTGCCTACGATGGTTGCCGTCGATGCGCTCTGCGCAAAACTCGCGGCCGAGACAAAACACAAAACAAGAACGAGACACCAATGCATTGCTGAACGTCGCATAAAAACTGCTCCTTTCGAGCTGACTTAAGATCGAGAACACAAAGATCGAGAACAAAGATTGCCGGCCCATACCCCGCTCAATGGCAGTTGCTTCCTGATCAAGTAAACGAGAAGGCAGGTTATTTTAATTCTTTTTACTAAACATTGCTTCAATAAAATCAAGAAAATCTCCAACGTGCGCACCTTCCGCAAACAATCTTCTGAAAACAATAGAAATGCCTACTGCGAAAATCGAATTATATTAATTTTGGAATTCATTCCCTGCGCTCGTCGCCCTTTGCTGTTGACCTTCTAGGTTCAGCCCGCTTCTGAGCTTCACCACAGAGTTTACAAAACGCTTATTCTCAAGACGACGCAGCAGCGGCGGCCGCGGCCTTCTCTTTCACGGCGCGCAGGTCGATCTTGCCTGTTCCCAGATAGGGCAGCGCTTCGACATAGAAGAACTGATTACTCTTGGGCTTCCACAGGGCGGGCAAGTCACACTGCTGAAATTTTTCCACGGCCTGATCCAGTTCCTTTTCCGGCAAGGTATGCAATACGACGATGCGTTCCCCTTTCTTCTCGTCAGGAACAGCGGCCACCGCGAAGACCTGCTCCGTCCGGCTGGAAAACTCATGCAATCGTTCTTCGATCTTGATATGGGGCACCATCTCACCGCCGATCTTGCTGAAACGTGTAAGCCGGTCGGTGATGATCAGGAACCCATCGGCTTCGAGTGTGGCAATGTCTCCGGTCACATACCAGCCGTCCTTGATCACCTCCGCGGTCTTGTCCGGACGCCCCAGATACCCCTTCATCACATTCGGCCCTTTGACCAGCAGCAATCCGGGCTGGTTGGAAGGCCGTGCCTCCATGGTTTCGGGGTCGACAATGCGCACGGCGACTCCGGGCAGCGGATGTCCTATGGTCCCGCGACGCGCCGACACCTGATGGAAGCCCGGCGCCCTATAGCCAGGAGAATTCACCGCTACCACCGGAGCGCATTCCGTGCAGCCATACCCTTCCAGCGGGCGCAGGCCAAAAGTTTCCTCGAAAGCCAGTGAGAGCTTTTCCGTCAGCTTCTCGGCGCCGACGATCATGTAGAGCATGCTGCCAAAATGTTCCGGCGAACAGCGCCGCATATACGCCTGCAAAAACGTAGGAGTGGCGACCGCCAGCGTAATGCCGTACCTGGCCACCAGTTCCCCGATCAACTTGGCATCCAGAGGGTTGGGATGGAAGACAGCGCCGAATCCGTGGATGGGCGGCAGCCACATGGTGACCGTGAAACCAAAGGAATGGAAGAACGGAAGAATTCCCAGAATCTTGTCCTTGCGGCCCAGGATAAAGACCTGTGTGACCTGACGTATGTTGGAAAGGACATTGCAGTGCGTAAGCATCACGCCCTTGGGCTCTCCGGTGCTGCCGCTCGAAAACACCACGGTCGCCAGGTCGTCGTCGTGGCGTACAGGCGCTCCCAGGGCCATTTTCAGCAGCCGGAAAGGCAGCAGCCAGGCGCAGACCAGCGCCACCAGCTTCTCCACGGTCCCCGGATTCGCCAGCAGATCTTCGAGCAGCAGAGCGCGCCCGGGGATTTCCATGCTGGGAAAGCGCTCCACAAATGCCTTGGATGTGACCACCGTCTGCAAGTTACACTGCAGGGCGGAAGACGCAATGATCTCGTTGCTGGCGGTGTAGTTCAGATTGATGGGCGCCAGACCGAGCAGCGTGGCCGCATAGTTCACCAGAGCGCCGCCCACGGAAGGAGGCAGCAGAATGCCAACCATCTCCTGCCCTTTCCAGACAGGGCGCAGCCGGCGGGCCACGAAGATGGTCTTCACCAGCATTCCCCCCAACAGCATCTTAGGCACGCGCGCATCGGCGGCCGCGAAGCGCAGGGGATAGCGCCGGGCTGTGCGCACGAAGACGCGATCGAGGGTGAGTTTGGGATTGCGGTCGGCCATGTAGGCTTCCGCCAGCAGCTCCTGCACCGAGCGGCGTACCTCCACGGCACTGGACGCCGAAGCCAGCCATTTACCAAAACCCACAGTCACGGGATATGGAATCCGCCGGGGAAACTTCCACAGAAATTTACGGTCCTCAAAGCTGAAGATGCTGCCCCACACTCCGTGCAACGCCACCGGAACGATGGGCGCATCCACATCTTGCATGATGCGCTCCATGCCGCGGCGGAAAGGAAGCATCTGTCCGGTGCGGCTGATCTGCCCCTCGGCGAAAATACATACCAGTTCCCCGTTGCGAATGGCGTCGCTAGCCGTGCGCAGCGAGCGTATCAGGTCACGGGGCCGCAGTTCGGAAGAGACAGGAATGGCGCGCATCATCTGCGCAAACGGCTTCAGGAGCGGCAAGTCGTAGATGTCCTGGAACATCAGGAAGCGTATGGGACGGTCGGTGGCGGCGATCAGCAGCAGCACGTCCACGAACGACATGTGGTTGCAGACCAGCAACGCGCCTCCCTTCTCAGGGACGTTGTCGCGGCCCACCAGCTTGACGCGATAGAGCGTGTGGGTCAGAAGCCACAGCGCCAGACGCAGAAACCAATCCGGCAGAATCACCAGGGCGTAGATCGTCCCCGCCAAGGTAATGACGGCGCCGGCGAGGAAGACGCCCCGCGCATAGAGATGGCCGACACTGGAAAGCAGGTAGCGCGTTCCCGAAGCCGCAGCCACGCCTACAAACGACAGCAGGTTGGCGGCGGCAATCACGCCGCCCTTCTCATCGGCCGCCGGACGATGCTGGATCAGAGCATTCACCGGCACCGCTACAAACCCGGCGAAAAAGCCCAGGCCGCCCAGAATCGCCACTGAACTGCTAAACGAATGGGCCAAACCGCCCATGACTGCGGCCATCACCGTCATACCGATGCAGCCCAGCGGAATCAATCCATACTCAATTTTGTTGCCGGAAATATAACCCGCCACGGCGCTGCCGAAGCCGATGCCCATGGCGACTCCGGCGGTCAACAGCACATTCCGGCTGGGCGGTACATGGAATACCTGTTCGCCCAGCAGCAGCACCGTCTGCAAAAAAAGCGTACCCAAGAACCAAAAATAAGTGTTGCCCAGCACCGCCAGCCACAATGTGGGATCGCGGCGCATGATGCGCACCTGTTCCACCAGGTCGGCGACCACATTCACGCGGAATTTCTTCTGCGGAGCGGCGGCCGGCACTTTGGAAATCACTAAACTGGCAATCAGTCCCATGGCGGCCAGCGCCACCAGCAGCATGCCCACGTAGCCTTGCTGCCCGCGCAGGCGCTCGGCCAGCAAGGCGGCGCACACCATACCTCCGATGATCGAGAGAAATGTCCCCAGTTCCAGTATTCCGTTGCCCCACGAGAGCCATTTCTGCGGCAGCAGTTCCGGCAGCAACCCATACTTGGAAGGCCCGAAGATGGCCGCCTGGGTCGCCACCAAAAAGAGCACCGCCAGCTCGAATGCCAGGGAGTGCGAAAGAAGGGCCGGTATCGCCAACGCCATGGCGGTGATCTCGATAAGCTTGGTGGCGATGGTGATCTGGCGCTTGCTGAAGCGGTCCGCAAGAAAACCGCCGGCCATGCTGAACAGCACGAACGGCACGGCAAAGAACAGCGGAATTAGTGTAACCAGCTTTTCCTGCTGATCGCGGGCCAGCCCCATGCCCAGCACCAGATACAGCAGAAAATTCTGCAGGAGATTGGCGCTGAATGCGCCCTGAAACTGGGTGACGATCAGCGCCCAGAAACTCCGCCGCCATTTCTCTTGCACCACCTGCTGAGGAACCGATGGCGATGGAGAATGGCCTGCGGGAGGAGATCCCATGCGTTGGGAAGACAAAGAATTACCGGAAACCTCAGACATAGGGGCTATTCAGCACCTCTGACACTCTACAGCCTCGATATTGTTGCACCAGCTTCAGTGAATGTAAACCACTACATTGCGCGGAAATTCCGGGAAGAAATTCGCCACTGATTTGCGCTGATCGACGCCGATAAGAACAAACTCGCTGGATTTGGAATGAATGCGCCGCCGGTTCAGTTGGTGACCACGAACGACTTGGGTATCATCAGGAACCGCTCGGTCTTGATCTTGCATCCGGGAAACATCTGCTGGAGTTTCTTTTTCGAAATCCATGTAACATCGTACTCATAGGCCTTCTTCCACAGCAGGCCGTTCATGGTGCAATAGCGCAGGAACCCCGGCTTAAGCCACGATGACGGCAGCCAGTGCAGGAAAAAAGCTCCCAGGTGAGGGTCGATAGGAAACAGCCGGCTGGGCGTCTGGCAGAACACCTTCTTGCCCACCCGCATCATTTCTCTGGCAAACTTGAATTGGTTCTCTTCACTGCCGACATGCTCGATGGCGGAATTGGAAAACGCCAGATCAAAGGACTGGTCTGCAAACGGCATATCGCATCCCGAACCCTCTACAAACTTGAAGCCCGCGGTCTCCTGGGGGACGCGAATATTGATGAGCGTGACGCCTTCCGACCGCCCGATGATCGACCACATCTGGGGCTCACCGCCCACATCCAGAATGGTCTGGCAATTCTGGTAATCCGAATTAAAATTCTTGAACCGTTGCCGCCGGAAATACCTGCGCAACGGCATCTGAAGGCTGACTGGATCCATAGACGAATGCAATTCTACACGAGAATTATTTCATGAATATCGCCATCGACGTTCACAGCCTGGGCACACAGGCCGGCGGCAACGAAACCTATTTTCGCCAGTTGATTCACGGTCTGGCCGCGTCGCCCCAGCAGAACCGCTACACGCTCTTCTATACGCAGCCGGGCGCGCTCAACGTCAGCCAGGGAGATCCACGTTTCAGCTTCGTACGCATTCCCCGCAATCCGCTCACCCGCATCGGATTCTCGCTGCCCTACCAGTTGCGCCGCCGGAAGCCGGATGTCTTCCACTGCCAATATATTCAGCCCCCCTGCGGCAACGTTTCCTCCGTGCTGGCCATTCACGACCTCGCCCATGAAAACTTCCCGCAATTCTTCCATCCGCTGGAACGGCTCCGCCTGCAGAAACTCGTCCGCTGGTCTGCCCACCGGGCCAGCCACATCGTCACTCTCTCCCGGTTCTCTGCGGAAGACATTGCCCGGCGCTACAACGTGCCCCTGGAAAAGATCACGATAACCTATCTGGCGGCTGCCGAAGACTTTCATCCCCGGGAAAAAGGCATTTGCCGTGAGAAGCTGGCCCGCGCCTATGGCCTCGACGCACCATTCATTCTGTACGTAGGACGGCTCCAGGCCCGCAAGAACCTGCCTCGCCTGGTGGAAGCCTACGCCCGCGCGAAACAGCACGGAGTGCAGGAAAAACTGGTGCTCGTCGGACGCAAGGACTTTCAGTTCGACCAGTTGCTGGCCAGAATCAAAGAGCTGAAGCTGGAATCCTCGGTAGTATTCCCCGGATACGTTGCCGCAGAAGACTTGCCGCTCTTCTACAATGCCGCCGAGGTCTTTGTCTTCCCTTCATTCTTCGAGGGATTTGGCCTGCCGGTAGTGGAAAGCATGGCCAGCGGACTTCCGACGATCACATCCTGCGGATCTTCTCTTGAAGAGGTCAGCGGCAATGCGGCGATGCTGGTCGACCCGTCGGATACATCCGCTCTCTCCGACGCCCTCGAGCGTGTCCTGGGTAACCCCGAATTGCAGCAGCAAATGGCCGAACGCGGGCTCCGCCAGAGTGCCCTCTACAAGTCAAACACACTCGCCACGCAGATGCTTGATGTATATCGTTCGCTCTGTCGTTGAGGCAAGGAAAACCAAGAACGCACCACGGAGGCACGGAGAAAAACAAAGGGGGGATTTGGTAGTTGGTAGTTGGTAGTTGGTAGTTGGTAGTTGGTAGTTGGTAGTTTTTGATTTTTCGGGAGAGAATTACGATCTCATCCAAAGCGATAATGGCTGAATCAGGTCAACTACCAAATACCAAATACCGACTACCAAATACTATTTTTGCTCTTGTCCTTCGCGGTGAGGATTTTGGTTGTGGCTGGGTCACGCTTGTGGTTGAGTTTGAGCCCGCTCGATCAAGTAATTCTCCAGCCCCACCCGCCAATGCCGGAAGAGATTCATTGACTTGCTCTTCAGCGCGGCATTCTCCAATACCGAATACGCCGGACGAATCGCCGCGCGCCCGGAATCTCCCGACTTGATCGGATGCACATCTACGTTCATGCCCGCCAGTTCGAAGATCGTCCGCGTGAACTCATACCAGGAACAACTGCCTTCCGAAGTTGCGTGATAGAGGCCGTATTCCTCGGTCGCTGCCAGGGCGGCCACCTGCTGCGCAATCTCGGCCGTGGGCGTAGGCGTCACAAACTGGTCGTCGACCATGCGTATCATCTCGCCCTTCGCTCCGCGCGCCAGCATGGTCTCCACAAAGTTCGGGCTGCCTTTGGCCCGGCAGAGATGCCGTCCGTAAATGCCGGAGACGCGCACCACAAAATGACGCGGGGTCCCATTCATGACAAAAAACTCGCCCGCCAGTTTGCTATTCCCATAAACGTTAAGAGGGTGTGGAGAATCGGATTCGAGATACGGAGACCGCTTGCGGCCATCGAAGACATAGTCGGTGCTGATATGCACCAGCTTGGCCTGCAGCTCACGGGCGGACTGGGCCAGATAGCGGGCGCCCAGGCTGTTCACCCTGAAGGCAGGGTCTGCTTCCGACTCACACTTGTCAACGTTATGGAACGCAGCGGTATTGACGACCAGATCGGGACGCAGCCCACCCAGTACGCGCTGCACCGATTCCGGCGACGAAATCTCGATCTCGCTGTGGGTGAGCGCCGCGACCTCGTGTTCGGCTGCGCGAAAAGCCGCGGTGACATCCTGGCCTAGCTGTCCGTTGGCGCCGATGACTGCGACCTTCATGACTTCAGCTCTCTCGTTCCGGGTGAACTCTTCAGCGATCGTGCAGTGACCGTGGGAATCGATACAGCGGCCTGGAAACAGCATCGCGCCCACCCTTCGCAAAAAACGCGAAGCGTGGGGCACCCATCGGTGAACGTCCGTTACTGCTTTTTCCGGTCACGGCGCTACTCTTCCAGCCACCGCTGGTTCTCTGGCCGCACCGACCATTCAATGGTCCGCCGCAATGATTCCTCAAAAGGAATCGGCTGCTTCCATCCCATGGTCTTGATGCGCGCATCTGAAAGACTGTACCGCAGATCGTGTCCCGGACGGTCGATATGTACGTCCACCAGTTCATAATCCAATTTCTTGCCCAGCGCCTGCGCGATGAACTGTGCAATCTCGAGGTTGCTGCGCTCTTCCCCGGCCACATGGTAGGTTTCGCCATGGGTGCTGCCCTGGGCGGTGCGCGAGATACCTTCCTTCTGCTGCAGTTTGAGCAGAAATAGCAGGGCGTCAGCCTGGTTGCGGGCATGGATCCACTTGCGCGCGCCGATGAGCCACTGCCCCGCTCCATCGCGCTTGCCGTGGATCACCACCTTTTCTCCACGCAGCACCTTGCGCGTACACATGGGCAGGAACTTTTCAGGATGCTGCCGTTCGCCGATGAGGTTCATGGTCCGGGTGGAAGTAACAGGCAGCCGGTAGCATTTCCACCACGCATAGGCCAGGGCTTCCCCGCCGGCTTTGGATGCGGAATAAGGATTGGAAGGGCGGATTGGAGATTCTTCGGTGAAATCGACGCCGATGGGCGCCGGACCATGCACTTCGTCCGTGGACACATAAACAAAATGCTCGACCTTGAGTTCTCTGCCGGCCTGTAGCGTGTTCATGGTCCCCAGCACATTCGATGTAACAAACGGCTCCGGGTCCTGGATGGAGCGCTCGACGTGGGTCTCGGCGCCGTTGTGAATGACATATCGAACGCCATCCAGAGCTTTGAGAACGCTCGCCGGATAGACGGCCCGGAAATCATGGAACACCATTTTCACCCGGGGATTGCCCTGAAATTCCCCCAGCCGCTCCAGTGAACCGGCGTAGCTCAGCCGATCCAATCCAATGATTTCCCAATCGGTATTGGCTATCAGGTGACTCACAATATGGGAACCGGCGAATCCTGCCGCCCCAGTAACCAGTACTCTGTCCTTAGCCATCAATCCCCTCGTATCGTGTCAATGTGAATTCCCGTTCCCGCCGGCCCCCCTGCGACTTGGCCGCGCATCCCATTCGTGTTCATTCGTGTCAATTCGTGGCTAAATGTCTTTTGCTCTCGGGCCGCGCCTGCGCTAACCATGATAAACGACCTTCTCCGAATCAGGGGATGCCAGCCACTGTTTCAGAGTTTGCGCGTTCCGGTCACGCTCAGAAGTCTCCGCGGCTTCGACCGCGATGGGCCACCGAATCCCAATGGCTGGGTCCGCAAAATCGATTCCGCTCTCGGCCTTCGAGTTGTATAGGCCGGTACACTTATAGAGCACTTCGCAACCATCGGTGAGCGCGCAGAACCCGCGCGCGAACCCGTACGGCGCCCACACCTGGCGTTTGTCCTGCGCGGAGATTTCCAGGCCGTGCCATTGACCAAGAGTTGGCGACCCCTTCCGGATATCCACGGCCACCACAAACGCGGCGCCACTCACCACCCGCATCAGCTTGCCCATGGGCGGCTCCCATTGGAAGTGCAACCCGCGCAATACACCCTTCCGGGAACGCGAGTGGTTCTCCTGGACAAATTCAGTGGGCAGTCCCAGCTCTCGAAACTGGTCGGCACGGTAGGCTTCCATAAAGAAGCCGCGGGGGTCCTCAAATACCTCTGGAACGACGACCTTTATGTCGTTCAAGTGAACAGAATCGACTCTTAGCTGCATGGAACGCTCGTTTCCACCTGGGGTTACTCCCGATACAAAATGTCGTTTGAAGCTTGCCGGACTTGCTCAACGCGCGGTCAGGACTTCCGTCATCTTCGCCCCAGCGTCGCCGCTGGCGCGCACGCTCGAATGCACACGAGTAGGATCTTCGCCGGCCGCCAGTTGGTAAAACAGCTCCTCGTACTGGTCGGTGATGTGGTCCCATGTATAGCGCGCCCTGATGCGCTCGGGCGCGCAGCGGCGGAGGCGCTCGGCAATTTCCGGCTGGCCCTCAATCAGAGCAATCTTCCGCGCCAGGTCATCGGCGTCCTTGAACAGCAGGCCCGCCTCCCCAAGCACTTCGGCGTTAAATGGATTGTCATGGGCGAGAATGCAGTTGCTGAATCCCAGGGCCTTCAACAAGGCCGGATTCGTGCCCCCCATCATGTGCCCGTGAATGTAGGCATAGGCCCCGCAGTGCAGCTCTTTCACGTGCTCGAGGTCGCCCACATGCCCCAGGAAACGCACGCGATCGCCGGACGTGGCTTTCAGTTCCTGGATGAACTTCGCCCGGTAGTTGGCGTCCCCGGCGATCGCCAGAATCCGCCGGGTAGGCGCCTTCTTAAAACCCTCTACAATCAGCGCGGCGTTGTTCTCCGGCACCAGCCGGCTGGCGATCAGATAATAGTTCCCTGGCTCCAAGCCGTACTGGCCTACGACTTCAGGATGGGCCGGCCCCTCGATGTTGGCGCCGTAAGCGATGCAGGCGGAAGGCGTGCCGAATTCTTCCAGATACAGTTTTCTCATGCCATAGGCGTCGGTCACGACGCCCTTGGGCAGAATTTTGCCGCACAGCCGCGCATTCACGTAGAAATACAATTTGCCCGCCGGCCCCCATTTGCCGCGCTTCCATTCGACGCCATCCACGTTGATGGCGCATTTCTGCCGGAACAGCCGGGGAATGAGGCAATGGAATGCGTTGGCCACATTGGTGACCAGCATGGCGTCTACGTCGCGGCGCAGAACGTCGAACATGCACGCAATTGTGTGCGTAAACGTGCCCAGGTTCTTGGTTTCGATGCTGGGCAGATAAATCAGCCGCACGCCTTTGTACTCCGCCGGCCGGTCTTTGTACAACGACTTGCGGCAATAGACGATCACTTCATGCCCGCGCTCCACCAGGCGCGGCCCGATCTCGATGAAGAAGGCCTCGGTGCCGCTGTACGTCGAGGGAATGCCCCGCCCGCCGAAAATCGCAAGGCGGAGCTTCCTGCCGTAGATCGGGTTCTGGTTCTTATCGGTCATCGACTCGGTCATCGACTCAGCCATTGTCATCCGTAAAGCACCTCGTGCAGCGGCGCTTCACCGTCGATTCGAAAACTGAAGCCCAGCCATTGGCACAACACCAGGACGAGGTACAGGGGGCCCAACAACAGGTATCGGCGCCACAGGCGGCGGGGCTCCATGCATAGCCGGAACAGCCACTCCAGTCCCGAATCCTGCATCCATTGCGGGGCCTGCCGCAATGTGCCTGCGAGAAAAGGGAACGCTGCTCCCACCGCCAGAATCGGCATCTTCAGGCGGTCACGAAACTCATAGGCCCAAACTTCCTGACGGGGGCAGCCCAGCCCCACAAACACGATTTTGGCGCCGGACGCGCGGATCCTGGCGGCGATGCTCTCCGCGGTCTCTGCGTCAATTCTGGCGAATCGTGAAGGCTCTGCTCCGGCAATCCGCAGCCCGGGAAACTTCTGCCGCAGACTTGCGCACAACAGGTCAAGCACCGGCTGGGTGTTTCCGAAAAAATACACGGGTATCTGTTCCGGCGCGGCCCGCGTGAGCACTTCCAGGGTGAGGCTCGGGCCATACACACGATAGCGCAGGCCGGCAGCGTGAAGCAGATTCAACGCCCATCGTACGGGCTGGCCATCGGCGACCACCAGATCAAGATGATTGAGCCGATATCGTTGGGTGGCGTCCATGACGCCGGTCATGACGCCATGCACCGCGATGGCCGAAACCGCCAGACCGCTGCCTTGATGGGCCGCCTCCATCACCATGTCGGCCGCCTTCGACCGGTCGACATCGTCAACCAGAATTCCGACCAGGTTCTTCTTGAAAGCAGTGTTCATGCGTGGACCGACTGCGAAACCACTCCCCATCGTTTGCAATTCCTGTCGTGGATCTCACGCAGTATGGCCTCTACATCATATTTCAATTCATAACCCGGATAATGAGACTGGAACTTGCCGATGTCGCTGATCCACCAGATGTGGTCGCCTCTGCGGTTGGAAGACACGTATTCCCAGTCCAGTTTTCGTCCTGAAATTTCTTCGCACAGGGCCACGGCTTCCAGCATGGAACAGCAGGAAAACCGGCTGCCGCCCATGTTGTAAACCTCCCCCGATCTCGGCTGCTCATAGAACCGGTCGAAGGCCCTGATCAAATCGGAGCTGTGCATATTGTCGCGGACCTGCTTGCCCTTATACCCCAGCACCTTGTAAGGCGTGCCCGTCACATTGCATTTCATCAGGTACGCCAGAAAGCCATGCAGTTGGGCGCCGGAATGATTGGGACCCGTCAGGCATCCGCACCGGAAGCAGACCGTTTTCAGGCCAAAATAGCGCCCGTATTCCTGGGTCATCACGTCCGCCGCCACCTTCGACGCTCCAAACACGCTGTGCGTCGATTGGTCGATGGACATCTCTTCGCTAATGCCGCGGGCGGCAAACTTGTGCGTTCCCTCTACTTCCCAGCGCAACTCCCGTTCCTCCAGAGGCAGAGAGTTCGGCTCATCGCCGTACACCTTATTGGTGGAAGTGAAAATGAACGGGGCCTCCGGGCAGAATTGCCGCGTGGCTTCCAGAAGGTTGAGCGTGCCGCCGGCGTTCACCGCAAAATCGATGTGCGGCTCGTTGGCCGCCCAATCATGGGAAGGCTGGGCGGCCGCATGAATCACCAGCGCGATCTCCCGCCCGAATTTCTTGAACAGGGCGTGGATAGCCGCCTGATCGCGTACATCGATCGCATGGTGCTCATATCCGGAGGTGGAGGTAATCAACTGCTTGCGCATCCATTCGGTAGAAGCCTCGGCCCCGAAGAAATAACTGCGCATGTCATTATCGATACCGGCCACACGCATCCCTTTGGCCGCAAAATAGCGGACCGCCTCCGACCCGATCAGCCCCGCTGATCCGGTGACTATCGCAATACTCAATTCCGCCTCCCTTAGCCTTGTTCCCTTATGAGCTTCCGACCGGCGCCTTCTTGCATTCGACGTTGAAGAATATCACGGACTCGCGGGTTTTCAATGACCTACGCGACCTTGTGCGACACTCTATAGGACATTCACTATAATGCACCTATGCCAAACATCCTGCTCACGGGCGGCGCCGGTTTCATCGGCTCCCACGTGGCCCAAGCCCTGTTGCGCCAAGGGCACAACCTGGCCATCCTTGACTGCTTCGATTCTTTTTACCCGCCGGCATGGAAACGCCGGAACCTGGAAGAAGTAGCATCCTCGGGAAAATTCACCTTGTTCGAAGGCGATATTCGAGACCCCGGTTCTGTGGAGCGCGCATTTGCCGCTTTTCAACCGGCCACCGTCGTTCATCTTGCGGCCCGCGCCGGAATACGGCCTTCCATTGAATCCCCTTTCCTGTACGAGCAGGTGAATGTCGGCGGCACCTTCCATCTGTTGGAGGCGGCCCGCAGCCATGGAGTCCACGGCTTCGTTTTTGGCTCCTCCAGCTCCGTTTACGGTGAAGGCCCTGTCCCTTTTCGCGAAGACAACTGCGCCTTGCGCCCTATCTCGCCTTACGCTGCCACCAAATTGGCGGGTGAGTCGATCAGTTACACCTACTCCCATTTATATAGCATGTCCGTCGCGTGCCTCAGGTTCTTCACCGTTTACGGCCCGCGCCAGCGCCCTGACCTCGCCATTCATAAATTCACAGCTCTCATTGAGAAAGGCCAGGAAGTGCCGGTCTTCGGCGCCGGCGACACCAGCCGTGACTACACCTATATCGATGACATCGTTGCCGGCGTCAACGCTGCGGTGGAATGGTGCGGGCACGGCCCGCCGGGCCGAGCGCGCCATGAAATCCTCAATTTGGGAAACTCCATTCCGGTAAAACTCAACGACCTGCTGGCCGCTATCGAAAAGGCCACCGGCCTACCCGCACGGCGCAAGCGCCTTCCATTGCAGGCCGGCGACCTGCCTGTCACCATGGCTGACATCAGCAAAGCCGGGAACCTTCTGGGCTTTCAGCCGAGCACCCAACTGGAAGAAGGACTGGCCCATTTTGTCGCATGGTACCGGCAACAACCTGAGGACCTGCGCGGCTGAACGCGACCAACACTTTGCCTAGTACCTCGACCAGGAAGTTTAGCAATCTTTGAAAACCGGGTGATCGGGAGATCTGGCGATCGGGTGATCGGAACGGCGCATCGGTTTCTTCGGTTCCATTACTTTACTTGCTGGGCACAGCACTCGTACTGTGACCAGGAGATTCGTAATCATCGCCGATCGGGACATCGGGACTGCACACCCGCTGTTTCGATCACCCGATGTCCCGATCACCCGATCTGTCATGATGACTCATTTTTCCATTCGCTGCCCCAGCCATGCTCTCCTGTGCCTTGCGGTAAATGGCAAGCAGCATCACGGTATTTGCGCTTCCACCATACCGGAGTTCAAACTCAGCCCGGGCCTGCGCGCGCAGTGAGCGCACTTCGCCGAGGTTGCGGGAACACCGTGAAATTTTTTCTCGAAGGTCCACGGCGTTGCCCGGCTCGAAATGAAATCCCGTCTCTCCCGGCGTCACCATGGAAGCGGTCGCCCCAATGTTGGAAGCCAGCACCGGAGTTCCGACGCCAAAAGATTCGATGACCGTCCGTGGCATGCCTTCAAACCACTCCGAAGGAAACACCAGGAACTCGGCCATTCGCATCAGGGTAAGGACCTCTTCCGAAGATCGGCTTCCGAGATATTGGATGGCTGGACAATCATGGGCGGCGGCCCGCACAGCCTCCGCTTCCGGGCCGTCGCCGACAACCTTCAGCGGCAGCGGATGGTGAGCCGTCTTCCACGCTTCCAGCATGGTTTTGATTCCCTTTTCCGGGCTGAGCCGTCCCACAAAGAGGGCATACCCTCCGCCCCCTGGCCCCTGCGCCGGCGTGGGATGGACGAAGTTGGGCTTGACCACAATCTTCTCCTCCGCCAAGCCGCCTTCGATGTATTTGTTCCGCGCAAACTCCGTGAGCGCAATGTAAATCTGCACCCGCTTCCGCCAGGTGCCGGCCAGTTTGTGCGCGCCGATCATGGAAGCTAACACCGCGCTTCCGGCGCGGCTGCCGCGATAACAACCATGCACGATCCCCGGCCATGGGACCATTCGTCCCAGACACTCCTGGCACAGACGATTGTCACGAAAAAATGTCGCGGTCACGCACAGCAGCCGGTAATTCCTTAGCGTCTGTACCACCGGAACACCGCAGCGGGACGCCGCATAATAAACAGATGGCGACCAGAGTGGAAAGAAATTCTGTACGTGCAGAATATCAAAACGGCCCGTCCGCAGCTTCTCGTATACGCGTTTATACGACTCCGAGGACCACACTGTGCGGACTGCGGTCCTGGCATTGCCCAGTTGCTCGATGCGCCGATTGTCCTCCTCCAGCAACTCTACCTCGCAGCCGGAATCGGTCAGGAGCGCAACCTCGGCTGCGGTGGAATGGTCTTCTCCCCCGAGCGTCAGGTAGCGGTTATGGAGCATGAGGATTCTCAAAGCAGTGGGGGCCCCTCTCAGTTTGAAACGGCCACCGCCCCGCTTTCCCGGACACTCGCCGCTAGCCAATCCTGGAACATCAGCACCGTCCACAATTGATATTGCCAATTGCGCGCGCCGGCAAGATGCTCATCCCACTTCTGCCGGATGGGCTCCACGGCCAGGAACCCACTGGCGCTGAGACTCTGCCGCGAGAGCAGATTTTCGGCCCATTCACGCAACGGCCCGCGAAGCCAGCTATCGATCGGTACGCCAAAACCCATCTTGGGCCGTTCGACCAGATCGCGAGGGACATACCGGTACAGGACCTGTCGCAACGCCCACTTGCTCTTGCCATCGCGAATCTTGAAGCGCAGCGGGAGGCGCCATGCGAACTCGACCACCCGGTGGTCCAGGATGGGGACGCGGGCTTCCAGACTGACCGCCATGCTCGCCCGATCCACCTTGGTCAGGATGTCATCCGGCAGGTAGTTGATCAGGTCGGTCAACATCGCCATCTCCATCTCTGAGGGCAGCCATTTGAGGCCTGCCATGGCTCCGGCAATGGTATCGGGTTCGCGGGCGCCCAACACCACTAAGCACGGGTCCGGCCACTGCGATAACTCGCGCAGGTAGATGTCCGCTGGGTCCTGCATGGCCAGATGATCGGCAAGCCGGTGCAATTTGTGGCCAGGGTAAGCCCTGATGGCCCGAGGCAGCGGCAGTGGTCCCAACCAGCGATCGATACCGCTCGGCGGCACCGCTCGTATCGCATCGGCCATGCTGCGGGCCATGGGGCCCGGTATCCTTTTGAGTACCCGCCACAACTTTGTGAGCAGTGCGTAGCGGAAGTACCCGCCGAAGAGTTCGTCGCCGCCGTCGCCGGAGAGCGCCACGCTCACGTGCTCGCGCGCCAGCTTTGACACCAGATGCGTCGGTATCTGCGATGAATCGGCAAACGGCTCGTCATACATCGCGGGCAGCATGGGCACCACGTCGAGCGCGTCCTGTGGAGTTACATAGAGCTCGGTGTGTTCTGTGCCCAGGTGTCTGGCAATTTTTTTCGCATGGGTGGCTTCGTTGTAGAGGTGTTCATGGAACCCAATCGTGAAAGTCTTCACCCGGCGGCTGCTTTGCGACTGCATCAGGGCCACCACCGTGGTGGAATCGATGCCGCCGGAAAGAAATGCCCCTAGGGGAACGTCGGCGATCATACGCAGCCGGACCGCCTGCTGCAGCCTTTCTTCCAACTGGTCGAGGACTTCCTGGTCGCTTTCCTGAATACGGTCTTGCACGCCGGCCCGGGCGACTTCTAGGGCAGACCAGAAGGACGCAATGACCGGTCGACCACCGGCGGAAGTGAGCGTGAGGATTTTCCCGCCCTCCAGCTTGCAGATTCCCTCATAGATGGAATAGGGTGCGGGCACATAATTGAATCGCATGTACAACGCGAGTGCATCCCGGTCGATGCGGGATTCAAATCCGGGAAACTGCTGTATGGCCTTTAACTCCGAAGCAAAGACAAAGTGGCCATTGACCTGGCCGTAATACAGCGGCTTAATGCCCAGGCGGTCACGCACCAAAGAAAGCCGCCGGTCTTGCCGGTCCCACAACGCGAAAGCAAACATGCCGACGAAGCGCCGGACGGCCGCTTCCAGGCCCCAGCGCTCAATGGCTTCGAGCATCGCTTCCGTATCGGAGTGGCCTCGCCAGGCATGAATACCCAGCTCCGACCGTATCTCCTCGAAGTTGTATATCTCGCCATTGAAGATCGTGACATATCGGCCCGAGGCCGAGGTCATGGGCTGGTGGCCTTCGGCTGAGAGGTCCATGATCGAGAGCCGCCGGAAAGCCAACCCCAGACCGGCGCCACTGTCGTGGAAGGACCCGGCATCGTCCGGACCACGGTGCGCCAGCACCGCGCCCATACGGTTCAGCAGCTCGATGGGATGATCATCACCGGCTTTGCTCCGCCAAAAACCTGCTATTCCACACATAAGACCCTTTGGTTGGAGCTGGGAACCAAAGACTCCGACGCTCCGGCGCGCATATTTAATTTTGGTTTAAGGTTGTCTCGCGTTCATTATAACCTATGCCAGCAATGCCGCGAACGCGACGCAGGACGCAGTCCAAGTCAAGCTTGAGTATCTTGGGCCGTAAATACGTATTCGTACATGGTGAGGATTCGGCCGAACCTCTTGATTGACGAGAGATAGAAACCGCGCTTCTGGTAAAACTCGATCACGCGGTCCTTGTTGGAGAATTCGTAGGGATAGCCGCCCGCCCAATCAATGACATCGTGCCATGGCGACATGCCGCGCTTGCGTTTCCAATTTCGCCAGTCCGGGATTACGCGGTGTGGCAGAAGGAGTAACTTCGGTCCCCAGATTGTTGCTAGGGATGCAGTGATAATTATCGGGCGGTAAAACGGGTGCTGGACGTAGGAGCGCTTTAGCCGGCGCCATGCACGGCTCAGGGTTCCCTGATCGTTGTAGACGCAGAGCGCAAGAGTTTCATTCGCCGGAATTGTCACCAGATCAAGCGCTCTCCATAGATCGCCTGTGTGGTGGAGAACGCCCCAGGAATAGACAATACTAAATAGACCCAATGATCGCAGGTACTCTTCGTCGAGAGCCGATCCAGTCTCAATTTGCCAATTGGCATTCGGAGCGAATCGGCGCTTCAGCTCAGCGGTACAGGCGACACTTTGCGCATCGTAATCGAAAGACAAAACGCGGGAAGCACCAAGCCTCAGAGCAGCGAGAGACTGGATGCCGCTCCCGCAGCCGACATCGAGGAAGGTCTTGCCCGTGATATTGCCGAGGAGTTCAGAGAGCCTTTCCGTTGCCTCGGAGACATGCTGCTCTGTGACCACGGAAAGAAAAGACTGCCAGTTTTTACCGAATTCAAACCGTTGCATTCAGCAAATTTTATCACTGGCGCCCTGAGATAACATCGAGGTTCGTGCGCCATCGGAGCTATCTATTCCGGGTATTTGCGTTACGCAGCCCTAGCTAGAAAAGTCTCGAGTATTCCTCCAAAACCTGTTCCAGGCTGAATCTGGCCATCCCTTCTTGGATTGCTTCCTGATCAACCGGAGATCTTTTCTCCACACTCCCGATGATGGCCAGAATTGCATCGGCCAGAGCTTTGGAATTCCCGGGAGGAACTAGGTGGACCAAAGGTTCGGAATTCTGAATTTCCCGCACCGCTCCGGGACAATCACTGGCGACTACCGGCGTTCCCAATGCAAGGGCCTCTAGCAATGCATTCGGCAGGCCCTCGTAGCGAGACGGAAGGATGAACAAATCCGCGTGTTTGAGATAGCGCCAGGGGTTTTGTTGAAAACCAGCGAAGCTGACGGCGTTCGTAACACCCAGCTTCTTGGCTTGCTCACGCAATTCCTGCTCTAGTGGACCGTCACCCAGGATGACCAGTTGCGCATCAGGTTGCCGCTGAACAATCAGCGGCATCGCCGCCATGAGCACATCGGTCCCTTTTTCACGCGATAACCTTCCCACTGTGACCAAGTGAGGCCCTGGCCCAGAAAAGGGGCTTCCACCAACCGCAGCCAGCCTTCGGACCTCTGCAGTATCTACCGGATTGTAAATTCGCACCAGTTTTTCCCGAGGTAAGGCAAAGTGTTCCGCCAGCTCACTCAGCATCGCATCCGAAAGGCAAACGACTCTATCAGCCTTCCGGTACAGACGCCGGACCATCCATTCCCACAGCCGTGGATATCTTGTCTCCTGGCTGAAGAAGGTAGCGGGATCGGTCGACTCACGCACAATGACCCTGGTCCCTCGCGGCAAGAACGGTTTGGCCAAAAGCAACGTCAGGTTCGCATAGACCAGCGTGGACAATACCGTCCGGGGCCTCGTCTTCCATATCACCCGGACGATGCTTGGCAGCGAATACCGGGTCCTGGCGGCCCTTAGGTCGTGGACAACCACGTCGCCGGGCACGTCTGCCAGGAACACGCCTTTGGCTTCAAGCAATGCCAGATGGACCTCAAACCGCTCCCGGTCCAGATGGCGAAGCAGCGTGGAAAATACCCGCTGCGCCCCCCCGTGGATAAGAGAAGGGACCAGCAGGAGCACTCTCTTGCGCCCGGAATTCATGGGCGACGAGGGCCCGCCCGCCTGGCAAAGACAAATTCGTTGTTACCCCAGCCGCGGCGCACGGCCTTCAGCCTGACCAGTTCGAAGCCCCGCGTCCGGAAAAACTCACAAACAGTCTCGGGTTTCGCGACCTCGAAGGGATAGCCGCCAATCCAATCCAGCAGGTCGGTAAAATACGACATCCCTCGCGACTGCTTGTATTGGCGGTAGCGTTGCATCGGGTTCCTCAATCGCGCCACATCGGCAACCATGGCCCGCGTGGCAAAGTACCCGGTAAAGAATGCCGTAAGCAGCCAACGCCATCCCTGGCTCCGGTTGTACCGCACTTTGATCTCTCTCCACAGCCTCGACCGGAGTCCCTGGTCGTTGTAGAGGGCAATGAACAGCTTGCCACCCTCCCCCACCGATGTCGTCACGTTCGCCAATGCCTGCCACATATCTCCGGTGTGGTGCAGGACTCCCCAGGAGTACACCACATCGAACTGGCCCAGTTGTGCAAGGTAGTCTTTATCCAGGGCGTTGCCCTGTTCGACCAGCCAAGTGGTGGACTCATGAAAGTACCGCCGCCTCAACTCTTTGGCGCACTCCACGCTCTGGGGATCGTAATCAAAGGAGTGGACCCGCGCCGCGCCCAGTCGCATGGCCGCCAGGGAGAATAGGCCGCTGCCGCTCCCGATATCGAGGAAGGATTGGCCATCGAGGCCTTCGGCGCCCAGCATTTCGCGGAGCGAGTCTTCCGCTTTGGCGATCCTTTCATCGCTCAAAGCTTGCAGGAACCGCTGCCAGTTCTCACCAAACGCAAATCGAGTTTCACCTTCATTGATTGCTGCATGTTGACTGGGAGAAATGGTATGTATTTCTGGTCTGTTCATAAATCAATCGTCTTTAAATGTTTAAATGGCAAGAGAGTGTGCCCCACGCCTGCAATCATCTCCCTGTGGTCGATTCAGAGCGATGCACCCTGCGCCGCCGCAGCCAGCTTCCCGGATTTCTTCCGCGCAAGAAGGCCCCAGGTACACACACCCACAAACAGCCACGAGCCTGCATAGACGAGAGAAGTGGACAATGCGATTCCGGCAATTCCCCACTTCTTCATCAAGACCAAGTTGAAAACAACGTTCAGCATGAGGTTGAGCGCTGAAGCGTACATTACCAGATCATTGCGTCGAACAGCAGAAAGAAACCGCACCAGCAGAATCCCCCAGATATAAAACGGAATCTGGATGACATAGAAAATCTGTACCCGGCCCACTACTTCAGTATCTGAAGCAGTGAACACTCCCCCTTGAAATAGTATCCGAATGAGCGGCGTGGAAAGGGCCATCAGTAAGAGCGTGAGAGGCAGCGTAGCGGCCACGATCAGCACTGAATACCGCTGGATGGTATGGCGGCAACCTTGCCAATCATTCTCTGCGGCCATCTTTGAGAAATAAGGCAAAGCCGCCGTGCTCAGCGCAGTGGCGCCTATCGCCAGAATCGCGTTAGTAACCCGGCTAGCATAATTCAGGGTGGCCACGCTTCCGGCCGGCAACAAGGCAGCCATGGTCTGATTCACTACCGTAGTGCTGCCCATCAGGAATGCTCCGGCGAGCATCGGCGCAAACTGCCGCAAGATGCTTCGCAACTCAGGGTCAAGACCGCTCCATCTAAGTCTTAGCCGTATTCCGTGTCTCTCCAGAATGTAGAGCAGTGTGAGCAGTTCGGCCAGGCCCCCGGCTATGGTCCCGATGGCCAGCGAAAATGTGCCCCACTCCCGGGCCTTGAACACCAAGAAACCGCTGATGACCATAGGTGTCAGCACCGCGACACAAGCGGGCAAAGCAAACTTCTCCACTGCGTTAAGAATAAAGGTCAGCAGCATACTGATGCCGCTGATTACCACCCACGGCAGAAGGATGTAGAGAAGCTCGCGGGTAAGGCGCAGCTTCTCCACGGAGAAACCGTGGGCGACGTAGGGCAGATAGAAGGGCGCGAGCAAGCCGAGAGGCAGGGCAATCACCATCAAGAAAAACAGGCTTAGTGAAAGCACACCTGACAACAGCCTTTCTGTTGCACCCGGCCCGCCCTTCTCCTGTAACTCAACCAGGACTGGCACCAGTGCCGACCACAGGGCGCCCATGATCAGCGTCATAGCAAAGGAAGGTAAAAGAAATGCAATCAGGAAGGCGTCCAGGTCATCACCACGGCCAAACGTGCGCGCCACGAACAACTCTTTCGCGGCAATCGCCATCTTGGCTAGGACGCTCGCCAGCCCTACGCTCACAGCCGCCCAAAAGATCTTCTTGTTAACTGAGTCTGATTGAATTGGTCCCGGCACTCGCATTCCATCGGCCATCATCTTGGCCGTCGATTCGTGGATCTCTAAATTGGGGCTGTTCTAATTTACTCTAAACGGCCCTGCCCTTGAAATCCAGGCGCTGGGCTGGGCATTGGGAGTGCCACACTTTACGTCAAGTAAAAACGGCCCCTGCCTGCGGCTATGGCCGCTGTAGTAAGATACCTCAGATGGCCGCCGACAGACCTTCCTCAGAATTTTGGTCTCACTTTCAAACCGAGCGCACTGATGTCTTTGACAGCTCCAGGACCCGCTTGGATTTTCTTCTCCGTCTGGCAAGAAGAGTCTCTCCAGGGCCGGCGCTTCTAAACATAGGGTGCGGGAACGGATATCTCGAGCATCGTGCTCTGCAGAAGGACTGGAGGGTCTTGTCTGTCGATCCCGATCCCAAATCCGCCGACCGGCTGAAATCCATGGGTATAGACGCGCGCTGCGGACTGATCGAAT
>DATMNZ010000004.1:0-18527 GCA_035568495.1 Saccharimonadales bacterium (SeqCode) | reverse complement strand
AGATGCCGACACGATTTGACAAAAGCATCAAATGCAAAGAAGCGTTAGGGACACTACACTAGTATAGGAACTCATGAGGGGAGTGAAAAAATCAGGTTCCCCTGGTCAAGTACGAACCACACGACAAAGCGCCGTAACTTCATTGTGGCGGCGACCATTGACTGTAAACTGGCAGAAATGCCTTCTCTTTCCATTTTTGCCCGTGCCCTACATGCGCCCGATGCGCGCGAACGCAAACTTCCGCAAGCTGTGTGGATCGCGCAGATCATCAGCGAAATTGGCGATGCGCTGCGTCTATGATTCGGATAGGCGGTAGTGATCCGTTGCAATTAGTCTTTTCTAATTTGGCGCCCCGCGAAGCTCCCGGCAAAAAATTGCAGTATGCCTGTGCTCCGCAGCCATTACCCCATAAAACGGGGAGTTGGCGATGATTTCAACGCATTTTATCGCTGAAGTGGTGCCGCAGGATCCTTCAAGTGCTATCCAAATTGGGCGAGCAGTGAAACCTAATTTGGACAAAAGCGAGTTATAATCAGGTGCGCTTCGAGATCAGATAATCAGGCCCGTACAAACCAAACGCAATTTCAAACCAGTCACAATTTCACAAACCAACCACAATTCAGAAAGGAAGGGTTGTGTGGCAGTTGCACCTGCGGACATCACCGTGCTGCTACAACGATGGCGTGCCGGCGACCGGGAAGCAGAATCCCGGTTGTTTGAGATTCTGATGCCCGAGCTACGTAAGATCGCGGAGCGCTGCCTGAGGCGCGAGCGGCGTGACCACACCCTTCAGCGCACGGAACTGGTCAATGAAGCCTTCATGAAATTGGCTAAGGCCAAGAACATTGACTGGCGGGATCGGGGCCATTTCTTCGCTATAGTCACTATAAAGATGCGCCGGTTCTTGATTGAATACGCCCGCAGGAGGCCTAAGGCCCAGTTGTTATCCATTGAAGGATTGCCCGAGGCAGTGACATCCGGCCGCACCCGCCTGGAGGTGATTGTCATGGTGGACGGGCTGCTGGACGAACTGGAAAAAGAATCTGCACGGACGTGCAGCGTGGTTGTGCTGATATCGTACCTTGGGCTCTCCCCTAAAGAGGCGGCTGAAAATTTGGACCTCAGCGTGCGAACTGTGGAGCGTGAATGGCACGAGGGAAAGAAGTGGCTCTACGAGCGATTGAGTAAAAGGCCATGGAAAGAAGCGCAGAGCACGACGAACGCGTGATGACCATCGTTGCGGCGGCGTTGCGTATGCCAATGCCCGAACGCGATAGTTTCCTCCATATTGCCTGCCAGGAGGACACAGAACTTTATCAGGAAGCCGAGAAAGTGATGGAGTGGGAGGAACGCATGGGCAACTTCCTCCGCGAGCCTTTGATTGATTTCATTGACTTGGAGGATTCTGTCAGGCCCTTCGAGGCGGGCGAGGTTATCTCGGAACGCTTCGAAATCATGCATGAAGTCGGCCGCGGCGGCATGGGGGTGGTGTATGAGGCTTTTGACCGCAAGCGGAACCAGCGCATTGCCATCAAGTGCGCTTTGCCCGGCTTTGGCCGCCTGCTCTCGCCCGAACTGGAGGGAGCGCTCAAGGTCCGCCATCCCAACATCTGCCTGGTCAATGAAATCCACACGGCCCCCACGGCCTCGGGGGAAGTCGACTTCCTTACCATGGAGTTTCTGGACGGTGAGACTCTTTCAGCCCGCTTGACAGCAAAGGAGAACTTCACTTCTAAAGACGTTCTGGAGATTGCCCGCCAACTCTGTGGCGGACTGGCCGAAGCCCATCGCAGCGGAGTTATACACCGGGACTTAAAGTCCGCCAACGTAATCCTAACCCGTGGCAAAGACGCAAGAATGAGGGCCGTAGTCACGGATTTTGGTTTAGCCAGAGACGCAACTCTCGATTGCGAAGACTTTGGCGGCACGCCGCGTTATATTGCGCCCGAGCTTTGGCGAGGCGAGAAAGCGAGCAAAGCGTCTGATATCTACGCGCTGGGTGTGATCCTGTACGAGCTGGTTACGGGCCAGCCGCCCCACGAGGGTAGCTCGACCAACGAAGCCCCCACCAGCGATCCAGTGGCTCCCAGCACCCGTAATAACGATCTCGATGTGCGATGGAACAAAGCAATCCTACCGTGCCTTGCGGCTTCGCCGGCTGCGCGGCCGGACGCCACTCAGGTACTTGCGGTTTTTGACAAACGACCGATTTTGAGATCGCAGGTTCTCACAATGGCAGTTGCGGCAATGGTCGTGTTAGGCACAGGACTGTACCGGCCGGTACGCGAGCTGCTTAAGCCGGCTGATATACGCCTGGCAATTCTTCCTGTACAAGCGCCAACGGAGCTGACCGAGATGGGCACGGGCGTGCTGCAAGACGTGGCGGATCGCATCCGGCGATCACAGCGCGGTGGCGCGGCCGTAGTGGTCTTCCCGCCATCTGAGGCTCCGGACAATAACGTGCATAGCCCGGAAGAAGCCTGGAACGCCCTGCACGCAACCCATGCTCTGCAACTCAATCTTACTCGGGAGGGGAACACGGTTGTTGCTGAAGAAGCGGTAATCGAACTGGCCAGTCACACCCATATGCACGACTCCACTGGCCGCTACACAATAACAACCTTGGGAGACATGCCCACCGCCTTGACTGGGGCAGTCACGAGCACGCTGCGCCTGCGCACGGCTGATTCCGACAGCATTTCCCCGGCGGCGACCGCGTCTTATGATCGGGGCCTCTATTTCCTGCGCCAAGACCAATATAGTTACGACAAAGCCATAGCACAGTTCCAAGAAGCCACCCGACTGGACCCTCATTCACCGTTGCCACTGGCAGGCCTTGTAGAAGCCCAGGTCGGGAAATTCAAGTTCACCAAGGAACAATGGCATTTGGAGGACGCACGGCAAGTCTTGCAGGAGGCTGAAGCCCTGAATCCTGACTCGGTCACCGTCCGTCTGGCAGCGGGCCTACTGAATGAAACTACGGGGCAGAGCGAGAAAGCGCTGGAAGATTACCGTCGAGCGCAGCAACTGGAGCCGCGAAACGTGGATGCGCGGATTCGTATGGGGCACATGTACGAAGCGCTGAATATGCCTGATAGAGCCTTGGAGAATTACCGCAATGCAATCAAGCTCCAACCCGAATATTATAAGGGTTATGAGTGGTTGGCCACATTTTACTTTTACGGCGGTAAATACGCCGAAGCGGCTGAACAATTCCAAAAAGCTATCGACCGCGCGCCTGGCCGATACAGTCCCTATTTCAATCTTGGCGCCGTGCTCGACGTGCTCGGACGAGACGATGAGGCGCTGACGGCCCTGCGGAAATCATTGGCGCTGAAGAAGACGGCCTTGGCATTGAACAGCCTTGGGGTAATCATGGCATACCAATGGCACGATAACGATGCAGCCGGATACTATCAGCAAGCCGTCGAAATGGAGCCCGGCAATTACAAGTACCGGCTCAATCTGGGAGATTCTTATCGGCGTCTCGGGCGCCGCTGGGACGCAATGATGAGCTACCGAAAAGGTAAGGAGCTTGCGCTCGCAGAGTTGCAGCAGAACCCACGCCTGGGCGCCACGAGAGCTTTTGTGGCTTACTTCAAGGCGCGCGTTGGGGACCGGGCGGGTGCTGAAGAAGAAATTGCAGAAGCGTTACATCTCTCACCGGGTGATGCTCAAGCGCTTCGATGCGCCATATTAGTCTATGAAGCGCTGGGCCAACGGGATCGAGCGCTCAAAATCGCGCGCGGAGCGCCTCCGAATGTGTTACATGAACTTCTTCGCCACCATGACTTGGCGGACTTTTGTCGCGATCCACGCTTTGTAGAGTTGTCAGCCACAAAAAAAGGAGGGTAGTAATCTATGCCTGCTGATCATGAGATCAAAATTGCACTAGCGACGATACAAGGAGAGAGACAAGCCGTACCGCAGCTGCCGAAGCCAGGCTCTATGAACGTGGGGGAAACGGTTCATTACTCCAGCGATGACGGGGAAGTCAGAGTGGAGTTTCCAAAAGAGACGCCCTTCGACACAGATGTAGTGATTAACTCCGATGTTAAGAAGCTGATTAAGAAGGGCACCTTTCACTGCGGTTGCTCGATCACGCTGAAAGATGGCACTTCGATCGGATGGCACAGTGGAGAGCCACTTGGTGGTCCTTCGGGTGGCGTGCATGATGTAGGTCCTCACTGAGTCGTCTGCCCCTTGCTGTAGTTCATCAGCCGCCACACACTGGTTACCAATGCGGTCAGTGATGGTGGCTGCATTGGGGAAGCCTGCCTAACTGCTTCCCCGGCCCCCGTCAGGGCGAAAGTTATACGAAAATCCGTTACAATATCCCTCATGTCCACTCTGGCAGTATCTGAGTCCCTGGCCTGGGCGCATCCGCTGGTGCAGGAGTGGTTCGTGCGGAAGTTTGGCACGCCAACAGAGCCGCAAGAGCAGGGCTGGCCGCACATTCTTGCAGGGCGCACTACGCTGATTTCCGCCCCCACCGGATCGGGCAAGACCCTGGCGGCATTTCTCACATGCATTGACGCGCTGGTACGAAAAGCGGTCGCCGGCGAATTGGCCGACCGCACTGAGATCCTTTATGTGTCACCGCTCAAGGCCCTGGGTAACGACATCCAGAAAAACCTTGAAGGACCGTTGAGCGAGATTCTCACGCTGGCGGGTGAACGCGGGCTGTTGATGCCGGAAATCCGGGTGGCGGTACGCACCGGGGACACGCCTGCCAAAGAGCGGGTGCAGATGCTGAAGCGCCCTCCGCACATTCTGGTGACCACGCCCGAGTCACTCTACATTTTGCTGACCGCGGAAAAGAGCCGGAACATTCTGCGGGACGTGCGCACGGTGATTGTGGATGAAATCCACGCGGTGGCGGACGATAAGCGCGGGGCGCACTTGGCGCTTTCGTTGGAACGTCTGGAACATCTGACTGCCAAAAAGACTTTTACCGCAGAGGGCGCAAAGGACGCAGAGGAGACGCAGGGAGAACCGAAAATCAATTGGACTGCTCTTGGGCCGGAATCGTCGCAGAGTTCTAACTTAATGACCAGCGACACGGACAGCGTAAGACATGCAAAGCAGCGCCAGCTAGTCAGGATTGGGCTTTCCGCCACGCAGAAACCGATTGAAGTTGTGGCCCATTTCCTTACCGGTAACGGACGCCCTGATCCGGTGATTGTGCAGATCGGCCACCAGCGCACCATGGACCTGGCGGTTGAAATCCCAGGCATGGAGCTTGGCCCCATCGCCAGCAACGGCATGTGGGACGAGGTCTATGACCGTATCTCTGCCCTGGCGCAGCAGCACAAATCAACGCTGATCTTCGTCAACACGCGGCGGCTGGCGGAGCGCATCGCCTTCAACCTGGCTGAACGGCTCGGCGAGCAGAATGTTGCCGCCCATCACGGCAGCCTGGCGCGCAAGTTGCGCCTGGAAGCTGAACGCAAACTGAAGAACAATGAGATCAAGGCACTGGTAGCCACCGCCTCGCTGGAATTGGGCATCGATATCGGCCACGTCGATCTGGTTTGCCTGATCGGCTCGCCGCGCAGCATCGCTGTGGCCCTGCAGCGCGTGGGCCGCGCCGGCCACTGGCGCGGGGCCATTCCCAAAGGGCGGTTCTTCCCTACTACACGCGATGAGCTGGTGGAATGCGCGGCGCTGGTGCGCGCTATCCAGCAGGGCGAGTTGGACCGGCTCATTATTCCTGAATGCCCGCTCGACATTCTGGCCCAGCAGATGGTGGCCATGTGCGCCGCGGAAGAATGGCAAGAAGAAGAGCTGTTCGAAACCGTGCGCGGGGCCTTCCCCTATCGCGATCTGGAGCGCAAGGAATTTGAGGAGCTGCTCGTCATGCTGTCCGAGGGCTTTGCTTCGCAGCGCGGAAGGTCCGGCGCTTATCTTTACCGCGACCGGGTGAACCAGCGGCTCAAGGCCCGCCGGGGGGCGCGCATGGCCGCCATCATGAACGGCGGCGCGATTCCGGAAACGGCGCTGTACACGGTAGTCGCCGAGCCGGAAGGCATGGTGGTCGGCACACTGCACGAGGATTTCGCCGTGGAGAGCATGAAGGGCGACGTGGTGCTGCTGGGGAACACTAGCTGGCGCATCCGCAAGATCGAAACTGCCGGACGGATTCTGGTGGAAGACGCCCACGGCGCGCCGCCTTCAATTCCCTTCTGGCTGGGTGAAGCCCCGGGACGCACCATTGAACTCTCAGAACAGGTCGGTGAGCTGCGGCAGACGGTGAGCGACCTTACGCCCCATACAGTCCCCGGCTTCGTGAATCAGAAGTCGCCGGAAACGCTAAACGCGGTCGAATGGCTCAAGCGCGAATGCGGCCTGGATGACGCGGGCTCTGAACAGATCATTGAATACATCGTGACCGGGCGCGCCGTTCTGGGCGCGGTACCCACTACCAAGACCATCATCGCGGAACGGTTCTTCGATGAGGGCGGCGGCATGCAATTGATTCTGCATGCGCCCTTCGGCGCCCGCATCAACAAGGCATGGGGGCTCTCGCTGCGCAAACGGTTCTGCGTGGGCTTCAACTTCGAACTGCAGGCCAGCGCCACCGACAATGGCGTGAACATCTCCCTGGCGGAACAGCACAGCTTTCCGCTCGCGGATGTGTTTCACTTCCTGCATGAAAACACGGTCAAGGAAGTGCTGCAACAGGCGGCGCTGCTCTCTCCGCTGCTCGAGACCCGCTGGCGCTGGGACGCAAACCGCGCCCTGGCCCTGCTGCGCTATTGGAGCGGCAAGAAGATCCCGCTACAGGTGCAGCGCACACGTTCCGCCGATCTGCTGGCCTCGGTCTTTCCGGACGCTGCCGCCTGCCAGGAAAACATCGACGGCCCCATTCAGGTCCCCGATCATCCACTGATCCGTGAGGTCATGAAAGATATTTTCCAGGAAGCCCTCGACCTGAACGGCCTGAAACAGTTGTTGCGACAGATGGCTTCGGGAGAAATCCAGTGCGTGGCAGTGGATACGCCTGTGCCTTCGGTGTTCTCGCATGAGGTCCTCAACGCGAATCCTTATGCATTTCTCGACGATGCGCCGCTGGAAGAACGCCGGGCGCGCGCCGTGGAGATGCGCCGCGTGCTTCCCGCATCGGTGTTAAGCGAAGCCGGAGCGCTCGATCAGGCGGCCATTGATGAGGTGCGCGACAGCGCCTGGCCCGATTGCCGCGATGCGGATGAACTGGCGGATACGCTACATACATTGATTGCTCTGCCGGAAAGGCCCACCACCCATTCGCTTCGCTCAGGGCAGGCTCCGGCACGGAGGCACGGAGAGAACCAATGGCAGGGATTTTTCGAGCGGCTCAGACAAACAAACCGAGCCACCAGAGCGCGGCTTGCCGATTCCGATGTCTGGTTCTGGGTGTCGGCCGAAAAGGCCAGGGTATTCCGCATCCTTTATCCTGAGGCGCATTTTGAAGATGCGCTTCCGGAAGTTGAGGGGAGCGATCTCTCTCACGATGATGCCATGAGGGCCCTGGTTACAGGATGGCTCATGCATCTGGGGCCGGTTACGGCTTCCAATCTGGCCGGCATTCTGCATCTGCCGTTGGCGGAAATCGACAGGACTCTTATCCGCATCGAGACCAGCGGGCTGATTCTGCGCGGGAGTTTTGAGAAACACGGCAGCGATGAGATGCAATGGTGTGAAAGGCGGCTGCTGGCGCGCATTCACCGGCTCACACTGGGTTCGCTGCGCAAGCAGATTGAGCCGGTCACGGCCGCGGTCCTCATGCGCTGGCTGCTGCGCTGGCAGCACGTGGCGCCCGGATCGCAGACACGGGACGAGCGCGGCACCATGGAAGTGCTGCGGCAGTTGCAGGGCTTTGAAATTCCGGCGAGCGCCTGGGAGCGGCAGATTCTGGCGCGGCGCGTGAGCAACTATGACCCGAAACTGCTGGACCAGCTTTGCCTTACCGGGGCCGTGGGCTGGGGCAGGCTGTCACCGCATCCGGCCATGCTGCAAGATTCCAGCGACGGCGCCCGCCGGGTGGTGCCCACCAGCGTTGCCCCTATTACGTTCTTCATCCGCGATGATGCTGAGTGGATGGCCCTGCCGAACATCCGCGACGCCCATGCCGAACTGGAGAAACAGGCGCAAGACTCGCGTGGCCTAAGTGCCGGGGCGCGCGAGGTACTCGCCTTCTTGCGAGCACGGGGAGCGTCGTTCTTCGCCGATATCGTCCGCAGCTCCGGGAACCTGAAAGCTGAAGTCGAAACCGCGCTGTGGGAGCTGGTGGCTGCCGGCCTGGTGACCGCCGACGGCTTCGACAACCTGCGCTCGCTCATCGACCCCAAACGCCGTTCCGGACAGGGCTCCGGCAAGGCCAGCCGTCCACGGCACAGCGCCGGGCGCTGGTCGTTGCTCTATCCACTGGAAAGCAAAGACCACAGTGGTTCGATGGAATCCGTGTGCCGCGTACTGCTGACGCGCTATGGTGTGGTCTTTCGCGAATTGCTGGTGCGGGAAAGCATTCTGCCCCGCTGGCGCGACTTGCTGATCGCCTTCCGCCGCCTCGAAGACCGCGGCGAAATCCGCGGCGGGCGTTTCGTGAGCGGCTTTGCCGGCGAACAGTTCGCCTTGCCCATCGCCGTGGAGTCACTGCGCGCCATGAAAAACATTCCACCGAGCGGCGAGGTCATCACCATCTCGGCCGCCGATCCGCTGAACCTCGTCGGCATTGTGATCCCCGGTGAACGAGTGCCCGCCATTTCGGGGAAGCATGTGAGTTTTATGGATGGGAAGGAAGCAGATGGCAACTGGCAGCTAGCAGTTGGCGGTGGAACGGCTGCTGGCAGCTAGCTGCTGGCTTTTAGCTCTTAGCCTTTAGCCTTTAGCTCTTAGGATCTGGCGCTTGGTATTTAGTACTTGGTATTTGGCAATACCGTTCGGGTCAACGCTTGTTGCAAGCAGACGCTTTATAGACACAGATGGAACCTGCACCCCAACTCGTCGAAGGCGAAGATTACTATATCGAAGGTGGTTTCTATGTCTTCACTGCCCGGTATCTTTTGAATCGGGGTTATTGCTGTGGATCAGGGTGCAGACATTGTCCGTACAATACCGAACAATCAGCCGGCGCCAATCCGCTAAATGGCGGCCCTTCCGATGTCGATGAGTGATCCAACGCAGCTTCAATCCAATGGCCCGAACATCACGGTAGATGCTAGTACCATGGCCAGGAAATAAAGCAATGGAACCGAAGAAAGCGATGCGCCGTTCCGATCACCAGATCACCAGACCTCCCGATCACCAGATTTTCAAGGATTACTAAACTTCCCGGCCAAGGCATTAGTGGCCAGCAGCTACTCGTATCTCAATGCTTCCACCGGATCCAGGCTTGCGGCCTTTACCGCCGGATAAATTCCGAAGAACAGCCCGACGCCGCCGGAGACTCCTACGGCAACTAGAACCGCCCACATCGGCACCGACGAAGGAAAATGGGCGAGCTGCATGAGGAAGCTCGCGGCCAGAGACAGCAATACACCGAGCATGCCCCCGATGCCGGTCAGGGTCACGGCTTCAACCATAAACTGGAAGCTGATATCGCGGCGGCGGGCGCCAATGGCCTTGCGGACCCCGATTTCACGGGTGCGCTCCGTCACCGACATGAGCATGATGTTCATCACGCCCACTCCGCCAACCAGCAGGCCCACGGAGACCACGCCGATGACGTACTGCAGGACCTTGGCCATGATGTCGGCGAACTGGTTGCCGAGCTCTTCGGCGCTGCTGATGCCGAAGTTGTCAGGTTTGTTAGGCGGAACACGGCGGCGCGTGCGCAATAGGCCCCGCACCTGGTCTTCCGCAACCTTCTTCATGTTGGGCGCGGCCATCACAATCAGCAGGTTTTCGTCATCGCTGGGATAGTGCTTCCGGTAGGTGCGGTAAGGAACCAGCACTTCCACGTCGCCGCCCTGGTTAAAAGTGTTCTTCTTCTTCTCGAACACTCCCATGACGGTATAAAGGTTGCCATCCACCAGCAACTGATGGCCTTCAGCTCTTTCATCCGGGAACAATGCCTTCTCTGCGTCGAAGCCCAGCACCACGGCTTCCTCCCGGTGCAGGTCTTCGATGTCGGTGAAGAAGCGGCCTTCTCTCATCTTGCCGTTCACCACTTCAGAATAGCTGGCGGTCACACCGCGAAAAACAAGATTGGTAAGTTCATGGTTTTTGTTGCGGGCGGTGCGCGGCGTCTGTGGTCCGAAGCGCGGCAACGCCTCTACCACCACGTTCTTGACGAGCGGCAGGTCTTCTTTAATTGCCGTACCGTCTTCAAAGGTCATGGGTCTGCGCGTGCGCTCTTCCGGCGAAATGCGTCCGAAGTGGATTCCGGCATCGAACTTGAAGATAAACAGGTTGTCTACGCCGAACTCATTGAGTGAATCCTGTATGTTCTTCTGCACGCCCAACAAAATCGAAGCCACCACAATGGCCACCATGGTCCCGATGACCACACCGAGCACGGTCAGCAAAGAGCGCACCTTGTGGTTCCAGATCGTCTCCAGGGCCATTTTCACGTCCTCGAACAGCATGTGTGTCTGGACCATGATCAGGACTCGAACCTCAGCGCCTCAATGGGATTGAGCTTGGACGCCTTGTGCGCCGGATAAACCCCAAAAAATACGCCGATGAAGGTGGCCACGCCCACCGCGATAAACACCCAGCGGACAGGCAAATGAACAGGCAGGGGCGTCAAATGGTTGATGGCAAAGGAAACAACCATGGCAAACATGACACCCAGCACGCCGCCGATGGCCGCCATGATTCCCGCTTCGACCAGGAACTGCAACAAAACATCGCGGCGGGTGGCGCCCAACGATTTACGCACGCCGATCTCGCGGGTGCGCTCGGTAACGCTGGCCAGCATGATGTTCATGATCACGATGCCGCCAATGAGTAGAAAAACAAACACCACTCCGATGGAACCATTGGCCAGCAGGCTGGTGGTGGTGGTGAAAAGGTCGAGGAGCGCCGAGGGTTCCAGGATGCCGAAGTTATCGGGCTGTCCCGGGGCCAAATGGCGGCGGGCGCGCATCAACATGCGGGCTTCGTCTTCGGCCGGCTGCATCAGGTCAGCAGCCATTGCCTTGACGTTGATGTTCATGCTCTGGTTGCTTCCGTAGGTCTTGCGCCAAGTTTCGATAGGAATATAGACGAAACTATCCTGCGACTGGCCGAAGGCTGAGCCCTGTTCTTTGGCTACGCCCACGATCTCGAACTGCTGGCTGTCAATGTAAATCGACTTGCCCAGCGGGTCCATGCCCACGAAAAAGCGTTTGACAACGTCGGCGCCGATCAGGGCCACATTGGAGCGGTGTTCATTGTCGGCATCAACGATGTAGCGGCCGAATTCCGCCTCTTCCACGTCGATATCGCCCATGTTGGCAGTGACGCCGCGGACCTGAATGTCTTCAATGGTCTCGCTTTTATACTTGACCTTGCCCAGCCGCCGCGCCTCCATGCCTGCGGCCTTCGCCATGGTCATGTTATCGCGCACGTACTCGTAGTCGTCCCAGGTGACCATCTTGTTGGTCCTCTGCAGTTTGACAAACTGCTCCTGGCTGGTGACCAGTGGGAACCGCTGGACCAGAAAGACGTTGGAACCAAAATTGGCGATCTTGTCGGCGACATAATTGTTGGTGCCCTCGACCATCGAAACCACCACAATCAAGGTCCCGACCGACAGGACCACTCCCAGCAGCGTAAGAAACGATCGCAATTTATGGGCGCGCAGGGTCTCCAGGGCAATCAGGACCGGCTCCTTCAGGGACACGGCTCGGCGGTGGGGTTCGGATGTTGGCATTCCGGCACAAACTCTGATTTCTTGAGTCTATAACCTGACTGGCAATCCGCAAATAGATATAAACCTAAAAACGGCAGCCTGGAACACAGTTTCAATTGGTCTCAAGCAGAATTCGCCGCTGATTTTCGCAGATGAACGCTGATGAAAATCAATGGCCGCCGGTCGCGACAATCGTCACTCAGCGGATAAAGTGCAGAACCGTTGAAAGGGCTGTTCAAATCTGCCGTATACCGACGATCCGTTGAGGCAACTTGCGTTTTTAGGATGAAAATTTGGCTGGACTTTCCGGACATCCGGACGCGACACTGGTTTGACGTTTTCTCGCCGGTCAGCGAGAATAGAAGAGTACGAGCCCCATATGGAAAGTGGGCCTGTGGCGCAGTTTGGGAGCGCGCTTCCATGGCATGGAAGAGGTCGTCGGTTCGATCCCGACCAGGTCCACCAATATCCTCCGTAGGTCCTTCGCCCTAAGTACGGGCTCAGGATTTCGGCAGCGGGCTCGGACGCCCGCTTATCGCCTCAAGTTCGATCCCGACCAGGTCCACCAATAGACTACTGGGAGGGTCGTCGCGCCTCCTAAATTCCACTTTTGTCGCGCACCCCGGCGAGGCTTTTTATTTCCGGTATGGCCTTGTGCGATCACTCCATCAGCGTCATCAACAGTGGGATTTTTCGTATTCGGAGATCTCGGCTTCGTGCTGCAAGGTCATTCCAATCTCGTCCTGACCGAGCAGCAAGCTGGTGCGGGTGAAAGGCTCAATCGTAAACTGGGCGGAAAAACCGTCCGCGGAAGAAACTGTGCAGCTCTCCAGATTGACGGTCAACTCGAAAGCACCGGGTTGGGCACGCGTCATAAGGTCATCAATCTGCGCCGGAGAGAGAGTCACTAGCAGCAGGCCATTCTTGGCCGAATTTGTGGTGAAGATGTCCGCGAAGGAGGGGGCGATCAAGACCCGAAAACCATAATCGCGCAGTGCCCAAACTGCATGCTCGCGCGACGACCCACAGCCAAAATTCCTGCCTGCCACCAGGACCGTAGCCCCAGCATGCTCCTGGGCATTCAGAACGAAACTTGGGTTTGGCTTCCCATTGGCTTGAAAACGCCAGTCGTAGAAGAGAAATTCGCCGTATCCGGTGCGCTCAATACGCTTGAGAAATTGTTTGGGAATGATCTGGTCAGTATCAACGTTCTCTCGCTCGAAAGGAACGACCAAGCCGGTATGGGAGTTGAAGGATTGCATTTAGAATTCTCGATTTTAGATTTTTGATTTCAGAGCCGCTTCGAATTCAAAACAAGCGCAAAATCTGAAATCCCCACCTTTACTTATACTGCCAATTCCGCACATCCACGAAATGTCCCGCCACTGCTGCAGCAGCGGCCATGGCCGGGCTGACCAGATGTGTTCGCCCACCCGCTCCCTGCCGGCCTTCAAAATTGCGGTTACTGGTCGAAGCGCAGCGCTCCCCAGGATTCAGTTTGTCCGGGTTCATGGCCAGACACATGGAGCAACCCGACTCCCGCCACTCGAAACCGGCTTCGACAAAAATCCTGTCCAAGCCTTCTCGTTCGGCCGCGTGTTTCACATTCTGCGAACCAGGCACAACCAGCCCCTGGACTTGCCGGGAGATTCTGTATCCCTTGATTACCCTCGCGGCGGCCCGGAGATCTTCCAATCGCGCATTTGTACAGGAACCAATAAAAACACGATCCACGGGGATGTCTTCAATCCTGGTTCCAGGCTTAAGGGCCATGTACTCAAGCGCTCGCTGGCAGGCGTTGCGTTCAGAATCGCTACTTGCGCCGCCGGGATCGGGTATCTTGCCATTCACAGGCGCTGCCATTCCAGGATTTGTGCCCCAGGTCACGAATGGCGCCAGGGCTGCAGCGTCAATCTCCACAGTTGTGTCAAAGCGAGCGCCGGAGTCAGTGCTTAAACTCCGCCAGTAGCTTTCGGCTTTTTCCCAGGCGTTGCCCTGGGGAGCAAAGCGGCGGCTGCGGAGATAAGCAAAGGTAATTTCATCGGGAGCAATCATGCCGGCACGGGCACCTGCCTCAATGCTCATATTGCAGATGGTCATGCGCGCTTCCATGGATAGCACGCGGACGGCATCACCCGAGTATTCAATAACATGACCAGTGGCGCCATCAATGCCAATCCTGGCGATCAACGCCAGAATCATATCTTTGGACGTAACTCCGGCCGCCGGTATTCCCGAAAAGTTCACTGACATTGTCTTAGGCTTCTTCTGCACCAGGCATTGTGTAGCCAAGACATGCTCGACCTCGGAAGTGCCGATGCCGAAGGCCAGTGCGCCGAAAGCCCCATGCGTGCTGGTGTGACTGTCACCACAAACGATGGTCCTGCCGGGCTGCGTCAGTCCCAGTTCCGGACCAATTACGTGAACGATGCCTTGATCGGGGGAATCCAGGTCAAACAGTTCAATCGCGAATTCGCGGCAGTTCTTGCGCAATGCCTCCATCTGGGAACGCGCAAGCACATCCGTAATGACGGAACGAGTCTCATGCGTGGTAGGAACATTGTGGTCCATGGTTGCAAAGGTAAACTCAGGACGGCGGACTTTCCTCTCCGCTATCCGCAACCCTTCAAACGCCTGTGGCGATGTCACTTCATGCACTAGATGCAGGTCTATATAAAGGATGGAAGAACCTTCCGGCCCCGGACAGACCACATGATTGTCCCAAATTTTTTCGAATAATGTGCGTGCCAACTCTGTTCCTCCGTATTGTGCTGAGAGCCTCTTGCCGTTCTTTGTGTTCCAGTGTTTTCCGTGGTGGACTTTCACACAGCATGATAAGCGAAGCGCCGGTCCAGCAGGGCGACAAATGCGTGCTCCACCAGTTCGCCCATTTCCCTGGTGCTGGTAACGTGCTGTGTATGTTCTCCCGCGATGTCGGCGGTGCGATGACCGGCATCCAGGACATTTTCCATGGCATCTTCCAGATCGTTCGCCTCGTGCGGCATCTGCGCCGAGTGGCGCAACAACATGGCGGCGGAAGCGATGGATCCCAATGGATTGGCAATTCCCTTTCCCGCAATGTCCGGCATCGAGCCATGCACAGGCCCATAAAGATTGATCCTACCACCAATGGTGGCCGATCCCAACATTCCTAAGGGCCCGGTAATGGCGGCAGCTTGGTCCGATAAAATGTCCCCGAACAGGTTCTCCGTAAGGACCACATCAAAGCGAGAAGGAAGACCTAAGCTCGGGACCAACCAACGAATTTGGGGAGCCGTCGAGCCAGGGCCGTGGCATCCTGAGTCTCTATTAACGCTGATCGGCCGCACGCCAGCGCCTAACCAGATGCTGTGCAGCGCTTTCCCACTCAGGGAATTGAAATTGGAAACCAGCTTCGACAAGACGACCGGGGACAACGCGGCGGCTCTTGAGCACCAGTTCCGTTTCGGAGCGCAGAAAAAGGGTAGCTATCTCCAGCATCCAGCTTGCAGCAGGCAGCCCGATGCGCGATCCCCATGCTTCTCGCAGAGCCTTCATGAATTCCCGGTTCCGCAAAGGATTTGGCGATGCAATATTGACCACGCCATCAATCTCATCCCGGGCAATCAGGCAATCGATGCTACCCAGGAAATCGGCATCGTGAATCCAGGAAACAAATTGCATACCGCCGGCTGCGGTTCCTCCGAGACCAAACCGAACCAGACGAAGCAATTTATCGAATACTCCCCCGCGGTCTGGACTCAGGACCACGGCGCTGCGAAGTGCGATCTTGCGAGTATTGGGTGTGACAGAGCCGAAGAAGGCCGTCTCCCAGCTTGTGGCGACATCAATACTGAAACGCCATTCGGCAGGCGCATTCGGTTCGTTGCCACCAATTTCCCCCGTCTGCTCATCCATCGGCCGGTCAAGAGCATGACGGTAAATCGTCGCGGTACTTGCGTTCATCCACAAGCCGGGCGGATGAAGGGAGTGACCAATCGCTTGACCTAGCAAGCGGGTCGTCTGAATCCGGGATTCTTTGATTGCTCTGCGGTTTGCCGGAGTGTATCGGCAATCTACGTTTCTGCCCGCGAGGTTAATGAGTACATCGGCATTCTCCAGTTCGGATGTCCAGTTACCCAGAGTTGCTCCATCCCAATTGACGACGCGCCACGGGGCTGATGTGACCCTGCGAGCGAGGACGACGACATCATGTCCCTGAGCGTGAAAATGCCGGGCGAGAATGTTGCCGACCTGCCCGTTGCCACCGGGAAGAACGATACGGAGATGGGTTCTCATGCCTGCGGACTCTCCGGGGCTGAATTCATCTGCATCGAGTATCGACTCCTCCGCCAGAAAGCGGCTGAGAATAAGCCATTCACTATCACTGCGATGGAAGAGGCCCTAAGTTATAACAAGCCTAGCAGTCTTACAGCACCTTATGAAGTCGGTTGTGGATTTCAAGGACTGGCTGGATGATTTTCCGTTTATTCCAATCACGGTTGCGGAAGCAATTTAGACTCCTGAACCCAGTGGAAACCTCTTGAGACCAGCAGAAACTTATTCCGGTCGGTCAACTGAAGCTCCATATGCACGTGATGATTGTCCATCCGGCCATCCAGGATGAGCTGATCCCCGACAGGCTGCTGGAACGTGAAGCTCGCCGTCCAGTTCTTGTCGTCACTCTTCGTGAGGGCGAGAGTTCTCTCCGGGAGATTGACGGAGGCGCCATAAGGAACGAACGAATCGTCCAGTCTCTGAAAGGCCATGCGGTCGGGGTAATCGAAGATGGCGCGCCGCCAACGGGCGGAGTCGGTGAGCAGCGGCGGGCGTAGTTGTTCGTCGATGGACATCTGCTTCACCTCCCAGATGCCATAAAGCGGCGGGAGCGGTCTGCCCCCGCCCCGGGTATTCCAGGCACCCAAGCTGTATTGGCAGGACACGCCTACGAGCCACAGACCCAACATGATTTGCGCGGCAAGTGCGATCCGGTTGGCCCGGACGCCACGGAAGAGTTGCGCTTGCGTGGAAGGCGCCGTGGCCCGGTCCAGCAACAGGAATCTAACCAAGCGTGGAACGTCGGGGGCCAGGAGAAAGCAGCAGAGCAGGATGAGGTGGAAGGCCAACAGCTTTGCTACCACATCGTACGTCATGGCCAGCATAAACGCCAGGACCATGTCGGCGAGGCTGATCAGGGCGCCGAGGGTGGCCGTGCGAGGGACGATCAGCAGCAATCCAGCTGCGAGCATGGCGCAGCCGGTAAAAATTTCATAAACCGGAGCTGAGCCGACGGAGTTGATGAGAACCCCGTAAGGGGAGTAGGTGCCGAAAGGCTGCAGCAGCCGGGTCAATGGGGGATACGGCATCTGCTGCGGGATGACTTTCACAAAACCGTAGAAAATCATCTGTCCGGCAAGCGCGAAGCGAACGAAAAGCCGAAACCACTTATGCAGCTCAGCGTAATTCTGCCGGCTGCGGTCGAGAAGTGACCAGACGACGGTCGCAGCAGTGGCAATCATTAGCAGGCAGAAGGCCGTGACCCAACCGAACATGCAGTCGGCGCCGCCGCTGTTGCCGCCGAAGGACAGGGGCGCATTCACGTGGAAAATATGGGCGGCGGTCCAGAAGATCACGGGGCGCAGCGGCCAGAGAGTGGCCGGATCGGGAAAGTCGGTCCCGTTGGTGATGATTTGCGTGGCAAGACAATACAGCCCCAAATATATCAGCCAGAATCGAAAGGCAATCCGGAGGGCCAGGCTCCAGCTCGGAATGTTGGGCTGGGGCTGGATCGGTCCGGTCTGGGGCTGTGAGACCATCTGAAGCTGTGCGTTCATTCGAGACCTCCGTCAGAAAGCGCTGAGAATAGGCCATTCACAATCACTGCAATGGCATGAGGCTCCAAGTTGTAACAAGCCTCGCGGTTCAGCTTACCCGAGGCGTACACGCGTGCCGGCATCGTGCTCTGTTGAGGCACATCAGGGCTGGGCGCGATCATGGTGAGCGAGCGCATACCGACTGGGCTTTGCTCCAAGGGGGGCCTCGTTGATCCAGTGGAAACCTCTTGAGACCAGCAGAAACGAATTCCGGTTGATCAACTGAAGCTCCATATGAACCTGATGATTGTCCATCCGGCCATTCAGGATGAGCTGGTCCTCGGTAGGCCGCTGGAGTGTTAAGCTCGCCCTCCAGTTCTTGTCGTCACTCTTAGTGAGCGCGAGAGTTTTCTCCGGGAGATTGACGGAGGCGCCATAAGGAGCGAACGATTCATCCGTGCTCTGAACGACCATCTGGTCGGGGTAATCGAAGATGGCGCGCCCCCAGCGGGTGGAGTCGGTGAGCAGCGGCGGGAGCGGTTGTTCGTCGATCGACATCTTCTCCACCTCCCAGATGCCATAGAGCGGCGGGAGCGGTCTGCCCCCGCCCCGGGTACTCCAGATACCCCAGGCGTAGTGGCAGTCCATGCCTATGAGCCACAGACCAAATATGATTTGCGCAGCAAGTGCGATCCGGCTGGCCCGGACGCCACGGAAGAGTTGCGGTTCCGGGGAAAGCGACGTGGTCCGGCGCAGCAACAGGAACCTGACCAAGCGTGGAACGTCAGGGGCCAGGAGAAAGCAGGCGAGCAGCATGGTGTGCAAGGCAAGCAGCTTTGCCGGCACATCGTACGTCATGTTCAGCGTAAACACCTGGATCATGGCGGCGAGGCCGATCAGGGCCCCGAAGGCGGCAG
>DATMNZ010000003.1:0-6428 GCA_035568495.1 Saccharimonadales bacterium (SeqCode) | reverse complement strand
GTGTGCCCGCTGCCGGGGCTTCAAAAACCCGCAGTGTGCTGCTGGTCTCTGTGGGGCCGGTCGCGCCGCCGCCGCCGAATAGACTGAGAGTAAATTGCTGGCGGGTTTCTTCACTCTTGCCCAGAAACCCAAATTTACCCGATAGCAGGTTGATCTCCAGGCCGGAGAGATACTCAGCGGATTGCGCCAGTTGATTCACCTTCAACTGCCCAAACTGCGTTATCAAAGAAGATGCAAACGTGGCCACCGGCACATCACCCTGCTGCGGATAGCTGGCCACGCGCACGTTACCCCACCAACGCAGCCGGGTAGGATTGAGGTCGCCGGGGTCGTGCAGAAAAGCCAGCGGACGGCTGATGTAGAAATCAAGAAAGAAGTTCTGCTCACTCTTGGCGGCGCTGGCCCCGGCCTGTTGGTATCCCACAATGGCGCGCAGTTCTTCACCGTTGCGGTAGTACGGAGTAACCGTCCGGTGACGGGACCCGCTCATGACCCCATCCACAATCTGACGGACCTGCAGGTCTTCGGCAGCTTTCAGCTTCTGATCGCCGGTGGAAAGGTCAATCCTGAATTCCCCTGACTGATCGGCAATAGTCTGAAACACCTCGGGAGTCTCTTTCCCGCGTACTAGAACCACCGTAGCCAATGGCCTGGCGGTACCCAGCACCGCCTTTGCGCCTTGTTCGATCGGCTCGTGCAGTGTGGGAGGCTGAATCGTCATCGAAGCAGGCTTGGCGCTCGAAGCCGCCGGCGTGGTTCCAGTATTTGGCGGAGGCGGAGGAGATGCAGGAGATGCCGCTGACGCAGGCGCTGTTCCGGCCGCAGGCTGCGCCGCTGCGGGTGTTGCTTGAGTACCGGCAATCACTAGCGGCACAACCGCATCCTTAGAAACAGCAATGGAAAACATAAACCGGCCCATTTTGCGGCTCTGGGCATCGGTGATCGTGGCGGCAAATACTACCGGCTGCGTGGTCTCGTCAGCCGTTACAGGCGTACCCCAAACTTGCCCGTCGCTGGAATGCTGAAGCCATGTGGGCAGGCTCTCAAAAGTAAACGTAAACGGATACACGCCATTCACGACCGCCCCAAGTTGCACACGATAGGGTAGGCTGGTCTGGGCCCTAGGCAAGGGCGTTACAGGCGTGGTCTGGGCAAAGGCGCAACTGGCGCAGCACATCCAGGCTGCAATCAATAAGCGACGAAACATTGGGCCTCCAATCAGCAGAAAAACCGTGGTCCGGAAAACACAACCGAATCGCCCCCGTGGACACACCTTCATCCTTGTACTGCCCTAATGAACGAAGACTATTGCCCTTTATCTGCCTGCAAAACTGCAATATCGGCCGAAACCAACTTCAGGCCAGTGGAATAGAAAGGGCGTGTAAGAAATGTAAGCCCTGCTTGCGAACGCGTCAAGAATTTAAGGCAGTGCTTAGTGTTTTGGAAGAAGGAGCCTAATGCTTGAAGAGTGGCGGAATTGTCTCGATGCCAAGCCCCCAGATCACGCTTATTCGTAAGGCGAATTTGCGACCATGATCGAAGGACCAATCGCCGAAGGCGACTGGTCCTTCGATTTACCGGCCGTAGCCTCTTCCCCAAAAACTGTTAAGCGCCCGAGCACAGAGATAATGTTGACACCTCAATTATTTAAACCTAGAATTTCAGCATGAGAATCGTGTGCCTGGGCGGCGGGCCTGCCGGTCTCTACCTCTCGCTCCTGCTCAAGAAGGCGAATCCGGCCTGGGATATTACCGTCATCGAACGCAATCGTCCCACGGACACGTTCGGCTGGGGAATTGTATTCTCCGACAAGACCATGGACGGCTTCCGGACCGTGGACGAGCCGACCCACACCGAAATCACGCGGGCCTTTCGCCACTGGGACGACATCGACGTCTTCTTCAAAGGAAGCAAGATCACTTCCGGCGGCCACGGATTCTGCGGCATCGCCCGCATCAAGCTGTTGCAGATCCTGCAACGGCGCGCGGCCGGCCTGGGCGTGAAGCTGGTCTTTGAAACAGAGGTCGCCGATCCGGATGACTACGCTTCCCGCTATGACCTGGTCATCGCCTCCGACGGCGCGTCTTCCGTTACCCGCAGGAAATATGAGCCTATTTTCAAGCCCAACATTCAAGCCCGCCAGAACCGCTTTATCTGGCTGGGCAGCCGCCGGAAGCTCGATGCTTTCACTTTCGATTTCAAGGAAACCGAGTGGGGCTGGTTCAACCTGCACGCCTACCGCTTTGATGACGAGTGGTCCACTTTCATCGTAGAGACCCCGGAGAAGAACTGGCTGGCCGCAGGCATGGACAAGATGGAGCAGGAAGCGTCAATCGCGCTGTGTGAAAAACTCTTTGCCGAACGGCTCGACGGCAACCCATTGGTCTCGAATGCGAAGCACCTGCGCGGCCCCGCCATCTGGCTCAAGTTCAACCGGGTGCTCTGCGAAAAATGGTTCCACCGGAACATCGTGCTGATCGGCGATGCCGCGCACACCGCGCACTTCAGCATCGGCTCGGGCACCAAGCTGGCGATGGAAGACGCCATGGCGCTGGCGCGGGTGCTCACCACCCATGCGGGCGACATAGAGGGCGCTTTGCAACGCTACCAGGAAGAACGGGAAATCGAGGCCCTGAAATTACAGAGCGCGGCGCGCAACCGCATGGAATGGTTTGAACAGGTTGAACGATATATCCATCAGGAACCTGAGCAGTTTGCCTATGGCCTGCTCACCGGCAGCCAGCGCGTCGGCCACGCCAGCCTCAAGCTTCGCGATTCCGGCTATGTCGAGCGCGTGGAAAAATGGTTTGCCGGGCGCAGCGGCATAGACCATCCTCTTCCGCCGATGTTCACGCCGATCTCAATGCGAAGTGTCACGCTGAAGAACCGCGTGATCTGCTCACCCATGGCCACCTACATGGCGCACGATGGGCTGCCCAACGACTTTCATCTGGTGCATCTCGCTTCGCGCGCGATGGGTGGCGCGGCCATGGTGGTGACGGAGATGACCTGCGTCTCGCCGGAGGCGCGCATTACGCCGGGGTGTCCCGGCATGTGGAACAGCGAGCAGCAGAATGCCTGGAAGCGGGTGGTTGATTTTGTACACACGCACACGGATGCCAAGATCGCCTTTCAGCTCGGCCATGCCGGGCGCAAGGGCTCCACGCGCATGGGATGGGATGCGATTGACCAGCCGCTCGTTTCCGGCAACTGGCCACTGATCTCGGCTTCACCGCTGCCTTATATTGAAGGTCTGTCACAGACCCCGCATGAGGCCACACGTGAAGAGATGCGCCGCATTCAGACCGACTTTGTCACCGCTACGCGGCGAGCGGCAGCAGCCGGCTTCGACTGGCTGGAGTTCCATTGCGCCCATGGCTATCTGATGTCCAGCTTTATTTCGCCGCTGACCAACCATCGCAGCGATGCGTGGGGCGGCGCTCTTGAGAATCGCTGCCGCTTTCCGCTGGAAGTCTTTTCGGCCATGCGGGCCGTGTGGCCCGCAGACCTGCCCATGAGCGTGCGCATCTCCGCCCATGACTGGGCGCCTGGCGGTCTCACTCCGGAAGACGCAACCGAAGTCGCGCGCATGTTCAAGGACGCAGGCGCCGATGTGATCGACTGCTCTTCCGGGCAGGTAAGCAAGGCGGAGAAGCCGGTCTACGGACGCATGTTCCAGGCGCCATTTGCGGACAAGATACGAAACGAAGCCGGCATTCCCACCATTGCCGTAGGAAACATTTTTGAAGGCGACCATGTGAACACCATCATCGCTGCCGGAAGGGCCGACCTGTGCGCGATTGCCCGTCCGCATCTGGCCGACCCCGCATGGACCCTGCATGAGGCAGCCAAGCAAGGGTTCACGGAAATCACATGGCCCAAGCAGTATCTGAGCGGCAAAGAACAACTGGAAAGGAACCTGGCGCGCGCCCAACTTATGTTGCAGGTGTAACCACGCATGGAACAACAGCCACAATCATTGGCAGGTAAACACGCGGTGGTGACCGGCGGCGCTCGCGGCATTGGCGCAGCGGTGACCCGCGCGCTGGTGGCTCATGGCGCGAAAGTCACTATGCTTGGGCGTAGCGCAGCGCCGACTGATGATCTCGCCGACAGCCGGAGTCTTTTTTACACTCAGGCGGATGTCTGCCATCCGAAAGCTGTGAGCAAGGCCTTCGAATCGGCGCGCATCTGCTTCGGCCCCATCCACATCCTGGTGAACAACGCTGGGCAGGGGCGTTCTGCTCCCTTCCTCAAGACTGATATTGCACTCTGGCGCAGCATGATGCAGGTGAATCTTGACGGTGTCTATCACTGTATACAAGCGGCTTTGCCAGCCATGCTGGCGGCCGGCTGGGGACGCATTGTGAATATTGCCAGCACCGCCGGGCTCACAGGCTACGGTTATGTCTCAGCCTATTGCGCTGCCAAGCATGCGGTAGTCGGTCTCACGCGTTCCCTGGCCGTTGAGGTTGCGGCCAAGGGCGTGACTGTGAATACAATCTGCCCCGGCTACACGGAAACCGAGATGCTCCAACGAACTATCGATGGCATTGTGGCCAAAACCGGACGCACAGAGGCGGAAGCGCGCGCAGAGCTGACCGCCAAGAATCCGCAGAAGCGAATGATTCAGCCGGAAGAAGTCGCCAATGCGGTCGCGTGGCTGTGCCTTCCGGGCAGCGAAGCAGTTACCGGACAATCCATTGCGATTGCCGGGGGCGAGGTAATGTGAGGGTGAGAATGGCGAGCACTTCCAGCACGCGCAAAAATAACTCGCCCGCGGGCCGGGGCCAGAGTGCGGTCCTTGACCTGGAAACTCGCACCCATAAAGGCGACCACCGGGCCTTGCGTCTGTGGCTACGCCTGCTATCGTGTACGGTGCGCATTGAGACCAAGGTACGCCTGCTGCTGCGGCGCGAGTTCAGCACCACGCTGCCCCGCTTCGACCTGATGGCCCAGTTGGAGCGCTGCCCCGGCGGACTGCGAATGAACGAACTCTCGAAGCGGCTGATGGTTTCGGGCGGGAACGTGACGGGAATCACCGACCAACTCGAGCGTGAAGGGCTGGTGGTGCGCATGGCCTATCCGGGTGACCGGCGCGCCTTTACCGTCAAGCTGACCACGCATGGGCTCAAACGGTTCCGGGAAATGGCTGCGCGTCATGAGCAGTGGATTATCGAAATGCTGGGCGGCCTGAACCGCGACGAACAACAAAGCATGATCGATGTACTGTGGAAGGCGAAGGCGCATATACAGCGCGACGTATCCGCAATCAAGAACCCTACCGCGGATTTACGCGGATGAACGCGGATTTGGACTGGAACTTGCGTAACGAAACGAAAGATAATCTGGAGCCGTAATACGGAGCCACGGAGAATCTTATGACTGATCGGACCAAAGAGCCGCTGCGCCAAGCGCTTCAGGGCGGCCTGCTGGCAAATTACGTAGCACAGCATTTCAAGTTCACAGTCGGCGGCGGCGTTGCTTGCATTACCCTCAACCGGCCCGATCGCAAGAACCCGCTGACCTTTGATTCCTATGCGGAACTGCGGGACATCTTCCGGGCCATGGTACAGGCGGCGGACGTTAAGACCGTGGTCTTGACCGGCGCCGGAGAGAATTTCTGTTCCGGCGGCGATGTGCATGACATCATCGGCCCGCTTACTGAACTCGAGATGCCCGGCCTGCTGGCCTTCACGCGCATGACCGGAGACCTGGTGAAAGCCATGCGCGCCTGTCCGCAGCCAATCATTGCCGCCATCGATGGAGTGTGCGCGGGCGCTGGGGCCATTCTGGCCATGGCGTCAGACCTGCGTCTGGGCACGGCGCGCAGCAAGACTGCATTTCTGTTTACACGCGTGGGGCTCGCCGGTTGTGACATGGGAGCATGCGCGATCTTACCCCGAATCATCGGACAGGGCCGTGCCGCCGAACTCTTGTTTACCGGCCGCAGCATGTCCGGCGAAGAAGCGGAGAGATGGGGATTCCTGAACCGGCTGTATACGCCTGAAGAGTTACAGGCCATGGCCATGGAGCTGGCCGCCGAACTCGCGGCAGGCCCAACGTTTGCTCATGGCATAACCAAGAAGATGCTGCATCAGGAATGGAACATGGGATTGGACGAGGCCATTGAGGCGGAAGCCCAGGCCCAGGCAATCTGCATGGCGACCAACGATTTCAATCGGGCTTATCAGGCCTTTGTGGCCAAACAAAAACCGGCATTTAAGGGGGATTGACTTGAAAATCTTACAACCACCAAACTGGGTTCGTCCTAAAGGTTACTCCAATGGCGTGGCCACCAAAGGCAGCATGGTCTTCGTGAGCGGCATGGTTGGCTGGGATGCGCAGGAAAAGATGGTGGCCAGGGACTTTGTGGGCCAGGCGCGCCAGGCCTTGCTGAATGTCGTGGAGGTGCTGGCCCAGGCCCA
>DATMNZ010000002.1:0-18584 GCA_035568495.1 Saccharimonadales bacterium (SeqCode) | reverse complement strand
TCTCTACCGCCAGCGCCGATTTCAGGGTGGAACCGCTGACGAACAAGCGCAAGACGTACTTTTCCTGGCGAGAACCGGAGCCGGGCTGCTCCAATTCTCCGGCCAATCCGAGTTTACGCTTTGCTGCCGGGCTGTCCTTTTTCGGAAGTCTTTTCATATATGCCTTCCCGCGCTGAGGTCAGTCTGCCTTTCGCAAATCCAGGCCCACCAACAGCCGCACGCTGTTGGAGAGGTCCCCAATAATCGTTCGGACGGGCAGGGGAAGCCTTCTTACCAGGGTCGGAACTGCTACGATCTGGTCGCCGCGCGCCAGTTGCGGATGCTTCCTGAGATCGATCACTTCGATCAGATAGCGGCCCTTTAAGTGCTCCTCACACAGGACCTTGAGGTTGGTAAAGGCGCGAATGGATTTGGGCGTCTGGCCCGCCACGTAGAGCCGCAGCTTCCAAACCACCGGTTTCCGGGGAGTTGGTTTGCGGGGCCGCGTCCGGGTATTTGTCTTGGTAGCCGGCATTCAGCGTCTCCGCGCTCCTTTTGCGCGCACATCTTTTTTGTAGGACGAAGGGTCCGCTTGCCGGCTCAATATCATCTGCCCACGGTCCTGCATCACTTCCTCGCCCAGTAATTCCGACTCGGAGATGGTCTGTTGAATTACTTCTTCCTCGACTTCAAACTCCGCCCGCAGCATGACCATGCGTGCTTCAAAGATCCGGCGCTTGCGCTCCAGTTCGCGCTTGCGGGATTCCAGCTCTTGCCGGCGGAACGTGACCACTGCTTTCTCGCGCATTTCCTGCGATACACGGGCGGAGCCGGTCAGCACACCCTCGGGTCCGAGGTAAACGTCGAGCAAGCGCAGGCCGTGGTCTGTAAGCACGAATTCACGAATCTGGTTGGAATGCTCCATGCCTCTCGATTTCAGCACGTAGAGCGCGCGGTTCCGCTCGCCGCCGACCTCGATGTTTTTCAGCAGCAGCCATGTGTCCATGAGGGAGGAGACGTCCGCCTCGCTGGCCTCCAGTGCCCCCGCCGCAGTCAAACTGGTGAAAATCGCGGTAATCTTTTGGGTCTTTAGAAAATCGACCAGCCGCGTAAGCATGGAGCGCACTTCGTTCTGGGTGCTCACCATGAGCAGATTGGTGACCGGGTCCACCACCACCACGCTGGGCCGGAAGCTGGTGATGCGTTTGTGGGTCAGTAACAGGACCTGTTCGATCCCCCCGTAGGTGGGACGCGCCGCATGGAATTGCAGGAGCCCTTTGCGGACCCAGGGTTCAAGGTCGATGCCGATGGAACGCACATTGCGGATGATCTGCTGGGGTGACTCTTCAAAAGCGAAAAACAAGGCGCGCTCACCGCGGCGGCAGGCCGCATCGATGAAACACGCCGCCAGGTTGGTTTTACCTGTCCCCGCAGTGCCGGAAGACAGAATGCTGCTCCCCCGATAAAAGCCCTTGCCGCCCAACATGCCATCCAAGCGGGCAACGCCGCTCGAGACCCGTTCGGCAGGCGCATCGTGGTCCAGGCCCAGTGAGGAGATCGGCAGGACTGAAATGCCTTGAGCATCAATGAGGAACGGATACTCGTTGGTGCCGTGGGTCGATCCCCGGTATTTGACGATGCGCAGACGCCGGGTCGAGATCTCTTCCCGAATGCGATGGTCCAGCAGGATCACGCAGTCGGAGACGAATTCCTCGATGCCGTGCCGGGTCATCTTGTCGGGCTGGTCCCGCTCTGCGGTAATGACTGTGGTCAATCCTCTTTGCTTGAGCCAGTCGAACAGGCGGCGGATTTCGGCGCGCAGGACTCCTGGGTTGGGCAAGCTGCCGAACAGCACTTCGATGGTGTCGAGGACGATTCGCCGCGCCCCGACCTTCTGGGCGGCATCGGCAATTCGAATGAAGAGGCCCTCGAGGTCATACTCGCCGGTTTCCTCCAAATCGCTTTGCGAGATCGACACGTGGTCTACGAACAGTTTCTTCTCCGCCACCAGCCGGTCAAGGTCAAAACCCAGTGAAGCGACATTCCTGGTCAGGTCGGGGATCGATTCCTCAAACGACATGAACACGCCGGGTTCGCCGTATTGTGTAGCGCCCCGAACCAGGAACTCCAGTCCGAACAATGTCTTTCCGGAGCCGGCGCCGCCACTGACCAGCGTAGCCCGGCCGCGTGGCAGACCTCCACCCGTGATTTCGTCCAAACCCTGGATTCCGGTGGCTGCTTTCGGCAGTGTTTTGGAAAATGGCCGGCTGGCTCTCTTCTTTTTTTGTCCCAATTTGTTTCATCCTTTTTGGAGCAGCACCACAAGTCGGGGAACGGACAGCGAATACCTGTTTTGGAATGAGTCTTCTTTCATGGTTGGAGACATCATGACACAAACCCATTTACAGGAGTGTTCAATCTGAGACAATCCTGACAATTACTTAAACCCGTCAATGCGTTCCAGTTGACCCGTCGAATCTTCATGTCTCCATGGAGTGAAAGGAATGCCTTCTGGCCGTCAGCGCCCCTTGAGCAATACAGACCAGACATCCCTGCCAGTCACGATTACGCTGGATTTGCCGCTTGGTATCCGTACTCTGTGAGCGATGGGCTGTCAGGCGCCGCCGCGTAGTGAAGCGCAAACCGCGCCTACACGGCAAGGAATTCGACGTGTCATAAGGAGATAAAAGTGAAATCAAAATGGTTATTTGGTGCGATACTCGGCGCGGCAGTTGTAGTTCCTGCTTCAGCGCAGATTTCTATATATTTCAGGTCCGGCCCACCGCCAGTCCGCTATGAACAACAGTACGATGCGCCTGGCCCTGGATATACATGGATCGACGGATACTGGATCCAACAGGGCCGGCACTACCAATGGGTTGGTGGACACTGGCAACAACCGCCTTTTGAAGGCGCAAGGTGGAACCATCCCCATTACGACCATGAAAGACGCGGCTGGAAAATGCATGAAGGCCATTGGGACCACGAGGACCATGACCACGACAACCACGGACATGGGGGCGACGATCGCCAGCGTTAGATAAATCGGGTGATCAGGAGATCTAGCGATCGGAACTGTGCATCGCTTTCTTTGGTTCCATTGCTCTATTTCCTGGTCACGGTTACTAGCACCGTGACCGCGTGATTATTACACATTCACATCGGGAAGCATCGCGTCCCACGCTTCGCAAAAAGCGCGAAGCGTGGGGTGCCTATCTCTGGAAGGCCGTTAACGTTTCACACCTGTAAGGTCTCTCCTGCTCATTCACGACCCATCGATTGCGAGGAAAAAGCATGTTTCACTTCATCTGGTATGTTCTTATTGGGCTAATTTCGGGCGTTATCGCGAAATCGGTGATGCACGTACGTATAACAATCTTCTGGACGATCGTGCTCGGCATCCTTGGATCGATCGTGGGCGGCGGCGTTATCCATATGTTTTCGCGCCCTACAAATCAGCGCTACCATCCTGCCGGTCTTATTTTTTCTACACTGGGCGCGATGCTGGTCCTCTTCGTTTGCTACAAACTGAAGATCCATTTTCCTCAGGTCAACCCGTTCTAGTTGAGTGACTGGGAGATTAAGAAATCATCGCGGATCGGGTGGTCTGGTGATCGGAAATGCGAGGTCACTCGATCCGCGATGATTACTTGACCTCCCGTCACAGTTCCAGTTCAGCGACGACTTAACCTCGCATTCCGATCATCTCTGCTCATTCCTGGACCCTGATTGCCCACACAACAAATCTCTGTGGGGCGGCGCCCACAAAGGAGAAGGGGTAACAGGTCACCAGGGTCAACACTGAGTCACCGGCGCTGTTTGGTACATCGTTGCTTATTAGGTCGTTGCTCAGTACTGCAATGTCTCCTGGATCCACCACCTGCATAGAGGCCACGCGATAGCGATAGGATCCATCCAGTGTTTCCAGCTTGATTTCATCGTTCTGATGGATATTGCGAAGAGACCTGAAGAATGTGTCTCGATGGCCGGCGAGCCCTATGTTGCCTGGCCCGCCCGCGAGAGCCGTTCCGGGAATGTGCCCGACGGCCCGCTGAAGGGTTTGCCCGTCAACACCCTCCATGATCATCGCTGAAAGGCCGATGGCGGGAATGTCGATTCGCCCCCATGCGGGATGTGTGCGAACGGGTTCCCGGTGTTCAGTTCCAGCATCGTCCTGTTGGCTCAATTGCAAGGGACCGGGCTGAGAGGCCGGGCCCTCGCTGCCGTTTGAAGAAACTGCGGTATTCCGTTCCTGCCGCGCCTGTTCAAATTTGCGGGCTTCACTGGATTGATAAATACGGGCTTCCAGAAATGTTGCCGTGACGTATCCCAGTATGAAGACTCCGGAGATAAGAAAGAAAGACCGACCCAACATGAGAAGAAGCGCTGCCGATGATTGCCGGACTCTCCGTCGATGGATAGTGAGTCTCACGGTAAGCCGGCCTTTCCTACCGGCAATGGCTGGGCTTGCAGGGGGGCGCGGTAACCGGCACGGGTCCTGACGGAGAGGCGGCGATGGCCCGCGGCACTGGCTGTAACCTCAATGGTCCGATAAGTCCCATCCTGCTTTCGATTCGTGGGGACATACGCGATGGTGTACTGGTTGCGAATGTCGCGAGCGATTTGCTCACAGATGGGGACCACTTCCTTGAGAGACCGGGGCAGGAAAACATCACCACCTGTGTCGGAGGCAAGCTGTTTCAGCACGCGCGGGTTGCGGTCTTCATCCTGCTCATCAAAGATGCCGATGGTGTAGATGGCAGCGTCGGAATTCTGCGCCATGGCCATAACGCGGGCCAGGTTCTGTTTGCTGGCATTGTCGCCGCCGTCGCTGATCACGATCAACACTCTCTTTTCGCGGGCGCCTTTCTTCAAGTGCTCAAGCGCCGCGGCCACTGCGTCGTACAATGCGGTTTGCCCATTGGTATTGATTCTCGATAACGCCGCTTCCAGTTCCGGCGACTTGTCGGTGAAAGGCATGCCGGCCGGCAGAGCGAACCTCACATGTTCATTGAAATTGACGACGAACATCTGGTCTTGCGGATTACTGGAGCGGGCAAACGCCAGGGCTGCGGCGATGACTTCGCTTCGCTTGTTGCTCATGCTCCCGCTATTGTCGATGACCAGACCCACCGTTACCGGGATGTCATCATGGCTGAAATGCTTGATCTGCTGCAGCACCCCATTTTCGTAAACCTGAAAACTCGCTTGTTCGAGCCCGGAAACAAGGACCCCTTTCCGGTCCTGGGCAGTCGCGTGCAGGATTACCAGGTTGGCATTGACAGTGATTCTGAAGTTTTCTCCGGGAGAGCTTGGGGGGGCCAAAGATGCTTGAGGCAATGCGATACCTGACAGCGCCGCCAGAAAGACCAAGAGGGCCAGGCAATGGACTCTGAGCGGAAGGCGTGACGTGGATGAGGCAAACTTTGTCATACGGTAACGGCCCTCGTGATCTGATGCGGCCAGGCAGATGATTCACCAAAAACAACTATGCCTGACTTGCTGGAATTGGAAAGTGCAGGGGTGGCACAGGTTCTTGCCACCCCTTTTGATCGCGTTGATGACCGGCTGAATTGGAAGTGCCGCCAACACAGCAGGCCGGTGTTTCCGATGTCCCGCTGTCCAAATGCGCCGATCTATCAGAATTACTGTTTCTCCTGGCCACCGTACTAGATGGTTCGATTCGAGACCGGAGCGCGTTGATCTTTGATCTTCCTGGAAAATACCCAGAAAGCAAACCCAGTGCCCAGAGACAAGAATCCGATCAGTGCCAACAGCGGTAACCCGCTGGCCGTTTGCGGAAGGTTCTCCGCAACCATTGCCGGTGGCGGATCAACAACCTTTGCCAATGCAACCGTCTCGCCTGTAGGCATAACCGCTTCTACCGGTATAGTTTTCAGGGTTTCAACCGGCGCTTCAGCGACGTTGATGGGCGTGGAAAGAACAGGCTCTTGCACTATCTTGGCCAGCTCCATGGCCCTGGACTTCGGATAGACAAACTCCTGGCCCCAGTTGGCGCCCGGATAGAACCAGGCCCGGATGGCCTCGGGCTGGCCTTCGGCCCTTTCCCTAAACGTCATGACCGTCTTGTCCGTCACCCGCAGGCGATAATTTGGAATTGCAAGAATGGTGGTATAGACGTGCAGCCCATCGGCGCTGAAGATCTGGACGATGTTACGGTCGGAGGGTGAATCCAACAGTTTAAAAAGATAGGTGCCGGCCGGCAGTACCTGGGCGCCCACACCGGGGACTTCTACCGGTCCGCTGAAGGTCACTGTAGTGCGTTTGTTCCACTCATCGGCTGCCGCCGTCGGCAGCAGGAATGCACTGGTCACAAGAGCGCAAAACATAATGGAGAGCATTTTCATCATTTTCATTGTTAATTCCTTCTTTCGTGTTAAGTTTTCCCCAGACGCGCTACCCACGATCTGAGAACATATCTTGTGGACCTTCGGTGCTCTTGCCGGACCAGCGAACACTCATAGCTTGCCAGAGTGCGCACCAGAGACTCTTCCCGGCCTAGCTGGTGAATAGAACTGCACTGGATAGAAAGGCAATAACTCAGAACTCACCACACCAGCATCACATAGGTAACACAGGGATAATGGTCTGGATTGCTCACAACGAAAGGACTTCCGCAAACAAATTGCCTAAGGGTAGGCCATAAGATTTGATTTAAAAGAAAAAGACGCCATCTCAGAAGGGGACAGCGCCTAACGATAGGGAAAGGGTGCTTGACCGGTTCAAAGGCGGCCGAGAACCAGGAGGACCAACACGATTAAAAGAACCATTCCGACTCCACTAGTCGGGTAATATCCCCAGTCTCTGCTATGAGGCCATCGGGGCAACGCGCCCAGTAGGGCCAGGACCAGAATCACGATCAATATAGTTCCGAGCATGCTGTACTCCTTTGTATCTTGTGTTCAAACAACGATTCTGCTCCGGCACAACGTCTCTCGACGCTTGTGCCGGAGGCCATTGCTAGAGGGAGATGCTGATGGCGATCCCCACGCTGGGGCGCCTGCGATCGTGCAAGTAGTATCCGTTTTCAACGTAGGTGACATAGACGTCATCGGTGAAGGCTTTCATGTTGTTGCCTCAAATGACTTACGCCCGCGGCTATCGAAGGCTTCCTGTGGTTGTATTGATTTGCTTGCCGATGGTTTCGCCGGAGACGAGCAGCTCAACTCTGCGGTTCTGCTGGCGGCCGGTGGAATTATCATTCGTGGCTACCGGCATAGCGTTGCCAAAGCCCTTGGCGCTGACGGAGCCAGTCGTCACTCCCTGTTGCACCAGGTAATCGCGCACCGAACCGGCGCGGTTCTCAGAGAGCGTCTGGTTCATTTGGTCGCCGCCGACATTGTCCGTGTAGCCGCCGACCTCGATGTTGAGCCCTGGGTAGGCGAGCAGGATGCCGGCGACTTTCGCCAGCTTCTCGCGTGCGCCCGGCTTCAATGAGTATTTCCCGGTGTCAAACAAGACATCCGACATGCTGACGATGAGGCCACGGGCGCTGTCGCGGGTCTGGAGAATGGAATTCAACTGCTCTGACAAGCGCGTACGCATGGCCGCTTTATCATTGTTCGCCTGTTGCGCAATCTGCTGGGCCTGCAGAGCGGCTAGCCGGGACTGCTCGGCATCGGCCTGGGCCGCGGTGATCGCTGCTGTCGATATCGACTGATTGGCAGCCAAGTCGGATTGGGCTTTGGCTGTGTCGGCCTTGTACCGGGCGGCGTCGGATTGCGCCTGTTCTTTCTGCCGCATGGCATCCGCCGTCTGTCTTTTCGATTTCGCCTGGGCATCGGTCGAATCCTGGCGTTCGGCGGCCAGCCGCAGCTCGTCGATCTTCTTGACCGCGATCTCGCGCGCATCCTCGGCTGTTTGTACGGCTTCGCGGGAAACGGCGATCAGCGGTTTTCTCTCGATGTGCTTTCTGGTGGCATATTCATCGGCGTTCTTCATCAACTGGAGAGCGCGTTGATAGCTATCACTGGCGTACTCAGCGGCGCCTTCCGATTGCGCAATGCGCAGGGCATTGCGGGCCTCGAAAAACTCCAGCGGCAATCTGGCATTGAGCACCACAGGATCGAACTTGTAGCCGGAGGGTATGTAGCCGCCTCGTTCCATGAGTTCATACTTGGCGCTCAGGTTCTCAACCGTTCCACGGGTGTCATCTCGGACTACGTTTTCCATCACCACCAGATTGCTCGGCTGGCGCACGGCATAGTACGGCTCTGCGGTAACCACCAGGGCAAAGGCCTGTAGATCGGTGGTGACATCCAGCTTGCTGCGGTGGTTTTCGCCTACCAGGACTTCACCCAGATTGATGGCCCGGCCCTCGGGCGAAATGGCCCACATGATATAGGTCAAATACTCATTGCCAAACGTAGTGGGGGCCTTCAGATTTTCGAATTCCACTTCGATGGCGATATAGCCTTTCTTGCTCTCGACTTTGGCCTGACCGTTGGCTTGGGGCATCAGGTCGGTACCGGCGAAATCCAGCTTGGTGGCGCCGCTACGATGCTTGTAGTTGACGGCCTGTACGCTGCGGCTGATCACGATCACCCGGAATGTGGGTATCGGATTCAGGTGTTCCATGGGCGTTGTCTGTGGGACGGCTTGAGCAAATGCACTCAAGCCAAGAATCATTCCAGCGGCTAACAATTGCTTGGTGTTCACAGTTTCTCCTGGCGGCAAGATATCTGCCGGGTTGTGTTGGGTTGATCTTGTGCCGGGTATCGGCGGTTGCAACCGGTCCCTTCGCAGGCGTTCCTCACCTGCCGACGTGGATCCGGGAAATGGAGCGAAAGAGCCCAAAAATGTTGAGCAGCCACAGAACAACAGCGATGGTCACAACGCCGTTCAAGATTGATTTAATGGATGCCTGCATGGGGACAAAGCGGTTCACCAGCCACAGAAGCACACCTACCACGATCAAAATTTCTAACAGTTGAATTAAAGGCATGTTCTTTGATCCCTCCGGATTTCAGATGTTCAAAAACTACGGCGCTATAACGCCAGTGGATCAATGACGAGAGATCCACCCCGCCCAGCCAAGGTCAACGGCGCATCAGCATGGGCGGCAGGTGTTATTTCCACGGCGTGCATCCGGGCCCACGAATAGTCAAACTCCCGGCCACACTCGCAGCAGACCTGGTAGGTCCGCTTGTTGATCGTGAACACCCGGCTCATCCGGCGGTGTTGACAGCTACCGCAGGCAAACTGAAAGATCCAGCGCATTTGTTTCATAGAATCCAATCACAACCGACGTTTAAGACTCCGCAAGTATGACTTGCCTAAGGAGGCGAGTCTGATCAGAACCGCTCATATAGATGGCCGGGGGCCCGATATATCGAAGGAAGGCCGATGGCAGGGAGGAAGAAGCCAGCGGTGCAGAGTTTTCCACTGGCCGTGACGCATGAACGTCTACTGCCGGCGAGTGGCCGGCAGGCGTCCAAGGCGCGGTCGTGTCACCGGGTAGCTGTTGTCTGGAATTGCAGTAGACTCAATTCTTCGATGTTCTTCAGGGTGCGGGCCCGTTCGTCCGGCTTCTTCTCGTTGAAAATCGGCGCGACCGGACCCTGGTAAAACGCCAGTATATTTTCCCGTAGCGCAGGACTCGTATCGGCGAACTTGCGGTCCGCAATTTTGTTGAGCAGGGCCGCATAGGCGTCATCGGTGAGCTTGTACTCGCCGGCCTCGGTATGTTTGCCGGTGTCAAAGTCCTTGTTCTCCAGAGCGAACGTCCCCGCCCTTAATCCCTGAAGATATTTCCGGTATTGGTCTACGCTGTTATTGACGCTCTTCAAGTACAGGGTTTCAGTCTCCGGGCTTGGCATTTTGAAGCCGACCGCCTTGAAGGGGCCGACCTTGGGCAGGAGTCTGAACATGGCAGCCATCATTTGGGCGCCGAACCCCGGCTTCTGGTAGGTCCTTCCCCATTCTTTCTCGTACTCAGTGCGCTTCAAGTTGTACAGAAACTTGGTCCTGGCGAAGGACGGGTCCTCTTTTACCATGTCATCTTTTTTGGTCAGAAGGGCAACACGGGTCATTTGTGGAATGATGGTGCTAATGGAGCGGCGAAAAGTTGCGATGGAAAGATCGATACTGCCGAATACATCTTCCAGCCTGATGCCATAGGTCTTGACAAAGGCCCGCTCCAACGCAGGTTTAGACACCTGGAAGCCGATGAAATCGTGGTAGGCATCGGATGCATACCGATGCTTGGCGACTTGCACAACATCAAAGCCAAACTCGGTCTGAATGTGGGCCTTCGGGTTCTGCTGGAAGGTAACAAGCGGCCCATATTTGGCCTTGAGTTTGGGGAAATTCTGGGCGACTGCGGCGTTTACAAAAGGATGACCTGCAATATCGGCCGTGTAGTGGGCCAGCGCTCCCAAAGCGAAAGCATACTCGTTCACGTCGGCCGCCTCATTGAGCAAGGCCTCGACAAAATCACCGCTGCGAACATAGTGAACAAGGTCGCTGAACAGCCGATTGCCGAACGGATAATAACCCATATCCTGCACCAGGCTTCCACCGTAGGCGTAACTGTGGGCCACGCGCAGGCCGTCAGCCGTTGTCTCTGGGTATTTTTCCAACAAGAGAGGCTTGATCTGGGCGTCCCAGAGCAGGTCAATGATCTCTTCATGGGTTAGAACGGAGTATCCATAGCCCTGACTGCCCAGAGTGCAGACGATCAGCAGCACTGCAATGAATGATCTTAGTGAGTATCGCATGAGGCTCAATTCCTGCCCGGATTTTCCCGGGGCCGATTCCATGGTTAGTTTCTCTTAACGGCCAGGGCCCTTGCGGCCATCATACCGGCGCCGGCCAGGACCATGATCCCGCTGACCCAAGGCGGCAGCGTTTCGGTATGCCGCGTCTCAATGCCGAGCGAGAGACCGCCGGCTTTGACGCTCTGCCGCTCGGTATGGGGAACCGGAATAAAGAGCGACGCGATGCCTAGAATCAATACGATCGCCCCAAGCCAAAATAAATTCTTCATGGTACTGCTCTCTTCCTGCCTTACAAAGTCCCTATAGTAAAGGTCGAAGCGGAAGGCTGTAGATTGTGAATGGCATTGCGCTTCGTTGCGCGGTTGCGCTGTCGAATGGAGTCCAGCCCGGTTTCACACCAAGCGGCGGCGTCCAGTCAGTAAATTGACCACGATGACTACCAGGGCCACGACCAGAATCAGATGGACCAGGCTACCACCAAGGCTGAGACTGAAGCCGAGAAGCCATAGAATTAAGAGAATCGCTACGATCGTCCAGAGCATGTTGATCTCCCGTGCCCGCTGTGAGCAGGTATTGTTCGAATCACACAACCAGCATCGCAGATGGCGAGGGGCGATACTGTACTCAATTGACCAGCTCCGCGTACAGTGCGGCCTCAATAGCTTGCAGGAAGAAGCGTCAGTAGCCGTACCAGAGGGCGGCTTCAGGCAGGCTGACTGGCGGGCCTGAGCGGGGCGTTATGCGCCCGCCGTGGGTATTTAATTTGGCCGGCCTTTAGACGTAACAAGTTACGACTACGCTGTGGTTCGTGGTGCAACTTGTTACGTATCAGGGCTTTCATTGCGTGCGCGGTTGAACATATTGGCGGAGCACGTTCAAAGCAGATGCAGGTGGTGGTTTCGGCGGCGGCAGGGAAATGACCTGCTGAACAACCGGGGCTTCGACCACACTGCTTTTCAGATACGCGCTGATCCTGTCTTCCATGTCATCCGGAAACCGCGGTGCAGGTTCCATGATTTTGTCGTGATATATCGCGAGCATGATCTGCCGGAATACCGGCAACGCCACCCGTCCACCCGTCTCCCCGGGGCCGAGAGAGTGATTATCATCAAAGCCAATGTGGATGGCGACCGTAATTCCCTCCGCTCCAAAGGTCGAGCCAACAAACAACGCGTCTCTGAAATTACTGGTCGTTCCTGTCTTTCCCATTACTGCGATGGGAAAGCTACTGGAATCAAGAGAGTGAGCGGTGCCGGTGGGTATACGCACGACGCCCCGCAGACCTTCCTGAATCAGCAAGAGCGGTCCGTCAGTCACGGAAACGGTAGGCCCATCGGGATCCATGGCGACCAGATCGCCCGATCTGCGGAGAACCTGATGGATGATGCGAGGATTCGCGCGATTGCCCGTAGCGATGGTCCGGTAGGCATTCGCCAGCTCAAGCAGATTGACTTCCGAAGCTCCCAGGGCAGTGGTAAAAAAAGGACGAAGAGCTGTCTTGATGCCCAGCGCTTGTGCCGTCTCCTGCAGGCTGTCAATCCCCACCTGTTGCACGATCCAGACGGCGACCGCATTTCTGGATTCCGCTAGCGCCTCGCGCAGAGGAATCCAGCCTCGGAAGCGGCCGTCGTAGTTTGAGATCGACTTGGTGGCCTGCTTGCCGCCATCAGGGACGCTGATGGGACTGTCGGGAACGATGGTTTCAAGGGTAAACGGCCCGTGCCGAAAGGCGGCAAGATACACGATCGGCTTCATGGTCGATCCCGGCTGGCGCAGCGATTGCGTGGCGCGATTGAAATCACTGTAGGTGGCGACTTGCTGGTTGTAGAATCGCCGGCCACCGGTTTCGGCAAGAATGGCGGCATCGCGGTTTCTCAGCACAACGACGGCCCCTTGGACCCGCCCCCTGGCTTTCGGATGTCGTGTCTCATAGGCTTCCAGACCACGCTCCAGCGCCTCGCTGACAATGCGTTGCACGCGTATATCAGTCGTCGAATAAACCTGGATCCGTCCCTGAAAGAGGTCTTCGGCGCTGGCTTTTCCATAACGGCCCTGCAGCTCTTCAAGCGCCCCGGCCACCACCGCCGGCGTTTGTAGTGCAATGTCGCCATGCTCGCCGGCAGGCTGTACTGTTACCCACTGGAGAGGAAGCTGTTCTGCCGTCTGGGCCGCGTTCCGCGACAAATAGCGATGCTTCTCCATCAGTCCCAAAATTTGATTGCGACGGTGTAGAGCGCGCGCTTCGTTTTCCGGTCCCGGCGCATAATCGCGAGGAGACTTGGGAATACCTGCCAGCAGAGCGGCGTTTCCGGCATCGGCGGCAGTGAAGGAGCTCAAAGGGCGGCCAAAGTAGGCTTCGGCGGCCGTGGCATATCCGTACTGGCCGTTACCCATATAGACAAAGCTGACGTAACGCGCGAGTATCTCTTCCTTGGCCCGCCTCTTCGACCCGAATTGCCGGGTCATCACTTCTTCCATCCATACCGCAAGGCGAATTTCCTCGATTTTCCGGGCCAGCTTCTTGGCGCTACGGGCGCCGACCAGATAGGAAAGCAGACCGGGCCGTAACTGATTGCTGTTTTCTTTCCCGGTAAGATGGCCCAGAAAGTAGCCGCGCACGATTTGCTGCGTGATGGTCGATCCTCCCTGGCGAAACATTACTAAGCTGTCGGCCTTGTCTTCCCGTCCGATCCTCAGGATGCGATTCAAGACGGTCTTGACCCTGATCTTTTCCATCACCCGGGGAATGGTCGAATAGTCGACGCCGTTGTGGGAGAAGAAGTGGTTGTCCTCGGCGGAGAGAACGGCATCACGAACCACTGGCGGGATCTCGCGATACTGGGTAATGCGCCGGTGTTCTCTCGACATTTCCGCCAATGGCTGGCCGTTGACGTCATAGACGTAACCGATGGTGGAAAACTCAAACGCGACAAACGGGCCGACCTCCGGAAGGCTGCTTCGATCGAAGTAGATGGAATGAAACACGACGGTCACGAGGACCGCAGCCGTAAGCGCTATGCAAGTCACAATCGCTGCCGCGGATGCGAGCAGAACGCGGACTGCCAATGGCAGTCCGAGAACATACTGCCATAGCGCGCGTGAACGGCCACCCCAGATTCTTAGGACAGAGGCCAGGGACAACAACAGACGTTGCGCGAACAGCCGGTATTCAAGCGTTCGCATATCAGGAAGGTTCATGATCGTGCCGCCGGACGGTTCCCCGGCGAACATTCCACATAGATTTGAGCAATTGCCTCGGCCATAATCGCACTCTTGCACCAAGTTATCAGTCCGCCGATGGACCCGCTGGTCAACACAGCTCACAGGCATGCTCTGCCGGCGCGCCGCTGGTGAATGAAATGAGGTGGTCAATTGTGCTCAGACTTGGGTGCGCGGCCAATGGCAAAGTGTGGACATAGATGGTTGTCAATTCATCGCAATATCTGAAGGAGCAATACCAATGAAAAAGTTAATCGTGTTCTTGCTAGCAGGATGTCTCGCCAATCTCGCCTCGGCAGGTGAGCAGAGGAAGGACGTATCCGACCGCTTGCAGTTGGCGTCCGAGGTATTAAACCAGATGTCTTCCGCGCCTGATAAAGGGATACCGGAAGAAGTCCTGGAGAATGCCAAATGCATTGCCGTGGTCCCGCACCTGATCAAAGGCGGCTTCATCTTCGGCGGTAAACATGGCCGCGGCGTGGCCACCTGCCGGACGGAAGATGGCTGGAGCGCTCCGGCATTTATCTCGGTCGGCGGCGGCAGCGCAGGCCTGCAGATTGGCGTTGAAGGCGTGGACCTGATCATGCTGATCATGAACCGTAAAGGGATGGAACAGTTGCTCTCCAGCAAGTTCCAGATCAGTGGAGAAGGCTCGGCGGCTGCCGGGCCGGTTGGACGCCATGCCTCCGCGGGCACCGACTGGAAAATGGACACGGAGATCCTTACCTACTCGCGGTCCAAAGGGGTCTTTGCCGGTCTGACGCTGGAAGGCGCGGTGGTCCAGCAGGATGTTGATTCCACCCGCTCGGTCTACGGACATGATGCATCGTTTCAATCCGTACTTCGGGGAAAGGTGGCGACACCCGATGTTGCCGGGACCTTCATGAGGGCCGTCGCCAACGTTGCCCACAAAGCGAGAATGCAGGAAGCTCGCGAAGGCAGCACCAAGTAAATGGGCCGGGATTATCACCTCTTCGCAGGCAGGTGATAATCCTGATCGCTCAGGAAGTTGTTCAGAATTGAACATCGGTATTCCGGCAAATAGCTCTACGATGACTCTGTGAATACCAAACATCGCCTGAAACAAGCCTTTCTGCCCGCGACCTTTCTCGCCAAAACCGGCATCGGGAGAACGATCGTCGACCTCAAGAAACAGCAGACGATCTTTGCCCAGGGCGATGCCTCCGATTCCGTGTTCTACATCCAGAAGGGCAGAGTAAAACTCACCGTCATCTCCAAGGCGGGCAAAGAAGCGACCATCGCCTTGCTGGGCGTCGGGAATTTTCTAGGCGAAGACTGTATCGCGGCCGTTCAGCCCTTGCGCATGGCCACGGCTGTAGCCATCACGGCGGCGTCAGTATTGAGGATTGAAAGAAAAGAAATGGTGCGTGTGCTGCACAACGAAAAGCTGTTTTCTGAGGTGTTCGTCACCTATCTACTCACGCGGAACGCCCGCATCCAGGAAGACCTGGTGGACCACCTCTTCAATTCCAGCGAGAAACGCCTGGCCCGCACACTGCTGTTGCTGGCCCAATTCGGCAAGGAGGGCGCGCCGGAAACGGTGATTCCCAAAATGAGCCAGGAAACACTGGCCGAGATGATAGGCACAACCCGCTCCCGTGTAAGCTTCTTCATGAATCGCTTCCGCAAATTAGGATTCATTGAATACAACGGCAAATTGAGCGTGCATAGCTCTCTGCTGAATGTAGTCCTCCACGATTGACCCTGCGGGAGAGGAACTCCTATTTCAAGCCGGCTGGCGCCGGTATCTCTTTCGCCTGGGTGCGCCAAACATAAAAGAATTTATCGTCCGTGGATGTGGCCACGGAGATCCCATTCTGCTTGGTGGCGCGGTTCAAAGCCGAGCGAACATTCTCCATCTTTTCCCCATTCAGGCCGTCCAGCGGGACCAGGATCGCCGTATCCATGTCTAGCCGGTTGAGGTCCGCCAGAATACTGGCAACAATCAGGTTGTGTTTGCCTTTTCTGCCGTGGGGAATGGAGGCTATCAATTTGCTTGCGAAATTACGAGGTGGCTGGTGCTCATCGCCGCTTGGGCCGCTCTTTGTTCTTTTCCCGTTATTAGGCATGGGAACCTTCTGCCTTCTAAACTCTAAACGTAACGTAACGTAACGTAACGTAACGTAACCAATACTGATTCGCAGTCTAGGCTTCCGCAGCCCTAATTGCAAGGAAACTCTTTTCAGCGCAGAAATGGCATTACGGGCGTCATGCACACGGCAACCCGGTCAGGGCCTTGCAGAGAAGCTTGGAGCGCAACTCAACGCCCAGGTATTGAGGCCACGCACATTCTGCGGCCATAAAGACTTGCGCGCAGGCTAAAGGCGTTTCCCCGTAGCTTCTGGGGACTGCTAGCCTTGCAACATGGAACAAAGAGAATTCAATTGCGACTACGAAAGCTCAATAGCGAATGGTCGCAGCACGGAACAGAACGGAATAAAGCCTTCCCTGGTCAAACGGCGCGATAAGCGCTCCTCTGCAGGAGCGGCCGTAGTAACCGGCGCCAATATCCCGGCCACCGCAGCCAAGAGAATAGCGCTTTGGGGTCCCCCGGTTTTCCTGGCGCAAGCCGGCCTGGGCCGGACGCTGCTTGATATTGAAAAGGGCCAGAGCATCTTTTCCCAGGGTGATGCTGCGGAAGCCGTCTTCTACCTCCGGAGCGGCAGGGTCAGGATCAGCGTGGTTTCTAAGGAAGGGAAGGAAGCGACCATCGCACTCTTGAGCGAAGGAGACTTTTTGGGAGAAGAGTGCATTGCGAACGCCCAGCCTTCGCGGCTGACGACGGCAACGGCGCTCACCGAGGTTGCGATATTGAAGATCGAGAAGAGACAGATGCTACGCGCACTGACTGAACAACCGGCCCTCTCTGACGTTTTCGTCGCCTATCTTCTGTTGCGCAACCGCCGCGCTCAAGAGAACCTGGTGGACCAGCTCTTTAATTCCAGTGAAAAACGGCTGGCCCGTGTGCTGCTGCAGTTCGCGCAATTTGGCAAGGAAAGCACACCGGAGACGGCGGTCCCCAAAATAAGCCAGGAAGTGCTGGCGGAGATGATAGGTACAACGCGCTCGCGGGTAAGCTTTTTCATGAATCGCTTCCGCAAATTGGGATTCATCGAATATAAAGACAAATTGACGGTGCATAGTTCCCTGCTGGAAGTTGTTCTCCATGATTGAACTTTCTCACGGACGAGGACGCTTTCGGAAGCAGCAATGTAGAAACACCGGCGGGCCCTTGAACGGCACGAATTGATTTTTAATTGTTAGCTAAATGAAAGAGGAAGGACCGTATGGCAAACCTTGCGAGGACCCAGATTCTGGTGGTGGATGATGACCTGCTCGTTCTCGAACGCATTGGATGGGAGCTGGGCGTGGCAGGCTATGAAGTGGGCCTGGCCGAGAACGGCCTTGACGCTCTGGCACATCTGCGAAAGGCGTCCCCATTGGCGATCATCGCCGACGTGAACACGCCGCAGATATCGGGGTTTGATTTCTTGTCCGTGGTCCGCCGGTGGTTCCCGCACATCCTGATCGTTGCCATGAGTGGCAGACAGCACTCGGAGGATGCACCACCTTGCGGGTTGTTTGCGGACGTGTTTTATGACAAGGCCAGAAATACTCCAGGGGAACTCCTCAAAATTGTGGCCGATCTGATTCTCCGGTCGACGGCCAAGGCCATTTCCCCGCAGCAGGAATGGGGCGCGGTGTGGACGCCCCAGATCAATGACGACTCAACGTGCATACCTTACGTGACCGTGACCTGCGCCGAGTGCCTGCGGTCCTTTCCATTGAGCGTAGAAGGCGCAGACCTGGAGAAGTGTTACGAGATACCCTGCCTGTTCTGCCCCAGCACCATCCGCTGTCTTATTGATCTTTCCGGTTCGCTTGCCGCACCCCCAAACGGGATGAGGATCACCGCGATTGCTCACGGACCCGCGAAGGCGGCGGCGAGAGCTTAGGATGGTGAACGGGAGATTCAGTAATCATCGCTGATCGGGACATCGGGACATCGGGACATCGGGACATCGGGTAATCGGGTAATCGGGACATCGGAACTGCCCGCCCGTGTTCCGATGTCCCGATTACCCGATGTCCCGATGTCCCGATCCGCGATGGTCCTGAATCTCCCATTCGCCGTACCACAGCTCAGTCATGCAGCACCACGCTCAGGAGTGAGCGATGGACCAGGATTCTGCCGTTGTATTCAATAAACCCCAGCTTGCGGAAGCGATTCATGAAGAAGTTGACCCTTGAGCGGGTCGTGCCCACCATCTCCGCCAGGGCTTCCTGGCTTATTTTGGGAATCACGGTCTCCGGGGTCCCTTCCTTGCCAAACTGGGCGAGCAGCAGCAGGGCCCGGGCCAGACGTTTTTCGCTGGAATTGAAAAGCTGGTCTACCAGGTCCGCTTGAATGCGAAGGTTACGGGAGAGCAGATAAGAAACGAAAATACCGGAGAGGGTGTGTTCCTCGTGCAGCGCGCGCACCATCTCTGCTCGATCGATCTTGAGGACCTTGACCGGGGTAATGGCCACCGCCGTCGTGACCCGGAGTTGGTGAGCGTTGGCGATGCACTCTTCTCCTAAAAAGTCTCCCTGGTCCAGTAAAGCAACGGTCGCTTCCTTGCCGCT
>DATMNZ010000001.1:0-15993 GCA_035568495.1 Saccharimonadales bacterium (SeqCode) | reverse complement strand
TGGCGCCGGGCTGACACTGCTGAATGCCCGCCGTGTCGACCGTCTCGGCAAAGCCCTTGAACGATGGGTTGGCCCCGTACTGTCCGCCGGTGACCTGGCTGGCCCACTGTTCGCCCCAGAAGTTCACCCGCTGCCCGATCTTCAGCCCGCCATCATTGCCACCCCAAATTACGAAGGGTGTGGCGCCAAACACCTGCACCGCGGCCGTGCGTGTGCTGGGCTGGTAGTCTGCGTCCCCGGCAAAGACAATCTGCATCTGCGCCGCGCCGGGAGTCTGCGCGGCGGTGAAATTGAATGCCGCCGTGGCCATGCCATTGACATCGGTCACCGCGCTGGCCGTTGACCCGCCGAGACTGAAGCTCAAAGTCCGGCCGGCGATCGCCGTTCTACCCTGCGCATCGGTCAATACCGCCGTGGCCGTCAGAGCGCCCGAAGACGAAACCAGGGTCGGCCCCGTATAGCGCAGCAACGTGGGAGCGCGCAGCACGGTCACGCTGGTGCTTAACTGGACAGCTTGAAAGCTCTGGTCCCCGGCAAAGTTCACGGTGAACGCCGTCTGTCCTGCTTCGAGGCTGGCCGTCTGGCTCGCCAGGCCGTTGCTGTCGGTGGTGGCCGTGAACGTCTGGCTGGCTGAACTGAAAGAGATCGTCCGGTTGGCTAACGGGACGCCTGCGCCGTCGGTGAGCAGCACCGCCAGCCGCAGTAGATCCCCAAATGTCGTCGTGTTCTGCCCTACATAGATCATCCGCGTGGCGGCTGCACCCGGTGTTGCCGGCGCGGAACAGGCATCCGCGGAAGTCCAGAGAGTGGAAACCTGTTGCGACCGCAGACTGCCCCCGCTGGGATTGCCGATCACGGCCTGCAACAGGTCCTGGCCCTGCGTTGCGCTGGAATACTGAATGGCGGCCCCGCCGCTCGAATCCGTCACGCCACCGAAGCTCTTCCCCGTGTTGGGGCCGTTCACCACCTGCAAGCTCACAGGAGTTCCGGCCAGAGGCTGGCCGCCGGCATCCGCAACCTGGATACTCACCGCATCCTGCGTGCCCACAGCGTGCGGTGCATGGTCGGAAACCAACTGCACCGAAGCGCCTGGGACTTCCATGCCCGTCGTGCCGATGGGGCGCCAGCCTAATGACTGATTGCCGCGGCAGCTTGAATCAAAACCGCCGGTATCGAGCACGTGGGCGGTATCCGCAAAATCCGTTGCTGCGCCGCCCACCGTAACTGTGATTTTGGGGATGCGAGTTTCGTTGGCCGCCAGCGCCACGCCGCACCCTGCAATGGGCGACCCGCTGGTATTGAAGTTTCCATCCGCAGTCTGTGTCAGGATGGCCGAGCCGAAGGCCGGGACCGTTACGTTGCTCCATAACTGAAACACCGGCCCCGGACGTCCCAGATCGACCTTCACGGTGTCGGCAACAATGTCCGTGGACGTGGGGTTGTCGAGGCGGATGGCCCCCGCGCGATACACTGCGCCCCCACCGATGAATTTGATTGCAGGATTGCTCTCATTCCACGGCTCCGGAAAGTTGGCGGACTGTGTGCTGCTGTCGGCAAATCCCACCGATACCCGCAACGGCCCACTGGCCACGGACTGCAATGGAAGTATCCGCATCCTAGGCAAACGATGGGTGTTGACGTTCAATGGCGGGGGAACCTCAGCCGGTTTTGTCAACCGTTTTGGCGACGCAGGCGCAGGCGTGGGCATCGGCAGCGCTGCCAGCATCCCGGAAAGTGCCGACGCCACCACGGGAGCGGCCGCCAGCAAGTCCATGGGAATGCCGGTGAGCATCATGCATACGATCAGCAACCAGGCAGTGGCGGCCCGAACGGCTTCCGGCAGACGCCGGTGGAAATTTCTGGCTGTGGTGGCGAGCAGAAGGGCGCGGGATTTCTTGACCAATGGGGCCTCGGGATTGAGTGGCCAAGCTTTCGGGGACTGGCAACTCTTCGTTCGTCGCATTCGTTTTGAGTCAAGCCTTCATCCAGCGCATTCAGGGACGGTAAATCCCCCGCGTAATTCAGTGCAGAATTACGCAAGAATACGAGGCGCATGACGGCTTCATTAGTCCAAACGGGGGATGGAGGATGTTTCTCTTGCAAGTATGCTTGCGCTAGGGCAACGGGTGAATCTTTCTATTGGTAAAATAAAATAAACTATCCTAGATTGTCAAGCCAAATTCTTGCTTACTCTTACTTACTTCTTACTTGCCGGAATCTAACTCTCGCCTCCGCCGGAAGATAGCTCTATCTCAGAGATTTGAATCTTCGGTCTCTGCCCTGAACCTGAGTTAAATGCTTGTTTCCCTCTGCTCTTTTGGCGATTTAGTCCATAACTCAAAAAAAATGAAACGTTTTTCTGTCTCGACACACTATCCTTCAACGAATCCAAATCCTTGGAGCGCTTCGGAATGCTTCGAGGGCCCTAGTATCGTGACCAGGAAATAAAGTATGGAATCGAAAAAACGATGCGCCGTTCCGATCGCCAGATTTTCAAGGATTGCTAACTTCCTGGTCACAGTTTAACTATCGTCGGCATGTGCGCCACCTCGGTGACCCTTGTGGTGACCGCGCCTGGAGCGGGTGATTTTACTTAGTTGAAGGGTACTGAGGGTCTTAATGAAAATCCCGGCTGCAAGGATTTGGTATGTACGACGGACCTGGGAATTCGATCAATATGGGAAGAGGAGCCCAAAGTCATGAATAACTGGAACAAGAACCTGCAATTCATCTATGCCCTGGTGCTCGGGGCCGTTTTTATGCTGTCTCCGAGCCGCGCGGCCGCGACCAACGACGAGAACCATATTCAGGAGATCATGGCCGGCGTCAATGGCAACTCCAAAATCCAATTCGTCGTCATCAAGCAAGAGGGGGGCGGCAACTTATGGGGCCCGCAGGCCGGCGAGACCCAATCGAGGGTGATGCTGGTGTTCTTCGACGCCACGGGAAGAGAAACCGGCAAGTTCAAATTCCCGCACAGTGTGCCCGGCGACACCAACCCGCAGTTGATTGCGACCCAGGACTTTGCAAACCTGCCCGGAGCGCCGGTTCCCGATTTCATCATGCCGCCGCTCCTGAACCCCATTGGCGGGAAGGTGTGCTTCATGAACAATCCGTTGAACCCCAACGCGTTTACACGCACGGACTGCGTTTCCTACGGGAGCTTTCCCGCTGCCCAGACCGGAACTGGCATCGGCGGTTGCAGCGGCTCCGTTGTGTCAGGCCCCCCGGCGGCCGCCCTTCCCATCATGAATACGGTGAGCCTGAAGCGCACCTCTACCTCTTGCGGTTCCGTCCCTAACTCCGATTTCGTGATCAACACGACACCCACCCCGATGAACGATGCGTTACAGACGCTCACGATCCCGGTGGCCGGCCAAGTCGCCCAGGGCCAGACTTTGTTCAATAACGAGACTTTCCAGGGCAATGGGCGGAGCTGCGCAAGTTGTCACGTAGCGAACCTGAACCTCGCGCTGCCGCCGGGCAACATCCAGTCGCGATTCAGCGCCGTCTCGACGTTCGATCCGCTGTTCATCGCCGAGACGAAGCCGTCCAACTTCGATCCCGGCTTTGACTTCAATCTGAACTCGCTGGTCCTGACCCAGATGGTCACGAGCGGCACGCCATGCATCGGTACGTTGCGGGGCATCATAACGAGTGGAAGCGGAGTGACAGCAGCGACAGCCAAGGTGCTGGCGCAGGTTTCGCCGACGACCTATCTTGTCTCGGGCGGCATGAATCCGGCCTTGTCCGGCACCGTGAGCGACGGCAACTCCTGTTCGGGGACCGTCATGAGCATCACGGCTGGAAGTCTCGGCGCCATTGCCGGTTCGCCTACGCTTGGCCTGGAAGATCCAAAGCGGATGAGGACGAGCGTGGACACGGTGAACTTCCCCCAAGGCCGGGGCCTCATCCTGGAAAACATCGACGGGTTTCCCCCGGCCCCGCCCGTGTTCCGCAAGTCTCCCCATCTCCTGAACCTCAACCAAAGAACTGCCCCGTTTGGACTCAGCGGCAGCGTCGCCGACCTGCAAACGTTCGCGACCGGAGCCGTCACCCAGCACTTCCCGCGGACGCTGGCCCGGAACAGCGGCGGATCGAACCCGGATTTCCGGCTGCCGACCTCCGATGAGCTGGCTGCCCTGGAAGCGTTCATGCGGGCACAGGAGTTCCCGGCGGGAACCGACCCGAATAAGTTCAATTTGAACCGGTTCGTGATCACCGCCGCGCAACAGCGTGGCTTGAATGCCTTTTTCGGCGCCGCCAAATGCTCGGCATGCCACAGCGGGACGGTTCTCACCAACTCAGGGCTATTCAACACGGGTGTGGTAAACCAGAACATCAACTCGGCTGGACTGGACAATCTTCCCTGTGAGCCCAGCACAGCCTGCGGGACGCGTGCGTTCAGCGTCCGCCAGCTTTTCAACGTCGCCAACCTGGGTCCGTTCTTCCACGACGCCTCCGCAGCCACGTTGCGAGATGTGCTCGCGTTCTATAATTCGTCTCTCTTTAACACCTCGCCAGGCGAGTCGTTTTCCGGCCCAATCAACACTTTCGCGATTGGGCCCACCGCGGCCGACGACATCGTAGCATTCCTCGAAGGGATCAGCTTCAGCCCGTTTGCGCCGACCGTAGGCCCGGTTGGAACGGGTGTGACGATTACCGGCACGGCCTTCATCGGAGCCACGGCGGTTTCGTTTAATGGGGTGGCGGCCACATTCACCGTGGACACCTCCGGGACGATCACAACGAGGGTTCCCGCCGGGGCCACCACGGGCCCCATCACCGTCACCACGACTGGCAGCGGGCCTTTGGCAACCACGACCCGCTTTACGGTTACGCCGGCCATCATTTCCTTTACGCCGGCTAGCAGTCAGGTTGGAACGGCTGTGACGATTACGGGCACGAACTTCACCGGGGCCACGGCCGTTTCGTTTAATGGAGCGGCGGCTACATTCACGGTGAACTCCTCCGGGATGGTCACGACGACAGTTCCCGCTGCGGTTACCACCGGCCCCATCACCGTCACAACGCTGGATGGGACCGCGACCAGCGCTACCAGCTTTACGGTTCCGCCGCCCTTTAGTCTGTCCACTACGCCTTCTTCGCAGACCGTCTCGGCGGGCGCCAGCACGAGTTTCACCGTCAATATCGCGCGGAATTCAGGTTTCACCGATACCTTGACCTTCACGGTTACCGGCCTGCCGGCAGCGGCTACGGCAACTTTCAGCCCGAACCCGACTTCCGGGAACTCCTCGACGATGACCGTGACGACCACCTCCCGTGCCCAACTGACGCCTTTGCCGGAAATGCGGCCTCCTCCGGCGAACTTCATCGTAGGTGTTTGGCCGCTGTGGGTTATCTGCCTGCTGGCAATGGTTCTGCTTGTTCATCGGGGTAGGGCCCGGAGGCACATTCCACGGTGGGTCTTTGCGACTGTCGCGTTCGCTGTGCTGCTGTTCTTCATCGGCTGCGGAAACAATTCGACGCCGCAGACACCAGCACCGGCGCCAATGCACGGAACGCCGGCCGGAACCTTCACGATCACAATGACGGCTACCAGCTCCAATTCAAACGTGCAGCCGGTAAGCATGCCCGTAACCCTGACCGTCCAGTGATGGCGTAGCAAGAGAGGTGAGGACGTGGTGTCAAGTCAACAATAGACAACACCGCTCCATAGCCGAACGGGGTTGAAGCGGAGCGCTACACAGCGCAGCTTCAACCCCAATCGTGCGTTCTAACTCTTCTGCTCATCGACCTCAGAGCTTGCAGGTTGCTTGAACCGTCAGCGCCGTGGATGGCGCCGAACCCGTGCTGGCTAGATGCCCATGATAAGACTGCAAGTCCCTTAAAGGACGACTGACAATATCCGCAAAGCACCGCAAGGTCCCTCAGCCCTACTCGCGCGCTCTGCCCATTCGCGCCAAAATCGGGCGCGAACGGGGCCCGAAGAAAGCGCGCGCTCCTGACGGGCTTCGGGATGACATCACGAACTTGGTTTCCTCTGACAATTCTTATTCGCGTTAATTCGCGGCTAATTGCCTTTGCTTGCACCCACGTCGCGCTATGTCTGCAAGTTGCTACAATGCAATCAAATGCATCGCTGGTCAAAACTGTTCATCCCCACATTGCGTGAAGCGCCATCCGACGCCGAAGTCGCCAGCCATAAATATCTGCTGCGCGCCGGCTATGTCCGCCAACTGGCCGCCGGGCTGTACTCCTACCTCTTTCTAGGACAACGCTCCATCCTGCGCATCATCGATATCGTGCGTGAAGAGATGAACCAGATCGGTCAGGAATTCTATCTGCCTGCCCTGACTCCCAGGGAAGTATGGGAAGCCAGCGGGCGCTGGACCGGCATGGGCGACAACATGTTCCGCTTGAAAGATCGCGGCGGACGCGACCTGTGCCTGGGCATGACCCACGAGGAGATCATGACCGACATCGCGCGCAAAGAGCTGCGCAGTTACAAGCAATTGCCGCAAATCTGGTATCAGATCCAGACCAAGTTCCGGGATGAAGTCCGTCCTAAATCCGGGCTGATTCGCGTGCGGCAATTCACTATGAAAGACTCCTATTCGTTCGATATCGATGCCGCCGGTCTCGACGTTTCCTACCAGAAGCACCATGACGCCTACCGCCGCATCTTTGACCGCTGCGGATTGAAATACGTAGTGGTCGAGGCCCATTCCGGCGCTATGGGAGGCTCTCAATCGCATGAGTTCATGGTGATGACCGATGCCGGCGAAGACTTGGTGGCCAGTTGCAACAAGTGCGGCTACGCCGCCAATCTTGACAAGGCTTCATCGACGGCGCCTCCCGTGCAAGATCTGCCCGGCGATGCGCGTCCGAAGGAAGTGGCCACGCCGGATACGCGGACCATTGAAGCTGTGTCGCGGTTCCTGAAGATTTCTCCGGTCCACACCATCAAGACCCTGGCGCTAATGCAACTGGAAAACGACACGAAGAACCCGGGCGAGAAACGGGCCCGTCCGGTGATTGTTCTGCTGCGTGGTGACCACACCCTGAACGAGGCCAAGCTGACTGCGGCTCTGAACGGGCGGGAGTTCCGGCCCATGCATCCGGAAGAAATCGAACGGGTCTTTCACGCGCCCGTTGGTTTTCTGGGTCCGGTGAGTCTGCCTGCTTCCGGTGGTTCCGATATCGGCAGCATCACCCAGCGTGTGATCATGGAATCGTTGCCGTTGCTGTTGGCCGATCAGGCCTTGCAAGGGCGGACCAATCTGGTGGCCGGGGCCAACAAAGCGGACTTCCATCTCCAGAACATTACGCCCGGCCGCGACTTCCACCCCACCGAATGGGCCGATCTGCGCAATGTAGCGGCCGGCGAGGGCTGCATCCATTGTGGCCGTCCTCTGGAAGTGGGCAAGGCCATGGAAATCGGTCACATCTTCAAACTGGGATACAAATATTCCGGGTCCATGGGCGCTACCGTATTGGACCAGGAAGGCAAAGAGGTCGCCCCGGTCATGGGAAGCTACGGCATTGGGATGGAGCGCATCCTTACCGCGGCCATGGAACAAGGCCACGATGACGACGGTTTCTGGCTGCCCCCGGCGATTGCTCCTTTTGACGTAGTGGTGACGATTACCAATACGAACGACGACCACCTGATGAAGACTGCCGAAGACATCGCCACGCGTCTGGAGCGGGCCGGCTATGACGTCCTGCTCGACGATCGCGATGAACGGCCGGGTGTGAAATTCAAAGATGCCGATCTGGTGGGAATTCCTTTCAGAATCAATGTTGGCAAAAAGGTTACCGAAGGGCAGGTCGAGGTGGTTTCACGCTCGACACGCCTGTCACGGAATGCTAATATCGCCGCAATCGAATCCGAATTCCGGCAAATCATTCAGTCATAGCGGAGATTTCCAGCGTGTCAATGGAAAAACTAAAGGGTTTCATCTTCTTACTGCTGATAGTGGCGGCCATTTATGCCACCTGGAACATGGTCCCGCCCTACTGGAACAACTACCAATTCCAGGACGATGTCGATGATGTCGCCCGCCGCAGTTCGTATGCGAACAGGACGACGGAAGATGAAATTCGCGACCTCGTGATCAAGAAGGCCGCGTCCAACAACATTACCCTGAAAGAAGATCAGGTCACCATCACCAGGGGATCTGACGGCATCGGGATCACAGTCCGCTACCGGATCCACGTCGATATGGTCATGTTTCCCCGCGACCTGGACTTTACCGTGAATTCCTACAATAAACGGATATAATAGGGACGCAATCGAAACTTCTCAGCACGAGCAGGTAACGCTCTGGCCCGCCATGCGTCTGAGAGATTGAGTGGCGACTCCGTCTTAAGAACTTGGCTATTAGAATCACAATCCCTCGCACCAAAGGCTTTCGCAACAGCCTTAGTAACCCTATTGTGCGGGCCGCGCTGGCCGCGGCCCTGATCATCGGCGTCCTGTGTTTCTCTGTGTTTACCTACTATTACGTCAAATACCAGAAGATCATCGACAAGCGCATGGGTGGCGTAATATTCGCCAATACCGCCAAGATCTATGCCCAGCCGCGCACCGTGCGTCTGGGCCAGAAAACCGACCCGCGTGAGATCGCCAATTATCTTCGCCATGCGGGCTACACGGAAGCCGGTGAACGCGGCGACTCATTGCTGGGCAGCTACCGCGTCGTCAGCGGCGGCATCGAAATCAAACCGGGCAAGGACTCCTACTACAACTCCGAGGGGGCGATCGTCCGGATGAAAGACGGGCGGGTCGAACGCATCGCCTCGCTTTCCGATTCTGGCGCGCCGCTTTCCGCCTATGAGATCGAGCCGCAACTGGTCACCGGATTGTTCGACAGCCAGCAGCGCTCCAAGCAGCGGCTGGTGAAATACGACGACGTTCCCAAGGTCATGGTCGATGCCGTGACCTCCATCGAAGACCGGCGCTATTTTTATCACAACGGGGTGAACTATTGGCGGCTGGTGAAGGCCGCGTACGTTGACTTGCGTGAACACGGCAAGCAGCAGGGCGGTTCCACCATCACCATGCAGGTGGCGCGCGGCTTCTTCCTCAGCCGGGAAAAGAAAATTACCCGCAAGATGGTCGAGATCCTCATCTCGGTGCAACTGGAACAGCGCTTTTCCAAGAAGCAGATCTTCGAGCTGTATGCCAACCAAGTCGATATGGGCCAGCGCGGCTCCTTCACGATTGCCGGTTTCGGCGAGGCCGCCGAAGCCTACTTTGGAAAGGACATCAAAGAAATCAACCTGGCGGAGGCGGCCTTGCTGGCCGGGCTGATTCAGGCGCCCAGCGCGCTCTCGCCCTATCGCCATCCCGAGCGCGCAATCGAACGGCGTAATCTGGTCCTCGATGCCATGGTGGAAACCGGCGCCACCACGCAGGCGCTGGCGGAGGCCGCCAAGGCTACACCTCTCAGACTGGCGCCCCAGAACGTGGAAGCCCGGGATGCTCCTTATTTTGTCGATCTGATTCGCGAACAACTGATCGCCAAATACAACGAAGAAGAACTTAACGGCGAAGGCTACCGCATCTACACGACCCTGGACTTGGGCCTGCAAAAGGCCGCAGCCGAAGCCGTCGATATCGGCATCCGGGAAGTGGATTCGCAGATCAAAAAGCTGCGCACCCGCCGGGTCAAGACCGGCAAAGGCAAGTCTGAAACCAAAGTGATGCCGGGGCCGTTGCCCCAGGTCGCCTTGCTGGCGCTCGATCCCCATACCGGGGAAGTGCTGGCCCTGGTGGGCGGCAGAAACTACGGATTCAGCCAGCTCAACCACGCTGTGGCCAAGCGGCCCACCGGCTCGATTTTTAAGCCCTTCGTATACGCTGCGGCCATCAACAATGCGGTGACCGGCGAGCAGCCGGTCTTCACGCCCGCCTCGGTGATCGATGATTCGCCCACCGCCTTTGTCAATGGCACGGACGTTTATACTCCGAAGAATTATGGCGAGCGCTACCGTGGACGGGTGAGCGCGCAGTTTGCGCTTGAGAACTCGCTGAATAACGCCACCGTGAAGGTTGCGGAAATGGTGGGCTATGAAAAGGTCGCCGCTCTGGCCCGGGCCGCAGGTATCACCTCCGTGCGTGGCACCCCGGCGATGGCGCTGGGTTCTTACGACGCCACGCCCATGGAGATGGCTTCCGCCTACACCGTATTTACCAACGGCGGCCAGCGCGTGAACCCCATAATTCTGCGCTCGGTACGCGATGCCACCGGCAACGTGATCGAGAACTTCCAGCCGCAGCGCACCCAGGTGCTCGATTCCCGCGTCGCCTACGTGATCACCAATATGTTGGAAGGCGTGATGGCCAGGGGCACGGCCGCCGGTGTCCGCAGCCGCGGGTTTGTTTCGCCGGCCGCCGGCAAGACCGGCAGTTCGCACGATGCCTGGTTTGCCGGGTTCACTTCCAACCTCTTGTGCATCGTGTGGGTAGGCTACGACGATTACAGCGACATCAAACTGACTGGCGGCGTGCTGGCCGCGCCCATCTGGGCGGAATTCATGAAGCGCGCCATCACCCTCCCGAATTATTCCGACGTACGCTCCTTTTATCCGCCGTCAGGCGTGGTGCGCTTGACGCTCGACAAAGTGACCAACGAGATTGCAACCCCTGCCTGTCCGGACGATTACCTGGCATCCTTTATCGAGGGTACGCAGCCCACACAGACATGCGAGCAGCCGGTCCCCGAACAGCGGACCCTGCTGCAGAAGATTTTTGGTCTGGAACCCAAGCCGCCCACTCCCTCGTTGGTGTCTAAGGCAACAGGCGATTCGCTGCCGGCGCCGGATGGCCAAGCGCCGCTCGTCGGTGGAAAAGAAGATAAATCTCGCAAAAAGGGCTTCTTTAAGCGTATATTTGGAGCCAACGCTGGTGCGAATCGCAATCCGGGCGAACCAGAACGTTAGCCGGATGCATGTCGGGCCCCGGCCAGGCCGACGATCAAGAATCAGGAGGGTTTCCGATGAACCGCCTTCTTTTACTCTCCCTGCTGGCATTGTCAGCAACGGTCCCTGTTTCCGCGCAAGATCAGCCTGCAATTCAAGACAACGATTCTCCGAAGGTTGAACGGATTGCTGCGCCTTCGCCCACGGCCTCCGTCCGGGAGTTAGAGGACACTGGCGACCTTTTGCGCGCGAGGAAGGACTACCTCGACGCCATCGACTATTACCGTGCCGGCCTGTTGAAAGCTGACAGCGCGACCCTGCACAACAAGATCGGTATCTGCCTGATTCAACTCCAGCGCTATGGAGATTCGAAGAAGGAATTCGAGAGGGCCGTGAAGCTCGATGCCAAATATCCCGAGGCCCATAACAACCTGGGCGCCGCCGACTATCAGTTGCGGCGTTTCGGCGCTGCCGTCCGCGAATACACCCGGGCCATCAAGCTCAACGACGAAAGCGCCCACTTCCACAGCAACCTGGGCAGCGCCTACTTTTCGCGCAAAGAGTTCGACAAGGCCACCCGCGAATATCAACGCGCCCTGCAACTGGACCCCTCCATCTTTGACCCGCAGGCCGGTGGCGGCGTTTCCGTAAAACTCGCTACCCAAGGTGATCGCGCGTACTTCCATTACATGATCGCCAAGATGTATGGAGTCAAGGGCGATGAAGAGCATTGCCGGCTGTATCTGGCCAAGGCCAATGAGGCCGGCTATCCGTATGTCAAGGATGCGCTCAAAGACGGCGAATTCTCCCAGTTACGCAAAGATCCCGGCTTCGTGGCCTTCATCCGCTCGCTCAAACGGCATCCTGATTCGGTGGAATAAGGCGCTGTGCTGAGATAACTGCTTCGGATTTATCGTGTAGGTCGATCGTTCACACGATGCACATTCCAAGGTTGTTATCAGCGTTCATCAGCGGCCAATCTTGGTTGCGGTACTCAGCGGCGGGCCGCCCGCTCCGATCACAGCGAAGTCTTCGCCTGAATGTACGCTTCGATGACCCGCTCGAGCGTGCCCTGGGCCTTCAGAATATATTCCACCGCGTCGCGGGCCGCGCCCTGTCCCCCACGCGAGGGCGTATGGTAATGGGCAATCTCCGCCACCTGCGGGCGGGCGTTGGCCACGGCAATGGCCAGACCGCAGCGCCGCATGATCGGCAAATCGATCACATCGTCGCCCACGAAAGCGATGGCCTCTGCTGAGATACCGCTGTTGGCCATGATCTGGTCGAGCGCTTCCGACTTGTTGGCTGCGCCCTGAATCACAAAGTCGATATTCAGGTCGCGGGCGCGCAGGGCCACAGTTTCAGAAATCCGCTTGGTGACCAGCCCGGATTTCAATCCGCCCAGCCGCGCCAGCGATACCGCGGTGCCGTCATGGGCATGAAAGCCCTTGGCCTCAATCATGTTCTGGCTGTGAATAGCGTAGCCCGAAAGGCCTGCATGCTTTTGCGCATCAGAGTCCGTGCTGCGTGGCCCGGAAGCCGGAGCCGGAAAAAGCCAGATGGTGCCGTCAGTCAGAACACCATCCACATCGAACAGGATAACCTTGATTTTCTTTGCGCGCTCAATAGACACAGAGGGATTTTATCAGGGAGGGATGGAGAGGCGAAGATCGGGGAATCGGGACATCGGGGAATCGGGACATCTGGTGATCCGGTGATCGGGTGATCGGTTGATCGGTTGATCTGGTGATCGGTTGGTTAGCCCTCTGTATCGCCTTAGACATGACTGTCTCGCGCCTATGAGGAATGCTTCCCGGCTAAATGCTGATTGCCAACTACCAACTACCAACTACCAACTGCCAACTGCTAACTACCAACTGCTAACTGCCCCCATCCCACACCTTCCAGAACTCCTTCATCTCCTGCGGCTTGCCCAGAGAAATGCGTGCATACGTATCGAGCGGTGGGAAGGGTCTTCCGATGGCGACGTTGTTTTTGCGGAAGTGTTCGATGACTCCGCGAATCGGCTTGCCGGTGTGGACCATGACGAAGTTGGTGGAAGAAGGGATGGTGGTAATCTTGCGCGCTGCAGCCTGGCGTATGAACTCTGCGCGGTCGGCGGCATTGCGTTGCTGCGCTTGGCGGTGGCCGGCTGCGTCATCCAGCGAGACCATCGCGCAGCGGATCACCAGCGTGTTCAGCGGATCGCTCAGGCGATGCGCGCTCATCGTTTTGATGGCCGCCTTCGACCCTACGCCGTAACCCAGCCGCATTCCGGCCAGGCCGTAGATCTTCGAGAACGTCCGCGCCACCACCACGCGATCGTCGTCGACGGGGCGTTCGAGAAATGAAACATAGTCGGGATGGTCGCCAACGAAGTCGTGATAGGCCTCATCCATCAGCACCATGGTATTTCTCGGAAGCCGGGCGATGAACTCTTCCAGATCTTTGCGCGGTGTGAGGTTGGCCGTGGGATTATTCGGATTGCAGATATAGACCAGACCGGCATCGGTCCCGGCGGCCTTGAGCATCGCGCCCAGATCGTGCGTGAAATTGGCGGCCAGCGGAACGCGGACCACCTCGGTATGCAGCACCTCCGCATAATCGCCAATGGATTCGAACGTGGGTGCGGCCATGACCAGCTTGCGGCCCACGCCCGTGAAGGCGCAGGCAGCCAGACGCAGGATCTCCGAGGACCCACACCCAGCGACCAGTTGGTGATTCGACACCTTGTGCAGCGCCGCCAGCTTTTCTCCCAGCAGGTCGATGCGGTGGTCGGGATAGCGGTGGGCCTCGAGAAATGGATTGCCCATGGCCAGCACGCTGGGGAACGGCCCGTAGGCGTTCTCGTTGCTGTTGAGCAGAATAGGTCCACCGGGCTGAGGCGCGCGCGCAGGCTCTGCCCAGGACAGCAGTTCAGTGGAAAAATTCGCGGAGGCCGCAACTGCGGCGCCCAAGCCAGCGGTCTTAAAAAAACTCCGGCGAGTCAGCATGGCTGGATTCTACTCCAAAAGCGCACCACGGAGGCACTGAGGTACGGAGAAGAACAAAACCGGTATTTGGTAATTGGTATTTGGTATTTTAAAGAGCACGAACGCCGCGACAACCAAGTACCAAATACCAAGAACCAAATACTACGCCCGTGGTGTCTTAGCTTCGCAAACTGCCGCCCAGCGCTTGCATCGCCTGTATGATCTGCGCCGACCACTGGGCGACCTCGTCGTCGCGCAGGGTGCGCTCCGAGGACTGGAACTGGGCCCGCAGCAGCACTGAGTATTTGCCCTGAGGTACTGCGCCACCGTGGAAAACCTCAGCGGGCTGAAAGCTCCGCAGTTCGGTAATCTTCAGTTCCAATACGGCCGCGTGAATCTGGCTGAAGGCCACGGAATCGGCGAACACGAAAGAGAAGTCGCGGTCCACCGCCGGGAAGCGTGAGAGCGGAACATAGCGGGCGGTCCGTAGGCTGAACCGTAGCAGGCGCGCAAGATCGATCTCGGCTACGTAAACTTCCTGCCGAAGTTTTCGGGCCGAGGCGGCATCAGGATGCATTTGTCCAAAGCGGGCCACGGTCTGGCCGTCGGCCACCGCGCGCGCCGACCTTCCTGGATGGTAGTAGTCCCCGGCTTGCGGCTCGAAGTTCAGCTTGCCGATCTCGAATAGGCCCAACAGAGTTTCGATTGCGGCTTTCAGGTCAAAGAACGAATAGGGCCGGGCTGCGCCGTGAACGCTGGCGGCCTGGGCGCTGCCGGTCGCGCCGATGCAGATGTTTTTTCGCTCGGAAGAACTTTCGCCCACCATGATGAAGACGTTGCCGGTTTCAAACAGGCAGCAATCGTTGGTCCCGCGATTCAGGTTCCAGGCCACCATGTTCAACATCCCCGGCACGAGCGAGGTGCGCATCACCGACTGCTCGTCGCTCAACGGGTTGGCCAGAGTGACCGCCGGCTCGCCGGCAAAGGCGGAAGCATCGGCGGGCGAAATGAAGGTAGGTGAGATAGCTTCGTTATATCCGAGGGCCAGCAGTGTGGCGCGCAGCTTGCTCTCCGCGCGGGCATGGGGCAACTCCACCACGCCCCCGGAAAACAACGGCAACGTATTGGGAAATTTGTTGTAGCCGTAGATGCGCGCGATTTCCTCGATCAGGTCGATTTCGCGCTCGATATCGAGCCGCCAGGTAGGCAGATCGATGGCCATGTCCCGCTCCGGGTCCATTTGCACATCGGGCAGCGTGATGCCCATCTCTGCGGCCTTGGCCTTATAGGTTTCGATCATCTCCGGCGTCAGCGCCGTTCGTATCATGATGCCCTGAGGCAAGGTTGACAGGTCGAGCTTCTTGAAGCCCAGGCGGGTAAGGATACGGAGAATATCGGCAGCCGATATCTCCACACCCAACTGCCGTTCGACTTCGCGCGTGCGCAGCCAGAGCGAATGACGGACGACATGTCCGGCAATGGCATCGACCGGCGCGCCTTCGAGTTCGCCACCCGCAGTTTCGAGTATCAGAGCCGCCACCCGGTCGCAGGCCAGCATAGTCGCGCCCCAATCGGCGCCGCGTTCAAAGATATGCGAGGCATCGGTGTGCATGCCGTGATAGCGGGCGGTCTTGCGCACCGAGGCCGGATCAAACCAGGCCGATTCGATCAGGATGTTTTTCGTGGAGACGGAAATCGCTGAATCCATGCCGCCCATCACGCCTGCTAGCGCGACCGGCTTGGCCGCATCGGCGATGATCAGGTCGTCCGTGGTCAGCTTGCGGTCAACGCCATCGAGTGTCTTGAGCGTTTCACCACTGCGGGCGCGGCGTACGATGATCTTGCCGCCTTCCAACTTGTCGAGATCGAATGCATGGGTGGGATGCCCCATTTCCATGAGCGTGTAATTGCTGGCGTCTACGGCGTTGCTGATGCCGCTCTGCTCTTCAATGCGCAGGTGTTCGAGAACTTTTTCCGGTGAAGGCCCGATCTTCACCCCGCGCAGCACGCGGGCGGTATATCGAAGGCAGCCTTTGGCGTCCTGTATTTCGATTGGAAATGGCCTGGCTGCCGGTCGCTCTTTGGGCAGGTCCGCCGTCAAGGGCTTCAGCGGAATGTCATAGATCGCCGA